>JBIIJD010000011.1:0-92046 GCA_044234105.1 Aureliella sp. | reverse complement strand
CGTTGCTTCACAGCTAGGCGGTTCGAATGATCCTGCGATCTACCTGACCAGCGCTTTGCCAGCCTACGGTGGCTCCACAGGCGATGCCTTCATGGAGGTTCACGGAGGTACAGTGGAAGTGGAAGGCTCCGAGCCTTCGGCGGGTAATTTCAATGTTGGTAAGTGGGACGTGGACCTAAAGAGCAGTTCGGGCAATGCAAATCTCTTGATTACTGGCGGAACGGTCTACGCAAGAACCGTTGATATGCGAAATACTGGTGAATCGACGGCCACACTAACTGCCGTTGGAGGAAATTTGCGAGGAGACCGTATTCGATCTGGCACTGGACAGTCTGATATCTCGATTCGTGGAAGTGCATCTGTTAAGTTGGGACGCAATATTGAACTGGGGTCTGGAGTCTCTCTGAATGTTGAGGGCTCTAGTGCTGAACTTTTCAGCGCTCGTCCGCTGACCGCCTTCTGGGCCGAGACTGGCAGCACCGTTAATTTTATCGCAGACGCGGGCGGTTTCACGCCGTTCACCACTCCCGGATGGCTAGCCATTGGCACTGGTGTGACCTTGAACATCGACGCAACCGCTCTTAGTGCGGGTGAGTATCCTCTGTTCACATTCACAGGCGGTACCAGCACAACAAATAATCATGGAAGCAATTTTGTTTTGGGAAATCTTCAATTTGCTCCGGGTTTCACCGGAAATGTTGTCTATGAGCCTCACAGTATCAAGCTGTCGATTCAGCAAAGTGTTTCGGCAACCGTGCAGGCAAAGGTTTTTCACAGCGGCTTCACAGGGTCTGGTACGCCTCAGTGGCATGCGATCGACGACGTGAAACAGTTAGCTGTTGAAGGAACTGGACCACGACAATTAACGTTAGAGAACATTACCAACTCCAGTCATGGCTTGAACGGGTTGGTCTTTGATTTTCAGAACCGGCCGAATGATGCCAATTTGTCGCTGCAGGATTTCGAATTCCGAGTCAGTCCACTCGGCAGTTTTGACCAGTCGCAGTTTTTGCCGGAGCAGTGGCAACTGGCCAGCACTCCGACATCTTTTGGCGTTTCGCCGATCACCGCAGGACTGGACCGCGTATTGGTCAAGTGGCCCAATAATGTGATTGAAAGCCGTTGGCTACGGATTGTCGTCAAGGCTACACCACAAACCGGCCTGTCAGCCCCGATAACGCTCTTCATCGGAAATCTGGCCGGAGAGATGACTGGCAGCGAAGGTGGTAAATTTGTAGTCTTGGTTGCTGATCTGCTTGCGGTCAGATCTCAGTTGGGTAACACTCAGACGGCAAGTGGCCCTGCAGACATCGACAAAAGTGGCGTGGTCCTGGTTTCGGACATCCTAGCGGTCCGCGAGATGCTGACAGCAGAACTGACCGCAATCACGATTCCCTAACTAGAAAACTTCTTCGTGTCCGCTGGTATAAGTGACCGTTCGAAAATAGGTTGCCTAATAAGCTTCCAATCGAGTTAGCGTCCGGTTGCTGCAAATACTGTGTGCTAATGAGAGCGTCCAGCTTAATTCCTGTGACTTTTATGGGTTATGCAACCTGTTTTGTCTGGGGTCTGTGGTCAAGTCTCAGCGAGCCTGCCAAGTTCGCTCATTGAGCTTTCTGACGCTCGACCACAGTTACCGCGTATGTTTGGTGAACGAATAAATTCAAGTAAGGGGTAATAAGTGGAACGAATGTTGGGTGGCGATGCTGTGGCTAGGATGCTGGCAGCAGAGGGAGTGCGGCATGTCTTTGGAATTATCGACGGAACGTACTTTGGTTTGTATGCTTCATTGGGCAAGCATGGAATCCAGTTGATCAGTCCGCGACACGAAGCCTGTGCGGTTCACATGGCTGCCGCGTATGCTCGAACCACGGGGCGGCTGGGAGTGTGTATCGCAAGCAATGGTCCAGGGGTGGCCAATGTGTTACCCGGGGTTGCCGTGGAAAATGGCGAAGGAAACCGTGTCATGGTCTTGACCAGCACGCGACGTACCGGCATTGGATATCCTGACCGAGGCGGCACCTACCAATATTTTAATCAAGTCGGTGCGATCAAAGCCATCAGTAAGTTTAGCAGCGCCGTGACTTCACCAGATCGAATTGTGGAGCTGATGAAAAGAGCTTTTCGGATTGCTTACCGTGGACGACCTGGAGTGGTGCATGTCGACATCCCGGAAAACATCCTGAATCGAAAACAGTCACTAACGGCGATGCCCGCGCCTGAATCTTATCGCCGAGTCAAGCCTTTGGAGCCCGACCATCAGTTGGTCCGGCAGGCGGCCGACCTTTTAGTTAAGGCGCAACTGCCTGTGATTCATGCTGGCAGTGGAGTGGTCCATGCTCAGGCTTCGCAAGAACTACTGCGAGTCGCCCAATTGCTTCATAGCCCCGTGGTCACTAGTTGGGCCGCCCGAGGTGCCATCGCCGAAACTTGTCGGTTGAGCGTGCCGATGATCTACGTTCAGTTGAATAATTTGGTGCGCAACGAAGCTGATTGCGTGTTGACACTCGGCTCTCGAATTGGCGAAACCGATTGGTGGGGCAAAGCTCCTAATTGGCGGCAGCCTCAACAACAGACTCATATCCAGGTCGATATCGACGACGAGATACTGGGCCTGAACAAACCGGTAAACTTAGCCATCTTGTCCGACGTTCGGCAGTTCCTGATTCAACTGGCTGAAGAGCTGTCCAGTCGTCGGGAGCCAATTCAATTGTCTCAACGGCAAGCTGCCGTGGATCGTTATCGGGAAATGCAGGAAAGTCAGCGAGCTAAACTGGACGACATTTTTTCTAAACAGGACGCACCTCTCACAGCGGCACATGCAGCCCGAGTCTGTCAACAGGTATTTAATCCAGATGCCTTTTATGTGATCGATGGTGGCAACACAGCGGTTTGGGGTAATTTCTACCACGAAATCCGCACGCCGATGACCGTGCTGGGGACTCCTAAATTTGGTATGCTGGGTGCCGGAGTGGCTCAGGCACTGGGCGCGAAAATTGCCCATCCGGATCGACAGGTCTACTGCTTGATCGGTGATGGCGCTATGGGATTTAACATCCAAGAGATCGAAACGGCGGTACGTAATAATCTAGACGTGATCTATTTGGTTTGCTGTGACAAGCAATGGGGTATGGTGAAGATGAATCAGTCGTTCACGCTTCGCCCAATCAAGACGATGATTCGCAAGTCGCTTGGGCCTGACGAGACAATCAACGCGGACTTCAGTGAGATGGCCTTTGATCGGATAGCCGAGGCAATGGGTGCGTTTGGTCAACGTGTTCAAACGGTGGAACAACTGAGACCAGCCATTGAACAGGCGGTAGCTTCGAAACGCTGTTCGGTAATTCACATTGACGTCGATCCCGTGAAGCACATGTGGGCTCCCAGCCTGCTTGAGTTTAAGAAGATGCACGAAGAGCCGCGTGGACGATAGCAGAATTTTCAACTGTTTAGATGACGGGAGGGCCAAAGCTGATGGACATTGATCTAGTCCGCCTGCGATTCGATAGTCAGGGCCTCTGGCTTCTTAATCTTGTTATCGGACTAGTGATGTTTGGTGTTGCCTTGGATCTCAAGGTTTCTGACTTCAAGCATATCTGGGCCAAGCCACTGGCACCAGTCACCGGGATAGTTGCTCAGTTTATTCTTCTGCCTGCATTTACTTTTCTTCTAACGCTGGTGCTCAACATTTCTCCTAGTCTCGCTCTTGGCATGATCTTAGTGGCCGCATGTCCTGGCGGAAATCTATCTAACTTTCTCACACATTTGGCTCGCGGAACAACCGTGCTATCGGTGACGATGACGGCCGCTTCGACGGCGTTGGCCATTTTGATGACGCCGCTAAATCTGGCTTTCTGGGGTGGTTTGCGTAGCGGCACAGCGGAGATTCTGCGAGATGTTCGGCTGGACGCATGGGACATGCTGGGTACGATCGTAGTGATACTAGGAGTTCCCTTGGTGCTGGGCATGTTGGTTGCTTGGCGAGTACCACGATTGGCCATTCGGCTTCATAATCCGTTTAAAATATTTTCCATACTGTTCTTCATACTTTTTGTAGGTTTTGTGTTTTCCAGGAATTTCGATCTCTTCGTGAAGTGGATCGGTTGGATTGCACTAGCCGTAGCACTTCAAAACGCCGTTGCGCTTGGACTGGGTTACTACAGTGGCAGAGTAGTGGGCTTGAGCCAAGCGGATCGCCGCGCTATCTCGATTGAAGTAGGAATACAGAATTCGGCCTTGGGCCTTTCCCTGGTATTCACGTTCTTCGAAGGACTAGGCGGTATGGCGCTGATCGCTGGTTGGTGGGGTATTTGGCATATCGTTACCGGATTGCCGTTAGCCTTGTATTGGTCTAAAAATCCTCCGAAGACTCTTGCCCCAGAGTTGGGCACCAGTGGGAGCGACTTCATTCATGGGAAATCCTAGTTCCAATATTTTGATCACGGGAGGCTCGGGTTACATTGGTCAAGAAGTTGTTGCAAGATTGGCAACACATTCGACTGGCCCGCCGGTTGTGGTATCTGTAGATCTTCGCAAGCCGGTACCCGATAAGTGCCACGATTCAGTGGTCTACCAGTGTCTGGACGTTCGTGATCCGGCGCTAGCAGAATTGATGCAAAAACACTCGATCCAGTCAGTGGTTCATTTGGCGTCGATCGTCAATCCAGGTGGCCCTAAACAGCGCCATTTCGAATACTCGGTCGACGTGCTGGGAACCAAAAATGTCGTCGAGTGTTGCTTGAAGGCTGGGGTAAAGCAATTGATTGTCACTTCCAGCGGGGCAGCTTACGGTTACTACGCTGATAATCCAGAACTATTGACCGAAAAGCACGCGCTGCGCGGCAATCCATCGATGCCTTATTCGGACCATAAACGATTGATCGAAGAGATGCTGTTCGAGTACCGAGCGTCGCATCCGGCGCTTAAGCAACTGATTTTTCGTCCCGGCACGGTACTGGGAGCTAATACTCGTAATTCGATTACGGCTCTTTTTGACAATCGGCTTGTGCTGGGAATAACTGGTAGCCAATCGCCGTTTGTTTTTATCTGGGACCAAGACGTGGTTGAGTGCATCGTGCTTGGGATTCAACGACAGGCCGAAGGTATCTACAATCTGGCGGGCGACGGCACGTTGAAGATCACAGAAATCGCCGAGCGACTGGGTAAGCCGATGCTTTGGTTGCCTCCTGGATTACTAAGTGTAATCTTGCGATGCTTGCGTTGGTTGGGGATGACACGTTACGGACCCGAGCAGGTCGACTTCTTGCGTTACCGTCCCGTCTTATCCAACGAGAAGTTGAAAAGCGAATTTGGCTACACACCACGCAAGACGACCGCTCAAGTCTTCGAGTACTTCCTAAATCAAAGGCAACAACAGTCATGAGCCTGTCGCATGGCAAAGTGGTCTTGATCACTGGTGGTGCAGGAGGAATCGGTGCTGCCATCGCTCGGCGATTTGGCAAACAAGGTACCCACATTGCACTTGTTGATCTGGACGAACAGCAACTGCGTAACCAAGTCCAGAGTCTCACGGAAATGGGCATCAGCGCTAAAGCTTGGACCGTCGACGTAACCGACCATCCTTCAGCAACTCAGGTGATTCAACAAATCACAGAACATTTTGGTTCATTGGATGTACTGGTTCTATCTGCCGGTTTAACGCAGGTGAGCCTATTTCAGGATACACAGGTGGACGTAATTAGGCGCGTCATGGAAGTCAATTTCTTTGGAGCGGTGAATTTTGCGCAAGCCTCGTTGCCTGCTTTGATCGCAAGCCATGGACGAATTGTCGTACTTAGCAGCATCGCTGGCTTTGCTCCCTTGATTGGACGCACCGGATACTGCGCCAGCAAGCATGCGCTGCACGGATTTTTTGATACGCTGCGAGCCGAACTGACTAATCAATCGGTAAGTGTGACCATCGTCTGCCCTTCGTTTGTTGCCACCGAATTTGCGACCAAAGGGCTCCAAGGCGACGGCAGTAAAATCAACTTTGATCGTTCGACGACAGGTCGTATGCTTCAGCCCGATCAGGTCGCCGATGCCGTATTTCACGCCTGCCAAAAGAGGCGGCCGCTTGTCGTGCTGCCAAGCCTTGGAAAGGTTGCCTATTGGATCTCGCGAGTGGCACCAAGCTGGTATCAACACATGATGAGCAAAAGGTTTTCGCAAGAATTTGAAAGGCAACATAGCCGTACTTCATAGAGCCTATGTCGCTCACCTCTATTTTCCAACACGAGCCAGCCGCACCTGGGCACCCGTATTGGCGACTTCGCTGACCCAAATGTCCCACTCAGGGAATTGCGAGCTAATTCGTTGAGCGATCCCTTGAGCTTGGTCTGGAGAATCGGCAAGTCCAAAAACAGTCGGCCCCCAACTGCTTTGTCCGACGGCACGCAAACCCAAGTCTTGAGCACACTGGGCAGCCAGTGTGGCTTGAGTGCCGTTATAAAGTCCCCCCTGTGCTGGCGCAAACAGGCTGGCCGCCAAGCGAAGGTATTGTTCGAGCGGACAACAAAAGCTCTCGAAATTTTCTTCGAGTGCTGCGTTGCAGATCTGTTCAGCGAGCTTGCACATACGGTCGCGATCTCTACTGGTTTGGCCTCTCAACCCATCGATCAAACTATTTTCTCGAAGTCCAGAAATGCCTGAAGAATCTCCAGGTCGCAACAAGACAAATCGCCATGTGTCGGGCATACTAACACGGCTAAGCGATTCTTGAGTTCGAGTGACTGCCCCCGGCAAATAGCCTCGATCCCAGACCAGCCCGCCATGCAGGAAGCCAAAAAGTCCGATGCCCGACCGTAGTCCGCGTCCGGACATTTCTGCTAAGGTGTCGTAGCGAAAGTCATCGACAAGCTGATCAACAGACTGCCAATCACCGGATAGTCTGCTGCCACTTTTCGATAGCCAGGAAGCAACTGTCAAAAGCGAAGCCAACTGAGTGCCAGTGCCTAGCCCGCAGTGAAACGGATAAGCCTGCAAAATTTCAATACTACAATCCAACTGCGTAGAAGCTGCCCATGTCGCAATTCTGCGTCTGTATTCGTCGTCAGCCGTCAGATTGGCCGTGCGGTCAGCATCGGAAATTGATTCAGAGTTAACGTCAGACGAAGGCTCGGCGGCTTGATCCGCATCGCTGAGCGAAAATGCAGACATGACATCGTTTGTCGGCGCAGAGGTACGCAGAACCATGGATGGCTCAGACAACATTACGCCCAAACCGGCGAATCTTCCAGGCGAGCCTGCAGCCAACTCCATCAATCCAAAATGCAATCGACAGCCGGTGCGTAGCTCCAGCAGCAACTGAATCTGTTTCGATAGGTGGTCGTTCGACAGTTTCAATGGTGGCTTCAACAATCCACTTTCTGAGTTTTAGCGAACATACCCAATGGTCGAGACGAAGTGACAAACAGAGCCAACCAGCACGAAGAAATGCCAAATCCCGTGCGCGTGGGTCAGCATGCGGGCACAGTCCAGCAAATAAAACACAACCCCCAGCGTGTAGGCTAGGCCTCCAGCGATCAGCCAGTACAAACCAGTATCGGATATCGCGACTCGAAGATCCGAGAACTCAACGGCACCAACCCAACCCATGCCTAAATAGATCAACATCTGTCCAATTTTAACCAATCGACCGGACAGAAATATCTCGCTGAAAATGCCCATCGCAGCCAAAGCCCAGACCAAAAGAAAAATCTGCCATCCATTTCCTTCGCGCAGACTGATTAGGGTGAATGGCGTGTAGGTACCAGCAATTAGCACATAGATGGCGATATGATCTAACAACTGGAAAAGGTTTTTCAGTTTGGGCATTCGAAAGCTGTGGTAAAGCGTTGACATGGCGTACATCAATACCAAAGCCAGCCCGAATATACTGAAGCTAAATATCAGCATCGGATCGCCAATTTGAATACTGATCGCCAGCAATGCTCCTAGGCCAATCAAGGCCAACCCGGCTCCAACCAAGTGGCTGATGCTATTGAGTCTCTCGCCGTAGTACATGGGGATATCCGAATAGCCTGCGCTAATTACGTGCTGTCTCAAGAGTGAAGGGATGACGGTACGAGCAGAATTAAAGCCAAGCCTGTTTTACCGTCAGTTGAGAAAAGAAAATTGTAGCAAAAAAAGACACTTCTCGCTGTTCGCCGGTGTTTCAAGAGTTTTGAAACCTGAATCAACGGCAATTTCGTTCCCCGAATCTATGTGCGGCAACTTGCCACTCAGTCTGAGCGTGTCAATTGGATGTATCCGTCGAGGATCTGTCAAAATAGCTAAGTAGCGCTGGAAGCAAGAATAGGTCTGCAAGCAGCGCTGTCACCAGTGTGATCACGCCAAGAATAGCAAATTTTTGAATGTCGGGCGTTGGGCTGGTGGCCACCGATGCAAAGCCAGCCACCAAGACGATCGAGGTCATGATCAGTCCAGTCCCCACGCCGTGGAAGGCTCGTTCAATTTTTTCATTGCGAGTTCCAGGACCTGTCTGCTCTTCGTTGTATCGGGACAGGAAATGGATGGTATCGTCTACTGCGATCCCCAAACAGATCGTAAATGCGCAGACAGATACCATTTCCAGGGGTTGACCTGTCACTACCAGATAGGTTGCTGCGGCGGCTAAGGGTAAGGTGTTGGGAACGATTGAAATCAGTCCCAAGCGAGCCGACTTAAATGCAAATCCTAATACAATTACGATGATGACTAGCGCGCTTCCCAAGCTGGTGACCAATTCGACAACCACGAGGTACAGATCACGCCACTTCCAAATCGGACCACCGACCATACTCAGTTTGTATTTCGGCTGCTGGGCCATGAGTTGCTTCAATTCGGCGTCGATCCGTTCAAAGACCGGCTTGTATGTGGCCGTCCCCAAGTCTTTGACTCGAAACAAGACCGCAGCTAACCGATCCTCAGTATCAAAAACCAGATTTTTCAGCGGAGGTGGCAAAAGCTCCACCATCGACATTTTTTCCATTGCCGTATCCTCACCGGGCAAAGCATCGATCAGGCGAGTCAGCGATAGAGGATGTCCAATCAGTGGTTCCTGTGAGAGAATCTGGTCGATGCGCTGAGCGATCTCAGCCACCTCTTCGGGCGTTGCGGAGTCGTCGTCCCAAGAAATCTCCACTCGGCAAACATCCAGTCCACCCATGGACTGGTCCAGATGAGCCAAGGTCTGCTGAGCTGGGCTGTTGGCTGGCATCATATTGGATGTACGGTCGTCGGGACGCAGTGTCAAGCCGACTCCGACTAACACAACCAGCAGTAGGATTGCCGTCAAACTTACTGCCTTAGGATGCTGCAAGAAATAGCGGACACCGCTGGTAAATAGCTCCAAATTGCTTTCGATAAACCCGCGATCAGCCCCGCGATTAAGCCGTTGGCCCCAACGCGTGCGGCATGCTAGGGGAATGACCAACATCACCGAGATCCATGTGAATGCAACTCCAATCACACAGGCCATTCCAAATTCGCGAATGACCGATTGTTGGGAAATCAGCAATGATCCCATACCGATGGCTGTGGTCAGCGAGGTGAGAAAACATGCCAGACCAACGGCAGATAATGTTCGGCGACATGCATCTACGGGCTTATCGCCAAGCTGCAATCGCTTACGAATGTAGACCATCATGTGTACGGCGTCGGTGAAACCCACTAAACTGACCAAGACCGGGACGATCACAGGGCTGAACGGATTGTCCTCAAGTCCAAAATAGCGAATGAAACCTAAGGTCCACACAACTCCCAACATCGGTGCCAACGCGGTGACCATGACCACGAACAGTCCGCGAAACAGGATTATCGACATGACAAAAATGATCGTATAGGCGATCATCTGATACTTGAACTCACTTTCCTCGCGGTCTTGCATCAGCATTAGTCTGATGGGAACTGGACCGGTCAGCGAGAATTTCATGTCGACGCCGGGATATTCCGCCAATGCCTCGGCTGCCGCATCAGTGATGGCAGTCGTGCAGTCGGCATCTTCGTCCACAAACAGCCAGTCAAAAGCAACCATCATCAACGCCGTCTCGGCGTCAGGCGATAGATACTGGCCTACAATCAATGGGTGCTTGACCGCTTTCTCTTTTGCTACAGTAAACCGCTGGTCGGATGCTTGACCACGGGGCACTACTGGCTCAGCCAGCCCAAAGATATTCAGTGGTGGAGTGTTGTCCATCCAGGTGACCGACTCGACCGTCGGCATAGCCTCCAACCGATCGACGATGCCACGCAGAACCTGAGCGCCTTCATAGGTAAAGAACTGCTTGGATTGGATAACCAGCAGTGTATCAGCTCGGCCCAGCGACGAACCACCGCTGGTGCGACGACGCCCGCGACGGCCTCGCCAGCCATTGTCCTCGTCGTCATCTTCATCACTGTCAAGCAGGGGCTCAGCGGAACTAGTGACTTTTCGGTAAAGCGAATCAGGCCAGTCGGGATACTTAAATCCAGCCCACGATAGAAGGCTCAGCAGCAACACCAAAGCAACTCCCGTCTTGGGGAATTCCATCGTAGCTGCAAACAGACGCGAGGTCCATGTCGACTGATTATCTTCTGCGGTCACGACTGCCCCTTGCCGCCTCGATCAATTCGTCGCGCGTGATTTGCGAATCGTAATTGAGATCTGCCGTCCAAAATCCATAGTCGCCAAAAATCGTCGACACTTCACTACGGGCAATCATGCCATCCCGGTTACGATCATGCTTGCGAATAAAGCTATCCGCAAATTCAACTGAATAACGTTGATTATCCGAGCCTTCCTCCGACCGAAGCCGGACCTGAGAATCGGATGCTTCACTGGATGCTTGTCTGCTAACGCGATATCGGCGAACCGCACCCGATCGAGATTGTCGATCTCGCGACACAGCAACGTCAAAATAACCCAGCGTCATCTCCTCCCATGTTTGATCACCCCACATTACATACTCATTGGGGTTGGGATTAAACGGATTGCTGGAAGAATTGTCAAAAGTGGCGGCGATATCAATTTGATCTATGTCCTTAAACGGAACCGGCTGACTGTATTCGTAGGTATGCTGCCAGTTGAAGTCATAGTTGGGAACCTTCAAAATGGTTTCCGTTTGCTGGCCTCGTTTCGCAAGCACCTCAAAGGCCTTTCCGCGCAGATGCATGTGAGGCGAAATCGAAAGCAGTTCACCGTCACTGGGCATGTCTTGTAATCGAGCATGCACAGTGTGGGATGGAGTATTCGGTGGAATTTCGAAATCCTGATCGATGGCAACCGTCGTGTAAACCTGATGAGTCACTTTGCTTTCGTCGATGAAGTTGATACCAATTTTTGTAATGTCCAGTTCCTCTGTGCCGCTGGGAGTGTAGTGCATTTGGAATACCAGCTTGGAACCGGCTTCGATACGTCGAGCGTAACCCTCGGGGTAGATCACAGGCACTTGTCCAGGAACGTAAGCATTCAGCCAACCGATACCCACAAACTGTCCACCGTCCGGAGGGCGCACAAAAACGATGGCATGGTGGACTACTGTAGGAGCGCCTGGAATGATTTGCGAAGCACTAACCCACTTGTCTTCGGTAAAACCCGGATCAATGACAAAGTATTGGTAGTCTACCGTCTTGTCGGCAGGGATTCGGTAGGGTCGTCCTCGCATTTGTAGTACAACATCCGGAGCCTTTGGCAGCCGCCAGCCTTCCGTATACTGTGGTTTGGCTGGCAGGTCGGCGGGATTTCCATAGGGCATGCCTTGATCGATCCAGGCTCTTACCATCGGGATCACCTGGTCGGGTAGGTGACGCTCATTGCGAAACGAACCGTGCTGAGGGTCTGCATGCCAGGGCGGCATACGCTTCTGCTCCATGACCTCGACTAACATCTCCCCCCAGCCTTGCAGATCGTCATAGTCCGAGATGTCAAACGGGCCGATCTCGCCACTACGATGGCATTCGTAACAATGTTGCCAAAGCAGCGGAGCTACGTCTTTGGTGAATGTTACGGTGGCAGCGGTACTGGGCTCCTTCAAGTAGGTGATTAAACAACCAACGGGAGTTGTCTCCGGCAATGTAACTGGCAGCCCAGCCAATAGCTCTTCTAACGCATTCTTCAAATCGTGAGAACTGGTCGTACCTCGCGTCACTCCAGGCGAATACTGGTCATCAATGCGACCTCGGTATTTGACTTGACCTTGCTGGTCGATCACGACAGCTTCGGCGGTTCGCGTAGCTGAAAAATGTTTGGCAATCAGTTGACCTGGGTCTTTCAGGTTGGCAAACGTCAAATTCAAGTCCTTCTGGTACTGTGCGACTTCCGCTCGCGAGTCTTGGGGGTTGCTGTTCACGCCGATGAACTGCACAGCCTTGCCAGCAAACTGCTCGGCCAGCGGCTGAAGTTTAGCGCCATATTGCCTTGCCACCGGGCATTCCACGCCTAGGAACAGGAATACGTGATATTTAGCTTCCTGGGCCAATTGAAAAGGCTCGCCTGTCACCGATTCGGATGGCAATACCTGTGCAAGTTCGTCACGCAGTGAACCGGCTTCAGCGGTCATCGGCGACAGGAGGCAGATGGCCAAGCCTACGATGATCAAGCGACCTAATATCGATTTCATGACCTTAGATTCCTGGTATCAGAAAGACGCAAACCCGACGGACACTTAAACCTGAGATCGCTTATTGTAGCGGCTCAGTCGCGTTGTCTCTATAGAGGTATGCGAACGAAAACACTATAATTGGACCGCGCCCCAGTCGGGTAGTTAGGTTCGATTCCTGCTGTATACTATGCTTTCGACAGTACGGACTGAATCTTGGAGACATGGCATCTCTTTTGGCCAAATCTTAGCTGGTCTAGGCCATTACTCGAAGGACACGACCTGGCCAACGTTGATTGAAACCAATTTCCCATCAGCGGTCCGCAGCAGCAGTTGCCCGTCAGCGGCAACTCCTTCACAGCGTCCGGTCAAATGGTTTCCCATGGTACCGACCAGGGCTGACGGTCCAACGGTGCCATTCGGAAGGCCGATCGTAACGGTTCGACCCGTAAGCAGGCATCGATGGTGCCAATCTGGATGCCAGCTTCTGGGTTCCAATATCCATCGATTCAAGCGTCCGGCCAGGATCTCGATCAATTGAAATAGTAGCTGGGACGCTGACGCCGGGTTGCCCGAGTGACTGGACAGACAAGTCGCCTTGTCCAGAAGTTCGCGCGGAGCCATGGACCAATCGACGGCAAAATTGATTCCCACTCCGATCAAAAAGACTTGATTGTGGCCTGTTGGTGCAAAAGACTCAATCAATATGCCGCCAGTCTTACGGCCAGACAGGTAGAGATCATTGGGCCATTTGAGTTGCACTTGCAGATCGAGGCAAACCGATTCGATAGCTTCAGCCACAACGACTCCGGTCAACAGCGCTAGCTTGCTCCATTGGTTGCGATCCGCAGGTAGTAGCGCTGCCGGCACGGCCACGGTCAGCATTAAACATCCATCTGGTGACCACCAAGCGTGATTGCCCCGGCCCCGGCCCCGTGTTTGTCGCTGAGCCACAAACAGAGCGGGCAGTAGGTCAGGCCGCTCTGTAGCGTGCTGCCGCGCTAAGCTGTTAGTCGACTCGGTTTCCGCCTGCCAATGGGCGAATTTGAGCCAGGAATGCTCACGAAGCAATTCGAAGAAAGGATCGGATTCCATGGCCAAACTTCAATGCATTTGGCCGAATCTACTAACAGCAGATTCGGCCAACTGCTTGGAAACATCTTCTGCATTCATTACAAGATCATCAAGGCGACGAACCAGCGCCACTCAATTGCACTTCAGGCAGACGAGGCTTAGGCATCGACGAAACCATCGCTCGCATGACCGCAGTTTGATAGGCACCCGAAGAACCTGGAGCATCGCGATCGGTCACGAAGATTGGCGGCAAGTCTCCGACAGGCAACATCTGGGACACAGCCAACTGAGTTGACTCGACACGCTGAGCGGTTTGCTTGGCGTTTTCGCCCTGCAGCACAAAAATGGCTCGCCGGTCCACCGGGTTATCGTTTAATATCGATACGATATGATTCCTGCCCGCATCGGTCAACTGCCCAGTGGCAGGGTCGAACAGCACATGGCCGACCGTATTGTGTAATCGCCAGCCATTTTCGCGCTGCACATCAAAGTATGACGTCACCGCATTGACGTCCTGAGCGCGAAACGGGGTTGGCCAACGCGCGTTGCGATAGTAGTTGGTCCAAAAGGCGGAAGGTTGTTGCCCGTGGCCACAATAGCCCTGAGCACACTGGGCGTGGCCGGAATGGTAGCCCATGCCTTGATCGCAGGTTTGACAACTAGCCGACGGTTGCCCATGCTGGTTGTATTGTCCAAAAGCAGCTACGTGGCAGTAGGTCATTGCCATCATGCACATCGGTACCAAGACGAATCGAATCATCGACGACGCTCCTTTGGAAGCTAGCATTGCACACACGGGGGTGCCCTCTTGGGACACCTATCTTTCTCTGCATCGAACGAAAAGGCGCTTCATCTTTGGTGCAACTAACTTTGCCGGAAAACTCGTAGCTATTTTGCCCAATAGGTGACCTCGGGACGCGAGTTTAGACTGCAATGCCCGGTGCAGGGCTGCACTATTTCAGCAGTTTTAGGAATCGATCCAAGATAATGAAGTGGTCGTCATGAAACTGATCCTCACGCTGAATCAATTCTCTGCAGTCCATCCAAAGAATCGACTGAGCGCCGTCAGCGGCTTGAGTCCTGGGAGGGGTGCGATCGCCCAGATTAAAATGGTAACCATGTGTTATAATGCGGCCCCGCTGACTTCGATCAGGGTGATCAAACACCCAGCTGTCAGTCAAGTGGTGCAGCAGTTCCTGATCGGTCAAGTCGATGGATGTCTCCTCTCGCAATTCGCGCAGCGCCGACTGCAACAAAGTTTCACGCTGGTCGATGAAGCCTCCGGGTAGTGCCAGCAGGCCCTGACCGGGAGGCGATTTTCGCTGAATCAACAAGACTCGACTCTGGCACTGTACCAAGGCATCGCAAGTGACAAACACCGGCGGATAGGGTGCCGATTGCCAGCTCAACTTGTAATCGCGCAGGTCCTGATGTTCGATACATAATCTCTGGTAGTCGGGGCTTGTCACAAATCGCTCGAGCCACTGGAGCGTTGCAAGCGGAACCCAACCCGAGATTTCGGCCAACAGTTCTTGAAGCGATAGCGATTGATGGGAAGCCAAACCATTGGTCGAGCCGACAGAAAACAGCTTGTCACGAATCTGTTGGCCACTTATCGATCCGAATTTGGGCTCAGGCTGAATCAGCCAATTCCGAAAGCAGTCATAACGGGCAACCGAGTCGTCTGCGAAGCGACCAAGCAATAGAATTTCTGGTACATCCGACAACGCATGGGATGGAAAGTGACCTTGCGACTTGGCCTGCATTCTGAACTCCATCACTCCATCAATCAATGCCTTGGCCCAGCGCTGAGTGTCGTAATAATCTCGAATCGGAAGCATGTGGATGCGGGCGGCTTGCTCGGGCGCTAACGAAGCAAGGAGCATATCGGCTCGTTCCTGCCACGTGAACGGATTGCGAGGGGTCCTAGCCTGCCAAGCCGAACCGATAGCGACAACGACGCGCTGTGCCGACGCAAGAGCGCGCTGCACAAGAGCAACATGCCCTAGATGTACTGGCTGGAATCGGCCCAGGCAAACAGCAATTGCGTGTTCCATTGAAGCTCCCTTGAATTGTGTACCGCATGAGTCTCGAACACAGTTTTAGTTCAGAAACACAAGCAGTCTATGAAGCGAGCGGTGGAAATGAATATCCCAGTAGCTACCGTCGCCAGACGGTGGTAGCCCTGCTGGCCCACCGTCTGGCGACGGTAGCTACTGGTAATCTGTCAAATGCCGGTCGCCTTAAAAAATCAGCGAAGTCTAAATTGTGGTGTGGCAAAACGTACAGTATCGGGCAATCGAGCGATCTACAAGCCGTTTTCGCCTGTTCTCTGTGTGACTATCGCCTAACATAATCTTAGGGAGGCCAGATTTTCAATTGCGACAACCTCCGGTTCGTATGGATGCCAATAGTATCGATTCGCTCCGAATAGTAGTGGTTCGCTCCGCGAACCACTACTGACGATACTGTTGACCCTGCCAAGCGAAGCAGGGTCGGCTCGCTGTGCGATCCTCAAACGTTGCATCAGATCGCGGAGCGATCCGCGATCTATTTCAGGTTGGAGAGCCCGAATGAATTCATGCACATCCAAGACGACAACTGAAATCACCAGTCGACATTTGGTCGAAGGACTGATGCGGCCCGACAGCTACCTGCACTCTGTTGAGCCAATTGAACTGCGCGAGACGCATATCTCGTGGGTGTTCTTGACGGGGCAATGGGCCTACAAAGTGAAGAAGCCTGTGAATTTAGGCTTTGTGGACTTTTCCACGTTGGAAAAAAGGCTGCATTTCTGCCGTGAGGAATTGGCACGCAATCAGTATTTTTCTCCCAGGCTCTATTGCGAAGTAGTACCCATCACTAGAACCGATGGATTGATTCGCATGGGTGGTCATGGCTTCGCAGTTGATTATGCGGTGAAGATGACACAGTTCGACGAGTCCCAAATTGCTTTGCGATTGATCGAAGAGGGTCAAATAAACTCAGCAGAGGTTACTCAATTGGCACATGATGTAGCCGCATTTCATAGCGCAGCACGCAGGGCAGAAACAACCGATGCAGATTGGGGTACCGAGGCTCATATTGCCCAGGCAGCCAGAGAGAATTTCGCAATATTGAAAAATCTTGCGAGACAAGTCGGGCTGAGTCACGCACTAGACTGTATCCAGCTTTGGACTGACCAACAACTCCTCCATTTGAGTAACCTGCTTGAACAGCGACGACAGGCGGGCTACATTCGTCAGTGCCATGGAGATCTGCACCTGGGCAACATCGTGCGATGGCAGAGCAAATTAACGCCCTTTGATTGTATCGAGTTCAATCCGGACTTTTACTGGGTGGACGTTATCAATGAAATCGCCTTCTTGGCGATGGATCTTGATGAACATAGTCGTAGCGACTTGAAATGGACCTTTCTGAACGCCTACTTGGAAGCGACGGGCGATTATGAGGGCTTAATGCTGCTGCCCTTCTATCAAGTCTACCGAGCGATGGTCCGCGCCAAAGTTTGCGAACTTCGCATGCGACAAATGGAGGTCGGTAACGATGGTCGTCAGAGTCTATTGCGACAATGCACTTGCTATTTGGACATGGCTGCGGCCTATTTGAAGCCTGCACCGTTATCACTAACGATTACCTACGGTATGTCTGGTAGTGGCAAATCGAGCGGCAGTCAAGACAGGGCTCAGAGAGCGGGGGCGGTGAGGCTTCGATCGGACGTCGAGCGGAAAAGGCTGTTTGGCTTGCCTCAGACTCAAAGGCCCACTGAAAAGCAGTCGTCGGCCATGTACTGTCAGGAAGGAAACCTTCAAACGTATCATCGATTGGAGGAATTGGCTGGTCAGATCTTGTCGGCGGGATTTCCAGTGATAATCGATGCAACTTTTCTCAAGTGGTCGCAGCGTGATCAGTTTCGCCAGTTGGCGGAAAGAATGTCGGTGCCTTTTCAAATACTGGAATTTAATGCAGAAACCGAAGTATTACTGCAACGGATACGCCAGCGGACGGCTGATGATAGCGACGCCTCGGACGCTACCGAAGCTGTGTTGAACCTGCAAATGGCCAATTGCGATCCACTGACCGCGATCGAGCGATCTTATCTGGTTAAGTTTTAATGAACGCACTAGCCAAACCAGGGGGAATTGCGTTACATTATGCGGCGATCAAAAGTATGGATATGGTGAATTTTGGACGGCTGCTTGGGTTTTGGGTAGCCGTCAAGACCTCCCCGATAGCAGGAAGTGAACATGGATCGTCCAGTCGACGCGCAGGAGCTTAAACATCGATTGCCGCATGCTGCGATAACCTTTCGCGGCTACAATCAGACCAACCTGGGACGCAGTTGTGAACTGCTGGCACATTCTCGCTACGGTAGGATAGTCAATCGCTTTTTGCTGGAGGCGCAGCAGGTGTGCTGCGACCATCTTCATCGGCAGGTCGACCTAGTTGGGCGCGTTCGGCGCAATGAAGAGACCACGTTAGAGTCCTATGCTGAGGCGGTAGCCATCATCTTGGCCATGGAACTGGCACATTTGGAGTTGTTGCGAGAGTTCTTTGACATTGACTACACTCAGGCCAAAGTCAGTCTGGGGTTCAGCTTGGGGGAGGTGGGAGCTATTATCTCCAGCGGCCTGATGACTTTGAAAGATGCGTTGTCAGTCCCAATCATCATGTCCGACGACTGCATCGCTCTTGCCGAAGGAGTAAAACTGGCGGTGCTGTTCTCTAGAGACGCGAAATTGGCCATCGACGTTGTCGAACAGTTGTGCCAAGAGATCAGCGCCGAGAACAACGGCACGATCAGTATCTCGACCTATCTGGCACCCAATTCGCTGTTACTGATGGGGCAAGGCGATACTATCGAAAAATTTCGGCAGATCATTAGGGAAAAGTTTCCTAGACAAACCTATCTGCGCATGAATGAAGGTGCTTGGCCACCGCTGCATACACCGATCGTATGGCAGCGTAATCTGGGTAACCGTTGTGCGATGATGATACAGAAGTCGCAGATCAAATACGAAAAGCCAAAGCCGCCCATTTTGTCGCTGGTCACGGGCAAGGTCAGTTACGAGAAATTGAATGCGCGTGAGTTGATGCACAAATGGATCGACCATCCACAGAAGTTGTGGGACGCCATGTACGAGGCGCTGGTCATGGGAGTCGAGACTTTTATTCACGTTGGGCCTGAGCCCAATATTATCCCGGCTACTTTCACGAGATTGAGGGATAACGTCGAAGCCCAGTCGAAAGCTAATATCAGTATACGAGCGCTATCCGCCGCCGCTCGCAGGAGGTGGCTACAGGTTATGCTGCCGCAAAGAACCGCGCTGCTACGAGCCACGATGATTCTGCAGATCAACATAGAAGATTGGCTGCTGGCCGAGCCACAGAGTAAATCTTGATCATTAGGCAAACGGCGTTTGAAACAATACCAGCCCGACGGATTATGCTGGTCGGTTGGTGTAGTTTTCTGACTGGATTTGACAGGAAACAGACATCTCAAACCTTTCCTCCTTAGGATGATGATCCTGAGGCAAACGTACTGTCAAAAAATTCCGATTCGACGTAGACTGAACAGGCGAGGGACGTCGGAATTTTTGACAATTTTGCAAAGTGTGTTAAGGCCAGACCCAATTTTCGCATTTGCAATTTTCCATAGGCACCATGTTTTCAGTAGTGATGTGCAGTGCAGAAATCTAATTCAACCAATCGACGCCAGTTTAACCAGCGATTCGCATCGCTGGTGGCGGCACCGTTGAGTCTAAGCGTGTCGGCTTTGGCTGGATGTCCCGGTAGTTCCAGCGTGGATAGCAACAAAGCGATTGGAGACCCGATTTCGGATGCTTCGGTCGGTCAAGGAAAGGTCACGCAGATTCCGTTGCGGGTATGGGTGATCGGACCGATCGATAACGCTGATGCCTTGCAACGTCATTGGCAGTCGTACTCCGAGCAGCCAGTCGAATTTCAATCCCTGTCGCCCACACCCTTTTTTGAGTCTCAGGATTGCCCGGCCGATGTACTTGTTTTTCCGTCAAGACTGATCGGCGAATTGGTTTATCGTAAGTGGATCGTGCCTCTGCCAAATAGCCTTTCAACGAACGCAGAATCAGGTGTCAGTCGCAAGTCGATTGAAAGCGACTCGGAAATGGAATCAGCAATGCTGCAATCGTTTCCACAGGCGATGTTGTCGGCGGCAGGCTATGGAGGCGTTCAATATGGTCTGCCGTTGGGCTTTTCTTCTATTCAAGTGCTTTCCAGCAGAACGGTGAACGCCATTTCATCTGCTGACCCGCAAATGGCTAATACCAAATTGACTTGGGCAGAATTGAAACAACGGTTGGCTTCACCGTCTGATCAGCCCACCGGAATTGAAGGGGCTCTGGTCGATGCAGACGCACTGGTCGATCGCTTTCTGGCAATAGCTGTGGGTACGACTTCAGTCAATCCAAAGTATGGTGTTCTGCTGGATCTTCGATCGATGAAGGCTCGTCTTTTGGCAGATGAGTTTGTTTTTGCTGCAGAACTCTTAAGAGCACTGGCAACTCAGCCAGAGGGCCTGGCTGCTTTAGTGGGCTCCCATTCAACGGCTTGGCAATGGATTAACGAAACGCAGCAGCCTGCGTATGCTCTGGTATCCCCAACTCTACTGCAATGGTCCAACCGGCAGCTTGATTCGGCTGCCTTAGTCCCAATCACATCGATATCTTACAATAGCGGTGCTGGCATGGTGGTATCGCTTGCCAGCCGGTGCCAGCAGACCATGCAGTCGACCCGTTTTCTTCAGTGGCTAATTGGCCCCCGAGCGCTGGAGGTGATGCGAACCGGAATTCCAGGGATCGTCCAATTGCCTAGCCGAGGACCGGACCTGGCAGATCGTTTGATTGAAAGCAGTATGCGGCAGATTGAAGAGGGATTGCCAGTTAATGAACCCAGATTGCCAGGCACTTATGCTTACCGACAAGCACTTGCCCAGTGCCTGATCGAGATGCTTTCAGGGAAGCTAAGCTTGGTTGCTGCACTGGCGGAGGCGTCTGAGCGGTGGGATAAAATTTCTCTGCAAATCAATCATTTGCAGAGTGAGTACGAGAAGTCTTTGGGACTTAACTTGTAGGCTACGAAGTGGACAATGTGGTTGCGACCTTCCAGGTTGCAAGAAAAGTGGTTGTGACCTTCCAGATTGCAAAGAAACTGACACATTCCTTGGACAAGCTAGAAGCCTTGTCCCCACTTCTTTGACTTGATAAGGCACTGTCACGGATCATGGCGGCGGTCAGTCCCACCACCACTGGCCATCAGCTAGATCGTCCAGCTTCAAATCAGAATGCACCTTCTGGATGGATTTTTGCTTATCCGCTTTCAGGTTTTCTCTTTCAATCAGCTTACGAGCCTGAATGGCCACACCGCCACCGATGGGAGTGATCAAAGTTCCGTCTTTCATGATCGCGTTAATTGCCGTCTCTACAGACTGCGGTGGTGGCAATCGTTGGACAGAGAACTGATCTTCGTCCGCAAAAACGCCTAGTTCCCAGTTCGACTTACTGTACAGGTCGCTGTCGCGAATATAGGCTGCCGCGACCGCTAGGTCGATCAAATTGCGCAACTGAGCGAACACCGGTTCCGACTTGGCGATTTGCGGAAACTTTTTAGTGAACTCGGCGGTAAACCCACGGCTGGCCGCGTTGCCTCGACCGCTGCTCTTGCGCCTTCCAGCATTGGTCACCAATTCTCCCTCTTCAACTAATTTGACACCGCTACCAACCAACTGCATGCCCAGTCCGTCTTCAGTCACACCGATGGATTCGTAGTTAGGAACGAAGTACCATCGCATCAAGGCGTTGGAGGAACCATCCGCCGCTGTCAAACGACTGATGTAGTTGGTCATGTTTGCCGGAGCCGGCTCAAGGCCAATGCCGATCAGTTTCATGCGATAATCGGCTTCCGTTAGAACGTGGGCAAAATGAGTGCCTGCGGGTACACCCTTGATCGTCACCTGATTAAGTCCCAGAGCATGCTGCAAATTACGAACGATGACCGGGATATCACTAGGCGAACGGAATTGACCGCCAAGGTGCTTAAGCATCTGCTGCAGGCGTCCCAGACCTTCCTGGGTCGGATCGATGGAAACGCTGATGGTATTAGCTGGGGCCGCATTAGGGGCATAGGCTCGCAGCGCCACGATCAGGTCATCCAGTTGCAAACAGGGCTGTCCGCTGTCGACACCTAGCAGCCGACCATTGGAATCTGTACCAAACCCTTCGGCAGGACCGGCTAGAACGATATCGTTGGAGCCAGGATAGAAGAAGACATACTCCAGTCGAGTCATCCCGGCCAGAGCAACCATCTCTGAGCTAATCTTCTGATTCTCTTTTACCGATTTCGCAACAGCTTGTTCTAAACGATTGAGCGATATCTTTCGCAGCTTGCTAGGACGCGAAAGGTTGGCTGGAAGCGATTGCTTAGCTGATAGCAGTAATGATCGTGTTATGCGTGTATCGGTGGCTCTAACCTTCAATACGCCATTTGCATCAATTTCAACGCCGCCTGGACTATTGGGATTAAGGATACCACCATCGCCACCATCGCCGCCGCCACCGCCACCACCGCCACCACCGCCACCGCCACCACCACCGTCGTTACCAGTAACCAAGCTACTAGCAACTCGAAAGCCGATGGAGAATCCTGGGTTACTTGGGATCAAAGTAGCACTAGAGGTTCTGAGCGTACCTGTCCCATTGCGTTGAAGTCGGACGAGTGGGCTCTGCCAGTCCCCGCCTCGGTACCATCTTGGGCGATTCGGGGTGAAGTCGAAGTCTTCTGGCGATTCTTGCCACTCCCAAGCATTGCCACCCTGACCCCTTGTGCCGTAGTGGCTCTCTCCTCCGGACTGTGTTATCGCTGCTGGGTTTAATCCAGCAGGTTCAAAAACTGCTGTGCCGGGCTCCGTGCCGGAAGCGACCGACGTTGGTGTGCCACCGGAATCAACTGGAAAATCCACATAGGCTGACGACTCTGAGTTGTAATAGGCTGCCTTATACCATTCATCTATGGTCGGCAAGAAATAGCGGGCGCTACGGTGGCGAAACAGATTTTGCCCGCGCGAGTCTACAAAAGCATCCGCAGCAGACCATAATTGAATATTCGCATTCGAATTGTATCCGGGTTCTCCTTGCTGATTTGGAAACCGATAAGCTGACTGAAATCCTCTGCTTGTATTTAGCCAGTTGACAAAGCGTGCTACTTGATTCCAGCTAAGTGCAGTCACTGGTTGATCGTTTGATGGAATCGTAGCGAACCCAACGTCGAGCTGTAACCCAGAGCTGATAGCGGAGAGAACCATTCGATTTGAGATCTCGGTTGTACCAATCCAATAGGTGTATGGAATAGCGCCTACCAGATTGTCCGGCAGACCGGTCGCATCGCTTGCATTGTTGCGGTTGGCAATCTGCAGAAATTGAATCGAAAATCGATTCGGAGTCGTGCCAAAAGTTACCGTTTGCGACCAAGAGGTCCGCGTTCCGCTAACAGATGACATAAGAAATGACAAGAACCATACTAAATTGAGCAATTTAGTCTTTGAACCCACTTGCATGTTCCCAACCATCGCTGACATCTGTAGAAAACGACTCTAGAACCAACGGAAATCGATAATCGAATCGCCCAGCTTTTGAAAGGGCGCTGTCATAGTATAATTCCCGGAGTGTTGAGTTCAGCACAGGATTCACAAAAAATGGGAGTCGCTACGGCTTTTTAAGTTCGTTGCGTTAGATTCCTTCAGCCTTAAAATTCTAGTCGCTGCTAGAGCGCCGGTTAACCAGTTTAATCGGGTTATAAGACTGAGATTGCGAGAATCGCAAATGCGAAGAATCACCCATAGGTGGGGGGTGGGTGGATGGCTATCGTCCACCCGAGATAGCTTGCGCTTTAACTTAACTTAGCGGGCGGGTGTGATTTCCGATTGAACGATAGGCTTCTATCTGTTCAGTTCAGCACCGAATGTAAATCCAGCAAGAAATAGTTTTTGCTCATCCCGATTGGAAAAGTCTTGGCCAACGATAGTCGGGAAGCCTCCACGCCAGATCCCACGACCGAAGTTGATTGCTTCTAGCCCACCACGAAGCGCGATGTTTTTGGTGACCTGATATGCAGATTCCAAACGAATCTCATATCCCCATACGCCAGATTGTTCTGTTCGATACGAGTGAACCGAAGTGAATACAGTCGTAAATTCGTCGTCTGTCCCTGATATGGAATTCGAAACACGGTCGTTAGTTTGGAAATTGGCAACCAAGAATCCGCGAAATTCGCCGCTAAGCTTCCATCGACGATAGTTGGTAAAGTACCTAAAGCCAGCTTGACCACCTAACATTCGGTTAGTCGTAATTGTCCGGTTAGAATTCCAGTTGAGTACATCAATTGTTTCGCTATCTGGATCTGCAGGATCTTCAAGCTCTTCCGTTATCAAGAAAGACTCAGCTAAAGCTGTGTCGCGAAAATTGCCGTATCGAATGCCCATCAATGGCTCAAAAATTCCTCCGTATCGATAAGGCTGTTTCCGCCAAGTCTTGTTAAGCTCAAAACTCGTTAAGTTGCCGACATTGATACTATTGCGAACCGGGAACGCTCGATAATTGAAGGGACTTCCCCCAATAATATCGCCGATTTGAGCTACCGCGACGTCAAATAGATCCTTTTCAATTTCGCAAAGGAGAACGTGGTATTGGCTAACACCTATTGAGCGGAAGCCACCCGTCCAACCGTGCCCGTTTTCTCGCATGAATCCCAAGTCCAATCGATGGCCAGTACCCCAGTCGCCAGCAACTCCCTTGTCGGATAGAGGTGTATTAGCTGACTCTGGCCGAGTTACCCACAATCTGGTGACGTCGTAAGCACCGAACCATCCGGTGTTGGCTCGTTTCTTGGGTGAGAGCTCTTCCAAATGCTGCATGTCGACAGGCGCGAACCATTGCCAATCTGGATCGAATTCAAATGGATCGGCAAAAGGCAGTTCGTCGTAGTGCCCTTGGGCTCGCACCACAGGTGCACTCAGTACCAAAGCTACCACGGCCATAACCGGCCAAATCAGTTTGTGCAACTTCATAGCTACCTTCCGCCCTAACAACGCAGTTACCCCTACCGTGCCTTCTGCCAATCGCGATGATCCGCCTTCAGGCACCCAAAAAAAATCCGGTTGTGCGGGTAGTATCGGTTAGTCCGCGAAAGAGAATTGAGTCACACTAGGTAAACCTTGCCGAAAATGCCTCTTATTTCGCCCGTCAGTCGTACGAAAAGTGATAGCAATGTGACTCTAGGTGGAATAGGACAGTTAGGTCTATGTAAAACAGGGGGCAGAAGCCGCAGTGGCCCTGTGTCGCACGCCAAACGGGGGTCTTATCTGCCGGCGGGATCTGGTGATAATCTATGTCACTGAGCGTTTTTGACCACTTGCGAGATGATTGGCAGCCAGGAAGTATGCGCGAAACAGTATCATTCAGCGGCCAGCAATCCGAATCGCCGTCTTCAAGTGCCCGGCCATGGGATTTACCGGCCAGATCCGATTTTGTTTGCAGTCTGTCCGATATCCGCGTCAGCTACGGTAGCTTCGAGGCGCTTCGAGGGATCTGCTTGAATCTGCCCGCAGGTGCCACAGGTCTGGTAGGCCGCAATGGAGCGGGAAAGTCGACTTTGATGCGGCTGATGTTAGGCTTGGTGGCCCCCACCTCTGGGGATGGCAATATCCTGGGTGTGGATTTGTCCGCAGGTGGGGCGACTTTGCGACGAGCCGTCGGGTTCATGCCCGAGAATGATGCCTTTTTGGTCGGCATGCGGGGCTTGGAACAGGTCGCATTGGCCGGTGAACTTTGTGGCCTGGGGCACCGACAATCGATCCGGCGAGCGCATGAGGTGCTGACATACGTAGGTCTGGGTGAGGCTCGGTACCGCTACGTCGAACAATACTCGACCGGCATGAAGCAGCGTCTGAAGCTGGCTGTGGCCTTGGCTCACGACCCGCAATTGCTGCTATTGGACGAACCGACGGTGGGTCTGGACCCTCCTGGCCGACAGCGAATGCTAGATCTGATCGATGGATTGGTTCGACGCTTTCAAAAGTCTTTGGTCATTTCGACTCACCTGCTAGACGACATCCAGCAGACCTGCGAGCACGTTGTGATGATCGAGCGTGGGCAAGTGCTATTTGCTGGCGGACTGAGCGATCTGATGAAGTACGAAAACCCCCAGTTTTGTCTTCGGTGGGATGGGCCGGGGCAGCCGTTCATGAAGCAATTGCAGTCCGAAGGTGGAAAGCTGCTGAGCGATCCTAGGGCTGCCTCCGGAGCAATTGGGGCCTCTGGTGAGGATGAAGCGCGAGTAGCCATGCCCAGCGGTTTTGATACTCGGCGATTCTTCGATTGGGCAGAACAGTATGGAGTATGTCTGCGGACCGTCGAGCCGCATCATGAGGATCTGTCAGATCTGTATCTGCGCCTGATCCAGCAAAAGGAGTCTACATGAACACTCAGGATTTCGGATATCGCGGCGTTGAGCGTACTGGATGGCCCTGGCTGCGCAGTATTTGGGCGATCTTTCGAAGTAACATGCGCATGATCCTGCGTTTTCGCGTCTTCTGGATCATCATGACTCTTAGCATGCTGCACTTCTTGATCCATTACGTGTTGATTTACGTCAAAGCTCAGATCGCCCTTGAGGGAGGCTGGTTTGCAAACGTGGTGGATCGTTTCCAGGTGACCGGTAACGGCGAAGGTTACTACAGCTTTCTGGTCCAGCAGAGCAATGCGGTGATCGTCATGTTGGCCTATGCCTCCAGCGTCATGGTCGCAGCCGACTACAGCGCCGGGGGCATCGTCTTTTATCTTTCGAAACCCATCGGCAAATTGCACTGGATCATAGGCAAAGCCCTTTCACTGATGACCGTTGTCAGCTTTCAGACTCTCATCCCGGCGCTCATTCTGTTTGTCGAATGCGGTGTCTATTCACCAGACATGCTGGAATACTGGACTCAAAACCGAGGAATCGCGTTGTCGATCATCGGTTACAGCGCGGTCATCATGTTGGTCTTCAGTTTTTTAGCGCTGGCTGTAGGCGTTGTCTGCCAACGCACCGCACCGCTGGTGATGGTTTGGGGTGCCATTGTGTTGGTCTTGCCGGCATTCGCCGAGATGTTGCGAGCGATCTTGGACAATCCGGACTGGATGCTGGCTCACATTCCCAGAAACTGTCGTTTGATGGGGCGGTGGTTCTTTGGAACACTTAATCAGGAACACGCTCAACACTTGTACTTTGTCATCGCCATTTTGCTAGCCTGTGTGATCGGCTCGATCTTTGTACTGCTGCGACGGCTTCGGCCCGTGGAGGTGGTTACATGACAGATGGTATTCACTCAAAATTGTCAACAACTTCGTCGAACACGACACAAACTGCTGTTGCTTCCCCCGAAACACCGATCGTGATGCAGCAGGTCAGTAAGTGGTATGGGCCGGTCATCGGACTGAACGAAGTTAGTTTGCGCGTCGAGCGAGGCATAGTAGGTCTCCTTGGCCCAAACGGCGCAGGCAAGAGTACCCTGATGAAGCTGTTGACCGGCCAGTTGCGGCCCAACCTTGGGACAATCCAGATTTTTGGTGCCTCCGTCCGTTCCGTGGCCGCTCGGCGCAAGCTGGGTTATGCACCTGACGTGGATGCCTACTACGAGGAGATGACCGGAAAGCAGTTTGTCGAGGTCATGCTGAGGTTGGCCGGTTATTCGGCCAGTCAGTCTCGCCAGCTTTGTGCCAGCGCCCTGGAAATTGTCGGTATGTCAGGAGATAGGGCGCACAAGGTTCTTCGAGGTTGCTCCAAAGGCATGCGACAGCGAATCAAATTGGCTCAGGCTATCGCTCATGGTCCTCAGTTGCTAATTCTAGACGAACCGCTTTCAGGTTTGGATCCGGTGGGACGCCGAGAATTGTGCCAGCTCTTTAATGAATTGGCTCGGCAAGGCAAAACCCTGTTGGTCTCAAGCCATGTGCTGGAGGAAATCGAGCAGATAACGGACAGCGTGATCCTGGTTGGCGGTGGTCGAGTCTTGAGCCAAGGAAACTGGGGAGAGGTTTCCAGTTTTCTGAACGATCTGCCTCAACAGATTCGGCTTTCCAGTGATCGCATGCGCGAGTTTGCAGGGCAGTTGCTTCAGTGGCCAGGTGTCATCGAAGTTCATTTTCGCGGCGACCAGCAGTGCGTATTGACGACTCGCGATCCGGGGGGATTGTGCCAGGAGGTAGGCCGGTTGGTCCGTCAACACGGATATCGTCTGAATTTATTGCAGTCGGAAGCGGGCTGGGCGGATGCGTTGTTTCAATTGGCGGAGTCGCGATCATGAGAGAGCTTCGAGGTCTTTGTTATTTAGCATGGCTGACCTGTCGACGCCAGGTCTGGGCTCGAAAAACTATTGTGGCCGCCATTTTGATCATCATGCTGACGATGGCCACAGCCATTTGGACGCAGCGAGGCGATTTTTTGCGGGAACCCAATGAAGCGGTTCGACTGACGATGCAACTGAGTTTTATGACCAACACGGTGGTTGTAAGGTTGTTTGTCTCCTTTCTGCTGCCCATCTTGGTGCTAACCTACGCAACGGCTGCCATTGGCGAACAGCGCGAAGATCGCACTCTGGTGTACACACTGATTCGTCCCCTGTCGCGTTGGCGTATCTATTTAGCCACCGCTCTGGGAATTCTTCCGTTGGTACTACTGGTAACATTAGGCGGTTTTGCCATGGTCTGTTCCGCTGGTGGCCAGGCAGGCGGATTGGCTTGGGATAACTACTGGCCAGCCATTTTGCTTGCCGCTTTGACCTACTGCGCTCTGTTCCTGCTATTTGGAGCTGCTTTTCCCAGGCCGGTGATCATGGCGGTGGTCTATGCGTTTTTGATCGAAGCTCTGCTTGGCGGAATGCCCGGCACCATCAAGCGATTAGCCGTTTCCTTCTATGCCAATTCGATGATTTACCAGCAAGCTGCGCTGTACGACGTCAAACCGGAACTGCCGCAGTTCCAAAGCATCCCCAGTCAGTCCGCAATGTTCTATTTGGGAATCATATCTTTGGCGCTGTTCTTGATTGGAGCGGTTTGGTTCCAGCGGCGTGAGTATCGCGATCTGGCCTAGCGCTTGTTTTTCCGAATTCAAGATGGATTCCGTTTAGGACGATAATAGGGTTAGCCTTAGGATACTTGACTTAATTGATCTTATTAGTACAATATGGTCAATTCCAGTGTGCCGCATAGGTTTTTGTGGCTTTGGCAGCTTTTGCATTCCTGCAGGGAAGTGGTTTCACGATGGTACCTAGTATGTCCAAACAAATATCAGGCCAGACAGCAAGCCAAACATCGGTTTCTAAGCCGTCGATTCAACTGAGAGTGCTTACCGCAGCCGACTTTGATACCGATGCTGCGGCACAAAATTACCCTCCTGCGGCTTCGTATACTATTCCCGTTGCTGATGAAGCAATGCTAGCGGAATTGCATCGCGAGAGCCTGCTACTGGAAAGTGCATCGCCGGAAGAGATCCTGCGATGGGCTGTTGACCGTTACGCTCCCAAGTTCACCATGGCCACAGCCTTTGGTCCTGAGGGGATGGTTCTGATTCATCTGATCGCCCGAATCGCCCCCGAGACCCCGATTTTTAATCTCGACACCGGCTATCAGTTTCCAGAGACCCTGCAACTGCGCGAAGAGGTGAAACGGCGATATGGGATCGAAGTTGAACTGAAGCGACCGGCGACTACTGTTCAGCAGTATGAACAAATCAACCAAGGTCCTGTCTACACGCATGATCCCAATCGTTGCTGCGCCGAGCGAAAGATTGGAGTGTTGAAGGAAGCTGCTAGGGGGTATTTGGCATGGGCTAGCGCAATTCGTCGAGACCAAAGTCAGGATCGTGCCAAAGCTCCCGTCGTAGGTTGGGACAAGAAGTTCGGTTTGGTCAAAGTCAGTCCTCTAGCAAATTGGACTAAGCAGCAAGTCTGGGGGCTGATCAGCAAAGAAAATATCCCTTACAACCCACTGCACGACCAGGGCTACACCAGTATCGGCTGCTGGCCTTGCACTCGAAGTGTCCTGCCAGGCGAAGACGAAAGAGCAGGGCGGTGGAGCGGCTTTGCAAAGACCGAATGTGGTCTGCACACGTCGGATTAGGGGCATCACGCCATGCAGCTTCCGATCAAAGCTCATTACGCATCGCTAGCCATGTTGGCTCTGGCTCGACAGCACCCATCGGGGCAGTTGTTGACAGCTCGTACGATCGCTCAAGAGCACGAAATTCCCATTCAATTCTTGGGTCAGATCCTGCAACAGTTACGCACGGCAGGTCTGATCGTTAGTAGCCGAGGATCGAGCGGGGGCTTTCGATTGGCCCGCGCCCCCGAGTCGACAACGATGGCATCCGTGGTGGACGCTGTCTGTTCTGGTAGCTGCAACGACTATGCCACATCCGACGAAGCACTTGATCCCGACCATCAAATCGTTAGCGAAGTGTGGCGCGAACTAAGTGAATTGCAATCACAATTCCTTGAGAAACTGACTCTAGGGGAATTGCTGCGCCGGGCGACGCCGGTAACCAGCGGGATGTTTTACATCTGAACGATTACGGCTTTTCTTGTTGTGTATCGACAAGCCAGCGAGTTGTTAATCGCGTTCCAGTTTTTTACCATCTGGATGAAAGATTCGCGACTGGTATAGACCCCACCTAGACACGCGGAATTGAACAGCGGTCTTTAGGCAGCCAATGCCGTAGACACAGGATCGACGGAAATTGATTGACGAGGCTTCTGCAAAGTATTTGGTTGGACATGATACCTCACCGATCTTAAATCCACAGTGAATGATCTGCGCTAACATCTGGTTGTCGAAGACGAAGTCGTCCGAGTTCTCTTCTAAGGGTAACTCCAACAACAACCGCCGCGAAAAGGCTCGATAGCCCGTATGAAATTCGGTCAGCTTGGAACTCATCAGAATATTCTGCGCCAGGGTTAATCCGCGGTTGGCTACGTATTTGTACAGAGGCATGCCACTGCGTCTGGCTTTGCCGCCCAAGATACGGCTGCCGATCACACAGTCGTACAATCCGTTGCCAATCATCGGTACCATCGATGGAATCAGCAGGGGAGTGTACTGGTAGTCGGGATGCAGCATCACGACGATATCAGCACCCAGTCGCAGAGCGGTTGTGTAGCAAGTCTTTTGATTGCCTCCGTAGCCTCGATTCTTGGGATGCTGAAGTACATGCAATCCCAGTTCTCGGGCAATCGCAACGGTGTCATCCACACTGGCGTCATCCACCAGTACGATTTCGTCTACCAGTTGGCGATCGATTTCTTCATAGGTTTTCATCAGGGTCTTGGCCGCGTTATACGCAGGCATGACCACGACAACTTTTTGATTCGCAAACATAGTCTGGTCGCCTTTGCTACCGATGCGCTTGAAAAATCAGAGTGCCACCTTTTCCCAAGCGGCCTGCCAAACCAATGGGTAAAGCGGCAATCGCACACAGCGCGCCGCCCAAGACGTAGTTGGCTGCGCGAATCGGAAGTGATGCTTTGCTGGGGCGTTTGGTCAACAATTTGAAAAACAGGTTCCGCTCGAAACCCAAAGCGTTTAATGCACTTTGAGCAAATCCCATTAGGTCATATTCAAATTCTGATCGGCTCAGTTGCTGAACTTGATAGGAGTGGTCAATCAATATCTGAGTCAATGTTGAAACTTCGAAATGAGTCACGTGACGCGGTACGTCCCAGTGCAACCAGTGCGGCCCAAACCAGCGAGCGGCCAGACAGCCTGCGTCGGGAACCGCAACGATCAGTTTCCCATGGGGGCTTAGTAGGTTCGAGATAAGCTGCAGATCATGATCTGGCTCAGTAAGATGCTCGAGCACATGCCACAAGGTGATCACATCAAACGGTCCCTTTTGGGATGCCTGCTGAAGGCTTGAGTAAACGGTTAGGCCTTTAGATCTTGCCAAATCGGGCTGCATTTCCACGCCATGAACCTGCCAACCGGCGGTCGCTCCTGATTGCAACAGAGTGCCGTCCCCGCAGCCGACATCTAGCCAGCGGACGGATTGCAGGCCACTGACTGCTCGCCTGATGATGGATAACCGACGCCGATCACAATATCGAGCGGTGAAGCCGTGCCGATTGCCGTGATAAGTGTCCGAGTAGTACCGGCTAAGATCGGCAGGCATAGGCCCAGTCACCAAGCGTCCCTTGGATCCATCTCGCTGCACCGCAAAGTACTCACCCGAATCTGCATCCAGAACGCGAGGCCAGACAATCGAATTGCCTGAATCTGAAACTGCTGTAGTTCGGCCAGTCAACGGGATACCCAATCGTGTTTAGGTTGTCGCTTGAAATCTTTTGCGAACATGGAACGTCAAAAGGGGTCTATGGCTAACGCAATTGCGGCTGATATCGAATCATCACGCTGATGCCTAGCCGACGTAGGAGTAAATATCCTTCAAGATGACAAACGCCATCAGCGTCAATAGGCCCAGTACGCCGGCCATGGTGAGACGCACTTGCAGTTCTTCGTTCAGCGGCTTGCCGCGAATGGCTTCAAAGGTCAAAAATAACATGTGTCCGCCGTCCAGGGCTGGGATGGGTAGGAAGTTCAGTATGGCCAGATTAGCACTTAGCATCGTCAAGAAAATGAGCAATCGTGATGTTCCCTCACTAGCTTCTTGAGCGGCAAAGTCGAACAACTTCACAGGTCCAGCAACACCACCCATGCCAACTCGGCCTGTGAATAGTAGCCGCAAAAACCCTAATACTTCCTCAAAGCGTCGTTTGGTTTCCCAAAGTCCTAGGCTTAGTGCCTTGGTCCAATCGGTCGTACGGTGGGTTTGAGTCAGGCCAGCCAGCAAAAGATCTCGTTCGTCGGTCGAAAACGAATTGAGCGATTCAAGCACCTGCAAGTCGGCGCTGATAGTTTTTCCATCGCGATTGAAGTGGCATGCCAACTTGCTGCCCAAAGGCAAACTCTGCAGCAATTCTTGAAAAAAGACCACGTTGTGAAACGAGTCAATCTCCTCAGCTTTGGTCAACAGTTTCACGTTCAAATAGTCTTTGGTGGCTTCCGTTTGATCCTGAGTAGGCGCCCAGCGATACTGCAGCAGTCGATCGCCCACCTGGATCTGGCCCGCAGCCACCCTTTGTGGATCGACCCAAGTTACCAGTGAATCAACAGCAAAAGCCACTCCGACGCCACCCAATGAAAGCTCACCCGATCCCTGAATGCTTCTCCCATCAAACACAGGCTGAGCTGGGGACTGTACTTGAATTTCGACCTGCTCCCTCTTGTCGCCATCGTCGCGCTGGACCGTGAAGACTACATTGCGGCCTGAGCCGGCAGCAAAAATCTCGGGTACACGCAGGGCATCTTCGATCTTGATGCCGTCGATGGCCGTGACCAAATCACCGGGCTTGAATCCGGCCGCCTGTCCCGCGGAGTCGCTTAGAACAGCCGTAACAGGTCCCATAGCAAAGCCGATTCCTAGAGTTCTCTGGGGAACTGGTGGAAGCGTTACATCCAACTTCTGTGGCGATTCCAATGAGTCTTTCGCATTGGAAGCTGAATTCGAGCGCTGGATGGTCAGCTTGACGGGCTGATTCCAGCGAGCCTGTAAACGCTTGATCAGCTCAGCGGCCACCGGTTGTCCGAATCGTTGGTCGACGGGTAGAGCTTGGTCGTCAACGGCCACGATACGGTCACCCGTAACTAGATCGAGCGATTGAGCGGCCAACGGCGAAGAGGTACTAATGGCCGGTTTGGTCAATTGAGTCGAACGATCGCCGGTGAATCCCAATAGATGCAATTTGCCACTTTGATCATAACGTGGGCTGGGAACCGGCTCGAGTACCACTTTGTTGCCACCACGATCGATATGCACCTCAAGCGGTTGACCTTTGGACTTGAAGCCATGAACGACCACGCCAGTCATCAGATCGGTGAAGCGCAAATTCGGATCATCTTGGCCGTCACTGCCGACACGCAGAATCTGGTCCCCTGGCTGAAGTCCGGCTTGCCAGGCTGGACCGCCAGCATTGACAGTACCGACCAGGGAAGGGGCATAAGGAACACCCAGGTAGTAGGCTCCAGCGGCAAGGAATACGGCAGAAACCAAATTCAGGACTACACCGGCCGAAATGATAATCATCCGTTGCCATACGGGTTTAGCGGGATAACTGCGAGGATCCAGCGGCGAATCGGGTCCTTGCTCCAGTCGTGTCCTTTCGGCTTCCTCCTGAGCGTTTCTAGGGTCGTCGTCTTGCCCCAACATCTTGACGTAACCGCCCAAAGGGATAATCCCGATGCCGTATTCTGTTTCGCCCCACTGGAACTTGCCCAGCGTGCGAGGCAGGTGGATGGGCCCGATGCGAATGGGCACATCAAAGCCTACATAAAACTTGTCACAACGAACACCAAAAGTCTTGGCAGCCAGAAAATGCCCTAGCTCGTGAATGAACACGACAAAGCCCAAGCCGACGGCCACTTTGCCGATGACCATTAACGTTTCCACAAACCTCCACGGATCAGAATCGGCCAATAACATCATCGCTTGGCTAAATTGAGCAATCGATTCTAGGTATTCAATGCTGCCCACCGGCGTGTCTCCTGTCGCGCCCATTGATCCTGGCGCATGAGCTGATCCAGCGTTGGACTTGGATCATATTCGTGATTGTTAAGTACTTGCCGACATGCGGCCACAATATCCAAAAACGGCAACTGCCCTGATAAAAATAGTTCTACGGCGGCTTCGTTAGCGGCGTTCAATACCGCTCCTGATGTTCCACCACTTTCTGCCACTTGCCACCCCAGTTCCAAGGCTGGAAAACGCTCCAGGTCCACCGGTTCCCATTGCAAAGCCAAGGCCTGAGTCCAATCCACTTTCGGGCTTGGACAGACCGTTCGCTCGGGGTAAGTTAGTGCGTATTGTATCGGCAACCTCATGTCCGGTGGACTAAGCTGAGCCACCACCGAGCCATCGTTGAACTCAACCATTGAATGGATTACAGACTGAGGGTGGACTACTACTTTGATCTGTTGGGCACCCAGTCCAAAGAGCCATCTGGCTTCGATGACCTCAAGGGCTTTGTTCATCATTGTAGCCGAGTCAATCGAAATTTTACGCCCCATTTGCCAAGTTGGATGCGCCAAAGCATCCTGAACGGTGACCTTTCTCAGCCGATCTAGACCCCAAGTTCGAAAGGGACCGCCGCTAGCCGTTAAAACGATGTTAGCCACTTCACCGGGACCGCCTGCTCGCAGCGCTTGGAAGACAGCGCTGTGCTCGCTGTCGACTGGCAGTAGCTCGCCGCCATTTTCCGAGACTGCCTGAACTAGCAATTCTCCGGCAACTACCAAGGACTCCTTGTTTGCCAAGGCTATCCTTTTCCCCTCTTTGGCTGCGGCTAGAACGCTTTCCATTCCGGCTGCACCCACCATAGCGGCAACAACCGTTCCTATCGACTGATCGGTCGCCGCCTTCAAGAGCCCCTCGCGTCCGAATGCCACTTGTGTTTGCGGCGGAAGCTGAAGGGCCTTAACCTTGGCGAATTGCTGGGCATCGGTGGCTACGACCAGCCCGCAATCGAACTCATTGGCCAGTTCGGCAAGCCGATCAACGCGGCTGTGAACCGACAGCGCGGCCACTCGCCAATCCCCCCCAAGTTGCCGAATGACATCCAGAGTGCCGGTACCGATGCTACCTGACGCTCCCAGCACGGCCACATTTTTCCTGGTCGAGTCCAACAAGGTTATCGCCTGTCCATCCTTTAAAACCCGCAATTACAAGGGGAAATCCCAACCATCTAAGCTTCTTGCCAGGTCTCAGCCGCCCAACAATCCCCCCGGTCGACACAGGTGGTATAGTGATTGCATTAAGCGGAAGCAATACAAACCGGCCTGTCAGATGGGCATTTGGGCAAGTCTATTGCCGCCGTCATGTCAAAGATTGGCAAGACCGTATACTCTAATAAAAGAGAGCCGTTTGCCAAACCACCCTAACGTTGTTTTGATAAAGGTAAAGACCGACCGATGAGCGAAGAACAGGATCGCCGCGACGATAACAAGGCGAATAATTGGGTTTGGTATGTCATTCTGACCACGGTGGTGCTGTTTGCCGTAGGGGCCTATGTTGTCAACAGCAACATCTATCGAATGAAATACCCAGACTTGTTGCAGTTGCTGCAAGCCACCAAGTATGCTCAGCGGGGAAGCGTCGATCAGCTTCAGGCGGGTAGCAGCGGTACAATCACCGTCTCTTCGGCAGATGGAATGGTGGTTGAACTGTCAGGGCTGAGCGATTTGCTGGTGCATGATACCTATATCGAAGGCAAGGTCATGCGCAAGCGGATCGATGCCAAGAAACCCGACAGTGAAGCGACTGTAACCCGTTTCTTGGTCAATCGCGAAAAGTCAGAAAAATCGGCGGAGCAGCTTGCTGAGCTGTTGGAGTCCAGTAACGTCAGTTGGGACCACTCTCAGCGGGATAACTGGTTGGATAAATACGGCACTGTATTGATCTTCATTGCTGCATCGTTCTTGCTGATCACTATGGTCATGCGGCGGTTGGGTGGAGTTGGATCGCCCATGTCCTTTGGGCGTTCGCGCGGCAAGTTGTATGCTCAAGATGACATCTCCATTAACTTTGAGGATGTGGCGGGGGTCGACGAAGCCGTTGAGGAGGTCCGCGAGATCGTCGACTTCCTCAAGTATCCGGAAAAGTATCAGCGACTGGGCGGAAGGATTCCAAAGGGAGTCCTGTTGGTTGGTCCGCCTGGCACAGGAAAGACGCTATTGGCCAAGGCGATCGCCGGTGAGGCCGGTGTGCCTTATTTCAGCTTGTCCGGAAGCGACTTTGTCGAGATGTTCGTTGGTGTTGGGGCGGCTCGCGTGCGAGATATGTTCCAACAGGCCAGCGCCAAATCACCCTGCATTATTTTTATTGACGAACTGGATGCTCTTGGCAAGAGTCGCAGCAATTCCGTGGTGGGAGTACACGACGAGCGGGAGCAGACATTGAACGCTTTGTTGGTCGAAATGGACGGGTTCGATTCCAATAGCGGTATCATCGTTGTGGCCGCAACCAACCGCCCCGAGACCTTGGACCCGGCCCTACTGCGTCCTGGTCGATTCGACCGCACGGTGCTGGTTGACCGACCTGACAAATCGGGACGCGAAGAGATTTTGAAGGTTCACGTGAAGGTGGTCAAACTGAGCAATAATGTGGACCTGCAAAACATCGCATCCATGACCAGCGGTTTCTGCGGTGCCGATCTGGCCAATCTAGTCAACGAGGCGGCGTTGTTGGCCGCGCGTAAAGGCAAGCAGACCGTTGGGCAAGAGGAGTTTGAAGACGGAATCGAACGCGTGACCGCTGGCCTTGAAAAGAAACGCCGCGTGATGGACGAAGATGAAAAGTTGCGAGTGGCCTACCATGAAGCCGCTCACGCACTGATGGCCTGCACTTTGCCGAACACCGACCCAGTCCACAAAGTATCCATCATTCCTCGCGGCCTGGCAGCTCTAGGTTACACGCTTCAGCGCCCAGAGGGAGATCGCTACTTGATGACTCAGGCGGAACTTGAGACACAGATGCAGGTCTTGCTTGCAGGTACGCTGGCCGAAGAAATAGTCTTCAAGGACATTAGTACAGGTGCGCAAAACGACTTGGAGCGAGCTAGCGCGATCGCACGTAGCATGGTCATGGAATTTGGAATGAGCCGCTTGGGCCGAGTCAATTATCGGGAGAGCGGCCGAAGTCCGTTTTTGGGTGGTCGAGGTATGGAGATCTACGGGCGTGATCATAGCGAACAGACGGCTCGAGAAATTGATGAAGAGGTCCGACGAATCATCGATGAAATGACTCAGCGCGCTCGCCAAGTATTGATGGAGCGGCGCGTCGTCTTGGAAAATATCACTCAGCGGTTGATAGAAATTGAAGTCATGGATGCCAGTGAACTGCAAAAGATCATCGACAGTTCGCTAACTGGCCTGCGCGTCAAGCCGGGCACGATCAAGCCTTCCGTGGAAGCTCGACTGGCAACTGAAAATCTCGCTATCGAACTTGAGGATACGCCGTCGATCGATCCGCCGCAATCAGCAAGCGGATCAGCTTAAGATTGTTTGCAAGTAATTCTGTGCGATCGTCGCTGCACCTCCCCAGCTTGGGATAAGTTGAACGTGGTCAGCGTGTTCTCTGGCCCTCGCGTCCCTGGAAATTGCCACTGATTCAGGTCCACCGCATCATCCGTTAGCTTCCATCCCAATAGTCGACCGCAGATGTCGACGAATTGTAAAGCTCGATCCAGTCACTGCTATCGCTATCGGAATCAGACAAGCCATCACTATTGGCTGCCAACACTTCGCTGATTATCACTCCGGCCAAAACGCATCGCTGTCCAAGCGTCTCGAAAATCAAACTACGATTTGTTGCACGACGTGAGCGAGACCGGCGGTTTTGGGAAATCATTGGGCGGTGTTCCCTAAATGGTTGTTGTTGGTTGATTGAATGCAGTCGTTGGCATTTCTCGCCGATCGTAGATAGGGATTGGTAAATGATGATTCAAATCTCGAAGGTTTGCCCTGCTGATCGTTCAGTTTTTTGGTACGAAGGTCTATCAGCAGCGCGAGTCTCTAGGCAGTTTTCTTCCAAGGTCCAGCGAGCCGACCGCGGTCACTAAAGCGGATGGGGCGTAGACTTCTCTACGCCCCACCTTTAACTTGTAAATGTCCAGCTTGCAATCTGCAAGCTTACGGAACGGTGATCTGCCGAAGCGTTCCAGTCAGATTGCTTCGGCAACCCAGAATGTCAGCGACCAGCACTGTACCCGACTTGTCCAGGTCATGAATGCTATCTGCGTTAACGACCAACGACAATTGACCTCGAATAGCCAAGATATCGCCAACCAGAACGGTAAACACGCTGCCATCTCCACCGGTCGCTTCACCTTGCAGGTGGCCCAGGTAGTAAACTTCTGGGCTGGCCAGGCCAGTGTTGGCGTTGGCTTTTACGGTCAGACGCAACCACTGGTTCTTGATCGAATTGTCAGGCCACTCGACTTTCACCGTGTATGGGTTTGTACCGGTCACAACAACCGCAGAGGGTGCTGGTCCAGGAGCCCAACCGGATGGCGGATTGAGTCCCTGATCAAAAGCACCCAGAGGACTGACTTGAACATCAAAGTCGGTGGCGCTCAACGAGCCAGGAGCAGCCAAGTCTTGGATCACAAACTGCACGCCATTGATACCTCGAGTCGTATTGATCAGATTGTCGAGCGTGAGTTGAGTCGGTGAGAGATCCGCTTTGTGAATCACCTTCAGCGAATCAACCGCACTGCCACCGCCGCCCCATCCGCCGTGAACCACTGATCGGCTAAGGATAGACGCATTAGGTGACGGCATCTGAACCGTAAAGGCCTGAATACCGTTATTGGTATTCAGAGCATACAACCGCAAAGTACCGCCTGGGCCATAACCAAAAGTTACAGCACCTGTTGCATTGCCATTAGCATTGGCCACGTTAGTTAGGTTTTCGGTGTCTAAGAGTGTTGGGTCGGCATTAAAGTCGTCCCACTTGTAAAGGCGTACCGTGTTGGTAAAGCCTACTCCGCCGATGTACTGCACCGTACCAAGCAATTTGGTTGCAGAGTCGTAGCCAATGGCGGTTTCGCTCACGTTCTGCACGTTCTTGGAAACGGCTGCTCCACCGGAATCGGGAGCACGCCAAATTGGCAATCCGGTTTGCTTGCCCAAGACGCTGCCCAGGCCGTCGAAGGCCAGACCCAACCGGAACGCTCCTACATCATGGCCAGTAACCCCAGGGTTCGATGCTGTGAAGTTGAGTCCATCGACTGTAGTCAACAAAGTGAAAGCTGAATCTGCGACGTTGTTACCTCCCGCAGCAGCGATCTTTGTATTAACGCCCGAACCGGTCACTGCAAAAGTATCGCCAGTTCGATTACGGCCAGATACAGTGCCATGGGCAACTGTTGGAATTTCGGTTGTCAAATTTTGAACCGCATCGGAACTCCATCGATAGACCTTGAAATTTGAAGTGGGGCTCGTGGATAGGTTGCACATGTAGACGTTACCTGCATCGTCTACGTCTACCATGCTCATCAAAAAAGTACCATTGACGATAATGTCAGGGTCTCCGGGGGCAGCCTTTTCAGATAATACGTGTACCTGAGCACCCGTATCACCATTGAGAATCCGAACAGTAGGTCCATCAGGGGCCGCGCGGTCAATCAGGATCAGTCGGTTAGATGGTCCGTGGTACGCGATTCCACGTAACGTGCTTCCGGCTATATCATTGTTTGAACTATGGTCTCCAGGTGCCAACCAGCCCGGTGCGGTAACACCAAAGGATGTGATAGGTGATAAGGTTTGCGCGTGCCCTGCGGCTCCAGCGCTGGCCACACAGGCCAAAGCACATACTGACAAAAAACGTCTCATAAAAATCTCCCTCAGAAAAGATAAAAACGGTAAGAGCCGAGCAAGACGGCGATATCAAGGAACTAACCTAAGCTTAACAATTTAATCGGGCGGTGCGAATTTCGCAAGTATTTCCGATTTTGTCGGTTGGGGCGGCTTGTGGAGCCTATGGCCCCAGGCATACCTGACCGCTGAACCTCTACTCGTAGGTAATTTTGCCACGAAAAACTTGGTACACCTCCGTAGTGGAACTCGCCAGAGTTCCCTTCTATTGCAAGCAGTCAGTGGACTTCTGGCGAAGTCCACTACGGGAAGGCCTCTGTGTTGTTGCGCATGACACAACTCAATCTCGCAATGCGGTTGGGTGCGGTTCTTGTGGGCAAGGCACTTGGGCCAATTTCAAAAGAACACGTTGACGCTTAGTGCCTACCACCTATAATAGCGGGTTGAAAATCGCTGCAGCTTAGTGGCTAATATTTTCCATCATTTTCAGCCTAGGGCTACCGCTTTATTGTTTATGTCTTTTGGAGAATAAGTCATGTTTCGAACTACTTTCACCAGGCGTGGATTCACGCTGGTTGAACTGTTGGTGGTTATCGCCATCATCGGCATTCTGGTTGGCCTGTTGCTGCCAGCCGTTCAAGCTGCTCGCGAAGCAGCACGCCGCATGTCCTGTTCAAACAATCTCAAACAAAATGCCTTGGCCCTTCATAATTACGAAAGTACTTATAAGACTTTACCACCGTCTGGCATTGATTTTAACCAGATGTCCTGGGCGGTCATGATTTTGCCGTTCATGGAGCAGAACACTTTGTTCAACCAATTGAAACTCAATACGAAAGGCAATTGGCGAGTTCAGACTCCTTTCGTAAAGGGAGTTGCGATTCCATCGTTTCAATGTCCCAGCGCACCGGGAGATTCGCTCTTCTCCAAATATCCGTCTGAGGAAGATCCATTTGAAATTCAGGAAAATGACGTCCGCACGTTGCACTATCACGCAATCCTGGGACCAACTGGAACCAACACGATTACCAGCCAACAATACCAAACTTTACCCAATCCGAACGCAGTTTATGGAGTTGTCGCGACACAAGGTGCGTTTGGTGTGGCCACTCGAAAGGCGACTCCGCCAAGTACTGTGCAGCAGAACATTCCCGGTCACAATACGATGTCAGGGATTACTGATGGAACATCCAATACTTTGATGTTAGGGGAATTTTCTTGGCAAGGCTATCAGTTTTGGCGTCCGTGGACTCGTGGATGGTGGGGAGACTCCAATGGTACTCTTTTGTATACTTCAAAGAATGTCACAAACCCTTTGAATTCTAAGATCTCGTCACCATGGAATGATGCTTCCCTAGGCAGCACGCATTCAGGTGGTAGCCAGTTCGCTCGTGCCGACGGTTCAATCCACTTCATCTCCAACTCCATCGATATGAATGTTTATCGAGCTGCGGCCAGCCGCAACGGTGGCGAAGTATTGAACGTGGAATGATTACAGAGCGATAAGGAAAATAAGTGATGCGTCTTTGGATGGGTGCTAATGGGTGCTGTTGTCTTGTGCTTTGTTTTGCAGGGCTGCTATCGGGTTGCGGGGGCGGAAAGGCATATCATCTCTCGGGGAAGGCTACCTTCAAGGGCAAGGACATCCCTGAGGGCTATATCATCTTTGAACCCGATGGCAGCAAGGGAAACATGGGCCAGCCTGGTAGAGCCAAGATTCTAGATGGTCAGTACAGCACTCGTGATGAAGACGGTATGTCCACGGTAGGTGGTCCACATGTCATTCGCATTGTGGCTCATAACGCCAAAATGGATACTAGCGTAGTAAAGGGAGGCGAGGTTGTAATGCCCGATCTGCTTTTTCCGCCCTACTCGTTCAACCAAGATCTACCTTCGGAGCACAGTGAGGTTGATTTTGACGTGCCTGCTGAAGCGGCAAAGAAGAAATAGCAATGGCTAGATTACTGAGCGGTCCAGCCGCCATCGACCATTAGCATGCTGCCTGTTGTGTAGCTGCTGGCTTCACTGGCTAGATAGACCGCCGCCCCCTGAATTTCGTGTAGTTGCCCCCAGCGTTTCATGGCCACGCAGCCTTGAACCAGCTTGGTGCCATCGGGAGTGTCGGCGATCGGTTGATTCATCTCGGTCAGAAATGGCCCCGGACATAAAGCGTTGCACGTGATGCCTTGGCCCGCAAGTTCCAGCGCTAAGGTGCGTGTCATCTGAACCACCGCTCCTTTGCTGCTGGCATAGGGCGTGCGATCGGCAAGACCGACCACTCCCAGAGCACTCGCCAAATTGATGATCCTGCCGTAGCCAGCAGGCTTCATCACGCTTAACACCGATCGACAGGTGTTCCATGTTCCCCGAACATTGGTTGCCATGACTTGGTCGAATTGACTGGGAGTCAATTGGTCGATTGGGCCACGAATGTTGATTCCCGCGCTATTGATCAGAATATCGATACGACGCCACCTGACCCAAGCCGCTTGGATCATACGTTGAACAGATTCCAGATCGGTCACATCGCAGGCGTATCCAAAAGCGTCCAGGCTATAGTGATCCATCAAGTCCATCGCAGCATCAATGGCTTGCTCGCCTTGGCGACTGACCAGCATGACACGCGCCCCGGCCGATGCCAAACCAGCGGCCATCGCCAAGCCTAATCCCCTCGAACCGCCTGTCACTATCGCAGTGCGTCCTTCGAGGCTAAAAAGTTTGATTCCTGGCAAGTCAATCGGTGTTTGCATCGTGGTTGATTCTATTGGCAATGGTCTAGCGGTAGTCTTGGCTGGCGGCCACGGCCATCTCATCGCAGCGCTCGTTTTCGGGATGCCCTTGATGGCCACGCACGTGATGGTAACTCATCCGGTGCAACTTCACCAGACCGTCCAGTTCCTGCCACAGCTCGGCGTTCTTGACCGGAACCAAGCGACTGCCGTCTTTCCGTTTCCAACCGCTTTTCTTCCAGCCCTTGATCCACTCCTGTAGCCCCTGCAAGACATATTTGCTGTCTGAGTACAAACTAACGCGGCACGGTCTTTTTAGAGCCTTTAGTCCGTAGATCACCGCCATCAATTCCATGCGATTGTTGGTACTTTCCCGCTCACCGCCGCTGCCTTCCAGTTCTTTTCGCGTCTTGACATCACGTAGAATAAATGCCCAACCACCCGGACCAGGATTTCCGCTGCACGCTCCATCTGTGTATAGCTGCACGGATCGCAGTGCCGGCGCGGGACGTTTCTCGATAGAACTGTCCCCGGGCTGAGCGGTTTCTTTGGCGGTAGATCGGCCAGTCATCAACGGGTTGCTCCAAGAGTGTCTATTCAGCAGTGTCCAGGTAGGGATCTTGTCCGACTTCGCGCTGCATCTTGGAACGTTCCTGTTCGTGATGCAGCAACATCATGCGGTCGCGAAAATGTTTCCGCTCGACCTTTCGCTGAGCGCGACGGAAAACGCTAGATAGCGAATCAAATTGACCACCTTGCCCGGAACCTTTGCGTTTGAGCGCTTCGTAGCGTTTGAAGCCCAGTCCATTTCGTAAGATGTCATCGTCCAGTGACAGATATTGACGGAAGGAACCCGGATCGCCTTGTCGTCCACATCGACCAATCAACTGCCGATCGATTCTTGCCGCATCATGCAATTCGGTACAAATCACATGCATGCCTCCAAGGGCCCGCACATCGTCAGCGATTTTAACGTCGGTGCCGCGACCAGCCATATTCGTGGCTACGGTCACTTTGCCCTTCAAGCCGGCCCGAGCAACAATCTCAGCTTCTTCCGCCACGTGGTTTGCGTTCAGCACTTGATGTTCGATGCCGGCCTGAGTCAGCAATTGGGAAAGGATCAGCGACTTGTCGATCGATCGAGTGCCCACCAGCACTGGTCGACCCTGTTGGTTAAACTGCACGATTTCTTCCACGATGGCCTGGAACTTCTCCATCATGCTTCCGTAAACTCGGTCTGCCAATCGCTGGCGTTGGGGTGGCCGGTTCGTAGGCACCAAAACGACTGGAGTTTTGTAGATTTTGGTCAGCTCTCGCGCACTGGTGGCCGCCGTACCTGTCATGCCTGCAATGCACTTGTAACGGTGGAATAGGTCCTGAACCGTGATTCTGGCGGCTTGACCGGTGGGGACGGTAACCTCAATTTTTTCTTTGGCTTCAATGGCCTGGTGAATTCCGTCGCGCCACTTGCGGCCTTCGGCTAGACGCCCTGTAAATTCATCCACGATAACGATTTCGCCCTCGTGAACCACATACTGACGATCCAGGTGAAATTCATGCAGGACTTTGATGGCTCGTTCGGAGTACTCGTACAGGTCGATCAGTGGAACGCCCAAGGTCAATTCGTCGCGCGGTAGCCCTCGCACCAGAGCGCGACCCATCGCCGTCAATTCGACTTTGCGCTTATCGTCTTCCATCGTCCAGTGCTGGTCGCGATCGAACTTGTCGGCATGTTCTGCGGCCCAGCGAAACGTGGCGATCACCGTGTCACGCGCCTCGTCGCCCAGCGAGCCGATGATCAGGGGCGTACGAGCCTCGTCGATCAGGATGCTGTCCGCTTCATCGACCAGTGCAAAATGGAGATTGCGTTGCACCGGTTCGTCGCCACGGCTCGTCCAGCGCTCGGAGCTTCCTTCGCCCAAAAAGTCGCTTAGAATTCTACCTTGAGCCCGCAGTAGTAGCCGATCGCGCAAGAAGTCAAATCCAAACTCTTTGGCAGTTCCATAGGTGATATCAGAACCGTATGCCTGGCGTCGCTGGTCCTGACTGTTTTCCGTCAAGACAATTCCCACGGTAACGCCTAGGAGCTTGTAGATGGGCTCCATCCACTGGGCATCACGCTGAGCCAGGTAGTCATTGACCGTCGCCAAATGGGCACCTTTGCCAACCAACGAGTGCAAGTACAGCGGAAGGGTAGCGGTTAGCGTCTTGCCTTCTCCCGTTTGCATCTCGGTGATACAGCCGTCATACAGGGCTGCCCCGCCGATGATCTGCACGTCAAAGTGCCTCATTCGCATCGTGCGCCGCCCCGCTTCTCGAACTAGTGCAAACGCTTCCGGCAGTAGATCGGAAAGCTTTTCGCCGCTCATCGCCCGATAGCGTAGAGCCAAGCTGGCTTTCCGCATTTGGGAGTCGGACAATTTCCGCTGTTCGGACTCCAGTTGATTGACCGCTTGTAGAGCGGCTATCCAGCGGTTGACTCGAACCCTGGAAAGGCCCGGCAGACGAAATCCAGATGTCACTTTGGGGCGCGACGGCAATCGAGCTGACCCGGAGGCTGAACCGTCCTGCGGACCTTCGGCGCTTCCAAGACCCGCAATCTCCTTGCGGTCATCTGGAAGGGCTTGAGCGTTTGCGGAATCCGAACTGGACGACATGACTTTACAGACGCTGGGGTAGGGGCGCGGGTTTAGAAACAGTCAAATTCTAATGAATGTGGCCTGCCAGAACACCACATCTGGGACTCTGGGCTTTAATTCAGCGGCTTCCAATCTAACGATGACTTCTCCAACTTAGTGCCATTCGGCCAAAAGTGGTAGCAACCGAGGACATTCCACGCTTTTGAAGCCACAAAACTAGAATATAGGGGAGATGGGTGGATTGTGCGGGAAGTTCCATTTTTGCTTGCGGTATCGATCGTTACGGCCGATCTACTTGTAGTGACTGTAACGCCTAGTCCGCCTAGCGAGAAGGAACTATGAAAACAAAGATTTTAATGCTGTCAATGATAATTTCGGCCAGTTTCGGCCAATTGGCTAATGCACAAGCCAACAAGCACTTCACTAGCCAGTCTGCCGTGCGCAATTTGACGGACGACGGCGACGCCACTTCGGATGGCGAGTACCAGTCCAGCGCTTCGACCGCATCTGCAGATCATGGCAGCTACGCCAGAAAGTCACGTAGTTCGACGCAATTGACTTCGTACAACCAGTACGAGCCAGACATGAATGTCATAGCACCGACCGTAGTTCAGGACTACTCGGGAGGCTACGAGGACTATGGCGCTAGCGGCTATTGCGGGAGTGGCTGTGGAAACTGCAGCGGGAATTGCGGCGGTGGCTGTGGAACCTGCAGTGGCGGCTGCCAATCGCCCAGTCGATTTTGGCTAACGGCGGAGACACTGCTGTTTTTTGCAGCGGACCGACGCTCGCCCAACTTGGTCATGACAGCCGATAACGAAGTGAATCCTCTTGCCGGTCAAGTTACCTACGGCGGAGTGTTAAGTTCCGACGTGTTGCCCGGTTACCGTGCTTCGGTGGGTGCCTATTTGGATCCCTGTCACCGAATAGGCGTTGGGGCTCGTGCTTACGGGATTTTTGACGAGACCGATCGATATTCGATCAGCAGCAGCGATGGAACCACTTCCATTGGTGTCCCTTTCTACAATCCCAATCGCACGCCGGATCCAGGCAATGATGCGTTTATCGTTGCCGGAAACGGGCCAGGTAATGACCCGATTTCGCAAGGCGGCGTGAATTCCGGCGAATCCCTTTCGATGGTGGGGGCCGAAGGGTCTGGCTTCATCTTGTTGAGCCGAGGACCTTGTTACCGATTTGATATGGTTGCTGGCTACACGTACAACCAGTTGAGGAATGCTGTGTTCCAAAACTTCACATCAACGAACTTGTTGGATGGTGATGGAATAGTCAATGGTACCGTCTTTCAATTCCAAGACCGTTTTGCAACGGACAACCGATTTAGCGGAGCCCACTTGGGAGTGCTGAGCAATGTGGTGAGAAAGCGAGTCAGCTTGTCTACGCTGGCAAAGATCAGCTTCGGTGAAATGCGTAGTCGGACAAACATTAGCGGCAGCGGTGTTACTACAGTTCCTGGAGCCAATCCTAACGATCCACCAGACGTGACTGAAGGTCCCGGCTTCTTTGCAAGGACTGGTAACGTTGGCTCCTACACCAACCAGAGCTTCGCGTTCATGCCAGAACTTGGCATCAAGTTGGGATACTGCATCCGCCCAAACATGCAAATCAGCGTTGGTTACACGCTTCTAATGTGGTCTTCGGTGGCAATGGCTGGCGACCAGATGGATAGGATTGTCAGCCTAACTGGCAGCACTCAAAATCCTGAACGTCAGAATAACAGTTCTACCTTCTGGATGCAGAGCATCGATTTGGGACTGGGCTGGGCCTATTAGGCTGATCCGGAACTTCGAATCAGTCCAAAGTCGCTCGTAAATTGGGCGACTCTGGCCCTGGTCAAAGCAATTGAAATGCAAGCTCCGCGCCAACGTGCAGCGGGGCTTCTTTATTTAACGCTGCTTTCGTCCTGGCGACCGGCCATCTGTACGGAATGGTTGGAATCGCTTTGTCGATCTATTTCCTTTAGCTCCTGAGCCAGAAGCTGAAGCTCTTGGGTCAACTGCTCCAGGCGCTGGCGGAGGCTACGAAGCTGCCCAGCGTCGGAGTGCTCGCTGCTGGCCGCTTGCGGTACATAGTTCCAGCGACGAACTAAGTCAGCTGGCATCAGGAATTGTTTGCCTTCCATTTCGTAGATGACAAACAGTGGCTGCTGGATAGCCGGAGCGGTTCTGTCAGGACAAACACCTGGGTTGATTGGGACTGCATAGCCATGGTCGGGAGCATTCAAGGAGCGTGCCGAGGCAATTGCCAAGGTTTGCGAGCTAAGCTGAATCGCCGGTTTGATGCCACTCAAGAGATGGCTGGACAATTGCTCGGACAGTTGTTCGGCTTCCGAAAGAAGCTGCCAGCTTTTCGCGTGAGCAACAAGACTTCGCCAAGCGGATCCGACTTTGGCCACCATATCTGCTATCTCGACTCGCTGGCCAATGTCACCAGCGGCCGGTACTGGTTCTGACTCAGCAGATATACCCTGTTGGGTCGTATCCTGTGGGGTCGGACCAGAATGACTTTCGGCAACGATCAGTAGTGTCCCTGCCGGAATCTCTGTCCCTTTCGGAATCGCAGTTAAAACGACATCAGTTGCTGGGACGGTTCCGGCAGGCAGTATTGGCTCCGCTACCGCCAATTGGTCTCCCAGCAAGTCAAACGACAACGCCGCCAGGACCGGATTCGGGGACAGTGCTAGCCCAAAGGGGGCTTGGGTTATTGCAAGGCCCGGCGCAGATATTAAGCCGGGGGAAAGCGCCGGAGCGTGATCCAGGCGGTTGAGACCTCGGTAGGTCAGATCCTGACGCCATTCGTGCAATTGTCGCAAATCGCCATTGCCCTCATGCGACACTAGGTACGGATTTAGGGTATCAGCCACCGCGACTCGGCTGTTTAGGTAGTTCGCGATGTTTGGATTTTTTAAGCTGCTACCCGTAAGCGGCTTGACAACTGCCGAGGGGACAATGCAAGTCTGTCTGGACGCGAATTCTGCCTGAGCTGCGCAAATTGCCTCAAACGCCGCCGATTTCAAATCCTCGATCGAAAGAGCAGTGTCCCCATCCTTACTTTGGGTGGTCTGGGGTGTCTGGAGCGTTTTGCTGAAACTGCAGGAGGGACACAGCAGGCTCATTGGGGCACCCATTGGGGTGGTTTCGTCGAATTGGTTCAGTTGCAGATCAAAATCGTGTAGGCCACGAATTCCATCCCAGTAGGGCAGATCGTGAGTTTGAGCTGCCAGGCGAGCCGGGAACTGGTGTGTCCCTGGTACTGCCACTGGCAGAATCAGCAATAGGAAAACGAATGCGGCTTGAAGTCGCCTAACGAAGATCGGTTGCATGAACATCCTCCTGATTTCGACAAACCGCTGGACCAAAGGTGGGGGGAGCGAGAACTGCGGTATCCCTGATTGGTTCAGTGTCCCTGGTTGGTTTCCTGATAAGCTTTCCACTGGCTTTGGGCCTGGGGTGGAAAAATAGTATGTCTGGTACGGATTGGCACCGGAAGCCAGTTTAAATCGGCAAGTCGGTGCCAGCGTTTCAGATTATCGATCTTTACTAGCTTGCCAGATCGGTCTCCCGGTCAAATTCCTGGCAATATCGCGTACAATTCATCTAACTAGTGAGGTTTGAACTAGTTTGTCGATCGTATCAAATGAAGTTGACTTGCCGATTTTCAGGAATTTGACCCAATGAAGGACTGTCCCCTGTCAGAACCTGACTCAGCCAAGAACTGTCCCGGGCTGAGAGCGGTCTGCGCACAATTGGACATATTGGCATCGGCCAGGTCAGACAATGCGGTGGTCTGGCCGCAAGAGTCGATAGCCGCGTTAACTGGCCACAACGTCTTTCGGTGGTTTATCCCGGTTGAGTTCGGAGGTTGGAATTGGTCCGCCGAAAAAATCTTGGACGGCTATCTTGAGCTTAGTCAAGCATGCCTTACCTCAACATTCATCTTGACTCAATGGCATGCCGCGTGCAGAAAGATCATCAGCAGTGAAACCCAATCGCTTAAGCGGCAACTGCTACCCGCTATGGCCTGCGGCGGCCTGTTTGCCACCGTGGGGATCAGCCATCTGACCACCAGTCGTCAACATTTGAATCGTCCCGCACTTCGAGCCACCCCAACCGACGGCGGTTATCTGCTCTCGGGCTGCTCGCCCTGGGTCACTGCGGCCCAAGCTGCGGATCTGCTGGTGCTGGGCGCAGCTCTGGATGATGGCAAGCAGTTGTTAGCCGCAGTTCCGCGTCAAAGCCATGGCCTAGTGGTCCAAAGCGCAATTCCGCTGATGGCTCTAAGCGCCAGTTGTACCGGTCAAGTGGATTTGTCGAACGTTCGAATCGATCATTCACAAGTAGTGGCTGGGCCCAAAGCCAACGTCATGCAAGATTCAGCCAGTAGTGGTGGAGGCCCCGGCGGCCTACACACTTCGATTCTAGCCGTAGGGCTTTCCATGCGGGCTGTCAGTTACCTGCAAGAACAATCCAAGCTGCGACCGTCGCTGGAAAGCATCAGCGACAAACTGTCAAGCGATGTCCAGCGGCTGCGCCACTACTTGACTCAGCATATCGTCGGAAAATCGGTGATGACCGTTAGTCAGATCAGGCACCAAGCCAACGGATTGGTACTGCGAACCACTCAAGCCGCATTGCAGGCCGCTAAAGGAGCAGGCTATGTGCAAGGGCATCCGGCTGGTCGTTGGGCGCGCGAAGCACTTTTCTTCCTAGTCTGGAGCTGCCCCCAAGAGGTTGTCGATGCCAACCTGTGCGACTTTGCCGGCCTGGAATTTTCCTGGTAGCCCAGTAAGAGGCTTGCGACCATAGTAGCAGGCACATTCCATTTGCCGTTCGCCCCAAGCTCAAGTCATCAACGCCCAAGATGCTTTAGCATGCAATTGGTGAGCTGTTACCGAAATATTAACCCTAGATTCACCCCGGTTCACAACAAAAACGGCATTCCGCTGGTCGACCTTGATCGACTACACTTCGGCCATCTGGCTCTTGCAAGCGTTTGCGCTTGAGTGCCCACAGTTTACGATACATCAAAGGATGGACGGAATGTACCGATGGTTGCTGTGTTGGCGATACCTGCGAACTCGATTCATCGCATTGGCATCTGTAATCAGCGTTACTCTGGGTGTGGCCACGTTGATCATCGTGAATGCTGTGATGGACGGTTTTGTAACCGAAATGCAGAATCGCATGCACGGTATTCTGTCGGATGTTATCATTGAAAGCCACAGTGCAAACGGTTTGCCCAACCACGAAATGATCCAAGCCAGGATCAATCAAATTGCCGGAGATCAGATCGAAGGCATCACGACCGTGGTGCATGTGCCGGCGATGGTATCAATTGAGCATCGCGGTGAACCGGTGACGCGGCAGATCAATTTGATCGGGATCGATACTCAGACTTATGCCCAAGTAAGCGATTTTAGCAAATATCTGCTGCATCCCAAAAATCAACAGCAGGTCTCCTTTATGCTGCACGAGTCTGGGTATGCTCCCAATCGAGTGGGCTTTCCAGATTCTGGTTGGCAATATCGCCGTCCTGCCGCAGCGGGCCGCAAGCGAATCGCAAAATTACAAGCCGAAGTAGAGCAGCAGCGACAGCAACGCGAACAGTTGCTCCTCCAACAAATCAATCGCATGCAGCCTTCCGATGATGCAGCAGGTTCTGAAGCGCTGGTCGACAAAGATCCGAACGGGACATCAGAAAATGCAAGCTTGACATTTCCAGAAGCTCCGTCACATTTGGCGGGAGCGGCCCACGACGGAAATTCCATGCCAGCCAATGCAAATCAGCAAGTTGATCCTGCAAGCGTTACCGGCGGATCGCCTTTGGCTGTTTCTTCCATCGCCCCACAATTGGATGCGGTTGATTCCCGGCCTGAAGACGCTGGCAGGCTGTTTGATCCTGAGGTAGAACAGCATACTGGCATCGTGCTGGGGATGAGTATCGGAGTGACCCGTTATCGCGATCATTTCAATCAGGCCAGCGAGTATTACTATGTGCAGCCGGGTGATGATGTAAAAGTAACCTTTCCATCAGCGGGAAACAATCCGCGCGCCATCGAACAGCGATTCACGGTAGTCGACTTCTACGAAAGTGAGATGAGCGAATACGATTCGACTTTTGCGTTTGTACCGTTGAGTCAGCTACAAAAATTCCGTGGTATGGCCAAAGATGCTGTCAGCAGCATTCAGATCAAGCTGAAGCCCGACGCCGATCTGCTTGCGATTCGCGATTCGCTGCGAGCCCAGTTTCCGCTGGAGATGGCCATACAAGTCAACTCCTGGCGAGATCTGCAAGGCCCGATGTTGGCGGCAGTTCAAATGGAAATTACGCTGCTGAACATTCTGTTGTTCTTGATTATCGCCGTGGCTGGCTTCGGCATCTTGGCGATCTTTTTTATGATCGTAGTTGAAAAGACCAAGGATGTAGGAGTCATGAAATCGCTTGGCGCAAGCGGTTCGGGGATTGCTTCTATCTTCCTTGGCTATGGCGTTTTGTTGGGGATGGTCGGCGCCGGTACCGGTGCTGTCGTCGGCTTGCTGTTTGTAACTTATATCGATTCAATTGCCAGCGCGCTAGAAGCCATTACCGGTCGTGAGGTGTTTGATCCAACGATTTACTACTTTGAATCGATTCCAAGTATCGTGCGGCCAGAAATGGTTGTCTTAGTAATTGTCGGAGCACTGGCGATTGCCGTCCTGGCCAGTGTCCTGCCTGCGATCCGAGCGGCTAGAATGCACCCAGTCGAGGCGTTACGTTATGAATAATATTTCTAGCCCTGCAAATAGCCCAGTTTTGACTGCAGTCAATCCAGTGGCCAAGCTGCGAGTTGTAGGTGGATCGAATTCGCCGTGGCCCGATCAAGACGTCGATCAAGAAGCTGATCAGGAACCAACCGGAGAGCCTAGTCAAGCAGCTGCCATTTTGGAGGCTCGAGGCGTTAGCAAGACCTATCGCAAGGGCCGCAACGAGATTCCCGTCTTGATTGATTGCGACTTCCAGGCTGCTCCTGGCAAGATAACGGCCATCCTCGGCCAAAGTGGCTCTGGCAAAAGCACGCTGCTGCATCTGCTGGGCACGTTAGACGCCCCTGATCAAGGAGAGATTTTTTTTGACGGTGTTAGAACGGACAATTTGCCTAGGCGACAGAGAGATCGCTTTCGCAATGACAAACTGGGGATGATCTTTCAGTTCTACCATCTGTTGCCTGAAATTTCGGCACTGCAAAACGTTTTGATGCCTCTGATGATTCAGCAAAGCTGGTGGTCCTATCTGCGAAATCGACAGTCCAATATCCAGAGAGCAAAAGAGTTGATGCAGCGAGTTGGCTTAGAGCACCGCATGCACCACAAGCCGCGAGAGCTATCCGGTGGCGAGATGCAGCGTGCTGCGATCGCTCGTGCCTTAATTGCACAGCCAGAACTACTGCTTGCCGATGAACCCACTGGAAACCTGGATCGTAAGACAGGCGATCAGATTCTAAGCCTGATTCGTGAACTGAATCAGCAAGACGGTCTGACCATCGTGATGGTGACTCACGATGAATCGATCGCCAGAAGCTGCGATCATATCATTCGACTGCGCGACGGCAGAATCGAAGCTGCCTAATCAGATCACAGGATTCCGTCGCCGATTGACGGTGAAGTATGTCAACGATCTGTGCGATTGTTAATCGACGAATAGACTTTGGCAACGCGATTGGCCATTGTTTGGTCGGTAAAGCACTGGCGGTGACGCTTTAGGGCCGCGTGACTCATCTCTGCCCATCTCTTTCGATCGCTTGTCAACTGTAGAATTTTTTCAGTCAAGCTTACAGCGCTGGCTGGTTGCGCCAGCATGCCCTCGATGCCGTCTCGAATCACTTCGGGTGTCCCCTCGACTCGAGTGGCGACAACTGGCACGCCGGCTGCTAGCGCTTCCAGAACAACCATGGGCATGCCTTCTCCAAAAAGGCTTGGCAACAGGAGTGCGTCCAAGCGTCGAATGGCTGACGCGATATCCGTAGTGAATCCGCTAAGTGTCACGCAGTCCTCTAGTTCCAGCAGACGGATCTGTGACAAAATCTGTTGACGATATTCTTCGGTTTCGAAGCCACCAATCAGTTCCAGTCGGATTGGCAGGCCACGACGCTTGATTTCTACCATCGCCTCGAGCGCCACCTCCACTCCCTTGCGAGGCCGCATCAGGGCGATCAGTCCCAGGTTCCAAGTTGATTGGTTGAGTCGTTTATCGGCTTCGATTGGATCGATCGCGGGTACACCGTTAACCGCAACAAACAGCCGTTGTCTTGGGACTCCTAATCGCAGCATCTCGCGTCGCAAGCTTTTGCTGACCGTTATCAATCGAGTGCAACTGCGAATGGAGATCCTTTCAATCCAAAGGTTGATGCGATTGATCAATCCTCGGGTACTGTCCCTGGCCGTCGGACTATGCACATGGTAACACCAGGGAAGGCCGGTCCGCAGAGCTACAAGAGCCGTTAGCAAAGCGGTACGCGGTGTGTGAGCATGCAGGATATCGATACGCTGCTTACGCACAAGCTGAACCAATCTGCCAATCACCCGAATGTCGACTCGGCTGAGCATGGGAAGGACAGAAACCTGCTGAGGATCTAATCCGCAGACCTCTGGGAACTTGCCCGGCTTTACGCAAACGAAGTGCGATGTGATACCAGCTTCTCCCAGGCACCTTCCCAAGAGTTGCTGGACGCGTTCTGCACCGGAAAAGTGTTGGCCGTTGATCACGTGCAGGACGCGAGGTAGCGATAGCTGGCAGTTTGCCTTGTCTAACTGCTCGGGTTTACCGCCAACAAGAGCTGCGACTGCCTGTCGCGAATCATCATTTGTTGAAAGGCAAGCATCTTGGCGTGTTGATTGCCCCGTGACAACGATGGGCGTCAACACGGCTGCATCATTGGCGGCGGTGCCAGCGGATGGAATTGAAAAAGAAGATTGTTCTGTGAGCATCGTGTGAAGCTTTAGAATAGGTCGTGTCGCGCTGCGTGCGACGGACGACTTTGTTTTTGCAAAATGTCAGTTCGGTCAAATGGTGGTGCAAATAGGTTGCCAGCAAAATGGCTGGACGATTCACGGCGAGCGCTTCTAGCAATATCGCTTGATCAAAAAAAACATGCTCAAGCAGTCTAGCCCACAGAAGGATACCACGAGAAGGATTGTGCTAACGACGCTGCGGTCGATCAACGGCAGTCGCAGCGGAATTGACTGTTGGTCCGGTTGTGCCGATTGGGCAGTTATCTGGTACCGATCGATGCAAGGCAAGCTCCGAGCTAACCTTGGACGATCGAATTGGTCAGAGTGCCAATTCCTGATATCGAGATGGAAACCTGGTCTTTGGCTGCTAACGTGAAGTCGCTGCTGGGAACGATGCCTGTGCCGGTCATCAGGAAGGCTCCGTCGGGAAAGCTGTTGTCGCGACCGAGCCATTGAACTAGATCCTCAAACGTCCTCGCCATTTCAGAAGCTCGGGTTGATTGCGAAAAAACAGTCTCTCCGCAACGAACGATATCAATCGAGATTTCTATCTTGTCCTTTTCTGGCATCGCCTCCGCCAGAGTGATCCAGGGTCCCAGGCCACAGCACTGGTTATAGGTCTTGGCTTGTGGCAAGTAGAGCGGATTTTCGCCTTCGATATCCCTGGAACTCATGTCATTGCCGATCGTGTATCCGACGATTTCTAACTTCGGCGACAGAACCAACGTCAACTCGGGTTCAGGTACATTCCACTGCGCGTCGCTGCGAATGCGCAGTACTTGACCACTTCCGCAAACGCGCCCGACGGTCGCCTTGAAGAAAATTTCAGGTCGTGCCGACCGATAGACTCGATCATAGCAACTTGCCGCTGCTTCCGATTCTTCCATCCGCGCAGTCTGGCTTCGTTTGTAAGTGACGCCTGCCGCCCATACCTCCTGTCGATCGATGGGGGGTAATAGTTGTGCGCTGGCCAGCGAGATGACTTGACCTGTAGGGCGAAGCGACGACACTGCCTTCATCACGTCAGGAGCTGCAAGAAGGTCTGATAAATCTGCAAAGTTACCCAAGTCCAGCAGCTCGATTTCTTGCTCACCGACCCTGCCCACGGTGGACTTCCCCGAAGTATTCAACAACTTAGCAATCTTCATTTTCAGGATGCTCCTTGAATCCAGGTAGATAGTTGTAACGATTAGCGATAAATCGACTGTGTCATACGGAAACATGGCAGCCTGTCACCCTCAGGCCCTCGCCAAACGCGGCGGATTATACACAATAGCAACTGGCTTGTGATAGTGCATGCAGACGGCTTACTTGGTATCGTCCATGAACCGGCTGCAATTCGATGGCAGCGACACCAGTTTGATCGCAGCGCTGTTCACTTCCTCGTTCGTACATCGACTCCAACTAAAAAGGTTTTCTATCTTGCAGAACATCGATCGAGTGCTAATTATTGGTGCCGGATGGGTCGGTCGGCAAGTGGCCGCACGGTTGGCAATGAGCGGCGTGACTATTGGGCTGATCGATCGTAGTTCCCTGGTTGCTGAGCAGGCATACCAGTGGATGCAGACTTGTGTTACCCAGGCCAATTCACCGCTCGCTCCCGGAAGCCACACAGAGCCAGCCAATTATCTGGGACAACCGGCCAGCAATCCATCTGAGGCATCAATCGCAGCCGAAGCGTTCGACCGACCGTGGCTGCAGTTTGTCAGCACTCTGCCTGCCATGCAAGATTTGACCAAAGAGCAGCTTCATCAGTGGCAGCCGGATTTGGCGATAGAGTGTGTCCCCGAGCAATTGTCGCTAAAAAAACGTGTCCTGCGGCAGTTGAGCGATCTTTTGCCCGACAAATGCATTATCGCCTCTAATTCGTCGTACTTCGTTCCTTCCGTGTTAAGTCAGTTTGTGCGGCTCCCCGAGCGGTTTGCACATTTGCATTTTCATGTTCCCGTCTTACGGCAGTCGGTCGCCGATATTGTTGGCTGCTCACAGACCCGGCCCGAAGTATTGCAGCAACTCAGGCAGTTGGCTGAGCGTATCGAACAGTATCCGCTGATGTTGCGCCACGAGCATCCTGGCTATGTGTTCAACTGGCTGTTGCAGGCGGTTCTGAAGGCGGCACTAGAATTGGTTGCTTTGGACGTAGTGGATTCCGATGATGTCGATCGTTCTTGGAAGGCGGTAACCGGAATGCAGGTCGGACCATTCGGCATGATGGACCAAATTGGGTTGGACGTGATCGACCAGGTATTAAGCAACGCGCGCTGGGCTGTTCCGCCTACAGTCAGCCAAGAGCAGTTGCTTGCCATCCTGAGGCCGCTCGTTGAAAAAGGGAAGCTTGGAATTAAGTCTGGCGCTGGATTCTACGACTACCAAAAGCCCAGTTCGTAGGCTCATCTTGCCGTGCAAGTTGGCGATCAGCGAGAAGTGTTCTAAGATCCGTCCATAAGTTAGTTTAGATTACACTTGATAGGTTTTCGCCAACTCTTGAAACTCAGCTAATTGGGCGGCTTGCCAGTTCGCGTCTCGACCAGTCAATTCAGCGACAATCCGTGCTACCTGGGGGGCGATTTCCAAGGTGGCTGCCGCGTTCAGCAATAAACAGCGTGTGCGACGCGACAAGATATCTTCCAACTTGATCGCCATTTCCTCTTGGATAGCTCGTCGGATGTCCTCTGTACTAATGGGTAGCAAGGGACTTAGCTGGTTGTCGCGTTGGTGGGAACGGCTACTTCCGGAGATCTCTGTTGCGTAAGTTTGCGAACCGTGTAGAACAGGTGGTACATAACTTCGCTTTTCCAAGTTGCCAACTTGAACTGCCAACTCCAGAACATCACGCCCCATCTTGCGAAAGGTAGTCCACTTGCCTCCTATCACAGAAATCAAACCGCTGCGAGAGACAATGATCTCATGCTCGCGTGACAAGCTGGCCGTCGACCCGCTCGACTTGCCCATCAACGGCCTGAGGCCAGAAAATACTGACAGGACATCGGCCCGCTTAGGTGTGGAGGATAAATAGCGACTAGCATGATCCAGCAGATAGTCGATTTCCTGGTGGGTGGCACGCGGCTCGCGTTGAGCAGAATCTGTTGCCACGTCGGTAGTGCCAAATAGCGTGTGTCCAAGCCAGGGAATCGCAAAGAGAACTCGCCCATCATCCGTCTTGGGAATCATCAGCGCGTTGGTGCCAGTAAGAAACTTGCTGGATAGTACAAGATGTGTTCCTCGACTGGGCGCGATGGATATCGGTCGATCTTGTGCCAAATCCGAACGTTCCAATCGGCTGACTTTGTCGGCCAGTACGCCGGTCGCGTTGACGACAACACGAGCGTGCAACTGCATCGGTTGACCGCTGCAAGTGTCTTGGATGCTGACCACGCGATTGCCGCTGGCCTGATGAGACTCGATGGATAGAACGGGAGCATAGTTCAGTACTACACCTTGCTGGCTGGCAGCAACCGCCCGAGCAACCTGTAAGGCAAGTCGAGCGTCGTCAAATTGCCCGTCAAAAAATGAGACTCCGCCGCGCAAACCTTCGGCCTTAAGCGACGGCAACATTGCGCGAGTCTTAGCAACCGACAGCAGTCTGGCTGGCCCCATGTTGCGCTTGCCAGCCAGCATGTCGTAAGCCTTCAGTCCAGCATAGTAATACCAGCGAGAGCCGATTTGATAGGAAGGCAACACCAACTGCAGAGGCCAAACCCATGGGTGGGCTGCCTGAAGCAGATACTCACGTTCATGCAGCGCCGAGCGGACCATGCCGATTTGTCCTTGGCGCAGGTAACGAACTCCTCCGTGGATCAGCTTGGTCGAACGACTGGAAGTTCCATGGGCGAAGTCCAACTGCTCGATGACCGCGACGCTGTATCCTTGTGAAACCGCATTCCACGCGATGCCAAGTCCCGTTGCTCCACCGCCAATCACCAGCAAATCCCAGATGCGACCGGGGTCGCTAAGACGCTCCAGCATGACATCACGTTGCATATTAGTTCCTTGCGAGCCAGGTTAGCAATTGGGAGAGAGGCCAAGTATTCAAGACTTGATGCCTGAGCAATCCTGCTCGCCGCGCTTGAACAATTCCGTATCGCATCGCAAGCAGTCCATCTGTCGAATGCGCGTCTGTGCTGATGGCGATGGGAACACCGGCTGCTGCTGCCAATAGGAGATGTTGTTCACACAAATCCAGCCGATACGGACTAGCGTTCAGTTCTAAAGCTTTGCCAAATTCGGCGGCGGCTTGTATGACAGCCTGGATGTCCACTGCGTACGCCGGACGGGAACCCAACAGTCGGCCCGTGGGATGTGCTACGATATCGACGTGTGGATTCTTCAGAGCGCCCACTATGCGATCTGTAATTTGCTGCTGCGACTGATTTTGTCCGTAGTGAACACTGGCCACAACCCAGTCGGCTTCAGCCAGCGTTGCGTCATCGATATCAAGCGGTCCCGCTTCCAATATGTCGCATTCGACGCCCTTCAAAAGACGAAACTCGTCAGCACACTGCTGATTGAGTTCATCGATACGGCTCCACTGACTAAGCAGCCGCTGCGAATTCAGACCGCGCGCCATGCTGACGCGCTGCGAATGATCGGTGATCGCTAAATACTGTAAACCCAGAGTTCGAGCTGCCTGAGCCATTTGGCTGATTGAATGCGAACCGTCCGAGTCCGTAGTATGAGAATGCAGATCAGCTACGATGTGTGATAGCTCGATAAGATCCGGCCAACCCTGTTCGGATTCTGCCCACTGAAGTTCCTGTCGTCCCTCGCGCAGCTCTGGCGGAATCCAGCGCAGCCCTAACGCCTCATAGAACTGCTGCTCGGTAGCAGCAGCCGGTACGGCCCTAACGTCATTCAGACGAGTGATGCCATATTCATTGACCGTTAGCCCAAGCTTTCTAGCCCGCGAGCGTACAGCCACATTGTGCTCCATCGACCCGGTGAAATACTGCAATGCTGCTCCAAACGACTCAGCAGCAACGACGCGCAGATCGACCTGAAAAGCGTCTTCGACGCGAATCGACATCTTGGTATCACCGCGCGCCAAAGTGGTAGCTCGACCCGGGAACGACTCAAGCTGCACCATCACCGCTTGCGGTTTGTGACTGATCACCAGAATATCGATATCTCCGACGGTTTCCTTGCCTCGCCGATAGCTTCCCGCAAATTCAATTTGCTCGACAGCATCGCAGGTAATCAGATGCTCACGCAGTCGTTCCACCAGTCGTTCGGCCTGATCGATGCGCAGCCTTGAAGCGACTTGATTAGCAGTTTCTAAGCCGGCAAGAATTTGCTCCTCAGTCTTTGCGGCAAAGCCCTTGAGTAAGCGAACTCGCTGCTGCTCACACGCCTGTCGCAGTTCGTCCAGCGACTGAAGGTTCAAATCTCTCTGCAGTACCATTGCCTTCTTAGCGCCCAGACCTGGAATCCGGGTCATTTGCAGTAGAACGGCTGGAACTGCTTCTCGCAACTCTTCCAACTGGGGAAGCTTCCCCGTCTCCACAAGCACTCGGCATTTGTCCGCGAGCGTGTCTCCAATTCCTGCATAGGACTGCAAGGTCGTCACTGGGTCCGCTAAGATATCCTTGACGCTTCGCGGCAAGTCCAGAATTGCCTTGGCGCCAGCGCGATAGGCTCGCACTCGAAACGCATTCTCCCCTCGCAGTTCCAGCAAGTCGGCCATCTGCTGGAAGGCATGAGCGATTTCTGTATTATTCATTTCAGCGACTGACGTCCTGAGACTTGGTTCGCGCGAACTCGACATTCTGACTGTCGGTCAGGTGCTTTTGAAGCTGTGACCGAACGGCCAGCATCTGCTTGGTATTTCGCTCCGTCTGACTTTTAGCTTGTGCTAGAAGTTGATTCAAGCCACCGTAAAGTCGTTCCAGTTCACCGCTGAAATAGCTCTCAAGCTGTGCAACCTTCTCGCGCTGTTGTTGTTGATTCTGTTCTTTGAGCTTATCGGCAACGACTTCTAAGAGCCAGTCTGGCATGAAGGTTGTCACAACATGGCACTTTGGCGACTGCCAAGTGCCCGAAAGTTTCAGTTCGATTGGATCGATGCTCTTTCCCGACTTCTGCGACCTGTCCAGTACAGTTGCTACAGCGGCGGCCAGTTTGGGATCACCGTCTCCCAGGAATGGCAGCAGGATCTGATCCAACAGCATCGTGCCATCGATCTTTTTAGAATCACAGCGCAATAGCCACTGTGAACCGCTGAAGTCTCGATCTGAGTCGGAATCCATCCACTGAGTCTGCGTGGCGGGATCGTTGGTAACCGCCAACATTAAGTCGATCGTATCCGGCTGATCAGCGATGCTACTTGTCTGGACTCTAATCGTGTGTCGCAGCGTTTCGAACTGGTATCGGAATTTGGCCTCGCATGCGGGCTGTCCGGCAACCGGCAGCGACAACTGGTAGCGAGTCCTAATGTGGAAGGGCGCGCGTGTCTCATCGCAGCGGAACACTCCGGCGGCCACAAGGTTCTGTAAGTTTACGACGGTTCCATCGGTAGTTCTTAGGTTTTGTTGCTGGTTATCCGTAGTCTGCTGAGTGGCAGCGCGACATAGCAAATCCGCAACTTCGCCAAAGTCCTTGTAGTTGCGCAGAACTTGCTGTCCTGCGTACTGCACCAGTTCCTTGGCAATTATATGTTGGACCGCTTTGTCGTCTGGTGCAGAGGACGGCGCTTTGACCAGTTCACATTGTCGCTCGTAGATCTTGCTGATCTGCTCGAACTTCTGTTCTACGTTCTGTTCGATCTTGCCAAATTCCTCAGAAAGTTCTTGGTCTTCCTGAAACAGTTGGTCAAGTCTCTTGAGAAGCTCCTCGAATTCTCTTTCGTCGCGCAGCGGGTTTTGTGTCTGCGACTGGGGAGCAACCAGTTGCTGAGCCTGAGTTGCGATCTTTTGATTTCTCTGGAGCCATTGTTGTACCTGTTGGTTGCAATCCAGTGTAAAACTGTCGATCGATAGAAGGTTTTCCAAGCTACGGCAAAGGTCGTTCCAATCCAGATCACCGAATCGTCGATCCAAGTGCTTTTGCCATAAAGATCCGGAAGGGTCGATATTGGACTTTAGTTTGCGATTGTCTGCCAACTGTTGCTGGGAGCTAGAATTCAAATACAATCGGGACCCACGCAGCATGGCCTTGGGTACTACGAGTCGCTTGTCAACAAGCGGTTCGTTCTCGAGCACAAACCACGCATCATCAGCGCTCAGGCCAACGGTCCGATCGCCTAGATTGGATCCCCAGTCGAATTGCATGGCTTGCATCAGCGTCGTGCCAGAGCCCAATCGGTCGCCATGAAAACGAATTTCCTGTACTTGCAGGTTGGGGTGAATGGCTTTGGCAAGGATCGTTTGGTCAATCCAAGAACGTATCGGTCGATAGATCAAACTTGCCGTCAAAAGCAGCAGCAAGTTGAATCCCCATAGTAGTCGGCGCGAACTGATGAACATCGGATCCTAAACCTTTTCTTTCAACGCTCGCAGGTGGCTAAGCAGATGTCGCAGCGCTTCCTCGTGCCGGATCTCGACGTTGCGAGTTGCCGTCTCATGAGCCTTAGTGATGGTGCTTTGAGCGGCGACCGCTCCAAGGGTCTTCTTGGGAGGCGCTGGGGCAATAATTGCGGCTGGAGGACTGACGGGACGCTCTTGGATGGGGCTGGAGATTGACATTGAATCACTTGACTTGGGGGAGTTGATTTCGACGTCTGCCGCAGTCACACTTGCAGCAGCAGAGCGCGAGATGGAAATTTTTGTATCAAAGGCGCGAAACGTCTGCGGTAAATCGCGACGCATGCCTATTGAATTGGCCTTGGGCTTCATTGTTTGTGGTGCCGATTCCGGTAGTGAGTCTTCGCTAGTTGCTACGACCTCTTGTTTGTTATCGGCTTCATTGTCGCAAGCGTCCTGGTTGACAGAATCTTCTGAATCGTTTGTGGTGATTGCCTGGGCAGTGGAAGTCTGAAATTGGATTGATTCTTTTGCTGCATCATTCGGCAGAAGTCTATTTTCAACCGGTAGATGAGTGGAGGTTAACGACTGGCTAGGATCTGCCCGTCTGCTGTGGATCGGGCCGCGTTGTTTCTGATGGGAAATAGGCTTGGCGATTTGAGGATCGTTGTCGTCCTGAACCAGCTGCGCTACAGGGTCGGATGCGTCTTCATGTTTAGCCTGCGAGGCATCGTCGTCAATTGCCGCCAGAATGTCGTCAACCAGTGCTGCTGCTCGTGTAGCGCGAGCCAAAACGGCATCGGTGTCCAGATGGGCGGAGTTGTCTTCTAGCGCTCGTTGAATCAGATCCTCTAAAGCGTGAATTGAATCAATCGTTTCACTGATTGCATCCGTTTTGTTGAAAGATGATTCTCCAGTCTCATGAACAAGGGAATCAGCCAACGGTCTTGGTTCCACCAGAGGGGCGATGAGAGCTGGCTTGGGCTGACCGGTAGGTTGTTTCGGGTCGTTCCAGTTTTCAGCCGCTTGCTGTGCTCGCATTTGCGTCGTCTCTTGCCGACGCTGACTGACTAGCCAGATTGCAGTCCAGCTTGTCATCCAGCGGCCTGTAAGCCAGGCTAATGGTAGGCAAATGCTAATGGAAGTTGCTAGCGAGCCAAGAACTACCGCGTGGTGAAGTTGCAGCCAAGGAGCGATTGGGTATTGGTCGATGCGCTGAATGCCGCCGTGGATGGATGTATTGTTCCAAAGCCACAGTCCGGCGGCTGCCTGCATCGGCTGCAGTGTCCAAGCCATACAGCTAGTCAGCAGTAAACAGAATGTAGCAGCGGGCAAATGGACAGGCAAAATAAATAACAGTAGCAGGCCTGCAGGAAACAACAGACTGGACTTCGGAAGCAAGCCGCAAGCGCATCCAAGTGCCACTGCCCAGGCTATCTGCCGTGGACTGTGGCGGCTGGAAGTTCTTCGGAGCAATCCGATGAACGCCTCAATCATGCAATTCACTCCGGCTGACTTGATACCCAAATCTGGAATCCTTCCCGAGCGATACACATTGGCTCAGGGCAATTACGGTTTGTATCAAATAGATCGAATAGTCAGGTTCAGACATTTAACTAAAACGCGTCAGTCAAGCCTTTTGGTGCGTCAGCGACCGCCTGTCCTGCCCAGATGACGCAGATTTAGCTAATGGTCTTTTTGTGGAAGAGATGCAAACTTTGCTGGGATTAGTAGAGTGCTTCTGTATTTGAAGAGAATACTCACTATGTCTCATTGCTGGCATTTGATGCTAGCAGGTATAACTGTCGCTGCTTCGGTAGCTGCTCAATCATGAATCCATTGAGGCGAGCCCGAATGGTGGCTTTGAGGGTACTGGGAATTTTTCTTTTGATCAGGTGAGTCTTGCGAAATTTGGCGGATTCAAGACCTTTGAAGTCGACCATCTTCGAGTTGGTAGGTCATTCACCTCGGTGACCACTCAGTCGTTTGACGCAACGCAGCTCATGGCAACGCTACACTAATGGGCGATCAACTAGCAGCCGTCTAAATGGGGTAGGGCGGCTCAATAGCGCTTCCGAGGCACTTGCCTAGTGACTGTGGCCGACAACTTTCCCCTGGGCATTGATCTGATAAGCAGATGCGTCTACAGGGCATGCCGGTAGGCCGTCGGGAAAGTGACTCTTTGAGGCTCCGATGTCTGACAATCCACTGGCTGGAAGAGAGCCATGTTGCCGCTTCCATAACTGCGATTGGATCTCGATCGTATGACGATTGACTTTGCAAGATTCTCGCTTGCAGTCCTGGCCGCCGATTCGAAGCCTGGGGACGATCACACTGGCTAAGACTCCCAAGATGACCACTGCAGACAGTAGTTCCAACAGCGAAAGGCCCGCTCGGTGTTCCGGTCGTGAAATGACTAGCATGACAATCTTTCTGGTACCTACGGTGTCATCTCTTATGAAACCGAATCCAGCAGAGTCACCAACTGCGGCTTTGCCAATATCAGCTACATCGCTGTTTATGACGCTCTGTCGAAGTCGTCACTGGTTGAGAACTGCCGATTCAAAGAGCTGAGCAATGCTCTGTACATCTATGCGGCGACTACTGGGCAAATATCCAAATGCGATTTTAACAGTTTGACCGGATCGGCAATCATCGCTGCAAACCAAACCCAATTATCAGTTCAATCTTGCGTGATCGACCAATGCAAGAATTTCGGGATCTATTGTCCGATGACCAATGCGACCGCAGATGCAATCGCTCTGACCGATCTGCAGATATCGAACTGCACCTATGGACTGTACTTTACCGGTGTGCCGATCGACGATTCAAATCTCCAAAACGTACAGCTCACCAAGAACTACTACGCTTTGTTATTGCAATATGCTCCATTGACTCTGACTGAGAAGTCTTCGATTCAGTTGGTCGGTAACACTTACGCGCTGATGAACTACTGGGGAGAGATTAACTTAAACAGCGTCAAGCTGGCCGAAAATCAGATTGGCCTCTACGGATACTTCAGCCCCGTCACGGTGACCAATAGCTATCTCTCCAGCACCAACTACGGATGCATTTTATATGCTAGAGTGGTCAAGATGGACAACGTGACTTTTGAGGGTGGCAACTACGGTATCTACTACGATCCGTACACGCAGGAAGGATGCCGCTTTACCGCCAGCCAACTTGATATTCGATCCGCAAGTTCTGTTGGAATCTACTCTATTGGACGCGACGTACCCAGTCAGACTACGTTGTCCAATGTCACGATCGATGGTTCGGCTTACGGCATTTACTGCACCGGCGGCACGCTGTTGACAGATCAGGTCACTGTCAACAAGCCAACTGTTTTTGGAATGTACGCCTACAACGCCACCAGCCAGCATGACCGCTTGCAGATCCTTGATGGAACCTCTTGGGGAGTTTATGGCAATTTGGGGGAAATGAACTTATCTAGCATCCAAGTGCGTGGTGGACACGGTGTGTTAGTCAACACAAAATCTAGCCGCCTTGCTAGCAGCCTAATCAGCGGCACGACTTATGGCTTCTATACTCAGTCTGCTGATGGCCAATATGAAGTGGTCAACTGTACGCTGGCCGACATCGGATATCTGGGCGTCTACGCCAATCTAGGCAAGATATCGGTCGCCAATTCGACCATCCAGTCGCGGGCATACGCGCTGTACGCTGAAAACGGAAGAGGCTCAATCACCAGCGACCACAATATCGTGCAGGGCACCACACGAGCCTATACTAATGTTGCCGTCGGTCCGAAAGACATCGACAAGCAACCCGTGTTTGTCAACTCGGCAAGTCGCGACTATCGATTGAATACAGGTTCACCAGCGATCAACGCTGGTTTGGATCTATCGCATTTGGTATCGACCGATCTGGACGGAAACGCTCGCGGTTCGTTCGGAGGTTATGAGATTGGAGCTTACGAATACATGAATCCGTCTGGATCGGTGCGAATCGTTCAGTGGCAGGAAACGGCTCAGTAGTTCAAGGATTGTTTGCAATGCAGCGATCTATTTAGGCTATGCAATGGGGTGCTCTATTGCTTCTGTTCAATTTCTACTAAAGTCTCCGGTTGGCCACTGTCCTTGTCGAAGCTGGCCAAGTAGAAATCGCACAAGGTGTGTACACCCAGCAGCGTTCTGCGCCTGACTTGATCCAGATTACGGTAGATCATAAGCTGCTGTTTGCCAAGTTGGATACGATAGCCCACCGCTTCGTCACGGCGCACGATGCGCAGGTCTTCTGCCACGGTCAATTGCCGCCAAGTGTAGGCTTGCTTGTTCGTGCGATTGCACAGGCTGATGGCCAACGGTGAATAGATCGCTCGACCACCCGCTGACGAATTCTGAAAGACTAACTGAGAAGTCTCACACGCAAGACTGCCTGTCGACATCGCCGTTTGCCACTCGGGCAGATATAAAGGCAGCACCAAACATCTGGATGACTGTGTCTCTAGGGCTCCCTCAGAGTGTTTTCCGTTGGGTTGCCACTGAGTGGAATCGGCTAGAGGCAAACGTGAGTGCATCGACCAATTCCCCGGTAGGTCACTCAGCAAGGCATCGGCAGCCAACAGAAGCCGACGCTTGCGAATTAGAATCAACTGTCGCTGCACGCGAGCAGATTTTCCGAAGTGGGCTTCCATCTCCAGATAGTCCACTTCATCGTCTGAGTACCAGCACTGTTGATGCCATCCATCGACCTGTAGCTGAGCCTGTCCGTCGCAAGTCACTTCCACTTGCCAATTGCCTTTTAGTACCGATTGCCCCTTGGGACCGACAACTTCCAGCGAAGTCATGTTTTCGGAAAAGTCGGCGGCCAAACGGGCACCGCGTTGTTGCCAAGAATGCTGCATACAGACGCTGTATGCTTCTTCGTCGAAGTGCGATAGTTTGGGGGGGCGATTCTGATCCCGTCGGGCAGTTGCGCGATTGGCAGACAGCAGGCCACTGGAAGCAAGCAGATTTCTAACCGATCCGCTGGCCGTCGCCTGTTTGCACAGCGCGATCCAAATCGGTTCGGCGGCCTTACAAGCAATTGTCTGGCTTAGCAATTGCCCGCCGTCGTACCTTGCCCAGCGAGCGGCGTGCTCCAGCAATCGTCCCAGCGCCTTGCGTTGCGGTGGATACCAGTCGCGCAGGCCAAGGTGATCCGCTATGACTCGACAGCGAAACACACTGGCCAGAGCGGCGCGAAGATAGGACGCTCCGTGCGCTAACCACGAACCCAAATGATCCTGGCTATTTTCTAAGTACTCGGCCAAGTCATCCATCGGACGACTTGCAATCTGCTGGGCGGCTGATTTAGAAGTCGATGTCAAAAGACCAAGTAGCATTGGCAGTTCGCAGTGGAATGCCAAATTGCCAACAAGGCATTCGCTAGGTTCGCTTTGATGCTCAAGCACACGCTGCGTCAACTTCAAGACCCAGTTGGACAGGTCTTCTCCGGATGGACGCTGATTCAATTCGGGCAAGTGCCAAGCGATGGCTAACACTCCGAGCGCAGCATGTGGATAGGCGTCTGCTTCATTGAGCCACTGTTCGGCTTTGCTGGCGAGCAGCTGGCTTGCTAATCCTCTTAAGGATTCAGAGTGCTGCGTGGCCCTGGCATCATCAGGATGTTTCAGCAGGCCCGTCAGCGATGCACCGTTCAGCCCGCAGCATGCCAGCACTTCAACCTGTTCGTCGATCAGAGTCGAGAACAACCAAGTGCTTTCCAAGCTACAGCTCTTGGGCCATTTCAATCCGGCGATCTCATGCTCAAACGCAGTGGACCAGACTTCTTTGGGCTGCGCTAGCGCGGCTTGCACTTGTTTGAGCAGATCGGTTCGTTTGCCCTGCTTCTTGTTTTTGGAACTTTTCTTTGTCGACTGCGAGCGTGATTTGGAGTCCATCCAATCCATCTGACCAGAACTTTCACGATGAGTATTCAAATGTAGTAATCGTTGCGTTGCTTAGCCCGTGTCGATCGCGGCTACCTTGGCTGACCGCCGCGAAACCATACAATAGTTGATCATGGCTTCAGAACGCGACATGAAAATCTAACGGGCTAGGGTGTTTATTGTGGTTACCCAAATGAAAGTGTCAAAGTCCCTGACCGCTGGATCTTGCCAGATTCGGGCTCAAACCCACATTTTTGGGGCTTGGCCTAGGTCCCGAACCCGCTTGAAGTTCAGGGTTTTATTGGCAATTTGCCTTCAAATCGCTGGCGGTCTGACCCTTGCTCCTTGCCTGGCTCAATGGGAGGGCCGCGAGCAGTTGCTTTCCGAAGTAGAGAAAGCGTTTACTGCCCCCCCCGACGCCACTCGACTGTCCGCCAAGGAGCGAGTTTGGGTTGACCGAAAGAACCACCGAGTGATCGTTGACGGTTATATAGCTGTTCGGGAAGGGCAACTGGAAATGCTTGCCTGTCCAGTATTTACCAAGGAGCACGAAGCGGTGGTCTCAGTATTTTGCAAGGCGGCTACGGTCCACGCAGGGTTACTGGCTGCCGGAGCTTCAACTGGCAAACCAGTGCAGTGGGAACCCGAGTACACTCCGCCGACAGGCAGCGAAATTCAAATTCAAGCGGTATGGAGCGATTCAAGCGGTAAGAAGCAGGAGATTGATGCCAGGCGGTGGGTTCGACAAGGTGGCCATGAGGACAAGCACTTGCAATACAACTGGGTGTTTGCCGGCAGTGGCTTTTGGGAGGATCCCGAAACCAAGCAACACCGTTATCTGGCTGAATCAGGCGATTTGATCTGTGTATCCAATTTCTCGACCGCCACCCTAGACATTCCGGTCAAGAGCACCGAAGCCAACTCGGGGTTGCTGTTTCTAGCCTACACCCAACGCATTCCTCCGTCCGGCACACCCGTCCGTTTGGTACTGCAAGTGGTCAAGCCCAAGCAGACTACCACGAACAACCAAGCCCAACCACCCGCGCCAGAATCAGGTGCGACACTTGAAACACCTCAGTAGCCAAAGCTGTAGGGTGTGTGCAGAGATCGCTTGTGCGCCACGTTTGATGTTGGTTGCATCTTGTCGCAAGAAACGGCAAAACACTGGGCTGCATCGAAGCGATCGCGTAACACACCGCGTCCCTAAGGCAATGGCTGCTAGAATTCGAAGCCGTTGAGCGGTCGCAACGGACATTTGGGTACTCCTGCAGGAACGCTTTTATGATTAATATGGGTGTCGGACCGCAGAGCGATCCGCAACTACGGGCGCTTACGGACCGCAGAGCGCTCCGCAACTAGGAGCGCAGGTAGGTTAGTCGCATCGCACTGGGTACAAATACCAGGGCGATCAGGGTTGCACCCAAGACGCCAGCACCAATGGTAACAGCCAGTGGTGGCCAGAAGGCTCCACCGCCTAACATCAGAGGCAAGAATCCGGCAACGGTGGTCACGGTTGTGGCAAGAACGTGTCGCGTCACTTCAATGATGGTTTCGACCATCGCTTCCTGGTCACCTTGACGCGCCATTGGATTTGCTTTCAGCGACGACGCGACCACGATGGAGTCGTTCACTGCCACACCTACCAGTCCCATCGTTCCAATGATCGCCATAAAACCGAATGAAAAACCAAAGCACCAAAGCGCTCCCATTCCCAAACCAACAGAAAGGAATGCTACCAGGGAAATCAGTCCGGTCAACCGAAACGAACCTAGCGCTATGGCCATCGACGCGACCATGCCTACCAGCAAGATACTCACGTTGGCCATCAAGCGACTGACTGCACTATTTCGCTCCTTGGCCTCACCACCCAAATCCAATCGATAGCCGCTGGGCAGTGAAAACCCCTGAGCGTCCATCGCCTGCTGCAACTGCTTAAGTACAGTTGCGGGTAATGTGCCAGCCGTCAAGTAAAACTTGATTTCATCCATTCGCACTCCACCATAACGCGGAACGATGGCTCGTTGTGGACTTAAATCAATTTCAGCGACTGATGAGACCGGAACCAAGGAGGTCAGAACCGGTCCGCTACCTCCATCGCTTCGAGCGGTTGCCGCGTTGGTCAAACCGGGGCTGGCGATTAGACCGGACTCACGCAATGTGTCCAGACTCACGTTGTGCTGTCCAGCCAGTCGCACTCGAACTGGCAATTCTTCTGTTTCTTCGATAATTGTGCCGGCTTGTAACCCTTCCAGTCGCGAAAACAACTGATCAGAAATCTCTTGCTCGGTAAGACCCGCCCATCCAGCCTGGCCGGCGTTAACTTTGATATGAGCCATAGGCCGCGAAGAGCTGAGAGTCGACTTGGTGTGAATCACATTGGGCAGTTCAGAACCTATCAATCGAACTTGTTCGCCCAACACGGCCAAACGATCGATGTCGGGTCCGAAGATACGCAGTTCTACAGGTGCATCAAAGGGTGGACCTTGTTCAAGCTGGCGCACCAAGACCCGAGCTTCAGGGAACTCATGATCCAGTTCAACTTGCAACCGACGAATCAGATCTCCGATTTGGTGATTGCCATTCAAATTGATCACGCCATGGGCGTAATTGGGTGTGTTCTTCACTCTTGTGATGACATTGTAATAGAACGACGGGACGCTATTTCCAAAGAACCAAGCGGATTGCCTTACGCGATCTTCTGTCTTCAATCGCTGATCCAATCGTTTGACTAACTTCTGAGTTTGAGCCATGGATGCCTGCGAGTCCATTTCGATTTCGATGTGGAACTGATCACGGTCTGACGGCGGGAAGAATTGTTCAGGTAACTGAGTGGCCGCCACAAATCCGGCCACAGGCAGCGCGAGACCTAGGGCGATCCCAGAAATAGGATATGCGACGATAAACCTTAACGATCGTCGATAAGCTTCTGTCAGCCAGTCGATGGCGATGCCGTGCCGCCACAATTGCCGGAAAAAATGAAATCGCTCGCCTTGATAAGTTCCATGAGCTACTCGATCTTGCAGCCAGGCCGCCATGGCTGGAAGGATGGTCAGAGACAGAAACAGTGAACAGGTAACCGCCATGATGACCGTCAGTGCAATCGAACCAACGAATTCGCCCGATGGACCTTCCATGAGTGCAATCGGTGCGAAGGCGAAGACTGTCGTGAGAGTGGAAGCAACCAGTGGTGCGAATAAACGGGCGACCATGTCCAGAGCGGCATCCGCTGCGGAGAATCCACGTCGCAAACTGATCTCCACTTCGTCAGCGGCGATAATAGCATTGTCGATCAGCATTCCAAGAGCAATGATCAAGCCGGTGACCGACATCTGGTGAATGGGAATATCCAGAATTCTCATGCCCGTTAAAACCATCAGCGATGCAACAGGCAGTGTTGCGGTGACCAGCAGTGAACTGCGCCAACCCATCAATAAGAAAGTGGCGACGGTCACCGCTGCAATGCCCATCAACATGTTCGATGCCAGGCTATTCATGCGCTGCGATACATAACCATTTTGTTCCATCAACAATTCTAACTTGACGGATGGCGGAAGCGACTGTGAAAAACTTTGCAGGACAGGTGCAATGGCTTGGGTCCAACGATCAATTCGATAGTCGTTACGTAGAAAGACTCCAACAAATACAGCCGGCCGACCATCAAGTAACGCCTTGTCCAGCGCAGGCTCGGGGGTCCCGCGGCTGAGTGTAGCAATGTCCTTAAGTCGCAGAGAGTGGCCTGGGGTGGCGGTGTCAATTTCTGCATCTGCAATATCTTCAAGACTATCAAATTGGTTGTTGAACTGAACCACCGTCTCACCCGAGTCGGAACGCAACATGCCAGCCGAGGATTTGACATCCGCTTCGCTCAGTCGCCGCGCGATCATAGCGGGCGTGATTCCCGTGGCCGCCATTTGCGTGGCATCCAGTTCAACAAGTACCTCCTCTTTGGGATCTCCGTACAGGTCAATTCGTTTGGTGCCTTCCACTGTCAATAACTGGTCTTTTAGCTCCAAGGCCAGACGCCGAAGCACTGCGTAGCTTGGCTGGCTGGAGTCGGTCCAGGTCAATCCACCGATCCAAGCGTAAGCGGACATCTCGACTTCATCAAACTCGGGCCGTAGCGCTCCTTTGGGAAGAAGGCTAATCGAGTCCTCAACTTTACCGCGCACTCGAGGCCAAATTCGAGCTGGATCACGTACCTCGTCCATCAATTCAATCGTAATGAACGAAGCCCCCGCACGGCTATTGGACATCAGTTGCTTGATTTCTGGCACATCGCGCAGCTTGCGTTCGATCTTTTCAGTCACGAGCGCTTCCACTCGCTCAGCGTTGGCACCAGGAAAAATGGTGCTTACCTGTGCCACTCTTGGCGTCAGCATGGGGTCTTCGCGACGTGTCAAGACGAAGAAAGAACTGATGCCCGACGCAGCAATTAGTAGCAGCGTTAGCGCTGTCAGTCGCAAGTCCTTATAGAACATTGCCGAAAGTCGGCCCACGGGGTGATTCAGGTGGCCAGCAGTAATATCGGTTGATGAACCGGATGCGGACGACTCAGGCGCGATCATCATTCAGATCCTGGTACAATGTTGTCTAGCGAGTCAGCTTCGTCTTGCGTAGCCGCCACCGCGAGAACTCGCTGTCCGCTGGTGATGCGATGTGTACCGCTTAGCACCAACTGCTCGCTGCCTGAAATGGCCCCACGGATTTGTGACCAATCGCCGGAGGACCTGAGCAATTCGACCTGCATCGAATGGATGATACTGTCCTTGCCACTGATTGGGTCTGAACCGGATAGGTCAGTAACAGGACCGACTTTCTGCGGATCTGAATGATCGCCTGTATCATCCTGCTGTGTGGCCTTGGCTATCAGTACAGACCAAAGACCGCGCGTGGCGGGCACCAATGCGCTGGTCGGAATCCACCAGCCACTGCTATCGGATCGGATGTTGATTAGTACGTCCACGGCCTGGCCGATGCGACACTGGGTGTGACTTGATGAGTAGCCTTTGTGATTTTGATTCAAACTGCTGACCGGTAGAACATGGCTATCCGGCTGCACAGCAAAGACCGCTTCCAGGTTGCGAGTGCGATGATCGATTGTGGGTGAGACTCGAACCAGTTCAGCGGCTAAAGCTTCTTTTCCACTCAAAATTCTGGCGACCTCGAGCGCTCCTGAATTCACCAAGTGGGCAGGCACGCCCACGTGAATCTCCAAATTTCCAGTTTCTACAACTTCGACAATCGGTTGCCCAGGTGACACGATCACGCCCTCGTCAACCAAACGAGCCTGAACGTGGCCAGCAAATGGCGCTGTGATGACCAGTTCCGAGATCAAAACATGGAGTTTAACTAACTGTGCCTGCAAGCCCTTGACGACAGCCTCCTGGGATTGAATCTGTTCCTTGCGGGTTCCTTCGCGAAGTAGCTCAAGCGTCTTCTGAGAACTTTCTAACTGAGCCTGTGTAGCTTCCAAGCCGGTCAAAGCTTCGTCGTATTCTTGCTTTGAGATGCTAGCTGATTTCACTAGGTCTTCCGTTCGCTTCAGATTTGCCTGGCGCAAGGTGAGTGTGGCTTCGAACTGCTTGACCAACGCTTCGGCCTGCTGGATCTCTTGAACGCGAGGCCCCGTTTGTAGTTCGTCCAGACGCGCCTGAGCCCCAGAAAGCTGGGCTTCCAGCACGCTCTTTTCGGCCAGTAGTTCGCGATTATCCAGTTCGGCCAGCACTTGTCCGGCTTGCACTGCGTCCCCAAGATCCACGTGAATTTGAGCGATTCGACCCAGATGCTCGGCCGCCAAGCGACTGGAGCGTCTTGCCATGACAATGCCTGAAAACGTCTGAGTCTGTACGGCGGGTTGAATACTATCCAGCCGAAACGTTTTGACTGGAAGCAGTGTCTGTGCCGTAGAATTTGCATCCGATTTTGTGCCGCTGTCCGATTTTTTATCGCTGCCCTGGGTTGTACCAATATCTGCTAGCTGCTGCGGGGCAGTTGAGCTGTCTAGCTCTGAATCAGCAGCCCACGCTGACGGCAGAAAGCTAAATACAAGGTCGCGACGCAACATGGCTGCAGCCAGACCGCCTGCAGCACTGAGCGATAAAATTGCCCAAAGCGTCAATTTTTGACGTTTCGTCATTCCCTGTCGACTCAATTGAATGATAGGACAACAAACTTTAGCGGACATGATTCAACAAGGCCTCGCGAATTGAGTTCATCAACTCTTCGGTGCTTTCAAAGGTGTTAAGCGGTTGCCAGTTGTAGCCGTTCAACAGCGTCCAGGCATGGTAACGGATGCTTCGTTGCGGTTGGTTGACTCCGATTTCCACTAGAGTCGGGCTGTGAGCCATCAGGATCTGGCTACCGTACATGATCGCCCAGAAGCCGAATACAAACTCTTCTGCAGACATTCCATCGGGCAGTTTCAGATCGCCAACCGCCATCCCATCGCGGATGACACCGGCTACGATGGCCATGATGCGATGTTCGTACTGACGCACCAATAGTTGCCGAAGTTCAGAGGATTTTTCCAAGATTGCTCCGCTGCGCAGCATCTCTTCGATCACAAAATGGTCGCGGTAATGCGTTGCATACAGGTCGCAGGCGCAGCCTATGGCTGCGATGCGCTGCCGCGACTGTGGCCTTGAAATCGACGCCTGCTCGAATAGCTTTCTTCGCAGTTCCAGCGACTCGATGGCCAGCGCGGCAACGATCTCCTCTTTGTTCTGAAAGTGGTTGTAAAGCGTTCCCTTAGCAAAGTTCATTTCACTTGCCAGTCGCTCCATGCTTAGGCCATTAAAGCCATCGGTCAGTAGCATCACCCTGGCTCTCTGCAGCACCTGCTGCTCGCGGTGGCCGATCTCTTGTTGCTTGCGGGTGATTGTACTCATAGCGATTATTATTGACGCTCCGTCATTTTTTGTCAAGACTTTTAGTCGCGGGCCCTGGAGGATCGAAGGATTTTGCGCCGAAATTGGTCCTTCTGGTCGAGAATCGCTGGAGTTCTTGCCGCCTTCAAAGTGACGCAGCGTCACTGGGGTGCCCGTTAAGGAGTTTCTTGATAAATCCAGCGCGATATTTGGGACTATTCACTGACATAGCGAAGCGGAATTTGCTAAGGTATGCGTTGCGCCAAGCGGGACGCTGGGCGACCCTTGTCTGTCATCCATTAATCTGAGCCAACCATACCTGGCAAGACCCGAGAAAGTTATATGCCTTCTGCTACCGACCTAAACATTCAAACCGCTCAAAACTCCACTGCCAATTTTACCTATCGCCAGCCAATGAAGTTTGGTGGCAGAGTGGTTGAAGACGTCTGCGTTTTACGCACCGAGATTGCCGTTACTTCGCAGCAAAACCGCAAGCCGGTCGTTGGTATTGGCGAAATGACGATGGGCAACGCCTGGGCCTGGCCTGGGACTTTGCCCGCGAAAATCACGCTGAAGATGCTCTTGGAGTTGGCGGATCGACTGGCTGCAAAAATTTCCGGCGCAGGGCTATCTGGCGACCCCTTTCAGTTGACCCGGCAAGTGGCGTTACTTCGTGATCAGATCGCGGTCGAGATGCAAGCCGAGTTTAAAATTGCAGGCGGTATTCCCAAGTTGGCTGCGATGCTGGCCAGTAGTCCGCTGGAAGCAGCGATCCACGACGCGTTTGGCAGGAGCTTGAAGCTAAGTAGTTTCGACTGTTTGACGTCTGAGTTCTTAAACGAAGACTTGAGCGCCTACTTGGGGGCGGATTTTATCGGCAAATATCCAGCCGACTATGTGCTGCCCAAGCAGCGGCCTACCATGCCTTTGTACCACTTGGTAGGGGCCCTAGATCCGCTGACCGGCGACGATTTGAAGGAACGACTGAACGACGGCTACCCGGAAACGCTGGAAGAGTGGCTGGAGACTGATGGCATCACTCATTTGAAAATTAAACTCGATGGCAAGGACATCGACTGGGATGTTGGGCGAATCGTCGAGATTACTCGAATTTGCGAATATGTTGCATCGGAGCGCAATTGGAAACTATCGTTTGACTTTAACGAGCAGTGTCCGGACGAAGACTATGTGATCAACTTGCTGGAGCGCATCGAACGGCTGAGCCCGTTGTCGCACGACCGACTGCAGTACATCGAGCAGCCGACACCTCGCGATTTGACGATCCGAACTGACATGACGGTTCACCGCCTTTCTCGCACTCGACCGGTGGTGATCGACGAGTCGCTGACGGGCATGGACAGCCTGAAGATGGCTCGCAAACGCGGCTATTCCGGTATCGCTTTGAAGGCTTGCAAGGGTCACAGCGAGTGCTTGTTGATGGCTGCGGCTGCGGCTGAGTACAAGATGTTTGTTTGCTTCCAGGATCTGACGTGTATTGGAGGCGCGTTTTTGCATTCAGCTTCTCTGGCCAGTCGAATCGCTAGAGTTGCCGCTGTCGAGGGCAATGGCAGGCAGTATTGCCCCATCGGCAACGCGGCTTACATGAGCAAGTACGCACCGCTGCTGCGCGTGCGTTATGGGACGATTCCTACGGACCTGCTTAACGATATCGGATTAGGTTTTCAGTGGCGACATCTACAGACTCCCGATCCCGTAGCCAATCCGCCTGCTAAGCCCACCAAGCCACCACCAACCAAGAATGGTCAAGCGCTCGCCAAGTCGGCTGCGGCCAAGCCTAGCAAGAGCAAGCCAAAGCCAGTTGAGGCTAAAGCTATGGCGGCTAAGCCGGCTGCGGCTAAGGCCGCTGAAGTTAAGACAGTTAGCGCCAAGCCTATTTCAGCCAAGCCAAGTGCCAGCAAGTCTGGTGGTAGCAAGCCCGCTGCCGGTAAGACCGACTCGGCAAAGCAATCGACTTCAAAGTCGGTCGAAAGTAAGCCGGTACAAAAGGTGGCATCCAGCGTAAGCCAGCCTTCCAAGTCGATTGTTAAGCAGGTTTCGACTGCTAAACAAAGTTCCAAGTCAGGTTCCTCTTCAGGCTCTGGCAAGTCAGGCTCTGGCAAGTCAGGCTCTGGCAAGTCGCAAGGCTCAAAGCCGCAGGGCATCAAGTCGTTGCAGAAGAAGCCGGGCCGAAAGTAGTTGGTTGTCGAGCGTGTTACGTCAGCAGTCTCCATTGGAACTCATTGCAACGGTCCAGTTATGAAGCAGCCACTCGATCATTATTTGACCAGTCGCGACTCGGTAGTCTGGAAAGTGGCAGTAACCATTCCAACAGCCTATCGACGGATGTGGTTTTTCTTTGCCCTGGTTGCAATAGCTTGCGGACAGTCGTTGTGTGCTTCGACGGCTCTACCGCTGGGCTATTTTTCTAGTTCGGTAGTCTCCGCTGCCGAAGATGGCAAGCCGCCGATGGACAGTGTGGATGCTAAGAGCGACAGAGCCGCTTCTTCACCGGCTGCGACCTCCCAGCCTGTTGCTGCTCATGAAGCGGCTGCATCGAAATCAGTCGATACTATCAGTGGCAAGCAGGGTCCGCCTTTGTGGCGCCCGCTTCTGGCCATGTGCGTTGGTGTGGCCGTTGTTTTGCTGCTGATGATTCGGATGAAGTTTCATGCTTTTGTGGCCTTGATCCTTGGCGCGATTGCGATCAGTTGCTTTATCCCGCTGAACGTTACAGGTTTTAATCGAAGCGTGAAGGGTCCAGCAGCAAAACCGCACGTGGTACTGAGCGATTCTGCCGAGCCGGTGCAGGTGATTTCGCGCGTCACCAGTTCGCTTGGAAATTCTGTGGCCGGCATTGGCGTTCTGATTGCAATGGCCTCGATCATTGGCAAGTGCATGCTAGTGAGCGGTGCGGCGGATCGCATCGTTCAGGCTGCGCTTAAGGCTCTAGGCGAAAAGCGTGCCGCAACTGCGCTAATGATCAGTTCGTTTATTCTTGGCATACCTGTGTTTTTTGATACGGTCTTTTACCTTCTGGTCCCGTTGGCTCGAAGTCTGCATCGACAGACTGGCAAGGACTACATGTTGTATTTGGGAGCCATCGCTGTGGGTGGAGCGGTAACGCATACGTTGGTTCCGCCGACCCCTGGCCCGCTACTGGTGGCTGAAACACTGCAGGTCGATATCGGCCCAGTGATACTGATTGGACTTGTTGTCGGTTTTCCCGCATCCATCATTGGGCTTTTGGTCGCTCAATGGATCAACAGGCGCATGCCCACTCCAATGCGTCCTATGCCCAGCGCGGCCGCACAAGCTGAAGTCACTTTGGCTCGGCTGCCTGGTCTGGTGGTGTCTTTGGTTCCTGTTCTGTTACCTGTCGTGCTGATTTCTGTAGCAACGATCTTCAAGACCCTTCTTGGCAGCGATCCAGGACCTTTTCAAAAATCGATCCTGGGATGGTTCGAGCTAGCCGGTAATGCCAACCTGGCAATGACATTGGCAGCTCTGTTCTCCATTTACTTGTGCTGGCGGTATCAGGGACATACGTTAAGAGAGTTGTCGGATCATGCAGAGGATGCCTTGTTGAGCGGTGGAGTGATCATTCTGATTACTGCGGCAGGAGGTGCTTTTGGAAATCTGTTGGCCATGACCGAGATTCAAAGCGTTGTGGAATCGCTGTTTGCCAATTCGAGTCAGCAATATGGCGGGCTGGTCCTACTGACCATGGGTTTTGTAATCGCTGCGATCCTAAAAGTCGCTCAGGGTTCAAGCACAGTCGCCATGATCATTAGTTCGTCACTGATTGGCCCCATCGCGTTGCAATTGGCAGCCCAAGGCCAGTTGGGCTTTCATGTCGCCTATCTAGTGCCGGTCCTTGGCGGTGGATCGATGGTGGGAAGTTGGATGAACGATTCTGGGTTTTGGGTCTACGCCAAGATGGGAGTCGTAACGGAGCAAGAAACACTCCGCAGTTGGACGATCTTGTTATGTGTCATAGGTACCAGCGCGTTTCTGTTTGCCGCTACTCTGGCGATGCTGCTTCCCATGGTTTGACGGTGTAGTGGGATTCGCCAGAATTCCTTCAGCACGGGGAATTCTGGCGAATCCCACTACACGCTCAGACCGGTGGTTTAGCTTGGCAGATGCGTTAGCTGGTCAATGTTCTAAACAACCTATACGTCGGTCCCTGGCTAGACAGCCGTTGCTAGGCAGAGCGGATTCCGGTACCCAAAATCTTGGAAGCGGTGCATGCCATCTTAGGAGCCGACTTTTCTGCATATTGGCCTAAGCTAATCGACATACAAGTACCGGATGTTCGATTGCAAGCATTGGACTCTTGCGAGGTGGGACCCGCGACTGACCTTGCATTATTGATTCCTGTTAAGCTATCAGTCACTAACAGACGCCGGTCTGTGTGTTGGATCATTGAAGCAGGGAAGAAAGGCATCTAGTCGAATTGCCATGTTGCAGGAGTATCCGGCTACAAAATGTACGCGACGTTGCCACGTTACTGGCCAATCATTGGTGCCAGGGCAATCCTATATATCTGCTCTAGTCGCTTCCGGTGACCAGTTGGTGCGGCTGGATATCGCGGCCGAACAGTGGAATGGGCCGCCTGCTCAAACAGTCGGTTGGTGGACGTGCCGTATGCCGGCTGCCGGTGCAGCGAAATTGCGACCAGCGCCCAACGAAGTGTTGCTGGATGTGTTGACTGATCTGTTACAGCGACCAGCGCAAGCTGAACTAGCCTATTTGTTGGCGCTGCTTCTGGTGCGGCGTCGAGCGCTGGTCGACGATCAGTCATCGGTCTCGGAAGTCACACAGGCAGGCCGAAACGAGACATGGCAGTTGACTCATCCAGGCGACGGCCGCGTGTGGTTGATCCCTGTGGCTCCGCCAAGTTCTGCTGCACATTGGGCACAATTGCAAGAATCATTGACCAGATTGTTGTTCACAGACCAATAATATTTCGCATCCTACGTAGAGCGCTTAACAACCGCGAGCTTTACCATTAAGAGTCAAACCCACAACGTAAAAACTTTCGCCAATTCGTCCGGTCCGACCAGGTCGAATAGGATTGGGCTTCTAGTTTGTCTTGCGGTCTTGATGACCTGTGGTGGAGCCACGTGCGTTCCGCGTCGTTCGGCGCTTCCTGAATTCAGTCCGCCTTTGGTCTTCCAGGCTGGAACGCCAAGTTTGGAGCAATTGGTCCAGCAAACCAATCGCAGCTTACGGGTCGAACGACTCGCTTCGAACACTCTGACGATTGATAGTCCAGATTTGGCTTACAAACTCTCCGGAACATTCGCTTGGGAGAGGCCACATAACATGCGACTGGAGACCAAGCTATTCAGCAGCGCGCTGGGCAGTCCGCTGGCGGCAGGTAGCAACTCGCAGGTGTTTTGGCTACAAGTTCAGCGGCCTTCGCCCACCATCTACTTCGCCAGCCATAACGACTTCGAGAGTCAGAATGGGCCGCGCCATGTACTGCCGGTTTCGCCGCTGTGGCTGCGTGAAGCGTTTGGCATCGTTGAGATGGACCCAGCAGGGCGGCATGAGGGGCCTCGCGTGCGCGCCGATGGGCGATTGGAGGTGATTTCCAATATTCCAAGCCCACGCGGCGACTATCGACGATTGTTGATTATGGCGGCCAAGACCGGTACCATCGAGGAGACGATGCTGTACAATCAATCCGGTAAACTTGTCGCACATGCTCGCTTGAGCGACCATCAGTATTACTCGTCCATCGATTGGTCCTTGCCACATCGAATCGCTGTGCAGTTGCAGCCGGATGTCGGTCCACCGCTGACCTTTGCATTGGATGTTGGGTTGTACCTGGTCAATGAGGCACCAAGTAGCAATTCAAGCTTTTCCTTCCCCGACACCGCGGGGCTAAGTACGGTGGATCTGGTTCAGGCAAACGCGCAAATGCAAGCGGATCAGTCTCAAATACACGCTCCATTACCATCCATACAGCACAACCCTGTCGTTCCAAACCCGCCCGCCTATCGCAGCGCTCAGGGTGATAGTCGCAATTCAGGATGGCAAGGCTATACCATTCGTTAGCAATTTTCAACTTGATCTTCTAACTCGATTCAGGAAACAATAAGCCAATGTCCACTACGACGCTTGATCTCATTGCTGCGCCCTTCACGCCGTTTCATCCCGACCGCTCGTTGAATTTGGAAGCGATCGATTCGTATGCTCAGTGGTTGATCAGGCAGGGTGTCAAAGGGGTATTTGTCTGCGGGACTACTGGTGAAGGGGCGCTGTTAACTGTCCAGGAGCGCAAGAGTATTGCTCAGAGATGGGTGCAGGTGGCGTCAGGACAACTGCGAATCATTGTCCATGTTGGCCATTTGTGTTTGGCGGACTGCCGTGAGTTGGCTGCTCACGCTCAGGCGATTGGTGCCAACGGGACTTCTTGTCTGGCACCATTTTTCTTTAAGCCAATCGACCATTTTGGGCTGGTGGATTGGTGTCAGCAGGTTGCTGAAGCGGCCCCTGAGTTGCCTTTCTACTACTATCATATTCCTTCCATGACAGGCTTTCCGATCCAGGTTCACAGTTTCTTGGATGCAGCCGCCAGCCGAATTCCAAATTTGGCGGGAGTAAAGTTCACCCATGATGACATGAGCGACTTGAAGCTATGCGTGAATCACGCCTCGGGTAAGAACGAAATTTTCTTTGGCCGCGATGAAAAGTTGCTGTCAGCAATTCAGTTGGGCGTTCGGGCTGCGGTCGGAAGCACTTACAACTATGCCGCGCCCTTGTACTTGGAGCTGAACCGAGCTTTTCACTCCGGTGATTTGGCACGGGCGCAGCAGCTTCAGGCGCTGGCGGTGCAGATGATCGACCTGCTTGGTGGATATGGAGGTAGCTCGCTAGCCTGTTTCAAGCGCTTTATGAGTCATGTTGCCGTCGATTGCGGCCCGACCCGATTGCCATTGGTCGATCCCGATGATGCGGCTTTTGCCGAAGTGCTCAGGCGGGTAGACTCTTCGCCGCTGAAGAAGTGGTTATTGGCTTAATTGATTGGGGGCAGATCTTGTACATTCCTGCCGCATTTCAACAAACAGATTCAGTGGCACTTCAAGAGTTTATCCGAAGTAACAGCTTTGGATTGTTAGTGTCTCAGCTGAATGGTGAGCCGTTTGCAACGCATCTGCCAATGCTTCTAGATGCCAATACCGGTAGTTCTGGCAAGCTGTATACTCATTTGGCACGGTCCAACCCGCAGTGGACCGGAGTTCAGGGACAGCAAGTGTTGGCTATTTTTTCAGGGCCGCACGCCTACGTCTCACCAACTTGGTACGAAGCCATTAAAGTTGTTCCTACGTGGAATTATTTGGCCGTTCATGTTTACGGCAAGGCTCGCATCATCGAGCAACCAACCGAATTGATGACGCTACTTGAGCGATCTGTGGAAACCTACGAGGCCAGTCAAAGTACAGCCTGGCAGTTGGACAGTCAGGATTCGTTCATAGGCAAGTTACTACAGCAGATTGTCGGCCTGGAAATCGAAGTAGAACGCATCGAAGGTAAGTGGAAGATCAGTCAAAACCAGCCTGTCGAGCGACAAGAAAAAGTTGCCAGGGCGCTTGAGTCTCAGGACGATCATAACGCTCAAGCTATTGCAGCATTGATGCGTGAACGCTTGAAGTTTGCATAATGCAGTCAACCAAAGTAGCAGGCATGGTCACCTGTATGGCCCAATTATTGCTCTTGTTTTTCGTATAGTTGATACGATTTCAAAATCGCTTGGTGGCCCGATTTCCAGTTAGGCTGCAAGATGGAATTGCCCAGTAGCTCGACGGTGACAAACGAAAGTCGGTCGGCTGTCTTGATCGCTTTGGCAGGAACCATTTCAATGATCATAGGCATTGCGCGCAGCTTGATGTAATAAGTCTCGCCAGAGGCAACTGAACGGGCCATATCGTATGCCCCTAAATCGGAGCTAGTCCAATCGGATTGCTCATCATAGTAGTCAGATTCTGTGTCAGGGATTAGATTGACCGGCAGCGGATGATCTTTGATTCGTTCAGCAGTGGTTTTCGCGTAAATCAAGCCCCAATCTGGATTAGGATCGAACGTCTTTCCTAGCGACTCCCAATATCCCGCAGGATCAGGCAGCTTTTGAAACAAGTCGATGCTTTCGGAATTGGAATTGTGACCACCGGGAGTGTGAAGACCTTTCAAATTGACTGCCGCCAATAGCCAAGAACTGCCTGGCCAGCAGCCGTGTAGCTGTGATACATCGGAATTTGCTTCCGAATTCAGCAACAACCAAACTGTCGGAGGCTGTTGTTTATCCAGCGATTTCCACGCACCTTGGCACAACAATATCTGATCAGCAGCCAGTTCTTCGGCGCCTACCCCGAGTTCCAGAAAGGTCTGGGAAATAGCCTGTCGAGCATCAGTAGTGGAAAGGTTGTTTCCAAACGGAACTAGGCTGATCAGACCCTCGGGGGGATCAGGCGCGATGTCTGACCGGAGCGACCTGCAATGGTGTGTCCAGCCAAGTTTATGAATGGCTTGTTGGCTTACGGAGCTGAGCTGCGATTCGTCATACTTGTGCCTTCTGTCCTCCCGAAGCTTCTGGATCGATTTGACAAAGGCGTTTTCGTCGTTCCTAAGAATTGCCATATAGACTGAGTGTATTCGCTCCACGTCTCTACTGAGTAACTCCGTGTCCAGCTCTTCAAGTCGGCCAGTTGTCAAGCCGATATCAAGGCAGAGTAACCAATCACGCTGGTCATCCTCTGCGCTCAGAATCGAGGACAATTCAATACAATCCTTCCACGCACCTTCCCAATCTCCTGCCGTGACCATTTGGCCAATTTGTCGGCTGCGAAATAGTTTTTCTGCAGGGAGATCGTTAGCCGAGATCAGCGGGCGGATCGCCTCAAGTCGGACACTAGGATCGATCCGTATAGGCAAATAGAAGAGTGCGTCAGCAGTCGTGCTTTGCGAATAAGATTGAGAGTCATCTTCTTTGGAAGGTTCGTCATCTTGTCGCTGTATATTTCGGAGCCAGGGTTCCAACTGGTCCAGCCTTGTCGCCATTTCTGCTTGCTGAAATTTTAATGATTCCAAGGAATCGATCGGAGAAAGTTCCGCATGATGTGCAAACCTGTCTTCGAGCATATTCTGAGCGTATTCAGCACCAAAATGCCTCATCAGCCGATCCGCATCGTCCCACTGCGACCGAGCATAATGGCACTGTGCCGCGTAATACTGAGACCACAGATCCTGGCCGTGGTTCTGTTCGTAGCCTTCAACCAACCGTTGCATTGTCGCGAGATCGCACGGCAGATTGAGTTTCTTGGCGTGTAACAAAAATGCTAGGTCCGGCGATCCTAACAACTGCTCTACCTGATCCCATTTTCCAGTCAATTCCAGTACACTTGACAAATGTTGATAACACTTGCTTAGCAGCCAATGCGAGTCTTTATCGTCTAAAGACATGCTGGCCGTCGTGAACTTCAATTCGTCACACATTTGCCGCTGTAGCTCCAGAAGAATCTGCAAGCTTTTTTCAGGGTCGTCCGCCGCCGCCAGCTTAGCGTGTATCAGAGGTAGAGCACGAGGCCACTCGATCGGTATTTCGTTGGCTTCGATCCACTGAAGAAGGTCAGCGATCATTTGATTCTTTTCAGTAGAATTGTCGTTCCATTTGTCATTAAACAACAGTTCGGATAGGCAATAGTCGACCACCTTGGATGGATTCTTCAGCAACTGCAAGTGACCAGCTGGGTCGCTGCTTCTGAGCAACGCACAAGCCAGCAGAAACTGAAAATAGTTCAGGTTGTACCTGACTGAAGGGCCTGAATCCTGTCGGTCGGACGCGATGGTCAATCCTGATAAAGAGGATTCCCATTGATCGCGATGATAATTCGAGAGACCCTGTAGCAGCGCAATGGAATCCTTCCACCGGACCGCGTCAGGAGACTTTTGCAATACATGGGTAAATTGCTCCAACAACTGCGGGTCAGATAGATTGCCCTTTTCAATCAGACTAGCCACCATTGAGTGTCGATCATCAGACTGCCGCAAGTGTACTTCAATTTGCGAAAGCACTTCTGGGAATCGATTAATGGTTCGCAGAAAATTCAGTGGTTGCTCATCCGTAAATAGCTCAACAACAATACAGTTGACCAGCAATTCGCGATCGGCGGTATCTTCGGGAACCCAATCTCCTACTAATTCAGGCAGTCCAGGAAACCAGCCGAAGCGATCGATCAATAGCCGAAACAATTTAAGCGTCCGCTCGTAGTCGCCGCGTTGGGCAGCCGATTGCGCTTGAAAGTAGATTGGGCAGGCGCAGCGCTGCGTATCGGTTCGAAGAGCAAGACGATCAACTGCGTCCCAAGCCTCCAACTCTACCAAGCGGCTCATGGCGTAGATATTGGCAAGCTCGCGAAATGGCTTTTCGACATACGCACTTTTCACGTATAACTCAACTTCCTGCGGTGTCTTCAAATCCGTGATCTTTTCTGCAAACCGATGATAAGTAGAGCCGTCCATCAGCCCAAAACTAATGGCTGTGTAGTCGGCGTCACTAAGAGGTTCAAGGAGATCCTTTTGGTCATACACATGCCATTGCTCATTCTTCTTGATTAACCACAGGCAACAGATGGAGCGCGCTGAGACAAAACCGTTGTGTGATAAGATATATGCCTGCACTTCTTGGTCAGGAACGATCCATCGTAAGCTCAGCAGTCTGTTGTCCCAATATCGAAGGGGCGGAGTGAAGTAATCTTTGTCAATCACCAAACCACCAAGCAATTGCGTTAGCAGATCTAAAGATCCTGCATTGGACTGCTTTACGGCCTGTTGAAATCTGGGTTCGTCGATTGGCAGTTCGTCGTCGTCGAATGTACCTTCGCGCTCCAACCAATCCTGCAGTTCAGCGAACTGCTGGTCCTGTTTCAATTGGACGCCTCCTTTGGCGATTTCTTGCTGAACCTGAGGATCGATAGCCTGGCCTGGTGGCAACTGCCATGCGCGCTGCTGTTGACGCTTGTCGCTCAACTCTTGATTCTTTTTAGTGAGAAGCACCGCTCCAAGAACGCTCACTAAAATCATCAGTAGCCCAGAACCTCCTAGCAAGACGAACATGCAGCCCATAGGGGAAAGGCCGCTTCGCGAGTTAACCACAGGTGGTTGTAACGGATCGTAGTTCGTCTGAATCGCCATGGAAGTCCGCTTTGAGATTTATAAATTAAACTTCAAGCCAATGACGGTAAAGGTGCGATCTGGTCCCTGTTCAAGAAAGTCGACAACCATCAATCCACCATGATCCTGTTTTTTTGGTTCCAAACAAGTCCTGCGCTGAAAACAAGCAACTTGTGCTAGCACCGGTTGATTTCTAATCGCATTTCATCGATATTGTTATCCGAATGAAGGTCGGCGACGCTTTCAGGCTTCAGCAAACAAAACGAATTCGGACGCGACCATTCTTTAGGAGAATTCAATGACGGCTAGCGAAGCAACTCTGAATGTTTTTCTACGGCAGTACCTGAAGATGATCACAAACGATTTGGACGAACGGCATTTGGATGCGATTGTCATCAATGGCTTTCATTCCCCGCGATGGATTCTATGCCATTTGGCGATCGCTGGTGACATGGGCTTACGAATGTTGGGCAAAGATCGGCACTGTCCCAAGACGTGGGCGGTTGCTTATGGTCCAGGGTCGGACGGATCGACACATCCGAAGATTGCACCCAGCAAAGAAGAGCTGCTTTCTAAGATTAGCGACATCTACACCGAACTTGCCAGCGCAGTGCAGTCAGCTCCTTCTGAACTGTTGGAACAGCCGCACAGTTTGGAACTGCTGAAGTCTAGTGCGTTGCAGACAAACGGGCATCTGATCTCCCATTTGCTGACCACCCACTTCGCGGTCCACTTAGGGCAGCTATCGACGATTCGGCGTCAAATCGGTTTGCCACACCTATTTTGATGATATGATGCTTGTGCTGCTTCCGGCCCATGCCGCACGTGCGTTCAGCAGAGAGACTAGGCTTCGCCCAGTGACATTGTTGGCCCAGGTGCCCGGAGCGAGAATTAACCGGCCCATCCGGTAGCTATCGTTGCTCCATCGCCGATTTGCGTCATTCATCGGACCGACGGTGTCCATGATCTTGACTCGGCCATCAGCAATAAAGTGCTGGAAAACTAATTGATTGAGAACGTGGCCAGGAGAAAGTGCCATGTGACTTTCTTTATACGAGACCTTTACGGAACGGTAGCGATTGCCTTCTACCACGCCTAGATCGAATGCGATAGCTTGATCGTCTAATCGAAGCAAAAACAGGCGAAGTGAACCGCACCGGTGTAGGTGGCTGGCCCATCTGCTGTAGAACTCTTTGGTTTCCGACTGACAGGCTATGGCCGATTGCTGTTTGCCTTTCCAGCTTTCCAATTCAATTTGAAATGCTAGCTCCAACGACTGACAAAGTTTCTCAGGATCGTCCTCAGTGGCCACTTGTAAACGTACTTGTCCAGCTTGAGAAAACTGTTTCCACTCCGATCGGCAACGCTTGCGGCTGTTCTTTGACTGACTGATTTCAAATTCTTGCCAAGTTGCAGGTAGATGCGCAATACCTACTTCGAATCTGGCTTTCAATTGAATAGCCCAGTCTTGCTGCTCAGCAGCGGACAGGATGGCTCGCCAGGCAGGATCATCAATTGCAATCCAATCTAGCCAAAAGCTCTTGGCCTGCAGTTGACTCATTCCTTCAAGAAGCTTCTGCGCGACCTGCGAGAGCTCGGCGTCGCCAGCTATCAACGGTTGGCGCGCTTGAAACCACTCGTTCGATACAGTTTGGTAGCCGGTAATCAGTCGACTAGGCGTAGAGATAAGTGGCAGTCCGCCGATAACTTGCCCGCACTGATCACGAACTGTTATTAGCGTCAACTTGCGTTCGGCACCTAGATGTTGACTAAAGCTATCCAGGACCTCCAATTGATGACAGCCAATACCTCCGCCGCTGACCAGCGCCAGGTGATTCCAAAGCTGACGCACTTGATCGATGGATTGACGATCAGGATGCAATTCGAATCGGTACATTTTAGTCCTCGTCTTGAATGTCCATGTGGCAGGACTCGGCTTTGCGCCAACTAAAAATCGATCGCCGCAACTTGATAGCCGACGCGATGCCGCGTCCGGTCCAGCCCGGAGCAAATAGCCGAGTGCGATTTAGAGCATGCCGATTGGCCAACCAGCCACGCTTGTAGGGCTCGTCGCCGCGTAAGAAGTCAAAAGTTTCTATGCCTTTCTCGATGCAGTGTTGGATCGTGGCGGCGTTGACCAAGTGTCCCGGTTCGTCGTGTAGACAGTCTGTGTCGATTCCGGACTGATACATAAATGCGTGTCGTCCACTGTCGAACATCAGCAGCATGGCTAACGGTTGCCCGTCGGGATGTTGGACGATCGACATCCATGCGGAGCCCTGTTCAGCAAGCTCCAAGGTCGCTTTTCGCAAGAAGATCTCGAAATCCGGGTCGCTGAAACACCCTGGCTGATTGAGAAACTGTCGTCGCTTTTGATGCAATCGAATAAAATCTGGCCAAGCTTGTTGGATTGCACCCGCACAGCTAGCCACTCGATGGCAGAACTTGTTTTGATGAATCAGCTTGATCGCCTTCCTGGCCTTGCGGCGGCGCGATTTGTGCAGTAGCGACTCGTAGGTGGTCCAGTCATTGGGTAGATCTAATTTCCAAGCACCTTCAACTTCAACACAATCTGACGCCCATCCCGCATGTTCCAAACTGGATACGAACGATTGCCAAAGCGGACATGTTTGCAAATGTCCTTCAATCTCGATCGCGGTCGGCCAGCCTAACAAACCACGTGGCCGAGCCTGAAACCAATCGGCCAGCGCGAAACCAACTTCTGCTTCACTTCCCTGTAATGCGGGGACAGTAACGTAATCGCTGCAGATGGCACCACTGCCTGCCAGTTTCCACCAGTTGAGGCCATGGCTTAGTTGTCGAAACCAAAGACCGCATCCATTTAACTGGCCGCTCGTGTCCTGGACCAGCAGCGCTGCATGCTGTGCTGAGTCCACTGAAGGTTGCTTAAGATGATAGTGCTGAAAAGCGCTGAGTATCCACGCTGGATGCTGCATGAAGCAATCACCGGCCAAAGCTTGCCATTGTTTTTTCAGGCCAGCAAGTGTGTTGATGTCAACTCGGGTAGCGGTCAGGCATTGATTGGCAGTGATCATGAGCCGGCACCTTGTGAGATTGTTGCCTGATTTGGCCAAAGGCTTTGCCTTTGACTGGCCTTAGAAGGTAGATATCGGTTTCGTAGCCACTTGGTGATTGGTCGCTCCAAGCCGTATGTTGCTAGAGTCGATATCGCGACCGTAGCTGGTATGCAAGCTAGGAAGCAAAGCAGTGGCGGAACGTGCAGCGTATGGTCCATCCAGTGTATGAACACCGCCCCCAGGTTGTCGTGCAGCAAATACAACATGTAAGAAACGCCGCTGATAAATACCAGAGGTTTGTAGCGCAGGATCGGCAATCTTCCAAATAGACTGGCTGTCAAAAGCGCGACCAGTCCCAGCGAGACCACCGGGTTGTGGCCGTGGTGATCGGTCAAGTGAAAGACTGCAAGCGAGGCTACGATGCCGCAGAGGCTGCCTTGATGCTGTCTTAGGCGTGCGGCCCAGCCTGTATGCGAGCCTGGGGATTCAGAGCCAATTCTACGCCAGATTTCATGCAGTAGCATGCCGACTGCAAACAGCGGAAAATAGTCCAGCAGCAGCACCTGACGCGCAAACCAGGTCAGACCGGTAGTCCAGTGCTCAGCCCCAAGTCTGGTGGACACCCAGTCGATTCCCCAACATCCCAGCAAGCAGATTGCCAGGCAAGCGCTGATCGCAGGCAGAGGTCGATTCAGCCAGCCTTTGAGAAACAAAGACAATAGTATCGCGTAAAACAGCAATTCGACTTGAAGTGTCCACATGACCGGTTCAAGGCAATCGAAGCCCAACAGATTTGGCATCACAGTTAGATTGGCAGCAAGCTGCGACCAACTCCACTGACCAGTCTGTGCCAAAGGCATGCAACTGTACAGGACTAGATTGAGCGTGATGACAATGTAATAACAAGGCAGGATTCTCAGGCAACGTGCCTTCAAAAAGCCGGTTGCGTCCTGCTTCTTCATTAGCGTCAGCGCGTTGACAAGACCGCTGAGCATAAAGAACAGTTGCACTCCATACTTGCCCCACGGGAACTCGAATCCCAGAGGCGTGCTGTAGCCATATTTCACGCTGTATACATGTGTGAAATGAAATAGCATCAAATTAATGGCAGCCAGCGCGCGCAACGCATCCAGTTCAATGACACGACTTGATTTTGGCTTAGCTTCAGAAGGCATTGTACTATCTTCAATGTTGTAATTGCATTCTTGGAAGTCACTCACGGACCAAACCGGTTGTCTATGGTCTAGCCCGAAGGAGCTGTAAAGTAGCAGGTACTCTCAAGTAGTAGGCACTCTACGAGTGCCGTGACTTCAAGAAACTACATATCAAGTAGCGGTCGTTCTCCGAGTGCCGCAGCCTCGTGAAAATCTGGCAGTCGACCGGGACGGACGGCACACGGAGTGTGCCTACTACCGTAGATCACAGAGCGGACGGCACACGGAGCGTGCCTGCTACAATGAATCACAGGGCGGCACCTGTGGAAAGAATAGGCCCTAAACTACCCCGTTTGTCAGAATGGGAGTTGGAAACCGAAATTTGACTGAACGCTGATTCAAGAAATATCTGGAAAATCGTCACATTTGGTACAATTGACAGCAGGTCTGATGGTCGCACACAAAATTACCTTTCGTTCTGTATGTGCCTCAACCGCCTGCGACATCGCGCTCAGTGTGTAGAATTGACCTTAAATTCATGAAACACAGCACGCACTATTGGCAAAAAGTAACTTCAGAAATCCATCGATTTATTTGCGTATTGCTTGAATCGCTCTTGGTCTTCAGGCTCTGGGGATATAGGATTTCCTTGTTCGATGATCGGGCCTCTGTTAACGACTTTATCCCAACACCCCACGCAGTCATTCTGCTGAAAGATGTAGGTCAAAAAAGGAATCATGAAGCGCATTACCCCCACCGTGTTTGTTCTTGTTGCCTTGCTTTGCATCCAAAAAGGTCCGTTCAATTGTGTGGCCAATGCCCAGGAAATGCTGACGATCGGTTCGGCGGCACCGGCATTGGACATAGAGCACTGGCTGAGCGACGGAAGTGGGCAGTTTAAGCGAATTGCCAAATTTGAACTTGGCAAGGTGTACATTGTCGAGTTCTGGGCGACTTGGTGCGGTCCTTGTGTAGCCAGCATGCCACATTTGGCTCAGCTTCAGAATAGATATGCTGACAAAGGTGTTCAGTTGATCAGCGTTAGCAACGAGGAGCTACAAGAGGTCGAGGAGTTCCTTAAGAGGCCGTTGGAAGGCTCGAAGTCGGATGAAGACACCTATGCCAAGCTGACCAGTGCTTACTGCCTGACCACTGATCCAGATGGTTCGGTTTATCAAAGTTACATGGAGGCGGCTGGGCAGAATGGCATCCCCACTGCATTTATTGTCGGCAAGGATTCTGCTATCGAATGGATTGGACACCCAGGCGAAATGGATTCGCCGCTCGAGCAGGTTGTCAGCGGTACTTGGGATAGGGAAGCTGCCAGGAAAGCCATTCTTGCAGAGCAGACTCGGGACATGATTCGCAATCAAATCGGCCTAGCGATGCGAGACGGCGACTCACAGGCGGCCATTGAGATTATTGACAAAGCTCTGAAAGAGCATTCCGATGACGCTAAATTGGGTGAATTTTTGACTCAAATTCGTATTCGAGTCCAAGTGTTTCCGGCAACGCGACTGGCGATGGAAGGCAAGATCGATGAAGCTTTGAAGCTGCTTGACGATTTGATAGAAAAGCTACCCGAGCAGAAGGCCGAAATCAAAGAGGTGAAATTTTCGGTGCTGCTGCATGGTGAAAGGTTTGACGATGCGGCCGCCGCGCTTGACGAGATTGTTGGCGGTGAAACCGATCCGATCAAATTGAATCAGATCGGCTGGATGCTGTATGAAGGAGCCAAGGATGATCCCGAGTTCTCCGAGAAATTGTTGGCTGCTGCGATCGCATCCGCCAAGAAAGCGGTCGATCTGTCACCCAAGGAAGCTGCGGTCATGGACACCTATGCTCACTTGCTTCACCGCAGCGGGCAGTTGGATCAAGCGATCAAAGTCCAGTCCGAAGCGGTCAAGCTTGGCGATGGACAAAACGAGGAACACGTTGCTTTCCTGGAACAATTGCAAGCGGAGCAGGCCGAA
>JBIIJD010000117.1:0-9065 GCA_044234105.1 Aureliella sp. | reverse complement strand
CTGCTCGTCTTCTTGGCGGTCAGTTTGCTGGCTAAGCGCAAGCGAGCCGCCTACGCTGTGCTCAGACGGAATTTCCTAGCCTACTTCTCCAATCCAACGGGCTACGTGTTCTTGTGCCTGTTCGTGCTGCTTACGTCAATGGCCGCGTTTTGGCCCAATGAGTTCTTCAACGCCAACTTGGCGAATTTAGATCAACTGAACTATTGGTTTCCAGTGATCATGCTGTTTTTTATTCCTGCTATCACGATGAGTATTTGGGCAGACGAAAAGCGGCAGGGGACTGATGAGTTGTTGTTAACTTTGCCGGCCGATGATTTTGATATCGTTGTTGGCAAATTCCTGTCGGTCGTATCGATATTTTCAGTGTCACTGATCTTTTCGCAGATTTCGACCTTTATGGTACTGCTTTACCTGTCCAGTGGTGGAGTGGACGCCGGGTTGTTCTGCAGCAATTATCTGGGTTACTGGTTTGTTGGACTGGCCATGCTTGCCATCGGCATGGTCGCTTCGTTCATGACTTCGAACCTGACAGTGGCGTTCATTCTTGGCGCGTTGTTCAACGCGCCTCTGGCCTTTGCTGCGAATTCCGAAGTGATCATTGCGCGTGGCGCCTGGTCGCAGTTTGTTAAGTCATTCAGCTTCAGCGATCAGTTTGATAACTTTGGCCGAGGAGTTATCAGTATCGCCCCGGTCGCTTTCTTCTCCTTGCTGACCATGGCAGCGCTTTACTACTGCATGGTGCTGATCGGACGGCGACACTGGAGCGGTGGCAGCGACGGCAACAAGATGTTTCTGCATTTTATGTTTCGATGCTTGGCTTTGGCTGTCGTGGTCTTTGGAATCAGCTACTTCTTTATGCAGAATGATCGGCCGCGATTTGACGTCACCCAAGGAAAAGTCAGTTCTCTTAGCCCGACCACTCGGCAGTTAATCCGCAAATTGGATCCAGAACGACCTATCGTTATCGAAGCGTTTATATCCAACAATATTCCTGAGCAATATTCGAAGACTCGCTACGATCTGGTGACTCTGCTGAAGGAGTTCCAGTCGCTGGCTGGCGGACGCAATACCAAGTTGCAAGTGCAGATTTACGACAACCTGGAAACATCCAGTGAAGAGGCACAACGAGCCCGTAAGCAGTATGGGATCGAACCACAAGCGATTCGCGTTCGTCAGCGTGGTTCGTTCCGTGACCAGGAAATATTGTTGGGGGCTGCCGTTCGAAGTGGATTATCCAAGGTCGTCGTGCCGTTTTTTGACAGCGGTATTCCAGTTGAGTACGAACTAGTGCGTTCGATTAACACTGCGGCACAGCCCAAGCGAGCCAAGTTGGGCGTCATCAACACAGATGCTAACTTTATGGGCGGATTTTCGATGGCGGGCGGTTCCTTCCGCCAGCTTCCCAAACAGCCGATCATTGAAGAGCTAGAAAAGCAGTATGATGTCGAGGGCGTCGATGCAACTGAAACAATCGCTCCCGGAAAGTATGATGTGCTGCTGGCCGTGCAGCCATCGTCCTTGTCTCCCCCGCAACTGAAGAATTTAGTAGACGCCGTTCAGGCCGGAATTCCGACTGCCATATTCGAAGATCCTTTGCCAGTCGCCATGCAAGGTGTACCGGGCACTGGTGAGCCCAAACCGCCGGCCGGTGGTGGCATGTTTGGCGGCGGTCAGCCTCAACCCAAAGGCGATATCCAAACTCTCTGGTCCGCGCTGGGCCTGAGCATACCCCAGACACCGGGCATGCAAGGCACTATCAACCCAGACATCGTCTGGCAGCAATACAATCCGCACCCTAAATTGCGATATCTGCTGAACGCTACCGATCAGTGGTTGTTTATCCGTGAGGAAGCGGGGGAAGGTATCGATTACTTGAGCGAATCCAATCGGGCCACTGCTGGGCTTCGAGAGCTGATGATGCTTTATTCAGGTGCTATTGAAATAGACAAAAATAACAAGGGACTGAATGTGACTCCGATTGTTACACTAAGGCCCAACAGCGGACGCATCAAGTTTGATGACGTGATGGCTCAAATGCGAAGTGAAGAAATGCAGCCTACCCAGTTGCAGGTTCTGCAAGGGCCAACCTTGGGCGAACAGGTCGTGGCAGTGTATGTCGAAAGTGGAACTGCTGGCGGTAATGCTACGAGTGGCGAGAATAAAGCAGAGGGGCAAGCGGCTGACAAAGCCGAATCGACAAGCCCTGAACAAACTGCCGCTTCTGATGCAGATTCCAAGAAGATTCGCGCCTACTATGTTGCGGATATCGACTGCATGGCTCCGTTCTTCAGCGCCAGTCGCCGTCGACCTGAAGACTATGAAGACATCAATCTGCGAGTGCAGAATATCACCTTTGTGCTGAACGTGATTGATGTTCTGGCCGGTGAGGCAGACTATCCGGCCATTCGCAGCCATGAACCGCAACACGTTACGCTCCGACTGTTCGAGGATCAAGCTCAAGAGTTTCAAACTGCGGAAGCTGAAAATCAGAAGCAGTACCAGGAAGAATTCAATCGAGCTATCCGAGAAGCCGAAGAGCAGAATCAACGAACCGTAGCTAAGTTCCAGGACCGAATCAACGAACTGAACCGCGAAGGAGCGACCGATCCTAGCAAACAACAGACGCTGATCGCTGAACTGCAGCGATTGCAGGTTCAGAATATGTCGCTGGAACGAAAACTGGCGATTCAAAGAGAGAAGTTGGAAGCGGAACGAGATGAAAAGATTCGCGCTAGTCGACAATCCGCTGACTTAAAGATTCTCAGCGAGCAAGCTCGGTACAAGTACTTGGCCATCTTGCTGCCGCCCATTCCACCACTGATCGTTGGAATTGGTGTGTTCGTTTCGCGCCGAGTTCGCGAGCGCGAAGGCATCGCGAAGAATCGACTGCGTTAGTCCTAAATCCATTTTATCTGCGACCATTGAAATACACTTGAAGATCTTTAGGAGTGTTTCCCGTGAGCGAAATGAAGACCACAGCCCTGTTTGCGGCCGCCGCTGCACTTTCTGTTAGCTTGGCTTGGGTGTTCCGTCCCACCTCAGTTGTCAGCGAAGGGCAACTGGCCGAGGAGAAGCGCGGTAGCGCCATTTTCCCAGATTTTAACCCCGATTCGGCGGCCTCCTTAAAGATCGCCAAATTTGACGAGCAATTGGCGACACTAAGTCGAATTGAACTGGCCCGCGACGCCAAGACTCAGCTTTGGACCCTGCCATCGGCCGACGGCTATCCTGCCGACTCAGAAAAGCAAGTCAGCGAAGCCACCGCGCCACTTGTCGAACTGACCGTGTTGTCGACCGTCAGTACCGATCGAGGTGACCATGCGCTTTATGGAGTCGTTGAACCTAATGAACAAGAGCTAACCGCATCGGCTTCTGGTGTAGGAATGTTGGTCCAAGTGGGCGGACCGGAAAATCAAATTCTGGCAAGTTTGATCGTCGGTAAACCTGTGACTGGTACCGAGGACCAATACTATGTGCGTGTGCCTGCCGAGGACGCCGTCTATGTTGTCCAGATCAAGAAAGATGCGTTTTCGACTAACTTCGAGAAATGGATCAAGGGTGATATCCTGAACGTGCGAAGCATGGATATCGAAAACATCGGCCTGCGCGACTACGCAATTGTTAGAACTGAGCGGGGATTTGGTCTAGGACGAAATTTTGATGCCGACCTACTGAACAAAGATAGTAAATGGTCGCTTCAAAAATTCGTCGACTACACTATCGAAGGCAATCCAGAAACCAGTCAGCCACCTGAAGGCAAGACATTGCAGGAAAGTGCTCTGAACGATCTTCGAAATTCGATTCAAAACCTGAAGATTGTCAACGTCCGACGCAAACCTCTTGGACTGGCCGCAGACCTGAAGGCTGACAAATCGCTGTCGGAAAACGTTGAAGCGACAAAGAACTTGCAATCTCAAGGTTTCTTTCCGATGGAAGCCGGAGATGTCTATGCTTCCGGAGGTGAACTGTTGCTTGGTACCAAAGAAGGAGTTCGTTATCTTTTGAGGTTCGGCAACACTCAGGTAAGTGGATCTGCGTTGACCGACGACCAGGAAGGAAAATCCGAGGATCCGTCTGAGGAAAAATCCGACGATCAGGGAGTGCGCCGCTACCTGTTGGTTATGGCTCAACTGGACGAAAGCAAATTTCCTGCGCCTGAACTGAAGGTCGTCCCAGAAACTGTCGAGGAGATGCTGGCCCAAGAGGCCGCTGCGCGGCCCGCAGCTCAGGATGCTCCTGCGGTCGATCCGTCTGCTGATCCCGCGCAACCTGCTGCCCAGCCTCAGTCAGGTGATGCGGCTAGCAGTCAGAACTCCAATTCGGCGGAAGAAGCTGATACTTCAGCCAGCAGTTCTGACGAACCGGCAATAAGCGATGTAGAGCAGTCTGAGACTGAGCAGCCAAGTGAGCCAGCGGCTGAAGCGACGACACAACCGGCTACTGATTCGGCGACTCAGCCTTCTGCAGAACCAGCCACTGAGGGCTCAACACCAGGTGCTGCCCTTCAGAAGACTGACGTCAAGTTCGTCAGCTTCGGCGATGCAGCTCAAGAAGATGCTTCTTCATCTTCTCCAGCGGCAACACAAGAGCCGGCCCAGCCACAAGCTGGCAGCGAGGTAAAGGCCGAAGGCGGCCAAGCGACGGATGCGGCTCAAGAGACTCAGCTCAACCCGTCGCGTCAGGAAACTCCAGAGGAACTCAAAGAGCGACTTGAATTTTTGCAAGAAACCATTCGCAAAGAGAATCAACGATTGATCGACGCGCGGAACGAGTCGCTGAATCAAGGTCGCAAGAAAGTTGCAGAATTGAATGCACGTTTTGCTGATTGGTACTATATCGTTAGCGATAGCGTCTATCAGAAGTTGAAAGTCTCGCGAGACCAGCTTTTCAACACCCCCGAGCAGTCAGCACCGGCGGCAGGTCAATCACCAACTGGACAGTTACCTGGCCTGCCACCCGGACTTGGACTACCGCCGGGCGAGTAGCGATATGGCACACTGAGTATTCGCAAGTCAGATTGGATTTGTAGACACAGGGGCTGTAGGCAAACCAAGGCAATCGAGGGACTTCCTCCTCGTACCAACCCTGATATCGGACCTTCTCAAAAATGCCGATCTCGTAAACGCTTGAAAATCCACGACTTAGAAATTTCGATTCCGGATCGCTCGGTCTTCAAAAGTATGCCGCGATACGGGAAAGTCGTTTAACAGAAAGACCGTCTTGGCTGCCACCAATCCGGTCTCGAACTCCACCCTTCTGTTTAACAGCCGGTGCGAGAACGCGACTCTGTATTCACAGGCTGTGAGCATTGAAATGGCGAGAACTCCGACTATTCTCGAAGGTCATTGCGTGGTGCAAAAACCGCGCTCCAACCCATGATTTTCTGGGAAAAACAGCATTTTACCATGTCCAGCTTCCGCAATGAGTATACCGCTCTACTCTTGGTCATTGCCCGATCCACAGACCATGAATTGGCTCGGCAGGTCAGCTGCCTAAAATCAGAAAACCAGATACTACGCAGTCGACTGGCAGACAAGATCATTCAAATACAACGGGCGAAGTGTCGATTGGTGCGGTTTGCCACGAATCTAGGAACAACTGCACTTAACGAAATTGCGAACATCTTCCATCCTGGAAACATCTGTTGCTGGTTTAGGGGGGTAGCGAAACCAAGTCGATTTTTAGTCTAAAGACAAAACCCAGCCATTGATATACTTTTTCGGGCGAGTTAGAAAACTTTCCGAGCCTCAGCTCAACTTTCAATGCAATGCAGCGGACAATTTCGAGTCTTTTTAGACAAAAAGTTGGCATGGAAGGTTTTTTGTTGGAATTCCGCCCGGAGCGACCGTCAACGACTGTTTACAGTTGTGGTTTGGACTGATTAAAATGTCGGCTATAAATTAGCGGACGAATGGACGATTCAAGGATTTCAAATCTGCATTGATCAGCTCAGACCGTTTGTCCAAGGGGAAAGTAAAGCGTAGTAACCCGACAATTAATTGAGTCGGTTTGATTTGCTGATGGGTAGGTCTTCCTATATCTATTTTGAGCAGAAAATGGGTCTGGTAAGCGGTTTTTGTAGCAGGCAAGTAGCCAACGAGTGAGCGGACTTGCCTGACGATCCGAAGTCACTTTTTTTCGGTGTCATCCAACTACTGAGAGACTAAAACGAGGGGGCCGTCTTGAACAAAGGTGCTTCGCAAGGGTTCACGCTTCAATTGCTCGATTCCGCTCTGGGTCAACCCCTGCAGAGTTGGGACTGTTCAGGGTTGGATCGAGTTACCGTTGGCCGGTCTGAAGATAATCATATTAGCGTCGTTGATCCCCGGGTATCTCGACTTCACGTCGAATTGTTGTCTCGAGAAGGAAAGTGGCATTTGGAGTCGCATGGTCGTAATGGTACCTGGATTCAAGGCGCAAAGGTCGATCGCATTGATGTCACCCATCGAATGATATTTCAGCTTGGATCCAACGGTCCTATGTTACAAATTCTGATTTACGAGGCTCCCAACGAAATACCCTCAGCAACGTTGGACAACCTGGAGCAGTTCGAGTTTGAATTTCTTAATTTTAACCAACAGCAGTTGGCCGAAGAGGTAACCAAAATTACCGAATCGGAATCATTCCAAAGGCTCCAGTCTGAGTCGAAACGGCAACGAGAATCCAAACAGTTTGGTGGTGGTACACATTAATAAACGTAAGGTTAGGCCATTCTTTAGGCATTTGTTTTTTTAAACTTGGCAACTCGATTTCAATGCGTCGCAAATAGGAAAATGTAGAGGGAGCCTTAACTGTCGTGGGAAAAATAATTTCAGTGCACTCTTACCGTGGAGGTACAGGCAAGTCCAACCTAAGTGCAAATCTAGCCGTTTCTATTGCCAGATCGGGCAAGCGGGTGGCGATTGTGGACTGTGATATCCAATCCCCAGGTGTCCATGTTATTTTTCAATTGAATGACCAGCAAATTGAGAGTTCCCTGAATGATTATTTGTACGGTAGATGTCAGATCGAAAAGGTTGCTTACGACGTAACCAGCGTTTCGATCGGAGTTGCCTCACCTGAGGCGAGTCAACCCAAGATATTCTTGATTCCGTCAAGCACTAAAACCGGGGACATAGGGCGAGTTTTGAAGGAAGGTTATGATGTTGCCCTGCTCAATGACGGCTTTAAGCGATTAGTCGATAAGTTGCAATTGGATTACCTGTTGATCGATACGCATCCAGGAGTCAACGAGGAAACCCTGTTGTCAATCGTTGTCTCCGACCAAGTAATCTTGATTCTCAGGCCAGACAGCCAGGATTTCCAAGGCATCTATGTGACGCTGGAATTGGCTAAGCGTTTGGGTGTGGATCAACCTTGGTTGGTGTTGAATAAGATCCCGCCAGGGATGGATAGAAATGCATTAAAACAGAAGGTGGAATCATCCTATGGACGCCAAGTTGTGGGCATGCTGCCGCTGAACCATGAAATTGTACGGTTGGCCAGTAGCGGCCTATTCGTCAATAGATTTCCCGATCATCCATTCACAATTGAGATCCAACATATCGCAGATTTACTTTTATCCAAAGGATCAAGCTAATACTATGGGAAACGGCTTCGACTCACATCTTGACGCACTGTTGGGCAAAATGAAATCTGCCGCTTCACCCTTGCGCGAAACTGTCAGAGAGATTCATCGGCAATTCAAAGACAATTCTGATGGGGTCGTTGCCAGCTATATACCCGAACTACTCAAAGCCAATCCTGATCATTTTGGAATTTCGATTGTTTCCATTCATGGACAGTCTGTTGACGTTGGTGATGCTGACGTCGAGTTTACCATCCAGTCCGTCTCTAAGCCGTTCGTATTTGGGCTCGCCCTGGAAGATCAAGGGCGCGAAAGAGTATTGTCCAAGATCGGTGTCCAACCGGTGGGAGAAGCTTTTAATACGATCACGTTAGACGAGGCATCTAACCGTCCGTTCAATCCCATGATCAACGCGGGAGCTATCGCAGCCACAGATTTAATCCTAGGCAAAGACTTTCCTGATCGACTGACTCGAATGCTTCAAATGTTCAGTCGGTACTGCGGGCGATCTGTGTATGTTGACAACTCGGTATCCGCCTCCGAGCGCGCTACCGGGCATCGAAATCGAGCGCTTGCTCATCTGATGCTGAATTTTGATATGGTAAGCCATCGATTGGAAGAGACTCTTGATTTGTATTTTCATCAGTGTAGTTTATTGGTGACAAGTCATGATTTGGCAGTTATTGGTGCTACCCTGGCCAACAACGGAATCAACCCTATTACTGGGCAGCAAGCAATCAAAGCTGAGTTTGTGAAAGATTTGCTAAGCGTAATGCACAGTTGCGGTATGTACGACTTTGCAGGAGAGTGGGCATATCGAGTTGGTATACCAGCCAAGAGCGGCGTTGGCGGAGGAATTGTCGCAGTTGTACCGGGAAAAGTCGGCATTGGCACCTACTCGCCACGCTTAGATCTCAAAGGAAACAGTGTTCGCGGCATTAAGGCATGCCAGGAATTGGCTGAGCATTTTCACCTGCATGTGTTTGCCAATGCGTCGGATGGCGGATCGATCCTAGATCAGTTCTCACCTCAATAGTAATGATCCATTGAGAGCTGAACTGATTTCTGCATGAGCAGCCAGTATTGTCGTCATACCCGTGGGGTCAAGAAACTCAAACGTGTATTAGAACATGAAAAACCTTAGCTTTCAAGCATTTCCTGTTTGCACTCCGAGGACGCATTTGAGAATTATTGGTCGCCAGCACACTTTCTCCAAACATAACAGTTGCCGCAAAGTCAGATTTTCACTGCTGACTGTCTCTCCCAAGCACTTTACAAGTTCACCTGCGTCCATATCGTCTATGACTTTTTCACGCCGAGACGTTAATGCTTTTTATTCTACAACCCTGGCACTTACTGCTAGTCATTCTGGCCAGTTGGATCAATCGCCAACAGCAACAAAGAATCCAGTATTTGCAAACTGAAGTTGCAGTGCTCAAAGAGCACATTGGCAAGAATCGTATACTGCTTACCGATGACCAGCGTCGACGACTTGCCG
>JBIIJD010000010.1:0-92047 GCA_044234105.1 Aureliella sp. | reverse complement strand
CCTAAGCCAGTATTTTCAAATTTGCAGTTGTCTACCGATGCTTTATGGCTATACTTCGCAGTCTTCATTCAGACCAGAAATCACGATGGTTTCCGCGTGAACGCGGGGGGCAAGTTGCGGCTTTCAAAGTTTTTTGCTTGACAAGCAGGCTCACGCCCGTGTATGAGTGATGTTTGCGATTATTTAGTTGGAAATTCGTTGTTGGGAGAGCCAAGCAATGGCCAGCCAGTGTGCCGTATGCGGCAAAAAAGCGATTGTAGGTAACAGCGTTGAAATTCGCGGTAAGGCCAAGTACCTGGGCGGGGTCGGTACCAAGGTTACCGGTATTACCAGGCGGAAGTTCAAACCGAACCTGCAGACACTGCGCGTTCAATTGCCCAGCGGCGAACACCGCCGATTGAGGGTATGCGCCCAGTGCATTCGTAGCGGTCTGGTGCGAAAAGTAGTTCGCCAGAAGCCTTTTGCGGTTCCTGTGGGCAAATAGGTTCACGCGCCTTTGGTACAATAACGCCGTCAAGGTACAGTTCAACACGCTGGAGTCCTGTCCATGCAACTGACTCCTGAGGACATTCGAAGAGTGGCCAGCCTATCCAAGCTGGAACTTGCCCCGGACCAGCAAGAATTGGTCTCGAAAAAACTGCTGAGCGTCTTGGATTTCGTGGCGCAACTGAGCCAAGTTGACACGACTGGTGTCCAGGAAATGGCGCATCCGTTTGAGGTCCACTCGGTAATTCGTCCCGATAGCCTCCAACCCAGCCTGTCGCGCCAGGAAGCACTTCAGAATGCTCCGCAATCGGACGGTGAATTTTTCTTGGTACCACCGGTGCTCGGCTAGGTAAGGTGCAGATTTTTTCGATCGACTAAGTGCGTCCAATGTCTTGGTCATTCCCGCGAACCGCAGTTTGATGGAACCTGGCAAAGCATGACTCTTGAAACTCTCTCTGCCGTCGAGCTAGGGCGAAGAATCGCCAATCGCCAGCTATCAAGCCGCGAAGCCACCGGTTACTTTCTCGAGCGGTCAAGGCGTTTGGATTCGAAACTGGGCGGCTATGTGAGCATCATGCCCGATGAAGTTGCGCTTCAGCAGGCCGATCAGGTCGACTCTCGCATAGCGCGAGGCGATCTCTCACCATCTGGCTCTCCGCTGGCCGGCGTCCCAGTGGCGATCAAGGATGTCTTATGCTTGGAGGGTTTACCCACGACTTGCAGCTCGCGGATGCTGGCCAACTATCGTCCACCCTACACCGCCACCTGTATTCAGCAGTTGCTTCAAGCTGGCCTCATTCCGCTTGGCAAGACCAATATGGATGAATTTGCCATGGGTTCTAGCACCGAGAATAGTGCCTTTGGACTGACCCGCAATCCATGGGACCTACAGCGCACTCCCGGCGGCTCCAGCGGAGGTTCCGCTGCCGTCTTGGCCGCTGGATTAACGCCACTTGCGGTCGGCTCGGACACTGGCGGATCGGTCCGGCAGCCAGCAGCTTTTTGCGGTGTGTGTGGCCTGAAACCAACTTACGGGTTGATTAGTCGTCTGGGTCTGATCGCTTATGCCAGCAGCCTAGACCAAGTTGGACCAATGGCGCATCACACCGAGGACTTAGCTGCATTGCTTCAAATATTGGCCGGTCACGATTCACGGGACAGTACTTCGCTGCCAGTTCCTTTGCCCAATTATCAGCAAGCCCTTACTAAGCCACTGGCTGGCCTTCGCATCGGCATCGTCAGCGAACACTTGGAACATCCATCGCTGGATTCAGAAATCGCCGCCGCGGTGCAGGGGGCGCAGAAAATGCTTCAAACCCTAGGGGCCACCATCGTCCCTGTGCATATCCCTCACAGCGCACACTGCGTTGCCGCCTATTATGTGATCGCTCCATGTGAAGCCAGTAGCAATCTTGCGCGTTACGAAGCTGCGCATTATGGCTACCGTACAGTGTCCCCGAAAAACGAGTCATTAAGCTCCGCTGGTTCTAATCAGCGATGGTCATTGGAGGAAATGATGACGCGTAGTCGCACCGAGGGGTTTGGCGACGAAGTCAAGCGCCGCATCTTGCTAGGCACCTTTGCGTTAAGCGCCGGCTATGCAGACGCATACTACAAACAGGCTCTGAAAGTGCGTCGATTGATCGCTCAAGATTACCAGTCTGCGTTTCAGCAAGTGGACTTGCTGCTGGGCCCAGTGGTGCCCACACCGGCTTTCAAGTTGGGTGAGAAAGTAGACGACCCGCTGCAAATGTATCTAGGCGACCTGTTCACCGTTGAAGCCAATCTAGTAGGCTTGCCCGCGATGTCCGTCCCTGCAGGCTTCAGCAGTACCGGCTTGCCTTTGGCGATTCAGTTACAGGCTCCACAACTAGAAGAATCACGACTACTGAACGTGGCCTATCAACTTCAGCAGGCCGGACTGTTCACCCCGCAGGTAGCACAACTCAATTGAACTCAGGGAACGTCGGCCCCTGTTGCCGACTGGATCGACCCATGAATGAAGCTCCTTACAAAATTGTGGTGGGACTTGAAGTCCACGTTCAGTTGTCCACCCAAACCAAGCTTTTTTGCGGGTGTTCAACTCGCTTCGGGGCACCGCCGAACACCCAGGTTTGTCCGGTCTGCCTTGGGCATCCAGGTAGCTTGCCTGTGCTGAACCATCGAGCTGTGGAACTGGCGATTCGAACCGGCCTAGCGCTGAATTGCCGAATTGCCGAAGTGACCAAGTGGGATCGCAAGAACTACTTTTACCCTGATCTTCCGAAGGGTTATCAAATCAGTCAATTTGATCAGCCAATATGCGGCGAAGGTTTCCTGGATCTTACCGATCCAGACCATCCAGGTGAAACCTTGCGAGTGCGACTGATCCGAGCGCACCTGGAAGAAGACGCTGGAAAGAGCATGCACGACGAAGTGGCGGGCCGCGCCGATAGTCGCATCGACCTGAATCGCACCGGAACTCCGCTGCTGGAAATCGTTTCCTATCCAGACATTGGTAGCCCGGCCGCAGCCAAGGCATATCTGACTGAATTGCGATTGCTGCTGATGTACTTGGGTGTGTCCGATTGCAACATGCAGGAGGGAAGCCTTCGCGCCGATGCGAACGTCAATCTTCATTTGCAGCATCAGGGAAAAAAAGTTGCAACGCCCATCGTCGAGGTTAAGAACCTGAACAGCTTTCGAGCGGTCGAGCGGGCCGTGCAGTACGAGGCTCAGCGACAGTACGAATTGTGGCAAGAGACCCATCAGACCATCCACGATGCACCCAAGCAGACTCGCGGCTGGGATGACGCAGCCGGCCACACCAAGCCACAGCGTGAAAAGGAAGAATCGGCCGACTATCGATATTTCCCGGATCCCGATTTGGTTCCACTGCACGTGACACCCGCCATGCTCGAAAATCAAAAAAAGGCACTGGGGGAACTTCCATCTGCGGCTCGACTGCGACTGGAAACTCAATTGGGCTTGAAAGCCTACGATGCCGATGTGATCGTCGCTCAGGGTCGCGGCTTAGTCGACTATTTTGATGCCACCGTGGCTGCCGGAGCCGATCCAAAGCGATGCAGCAGTTGGATTCAGCAGGACGTCATGCGAACGCTCAAGGAACAGGAAATCAGCATCGACCAGTTCCCCATCACCGCCCAGCGACTTGGGCAGTTGCTGGTAGCCATCCAGCACGGACAGATCGATAATGCGCGCGGTAGAACCGTGTTCCAATATCTGATGCAGCATGACCAGACGATCGACCAGGCAATGTCGTCACTTGGCATCCAGCAAGTGGATAGTGGGCAACTTGAGAGCCTGTGTCGCCAACTGCTGGCGGAGAATCCCAAGGTGGTGGAGGATGTGCGCGGCGGCAATGCAAAAGGCTTGGGATCGTTGGTCGGTGCTGCAAAGAAAAAGAATCCTAACGTCGATCCCAAACTGGTCCGTGAACTGTGTCAGCAATTGATCGAGGCCATGTGAGTTCGCTCAGCTCCCACTGCACGAAAACAGCAGCTCCCATCATCACGTTGCTGACGGACTTTGGCACGTCGGACAGCTACGTGGCTCAGATGAAAGGTGTGTTGCTGACCGCCTGTCCAACTTGCCAGTTGATTGACATCACCCACCAGATTCCGCCTCAAGATATTTTATCTGGTTCGTGCATTCTGGCTGAAGCCGCATTGCGATTCCCGCCTGGAACCATCCACATTGCCGTAGTCGACCCCGGTGTAGGTACCGATCGTCCCATCGTTGCCGTTGCGCTGTCTGGTCATCAATTTGTGTTGCCCGACAATGGCCTGCTGACCCACCTGCTGGCCCAGCACACTCCCGACTGCGCCGTACAGGTCACCAACGTGCCATTGGCCCTGCCGTCTGTCAGTTGCACATTCCATGGTCGCGACATCATCGCTCCCGCCGCAGCTCACTTGGCCCTGGGAGGAAAACTGAGTGACCTAGGACCTGCGACCCAGCGACTGCATCGCTGCCAGTTGCCCACCCCTAAACGCCTGCCAGACAGCATTGGTTGGCAATGCCCCATTATTGCCGCCGACCACTACGGCAATCTGGCTTTGGGTAGTTGTCAGGAACTATTGAGCCAGTTTCGTCAATCGCTGCGAGTTGAAGTTGAAACCGCATGCTCAGTTCGCCAAACTGCAATAGTCGTTGACACCTACGGACAGCAGACCGCTGGTCAATTGATCATGTTGATCGATTCCCAAGGCAGACTGGAACTAGCGCAAGTCAACGGCTCTGCTGCGAAACTATTAAATGTTGAGTCTGGCGAGTTTATGAAGATTTGGCCAGTTCTCAGGATATGTTCTTAGACTTTATCCCACCCGCTGCGGTAATTTGGTACAATCCGCTTTGCAAGTATTGCGGTGGTACGGCATACTGTTAGACATCATTGGACCGACAGCCGTGTCCCGTGAAGTCCTTGAAGGCTTTCAATAATGGAAGGCAAGCCTTTGCCGAGCGGCTGAACTATGTTCTTCACGAGCTTCACTCTGGATTCATTGGGAAAGTATCAGTGTCGCAGACGATTAGTGGCCGAGTCATTGAAGTTGATTCAACTGGTAACCTGATTACCGATATCCTAGCGGATCAGCTTGGGGCAGCTCCTCGAGATGAATCGCTGCGCGTGGTGGTGGACGAACATGAGACTTTTGGATTGTATGCTTCCCAACATGATCAACCCGAGATGACTCTAATTGCCATCGTCGACCAAACCGGCCCGCTTAAAATTGCCTTGGTTGGGGACAGTGCCAGTGCCATGCTGGGAGTGCGCGTTGGCGCTCCAGTTCAAGTCCTCTGGTAAGGCGTGTGTTTGCGATCCATGGAAGAACCCGACTCGCCCTATGCCGGTGATATCGACTTTCAAGAGGTTGATCGTCAGAACTATTGGCACGCCTTTACTCAGATGGCCGAGTACCAGCCGCTGATTATCGAATCGGCTAAGGGTTCATGGCTGGTCGATCAACAAGGCCGAAGATTGTTAGATGCGGTGGCCAGCATGTGGTGCAATGTACACGGCCATCGACATCCCACCATTGACGCAGCCATTCGCAGGCAACTAGATCAAGTAGCCCATGTCACGGGCTTAGGCATGAGCAACACGACCAGCATTCGGTTAACAGCCAAGCTTATCGAAATCGCTCCGCCTGGCCTAGAGTGCGTGTTCTACAGTAGCGATGGCGCCAGCGCGGTTGAAGTGGCGCTGAAGATGGCTTTCCAGTACTGGCGGCAAGTCGAACCGGCTGAGCCTAAGCGAGATCTGTATCTGGCCATTGGTGGCGCTTATCATGGCGACACATTGGGAGCGGTAAGCGTCGGGGGAGTCGCCAGGTTTCATAGTATGTTTTCACCGCTACTGTTCGATGTGGTTCATGGCCCGTGTCCCGACAGCTACCGACTGCCTGCTGCACTGGCCCAAAAGAATTGGTCGGGCGCGGAATTGACCCAGTACTACCTGAAGGAATACGAGCAACTACTGCTGCAGTTTGGAGGTCGTCTAGCGGCTGTCATCGTCGAGCCACTGATCCAAGCTGCGGCTGGCATGATCATGCATCCTCCAGGATTCCTACGTGGACTTGCCGAGCTGACACGCAAGCATGGAGCGTTGCTGATTGCGGACGAAATAGCCGTTGGCATGGGGCGTACCGGTCAGATGTGGGCCTGTCAGTGGGAAGATGTCCAACCCGACATGCTTTGTACCGGCAAGGGCCTGAGCGGTGGCTATCTTCCAATCGCCGCCACACTGACGACTCGCAAAATATGGAACGCATTCTTAGGTGAATACAGTCAATCACGCTCCTTTTTCCACGGCCATACCTACGGCGGAAACCCACTAGCCTGTGCCGCCGCTTTAGCAACTTTAGAATTGTTCGATCAAGAACAAACGCTTCAGCATGTGCGTGAGATGTCCCAGTATTTGGCCCAGCGAATGGAGCAATTCCGATCGCATCGCCACGTGGGCGACATTCGACTGCGCGGACTGGCAGGTGCCATTGAACTGGTGCGAGACCGCGAGTCGCAAGAGGGCTTTGCATGGCACCAGAAAGTCGGCCACTTGGTCTGCCTACTCGCACAGCGCCACGGTGTCTGGATGCGACCGCTTGGAAACGTCTTAGTGCTGATGCCACCGTTGTGCATAACTAAAAACGAGGTCGACTTCCTTGTAGAAGCGGTTAGCCATGCACTCGAAGATCAATTTGGTTAGTGCAAGGGCAATGCCTGTGTGTGAGTTCTCACCTTAGTTTTCAGTGGCACTTGTTGTTGGAGCAGGACTATAGTCGGGACGCGGTCCGGTTTGCAAAATCTCCCAAGGTTTGGGACCGTAATATCTCTTTAACTGTTTGCCTGTGTGTGGCTTGTCATACAATCCTGATTGGTAAGCTTCGCACCAAACCATGGCCTCTTGGCTACTGGGTTCGATCAGGTGAGCGACCCAGCCACCGTGGTATCTAGGCCGGTTGTAGATCTTGCGATATTCATCGTGACCATCGGTCAACCAATAGGGCAAAATGTCGGGTCGTGGATCAGCGGTGTTCTTGTTGAACGTCGGACGTTCTGCCGCCTCTGACGATGCTGTCCCTGGCAGCAGCATTGGCCCGACCAACAAGAACAATCCAAGGCTGCGAAAGAAATTTGAAAATCTCAAGTCCATTTTTGACAAGTCTTTTGATGCGTGCAACTGTTCTAAATACAAGTATGCGAGTCGATAAACGCTAGCATTTTTGGAATCAACCTTGCCATCGTCGGGCTGCTCCAACGTGGAATTTGGAACCGCTCTAAGCTTTGGGTCCATGGTCTAACGATTTCATCGGATGGTCGGTGCTACCACTAGAGACCGACCGGCGAGCTTCGCAGAAGCGACTACTCTCTGTATCGGTTGTGCGGATTTTGGATCAGTTTTATAAGACTTCCCACTTCATACCGAATAGGCTCCGAAGTACTCCTGGGGTTCTGCCTGTTGGCGTGGTAAAATGAATTTGCCAATGTGACTTTGGCCCGCAGGGGCGATGACATGAGTACTAATTCGAGGTCAATACCAGCATTTGATGCCGTGACTTTCGGGCGGCCTATGTTTAACGAACTAGAACATCGGATGATCAAGCATGTCGATTCCACATACAATCGGGTTTTTGATGAGTGCGGTTATCTTCGTCTCAACCCTTCAGGCTCAGGTAGGCATACTTCCTATGATTGATTATCCAGCAGCCCGTCAGCGGCTGATTAGTGAAGTGTTGGTTCCAGGCGGCGTCACCGACATGAGGGTCTTGGAGTCGGTACAGAAGACCGACCGCCATCTGTTTGTACCTGCCGAGCTGCGCGATCAAGCCTACCAGGATCGCTCACTGCCGATCGGTGCTGCGCAAACAATCAGCAGCCCCTACATCGTGGCTGTGATGACTCAAGAGTTGAACCCAGAGCCGGAACACAAAGTGTTAGAGATAGGAACCGGCAGCGGTTATCAGGCTGCAATCTTGAGCCCTCTGGTTAAGGCGGTCTACACCATCGAGATCGTGCCTGAACTGGGCAAGCAGGCAGCAAAAGTCCTTAATGATATAGGATACAAAAACGTCTACACTAAGATTGGTGATGGCTTTTTAGGCTGGCAGGAGCATGCCCCGTTTGACCGCATCATCGTGACGTGCAGTCCAGAAAATGTACCTCAGCCCTTAATCGACCAGCTTGCCGAAGAAGGACTGATGATCATTCCGGTGGGTGAGCGTTATCAGCAAATGTTATATCTGTTGCGAAAGAAAAAAGGCAAGCTGGAGCGTGAAGCGCTACGTCCCACTCTATTTGTTCCCATGACAGGCCAGGCCGAGGATGATCGGCAAATCAGGGCGGATCCCAGCAACCCGTCTCTGGTAAATGGCGATTTCCAACAACGCCCATTGGCCAGCGGCGATATCCCAGGTTGGTATTACCAACGTGGCCTGAACTGGAAATCGGATACTGTTCTTCCAAACGAGAACTTCGTGGAGTTCGAAAACGACACTCCCGGTCGCCCCACCCAGTTGCTACAGGGGGTGCCGCTAGACGGAAGAATCGTCAAACGAATTAAACTGTCGGCCCAGGTCCAGACTAATTCGGTTCGCCAGGGGTTAGATCGCAATGAGCTGCCGGCAGTTGCCATTCGTTTTTACGACCAGTCCCGAACCCTGCTGGCCACGCAATTTCTCGGGCCTTTTCAAGGAACTGCGAATTGGCGTCAGGAAAGCCGTAATTTCAGAGTCCCCCAGGAAACCCGTGAGGCGATTGTGGCGGTAGGCCTGTTTGGTGCCACCGGCGTTGCGGCCTTTGATAAAATTGAAGTCCGGCCAGTAGGACGGTGACTCCGGGCAATTCTCCCGTCATTGGTGCCGGTCTTAGTCGCTATAACCTTCCCTTTTCAACCTGGCGGCTTGCCAGAAATGGTCGCGGTAGTGGCACCGCTTCGATAAATCCATGCTAGACTACCTAAAGCCTCGACTTCGCTAGGGCAACCCAGGCCGTAAAATCCACTTAATCCGCTTGAACATTCCAATCTGACGATTATCCTTTATGGCATTGGGTTTGTTGGACGGTCAGGCTGTGCCCACAGATGTTCAAGTGGAGCGGGGCCACAAATAACCTGCAAGGTCCATCGAGAATCACCACACCGCAAGTTCATGGAGTACAACGAATGAAGGTATCTGTTTCAAAGTTTGCTTTGTCGCTACTGACCAGCGCGACCGTTCTGTTTGCTTGCTCTTCGGCTCAGGCTGGCTGGGGCAGCTTGGGCGGAAGCTACGGTGGTTCGTACGGTGGTGGCTCCTACGGGAGTTCGGGTTACGCGGTTTCCTATGGTTCCTACGGTGGATCCTACGGATCGGTAGGTCGCCCCTTCACACCAGTTCGCAGCGTTTTGCGAGGAATTCATAACCATATCGCTGCCAAAGTTGAGCGGCATCAGGCTCGACGTGCTGCCTACGCAAGTTATGGTAGCGTTGGCTACGGCAGCAGCGGCTATGGCAGCAGTGGTTACGAAGTACACTACGGTTCGTCCGGCGGTTACAGCTACGGATCCAGCGGTCACGATGTCTCGTACGGTAGCACCGGTTCGGTCTCTTATGGCAGCGTTGGTTCCGTGTCTCATGGCGAGTCCTACGGCAGCGTTGGTAGCACGGTCTACCACGGTCCTTCGGCATCCGCCGAAACGGGTTACGACTTGGTGTCCAATGTCGAGCATGCTGAAGATGCGGTCTATCTGACGGTCAGCGTTCCAGGCAGCACCAATCTGTATGTCAATGGCAAGCTAACCACCAGCACTGGTAGCGTGCGACAATTCGTCAGTCGTGGCTTGGTTGCCGGTAAGAGTTACAAGTTTGACATTCGTGCCGAACTGCAATCGGCTGACGGTCAAACCCTGACCGAACAGCGTTCAGTCGTAGTAACGGCCGGCGCTCGTGAACAACTGCAGATTGCATTTGCCGAGTCGAATGTGCCGGTTGAGACAACTTTGACTGTTAATGTTCCCGAAGGTGCCAACGTATCCTTGGCTGGCAATCCTACCAAAGCCACCGGAACTCAGCGTAGCTACCAAAGCAATCAGTTGAAGGCTGGGGAAGTTTGGGATAAGTATGAGGTTCAGGTCGAACTGGACGGCAAGATTAAGCGACAAGAAGTACGGTTGATCGGTGGCGACAGTTTGGAACTGAGCTTCAACTTTGACGAGCAAGCTGTCGATCAGATTGCGTCCAACCGCTAGTTTCCACTTTGGCTTTGCGGCTATTAAAACTACAATAAGCACCCTGCACATTTGTGCGGGGTGTTTTTATTTTTGGTTGTAACCTTGACAATCGGTCGTACCAACCTTCAGTCCCACGTGTGCAGCGGCGATCCAAGCTTTCGAGTCGATTGTTGAGCCAACAACCCAGGGGGCAGGCATAACCATATGGTTTCATCACCACTATCTTCTGCCACTGGTCAGACGCATGCAGCCAATCGGACTCAGGGCCTGAGCAGGCGGCGTAAACTAGTGGTCAGTTCGCTTGTTACGGTGCATCTGCTTGCCGTCCTGGCTGAACCCTTTCGATTTTTCACTTACGGTGGCTCGCGCGGTAGTTCGCCGGCGGCGGAGCCAGTTCGAGTCGCTCTGGGGCCCTATATCGAATTCGCCTATTTGAATCACGGCTACTTCTTTTTTGCGCCGGAACCAGGCCCAAGCCATCTGATGCAATGCGATTTGACCTTCGATGATGGTTCGATCTCGCATATCCGTTATCCCGACAAACAGGCTCAGTGGCCACGGCTTCTTTACCATCGCCATTTCATGCTAGCAGAATTCTTTAATCAACTGCACGCCCCACCAGTCGATCCAGCGCTGATCGAACAAGCATCTGCTGCCGAGTCGGAGGAATGGAAACGCGACAGAGCCCGATTCGAAGATGTGAGAAACTCGATGCAGGCTCATTTAGTCCATCGCTACGGTGCCACCTCAGCCACGATCCAGCGTGTCCGGCATGTCCTGCCCGGCAGCGATGCCGTGCTGAAAAACAAATTGCCGCTCAGCGATCCAAGTCTGTACATCGTTCTGCCGGATTCGATACCCTCAGAATCAGCACAGCCTCCCGCAGTTACAGGACCTGACTTGAATACGAAAACCGGTCAAGGAGAAGAAGTGGAGGCGAGACCATGAATCGTCGCTCCGGTACGACTCATCTAACCAAACAACCACAGCAGCCAATCATCGGCAACGTTTCATCCGGATGGTGGCAACTATGGCTGGAAGGTTGGGACCGTTTTTGGTTCACCGGCACCGGATCGGAAACGCTTGCCGTAATACGGATCGCCTGCGGTCTCATGATTGCGTACATCCATCTGATCTGGACCAGTCTGCTCCTGAACTTCATGGGCTCCAACGCATGGGTGAACAACCAAACGGTCCAGCAATTACACCGCAGCGACTGGGGATGGAGTTGGCTGTTTTACGTCGAAAGCCCTGTAGTATTGTATCTACATCAAGTCCTGGCGATTCTTTCAGGACTTTTGATCGCTGTTGGACTAGGGACGCGGATCGCGCTGCCGCTGGGCTGGTGGTTGACACTGATGGTTTGCCATCGGATGACCGGTGCGCTTTTTGGACTGGACCAGGTGGTCATGATGCTGTCGATGTACTTGATGTGGTCCCATTGCGGTAGCCGATGGAGTATCGATTCTCTTCTGTCCAAGAGATTCGGAAACAGTTGGTTGCTTTCTAGTCCAACGCCCGCCGTTGCCAATAACGTCACTACGCGACTGATCCAGCTTCACCTGTGTGTCATCTATCTGTTTGGTGGATTAAGCAAGATGCGAGGCGAAATGTGGCTGGACGGATCTGCGATGTGGTTTAGCATCGTCAACTACGAATACCAGTCTCTGGATGTCACCTGGCTGGGCAATTATCCGTTCCTGATCGGTCTCTTAAGCGCAATGACCATTTTTTGGGAGACGTTTTATTGCGCCCTGATCTGGCCTAGGCTGACGCGTCCATGCGTGCTGGCCATGGCACTGCTGATTCATGGCGGCATTTGCGTAGCGCTTGGAATGTGGACTTTTGGTACGATGATGATTGTGGCCAATCTTGCTTTTGTGGCTCCTGAGACAGTTCAACAGGTGGTACACTATTTTTCACGGCAAGCAGGCAAACAACCATTGCTTTAAGAATTCCTTCAAGACTGAACGTTGATAGAAAAAAGATAGCCTCATGTCCAAGAATCCGTCCGACCAACCATTCGACTTAGAAATCAAAGATGCTCAGCTTATTTTTAATGCGGTTTGGGAGGAACTGGCTGAAGAAGTGGGAAGAGCCAATTTGCGTTTCCCTAAGGAACTTATCTTGTTGGGTGGGGCACCGGGTGCAGGCAAAGGCACGCACACACGGTTTGTCATGCAGGCACGTGGGCTGACCTGTGAACCCATCGTCATCAGCGACCTACTGACGACACCGGAGGCCATTCGAATTAAAGACCAAGGTGCCATGGTCGGCGACAAGGATGTGGTCAAGATTCTGTATCGGAAGTTATTGGAGCCACAATTCCGCGATGGAGCCATCATCGATGGATTTCCTCGCACACGAGTGCAAGTGGAATGCCTGAAGATTCTAGTTCACAATGTAAATCTTTTGCACAAAGAGTTTTCTAGCACCGAGCATGCAATTCACTTTCGACAACCCACCATCCATGCCATGGTGCTGTTTGTTACGGAGAAGACCAGCATTGAACGGCAACTGTATCGTGGTCAAGCGGCAAGAAACCACAACAAGGAGGTGGAGGAAACTGGCGTTGGCAACTTGCTGCCCATTCGTGAAACCGACCTAAATCCGGAGACGGCACGTCGTCGCTATCAGGTATTCAAGGAGCAGACTTGGGATGCCCTGAAGTCGCTGAAGGAGATCTACCATTACCACTTTGTCAATGCAGAAGGACCAATCGCGGAAGTTGAAGCTAATATATTGAGAGAGCTTCAGTATCAAAGCTCCCTAGAGTTGCACCCTCGCACCGTGGACCGACTGCGGCCCATCCCACTAGCTGAGGACATCGTGATCCACGCGCGACAAGAACTTGTCAGACGACTGGACAGCTATGAACTGGAACACACCGACCTATTTGCTCAAGTGGTCGACCTGATCGAACACAAGTTTATGTCCATCATTCGTCGACACGCGTTGTCCGGTCAAGCGCATGTAAACTCCGAAGATCCGTTGCTGCACAATCCGTTGGCATTGATGATGCTGATTGACATTTTCTCCGAACGAGGATTTCATGCGGTTGTCGATAAACATATTCATGAAATTCCCAAGCAATTGGACACGGTTTCTGGTAGAATTGAACTTCGTGAAAAAACCGTGTATCGCGTTCTGATACACTTCAAAGGCTCTGAAATTCGTCGCGGTTAACCTATGACTTCATCGATCCAACTTCCGGTACTTGGCGAAGCCAAAATAGCGGACCGCTTCCTGACTTCCCTGCCTATCATTGGTCAGCACTCAGGGGACAGTTCGACCGCAGTACCGTTGCCGATGTCGATGCAAGAGGCTCAGCAAAGGGGTTGGTCGGAACTGGATGTGGTGATTGTGACCGGCGATGCCTATATCGATCATCCTAGCTTTGCCATGAGCATCTTGGGACGAGTCTTGGAAGCTGCCGGATTCCGAGTTGGAATTATCTCTCAGCCGGATTGGCGCTGCTGCGATGATTGGAAACGATTTGGTCGCCCACGACTGTTTTTCGGCATCAGCGCTGGCAATATGGACTCGATGATCAACCACTACACGGCTAATCGCAAGGTCCGCAACGACGACGCCTATTCGCCAGGTGGAAAAATTGGCCTGCGTCCGGATCGCGCCACGCTAAGTTATTGCCAGCGAGCCAAGCAGGCGTACAAGGGAGTGCCCATCATCGCCGGTGGCGTAGAAGCTTCGTTGCGACGGCTGGCGCATTACGACTACTGGAGTGACAAGGTCCGGCACAGCATTTTGATGGACTGTAAAGCAGACTTGCTAGTCTTCGGCATGGGCGAAAATGCCATTGTGGAAATCGCTCGTCGCTTGCAATCTGGCGAAACGGTACGCGACCTACGCAACATGCGCGGTGTCGCTTATTGCCTTGGCGCATCCGAAACCGTACCCGAAGACGCATTAAGACTACCCAGTTTTGAAGCGGTAGCCAGCGACAAAACGCAGTTTGCTCTGGCCACTCGCATCATCCACAATGAAACCAATCCTTACAACGCGCGGCGACTGATTCAACAGCATGGCACTCAAACGATCGTCGTCAATCCTCCGCAATTGCCGATCTCTGAACAGGCCATGGATCGCATTTACGGTCTGTCCTATACCAGGCGGCCTCATCCCAGCTATCGAGACCCCATTCCAGCCTTCGAGATGATCAAGGATTCGGTCACCATCATGCGAGGATGCTTTGGCGGCTGTACCTTTTGCTCCATCACCGCTCATCAGGGCCGAGCCATTCAATCGCGAAGCCAAAAGAGCATTCTGCAAGAAATCGAAAAGATGGGACGGGACGCCAACTTCAAAGGCACGGTCAGCGATATCGGCGGCCCCACGGCCAACATGTATCAGATGCGATGCTCCCGACCCGAAGTGGAAGCGACCTGTAGGCGTCAATCTTGTGTTCACCCAAAAATCTGCAAGCTCCTGAACGTCGATCACCAACCTGTAATCCAGTTGATGCGAGCAGCCCGAAAAGTGAAGGGCGTAAAAAAGGTTCTGGTCGCCAGTGGCGTACGCATGGATCTAGCCAGGCAAAGCCCCGAGTATATTCAAGAACTGACGCGGCATCACGTGGGCGGCCACCTGAAGGTCGCTCCCGAGCATGTGGATGCTCAGGTTCTGTTTAAAATGCGTAAGCCGGCCAATGATGACTTTGAATTTTTTACCGAGGTGTTCCAGGAAGAATCCAAGGCTTCCGGCAAAAAGCAGTATTTGATTCCCTACTTCATCGCCAGTCATCCTGGTAGCGACGACGGCGCGATGATCCAATTGGCGGTGTTCTTAAAGCAAAACGGTTATCGACCTGAACAGGTTCAAGACTTCATTCCTGCTCCTCTGGACGTGGCCACTTGCATGTATTACACAGAACTGGATCCCTTCACGATGCAGCCGGTGTATATCGCTAAGAAACTACGTGACCGACGCACCCAACGCGCCCTGATGCAGTTCTTTAAGCCTGAAAACTATTTTGAGGTTCGCCAGGCACTGCTCTCTGCGGGCCGACAGGACTTGATCGGCGACGGTTGCGACGCCTTAATTCCTGCCAAGCCGCCTCGGGAAGCGCTGGAGCGGCGCCGCCGACAGGCAAATCAAGCTCTCGATGGTCGCTATGTACACACGATCGCTAATCCCTCTAAGAAGCAGTCTGACCAAGCACCTAGTCGAAAACAGGGCAGACGTCGCCAGACAGGCGGCTATCGCCCTGGTCGAAAAGGTGCACAAGAGGACTAGTCTATTCGATTGACATCACCGCGCGTCAAATGGCTCAAAAGATGTGATCCCGTCAGTTAAGTGACAATTCGATTTCGGTGGTTAATCGTCGATCTCCAATTCTGCTGATCTACTTTCCGACCGCGGCTGCGGCCACAGTGCGACGACGTTGGCTATCAGAACGAGTAGCCCGCCAATCAGTAACTCAACAGTCAGTTTTTCGTTGGGATAGGCGATTCCCGACAAGCCGGCGAACCAGCCTGGTAAAAACATGGCCCATAACGATGCAAAAATCGGTTCCGAACTGTAGATGACTGCGGCTTGCGGTGCGCTGACCGAGGGCTGATAACGATTCATCGTCAAGAACGAAATCAGCGAACAAAAAGTAGCAAGCACGAACAATAATACCCAAAACGGCCAGTATGCAAACATCGACCACCAACTGGTTCCAACTTGCGACGAATACGGCAAGCCAGAACCATCTGTAGATACTCCAGTCAGACAAAAGACCGTCGCCGCAACGACCACCGTCGCTAGAAACATTCCCGGTGTAAAGTAAGCTGACCGCAACCGCTTGCCAAAATAATCCACGACCATGATCTGCATCGTGAAGAACAAGGCTGCCATAGTTGTCCAAAGGTCACCTCGGTTGATGGGCACTCGCGGCACCTCGGGATTTGCCTGATCCAAGCCGAACACGGGAACAAGCCCGGATAACACCAGTACACCAGTTACCGCTAGACCAGCTCCTAACCACACGTTCCCGGTTGGCGTTCTTCGGAGAATCAGACTGGACAACAGCGGGGTGTAGACCGCAGTCAGGCTGGTCAAGAACCCGCTTCTCGAAGCCGGTATGCTACCTAGCCCAATGACTTGCAATATCATCCCAAGGCAAAATAGAATCCCTATGGTTCCTCCAACCAACCATTCGGTCCTTGATGTAGACCGCACCAGCGGAAAGAGAAACGTTGCTAGCAACAAGAAAGCGAGCAGAAACCGCGACGCAATCATCCAGGCCGATAACGCTACTTGATGGCTGAGTGACCACCGGCTCATCTGCGATCCAGGACTCAGCACCTGCGCCATGACCTCATTAAGCGCCTTCATGGTTGGAAAGGATATTCCCCAAAGCAGATTGACGACAACCAATGCGGCAATGGCGGTGAGAACTTGCTGCTGTTTCGTCAATTTCCGATCCGATCCAGACCAATGTTCAGTTTTTACGAGCGAACAATCTTTCGCCCGTATGCGTTTTAATAGCTGCAATACCACTGCGATAACCCAAATCCTTGGGCCATTTTACCTAGCTTCGCTTGATGCAATAGCAGCAGTAGTCTACTATCCAGCCCGCTGTCTGAACAGGCAGTTCACAGTGACCCTCAAGAGGTTGCAGCGTCATCATCTGCAACTTCTCGCGCTGGGTAGCTCAATCAACATCATGGCACAAGGACGTGGCCCACATGATACCTCAATCCTCAATCGCTTTGGTTCCAACTTGTTTGAGGCTAAAATTCGCCATCTGCGGATGTTTACTCAGCGTGCTCATTTGCAGCAGCGGTTGCCGATCAGGACTTAGCCCCTTCTCAGCCATGCAGGAGGAACCCAGTTTTGATCGGTTGATTGAGCTGGAATCGGCCACCGCACACAACCCCGCTTCGACACATCCACAAGTAACGCGTCGTCGGCCTGGTGCCAACACGGCCGAGTCTCGATTGGAACTGCCTGTAGGCGACGACCAACCGGTATCGTCGATTGAAAACGCTGGTAATCAGTTAGCAACCAGCAACGCTTCCTCAGCCCGTCGCAGAATCTCAGACGATACCACACATGACGAAGTAGATGACGGTCTTGAAGACACTGACCCATCTGCCCAGCTTTTGCAACGCACTCAATTGGCTCTAAAGAATTCACGGCAGCAGCCATCAACCCTCAAGGAAAGCTCAAAGAAAACTCCCGGCAACAATCAGATCGCCTCACAAAATCCGAATTCGAATCGCAAGTCACCAGCCGGACATCAGCCAGCCGATATCACTGAAGACAGCTCGGAAGAGGCGATCGAATTCCAACTGACTCACGATGACAATCGCTCTGAGCAGCCGGCCGATTCTGATCGGCTGAGCCAGCCCGTCCAAGCCGCTTCTTATCGTAATGAAAATGGCCAAGCTGTCGATCAAGCTGTCTTCAGTTCCGCCCAGCGTCCCGAAGACGCGGATGTTGACACATCAAACTCGCAAGCAAAGGAACTGAGCTGGGAACAGCATCTTCGGGAAGCTCTCAAGCAACTGGAATCTACATCGACCGATCCGCTTGTCACGCCCGCCCAATCCCAGAACCGGCAAGCGGTGATTGCACGTCTATTAGCGTTGTCGCTGGGAGACCGCGATTTGATGCTCAAAAAAGTTGACGGACTTCAACCCAAGGAACAGGACTATTTGAATCATCAACTGACTGCACTGTATGATGCCTTTGATCCTGAATCCAATCCGGTTTCCAGCAAGCGATGGTCGCTGGTCATGCTCAGCCAACGCAAGGCATCGGAGGAGCTTGCGGCACTTAGCAATTTAGAGATCAACAACCTTTCATTCTGCACGGACGTCGAGAGTTTTGGAGTGATCGCAAAATTCCCTGACTACAAGTTTACTGCAGACCAGGAGGTCTTGTTGTACTGTGAACTGGATAACTTTGTTAGCGAGAAATCTAAGGACGGCAAGGGCTTTGAAACTCAATTGCAGGGCAGCTATGAAGTTGTAGACGCTTCGGGCAAAAGAGTCGCCGATCAGTCGCTACCACTGGACTCTCATGTTTGCCGCAACAAACGTCGCGATTATTTCATCGCTTATCGCATCTATATCCCCCAGAAGATCGAACCTGGAAAATACAGCCTAAAACTGACCGTTGAAGATGTGAAAGGTCGCAAGTTTGGCCAGTCTCAAGTACCGTTCCAAGTTCAATAACGATTTTGACCTTCTAACACGCGTTGCCTGACGATGCCAGCTACAAACCACGATAATCGCCTACGTCAAATCGCAGTACTGGTAGCCAGTGTTGATGCGGATGCAGGTCGGCAAATTCTGCTGAACCTGCCCAGTGAAATTGCCCGCCAGGTTCGCTCTTTGTCGGCCAATCTTGGCCCCATCCCCGCCGAAGAAAGACGGGCATTGTTAGCCGAATTTCAAAAATCACAGACCTCGCTCCAGCCCAGTCAACCTGATCTGGTCTCCAGCAATTCAGCCAAACCTCGCGTTCAATCCAATGTGGAAACTCAACAGCCTGGTCGGTTTGCTGACGGCTTGTCTCAAAGTACCGACGCGGCTTCCAACAACTTCTTGCAAGCCGACTCAGCCACCACCCAGCCACAGCGCCCTGGCTGGACACAAATGAGCGTCGAGGCGCTAGTGCGATTTGTAAAACACGAGCGACCTAACCTAGTTGCTACGATCATTCAACAACTGCCAGCTCAACAAGGCGCTCAGTTGTTGCAACGACTTCCACGTCATCTGGCCAAAGACACGTTGCGATGCTTGGGCGATTTACGCGAGTTGGACCCAGAGACAAAACAAGAACTGGACATCCATTTGACGCAGCGTCTGGAAGAATATTATCAAAGCCTTCAGCACCAACGCGAAAACACTCGGCGCATCAATGAACTGTTGTCTGCCGCGCCTCCCGACTTGAAGCAACAGTGGGCAAGCTGGTTGCGTCCCGATGAGTTCACAGATCCAGACGAAAGACTCACTGGTTCGGTTCATTCAGAAGAAACTGCAACCAGCCGAATTCCACCAGACAGCCTTATGACCAGCGATGCCGTAACCAATGTGTCGATAGTAAACACCGCATCGATTCAGTCCGCAGACCACGCGACGGCTGATCGTGTAACTAACAGCATACTGCCGTTTGACACTGACCTAGCACCTAAGCCATTGAACCCGTCGCGGCCGGCTACGCTCGATGCAGTGGATCAGTATTATCGCCACCACGATAACTCGATCGATACGGATCATCTGGACCATGCGGTAGTCTTACAAGAGTTCGAGCGAATTTTGGGGCTGGGACACCAACAACTGGCTTCGCTGCTAAGTGGACTTGATTCACAGACCGTACTGCTGTCGCTGGCCGGAGCCACACCGCAGTTCATGAAACGTTTCTACGCGATGCTGGAACCTGCCGACGCCAAAGTGCTGCAAAATCGAATCAAGCGGATCGGCCCCGTGCACTTAAGAGAAATTGATCGCGCGCAAATGCGAGTCATTGAATCGTGTCGCAAATTAAAAGAGCCCCTTAGCGTTTCGCGTGTGGCCTAGTCTCAATCATCCAAGTTTTGTCCCAAAATGGCTTCTGTACTAAAACAAGATGGACTGCTTCGAGGAACTGCGACGGCCTGTCCGGTTGCCTTTAATGTCGAAGATGTTCAGTCCAAGGCTCGTGACTTCTTAGCCGAAGTTCAGCAGCAGGCCGCTACCATTCTGAACCAGGCTCGGCAAGATGCTGATAAAATTCGCGTGCAGGCCAAACAAGAAGGTCTGCGCGACGCTCAGAAGCAAATCGAGGAAACAGCTAACCGACTTAGCGACCAGCGCTGCAGGACGGCTATCGCAGGCTGCAATCAATCGGTCGATCAGCTTAATGAAGCGACCACACAATGGTTAGCGCAGTGGCGCAATCAAACAGTTGAACTGGCCGCACGCATTGCAGAAAAACTGGTTCGGCGTGAAATGGCTTCCAACAATGAATTGCTCCGCGTTTGGATGGAAGAGGCGATTGTGGCTCTGCGTGATGAACGCGATTTGCGAGTCTTAGTGCATCCAGACGACTTTTCGATTGCTGGACGATTTCTACAAAGCATGGCCAAATCGGTCACTCATGCGGCCAGCGTTGAAATTATCCCAGACCCAGAAATCCGCCCTGGTGGCTGTATCGTCCGTTCCAAGCATGGCCAAATCGACCAACAATTGGAAACACAGCTCGAGCGATTGGCCGATCAACTGAACAACTAACCAATTCAAGGTACTCGTGTGCTCGGCCAACTACCTAAACTACTGGACTCGTCGCGGCTGAACCATTCGTTGGATGGCGCTATCGCCAGTTCCATCGAAGGATCGATCTGGTCGGTCGGTCGCAATGCCATCGAGGCGGTTGCGCTGCCCGTACCCATGGGAGCGCTCTGCCAGATCCGTCGCCGCCACCTGAGCCCCATTCCGGCGGAAGTGATCGGCTTTGCAGGTTCTATCACTCTGCTAGCACCGCTGGATGGAGCCGAAGGGATTTCGCCGGGTGATCGAGTGCGACTGGTGGAAAGCTCCATCACGATTCCGGTTGGCCCTGAGATGCTCGGAAGAGTCTTTGATGCGGCTGGTCGTGCCATCGACGATCTACCACAACCCATCGCTGCAGCGCGTGCGGCTTTGGATGCTGCCCCATTATCAGCCATGCAGCGTCCCCCGATCACTCAGGTACTGACCACTGGCGTGCGAGCCATCGACGGACTGCTGACGCTAGGACGCGGACAACGTGTTGGTATCTTTGCTGGCTCGGGTGTGGGCAAAAGCACGCTGCTGGGCATGATGTCGCGTGGCACCGATGCTGATGTGATCGTGATCGGGCTGGTGGGTGAACGAGGCCGTGAAGTCCAGGAATATCTGCAGCGAGAACTGGACCCTGAAACTAGAAAACGCTGCGTTACCATCGTTGCCACCAGCGATCAGCCCGCCTTGCGCCGCGTCCAAGCAGCCATGGCCGCTACAGCGGTAGCCGAGTACTTTCGTGATTCTGGACAACACGTCCTGTTGATGATGGACTCAGTCACTCGTTTTGCTATGGCCCAGCGAGAAATTGGTTTAGCCGCAGGTGAAGCACCGACAACGCGAGGATATCCACCCAGCGTTTTTAGCATGCTACCGCGTCTGGTGGAACGTTCAGGCATTGGTTTGACCGGATCGATCACGGGCATCTACACAGTCTTGGTCGAAGGCGATGACAACAACGAACCTATAAGCGATGCCTTGCGAGGTCTGTTGGATGGTCACTTCGTTCTGTCACGCAAAATCGCTCATCAAGGTCGCTACCCTGCCGTGGACATACTGAGCAGTCTAAGCCGTTTACAGAATCATTTGGTAGATCAAACACACATCCAGCACTGTCAAGTGATTCGCAATCTCTTGTCTTCGTATGCCGAGAACGAGGACATGATCACAATTGGCGCTTACCCTCGTGGCTCCAACCCAACCGTTGACCGCGCCATCGCACAATTACCTGCTATCAACCAATATTTGGGCCAACCTTCGCGCGAAGTGGCATCGTGGCAATCAGCCACCGAAGGTCTGAAACAACTTGCTGCAACTCCAAGCCCAACCAATGGCTAAACCATGAATCAGTTCAGATTCCGACTGCAAAACATTCAAAAGCTGAGGCAACGGCTGCGTGATGAAGCCGCCGACGCTTTGCAGCAAGCTCAGTTGGCAATCGACACTTTGAACTCAGAAGTCATGGCTTTGACCGACGAATTGTCAGGTCAAGCCGAATTGCAAGCTCAGGTCAGTCGGACCATCATCGACACTCAGCGGGTTCTGGAGTCGCAGCGCTACCAATTGCACCTGCTTGGAAACATTCAGTCGCTGCGTGAGAAGGTTTCGTTGGTCCAACAGGAACACGAGCGGCGGCGTCAAACTTTAATACAACGTGAACAAGATGTGCGAGCACTGGAGCGACTGCGTGATGCTCAGCAACTTCAGTGGCAACATACTCAGTCCGTGCGACAACAACATCGATTAGATGAATGGGCCGGATTTCGGTATTGGAATTCCACCAGCACTGACAAGCAGGGTGGTGATCTGGGGCCGCAGCCTACCGCTCAGTCTGAGTCCACTGCGAAACAAGTTCAAGTGGCTTCAATCCCAACATCTCCACGACCCGACCAAGGAGCATAATTCATGGGAATGCTAATCCGCATGTTTGCCGCTTTTTGTGTGGCGACAGTAATCGCTCAACTGCTTATTCTGGGCATTGTAGCCGCCAAAGGGAACTTGCGATCCGACACAGTCACTCAGGCTATCGCGCTTGTCAATGGAATTGATGCCACTGGCAGTCAACTGGAGGAGGCGCTGCGTCGAGCCGAGAATCGACCATCGCCCACTCACGAGGAAATCGTTCAGGAGCGTGCCAAGCAGAGCCTTGACCTGCAAAATCAATTGGCTGCTATCACTCGTGAAAAAGATATGGTCTCTAAGCTGCTAGCCGATTTGACTTCTCGTAACGCTGAGTTCGACAGACGTAGGCAAGATTTCTTTGTCAAAGTGGACGAACTAGAGAAGAAGACCATGCAGGAGAGCTTGCAACGAGTGCAGCAGACTATTGAAGAACTACCACCCGATCAGGGTAAAGACCAACTGATTAAGATGCTGGCTGCGGATCGTATGGAGGATGTCGTTGCAATTGTTAAAGTTATGGACCCTGGTAAACGAAAGAAGATACTGGGAGAGTTTGCGGCTGAAAAGGATTCTGACAAACTGCATGACTTGCTGATGACCATGTTATCAGGCCAGCCTGTTGCTAGCTTGATCGAAAGCCAGCGAAAGAGTCTGAACGAGACACCCTAGCGTTTTCCGTTAGACCCTACCCATCGTCTTGGCATTGCACGAAGGTGTAGCTTATGGATGCTTCGGTCAATTCTAAAACCTCGGTCTCGCTTTGGACCACCAGCTTCTACTCGCAGTCGACCGCTGGCGATTTCTTGAATCATTTCGACTTTGGATCGCTGCTAGCAGACCAAGGCAACCTGCAAAACTCAAATCAACGCTCACCAAATCGCACCGACCCATCAAACGACCTGTCGGACGGATACGTTCAACGCAAATCAGAATTCTCCGGTACTAACTCATCTTCTGAAACAGGCGATGATCGGTCATCTCTAGACTCGCGAGATTCAAAAACCGAAGAAAGCAATTCAGCAGACAACTCCGATCAGCCGCAGGCTCAGGAGGACACTGGCGACTCTGAGTCCCAAGAAGAAAATTCGGAGTTAGCCGGAGCGATCTCCGCTGCCGACCAATTGATTCAGTCTGCTGTCTCGCAGGAAGTAGTTCAAGCTGATGCCCCTGAAGAAACGTCGGCGATTGCTGCCACGCGAGCCACCTCGGTAGAGTTGGGCACATCGGAGGTTCAGCCCAAGCAGGATGTGAGCGGTGCTGAGACTGCAAAAGTGACAAGTGATGAGAACAATTCGGCGGGACTGACAGACAATCAAAAAACGATTCAGCAGTCCGGCCAATCCGAATCAACTCAGTTGAACGAAACACCTGAGACAGCTGGCGCACAACTTGAATTACCACTTGACGGGGTTGAGCAAGCAGCGATTGCCGATCCAGCAGCCAAGTACGACTTGAATCAGAATCCATCGCCTGGTGACTCCAATCGACGGAGCAGGGCAGGACGGCGAGTCGATCGCATGTCCGGTTCAGCCTCAGGTAATGATCCTGGAAAATCATGGGAATCCAAGGCCGAACTTTCGAACAAGCCGCAGACCAACACAGATCTGCCTGTTAGCACCTCAGCCGATAACCCACAGCTCCAGACCGCCGATCAACAATGGGTACAGGCCGAGATAACGCCTGCGGCCAGCGAGGCCATCCATAGCGCTGTCACCGATACCTTCGTACCCAATATCAACAATTTAAGTTCTGACTTGGCGCTGGACTCTGCTGTCTATGAAGCCACATCTGGTGACCGGAGTATCAGCACAGGTGAAATAAAGGCGGACAACAAACAAAGTCTATGGCAGTCGCGGCAAGAATCAGGCAGCCAGCCATATGCAGCTACAGCTCAGGAAACTAGCGCCTCGGATGTCGCCAAGAACATGAATCAGACGGAGAAGCTGCGACTGATTCAGCGAGTGGCCCGCAGTTTCTCTAGGATAGGCCCCACCGGTGGCACCGTTCAGTTACGTCTTCATCCGCCCGAGCTTGGAGCCTTGGCAATCCAGGTGCAAGTGGAGGGACGCAGCATGGCGGCACACTTGACAGCCCAGTCCTCGGCGGCTCGCGAGGTCATCATGGAATCGCTACCTCAATTGCGTCAACGATTGGCCGAGCAGGGATTTGAGATCTCGCAGTTCACCGTCGACGTCACCAGCGATCCCACAATGAGTGCTAGCACAGCGGATTCACAAGGCGATCGGTCTCAACAGGATGCTCCATCGCCTGGCCCAATTGCGACTGACTTGCGACGTTCCATCCATTTACGCAAGCAGCTTGATTTGATGGCGACCAGCGCCAACCTGACCACCACTGGCTTCAGCCAACGCGCTCAGCCTGGAGTTGATTTGCAAGCATAATGCACGACCATAGTGTAGTGCTTTGTTGAGTCAATGTGGTCGCCGTGTCAAGCTGAGGAAGCCAGGGCGTCTTAGAAGCGGCAGCTTCGTCCGCTGGCCTTGACGCGCCACCCGACTCATGATTTTATGCCATAGTAGTGGATTGCTCCGTCAATCCAATTCAGATAAATATCGCTAATGCTCGAATTAGTAGGCTTCGAAGCTGGTTGTGACTGGCGTGGTTCTGATCGGGCTGTTCGGACCTGGCAGTCTCTGACCGGGCGCGTTATGACCGGCGGAGCGGTCAGCGACAATGGGTGGGACTTTGAGATAAAAGGAATCGACGATGACTAGAATTCCCGGAACCAGTTCGACATCAGGTGGCAACACCAGCAGTAGTAACGTCAAAGGCAATGACCTACGCGACGTCGACCTGGATCAGTTCCTAGGGCTATTGATCACTGAATTGCAAAATCAGGATCCGCTCAACCCGATGGACAACGCTCAGATGCTCACGCAAATCAGCACGATTCGCGAAATCGGCTCGACCAATCAACTAACCGAAACGCTCGGCAACTTTGCTGTCGGACAGGAACTGGCGATGGCAAGCAATTTAATTGGCAAAAAAGTTTCGGGCCTGGACAAGGATGCCAAAGAGATTCAGGGTGTAGTAGAACGAGTGTCTGTGCAGACCGATGCAAAGAATCCTTCCAATCGCCAAGTATCGGTTCATGTTGGAAACAAGATTGTCGATATGAAGAACATTCGGGAGATCGTATCTAACTAATGCTAGCGGTGCTGCGCGGCTCCAAGCCATCTTCACCGCTCGACAGGGAGTGGTTTGAAGATGGGATTAACCTCTGCGCTCAGCACATCGCTGACCGGTCTAAACGCTGCAGAAGCTCAGATTGACGTAGTTGGCAACAACCTTGCTAACTCGCAAACCGTAGGCTTTAAGTCGTCGGAAGTTATCTTCGCGACACAATTCTTACAGACATTGTCGCTGGGTGCGGCACCAAGCGTTGACACGGGCGGTACCGATCCGCGTCAAATTGGCCTGGGCGTTCAAGTCTCGGGAATCACGCCGAATTTTCGGCAGGGGACTATTCAGATTAGCTCCAGTCCTTCCGACTTGGCGGTTCAGGGCGATGGACTGTTCATCGTTCAGGGCGCCAACCAGGAAAAGTTGTACACGCGAACTGGCATATTTAACTTGAACAGTTCCAACCAGTTAGTTACGCCCACCGGCCAGCGCTTGTTGGGATTTGGTGTCGATGATCAATTCCGAGTCCAGACCACTCAGTTGGTACCGCTGACGATTCCGCTGGGCAGCGAATCAGTGGCACAAGCCACTCAAAATGTGGTGATGCAGGGTACTCTAACTCCCAAGGGAGATGTGGCTGATACGGCCGAGGTAATCCAAAGTGCTGTGCTTGGGAACGGTTCTGTCCCAAGACCAGACGGCAGCAGCATCGGCTTGGCCAGCGCTTCACGACCGATCACTTCCGGCGTTTCAACAGCCTCCAACGTGGGCGGTGGCACCTTTAACCAGGGCGAAGTCTATCAATACCGATTTGTCTATGTCGATGATTCTGGAACTGAAAGCCCGGCCAGCAACGCGATTAGTATCACCATTCCACCGGGGCAGACCAACGCCACGATTTCGCTAAATAATTTGCCGAGCGTGCCGGAGTACTCCCAATTGCGAATTTACCGCACGGCAGCTAACGGTAGCGACTTTTTCAGACTGGATACGGTGGCAACCGGTGGCAACTACACGGACAACGGCTCGCTGCCAGCCGGCCCCGCACTGGATGCGGCTGACCTGAACGGCAACTACAGTTACATGATTACTTACTTCCGAGCTGGCGACCCGGAATCTCGTCCATCGGTGATGTTGGGGCCACAGAATATTGTCAGTGGTCGTGTACAACTTACCAACTTGCCGACGCCGCCTGCGCCACCACCTGGCGGCGGATTCCCGCCTTATGATTCGATACGCATCTATCGCAACACCGCCTCGGACCAGGGTACTTTCTACCTTGTTGATACGATTGCCCCAGGCCAGGATTATACGGATAGCAAGACCGACGCCGAGATCAGTAACCTTGCGATTTCCGGCAACAAGGTCATCGACCTAAACGGACCGCGAATCGACAGTAACACACTGCTTACCGAAGTGACTCGTCTGAATGGCTTTGACTACGAAAATCCTTTTAAGATCGGCACTCTATCTTTCGAAGGGCGAAAGGGCGGCCGCTCTCTTCAGGCAAAGACCTTCGAGATCACTGCTACCAGCACCATTCAGGATCTGGTGAGTTTCATGGAGCAATCCATGGGGATTCAGGCCAACTCAGGTGATTCGGTCAATCCCATGCCATCGTCGCTTAATATGATTACCGGCGAGACCGGCAGCTTGGTCGCTGGTGCCTATATTCGAGACGGCCAAATTCGCTTTGTATCCAACAACGGAGTCGATAATGCCTTGAGCATTGATCTGACCAGCCTAAGAATGACGGACGCCAACGGGGTGATCGAAGTCCCCAATTTGGCTTTTGATTCTGTGCAGGAAGCCAAAGGAAGAAGCGCCGTTGCCGACTTCATTACCTACGATTCTCTGGGCATGCCCATCCGTACCCGCGTGACCGCTGTCTTAGAAAGCAAGTCTGACGCAGCCACTGTCTACCGCTGGTTCGCTGATTCAGCAGACAACATGCCGCTGACCGGATCTCAGATCGCCGTTGGAACGGGCATTCTTACCTTTGATGGCAACGGCAACTTTATCTCGGCCAGCAACTCCACGGTGGCCGTCGATCGGCGAAATATTCCCAGCGTATCACCCATGCAATTTGAATTAGATTTTAGTGGACTGTCCGGCTTGGCAGCAGATAATTCCACTCTTGCCGCCGCTCGTCAGGACGGTTCGCCTCCGGGTAAATTGACCAGCTACGTGATCGGAGGAGACGGATCGATTCGTGGCGTGTTCAGCAATGGTATCTCTCGTTCATTGGGCGAGATTCGTTTGGCTCGCTTCATCAACCCGGCTGGTCTGGAGCAACGTGGCCAGAACCTTTTCGCTCAAGGGATCAACACCGGCCTGCCCATCGAAGGTAAGCCGGGTGAGAACGGCATCGGTACCGTTAGTGCCGGTGCGCTAGAGCTTTCCAACACCGACATCGGTGGAGACTTGGTCAAGCTGGTTTTGGCTTCGACACAGTATCGGAGTAACGCCCGGGTCATCACCTCGACCCAGCAACTTTTCGATGAGCTGCTAAATATCCGTAGATAGGCAAGACCCTGAACCAGCGACAGATTAGGCGAGCGGCAGAATTGTAGCTACCGTCGCCAGACGGTGGTTTTGCGGGGCGTCCACCTTCTGGCGACGGTAGCTACGGGTAAGTTCACGATTGCTGCTCGCCTTGCAGCCCGATGGAACGTGGTCTCACGGTCTGATACAAGTCCAATTCGGCTCGACCACCAATCATTCCGAAAGCTCGGCGTATTTGGTCGCGGAAATTGACAAAGTTGCTAGAGTGTCCGCGCTGGTGAACTTTCTGAGCATGCTCTTGGATCGGCACCACAACTTGGCTGCGCGTCCCCAGAACATAGAAGTGCGGTTCGGCTTGTACTATCCAGTCCTGACCCTGCGGCCACAGCCACAGGTTGTGGTCATAAGCTGGCTCCGACAAACAGTCGCCACAGTTGATGATGATATCGACCTCCAGGTCCACGCACTCCTGCTGGTTCTTCTGTAGAGTAACCTGCAAACCGCTGTCTTGGCTTCGAATCGCCTCGATTCCCCAAGCGGCCATGGCCACAACGGTTTGAGCATCTGATGTTTCGTAAAGAAGCTTGGCTTGCCGCACCTGATCCTGCGAAAGCCAATCCCAGGCTAATTCAGTTTCCAACCACTGCGAGTCACCGCCTAGACGTTTGGGAAGCACCCAAAAAAGACGCGTCTTTTCTGCGGTCAGCTTATCTAGTTCCAACGCGTTGGCCGCGGCAGCCGCATCATCGCCAAACAACAGAACTCGCTTACCGGAAAACAAACTACGTTCTTTTCCCAGAATGGCACGCTTGCCGGACAAGACCTGCGAAGCTACTTCAGACCAACCAATGGGAATGCCACCGCCACTTGCCAAGCCGCAGCGTGTTGCCTGATCACCACTACAATCCAACACCAGATCAAATACTTGACTGAATTGCCCACGTGACTGGCTGGTCAGCAGCAGCCTAAACTCCTGAGCGGCTCGGTCCTCGATATCCACCGGATGAGTTTCGCTGCAGCCCAGCCTGCTGATCGAGAGTACCGGCGTGCGGTTCTGGATGGAATCATGCAGCAAATCCGTTCGAGCGACCGGTAAAAGGTACTGCTGAACGTATTCTTGACAGGTTGGGATTTGATCCAGGTCAGGCAGTGGGCAATCATGCGCCTCAAGCGCTGCCAGCCCCAACGATGATACTAAATCTCGCCAGGGCGACGGCATGGAGTGTTGCCCCCATCGCAGTACGCTGTCCCCGATCTTATGCGTTTCGTATAGCTCGACCGAATAGCCCAGAAAACGACCGTACAACGCGGCTTCAATTCCACAGGGACCACCGCCGATCACCGCTAGCGTTGCTGGCGTGTCGATCTCTGGGTCCCAATCCACTTGGGACTGGGCCGTTGGCATGTTTTCGGACTGGTTATGGGCGAACTGAGAATCTGATGACGGATCCGACATAAGGGCCTGGGCATCTGACAACGAGAACGGTTGCGATCACAGCGAAACGTGCCAGTTGTTAGTGTCCGCTCTTCACCGACTTGGCGAGTCCCTTGCTCACCCTGTTTTGAAGTAGCGCATTTCCAAACTCGCAGGCGCGAAGCGTCGGTTGTGAAGTCTCGCATTTCCAAAGTCGCAGGCGCGACGGCAGGTGATGGCCTGGGATGCAAATCCCAGGAAACAATGCAAAACGTGGTCCCGTCGTCCCAGCCGCCATTGACCGCCAACGCGGTCATGGGCGGCTGGCACAACGACGGTCTGTGTTCCCTAAAACCCTGGGATTTGCATCCCAGGCTATCACCTGCCGTGCCTTCGGCACTTAAAAACGCAACTACGTATTTTGCTTAACGGCGTTGGGCGAGGCGCGTCGCTTGCCCGCCTCGTTCCTACACTATCACTGGCAGCGATCAATCATATCTAATTTCCGTCAACTTGTGCAGTTGAGCACTGCAAAACCATCGTCAATTCAAGCAGACCGCCTCTTTGGTATCCAAACTCGCATCCAATTGATCGATCTCTGCCTGAACCTCTTCGATGCTTCGCAAGACGCTGCGTTCATCTTCGGTCAGCTGGACATAGCCCAGTTGATCGATCACTTCCAAGATTTCGCTGCAGGTGGGAAACATACGTCCGCTGGAACGTTTATAAGCGTCGATAGCCTGCATAAACTGAATTTCTCGCAGGTTGTACTCGCGTTCACAGGTTGTCGGATCGATCTGGCGGCGACGTTGCTGCTTGCGAGCGGTCAACTGGCTGGCGGGCTTTTCAGTAACAGCAGCCGCTATTGGACTTGCCGCCTTGGAAGGCTGAGCGGAAGACTTGGCAGGACGAGCCTTTTTGGCGGAAGCGCTGGGTGACTTTACGTCAGATTCGATGGAGCGGCGTTCTGGGTTGCGTCGTCGATCCATCTGAACCTCTAGATCCCCAACTTTGCTTTTTCGTGGCATGTCTGTCCCCGTCGTGTAAGAAATGGCGTTTATGCGAAGAATATGCGGTTGTCAGCTTGGCAGTGCCTGTCTGGACCGCATGGGTAGATGTCAAAACTTACACGCCAAGTAAAACTTTGCCGAATCATCTGAAGAAGAACTATCAGATAAAGTCTATCGATCGCCTAAACGACTCCTTTTTTACCGATTGTACGACTGGAACCGGCTATGACCCCAACGCAAAGCTATCAGCCGGAGTGCGTTAGCACCCGGTTTTTGAGACAACCGGACGTTAACACGATTGCGGCTGGTTAAGCAGATTATTTTCAAACGCCCCACTAAGTCAGCAGACAGTCCTTTGGCCAAACCTCGATCCTACGAATCGATTTTTTCGAACCCAGAAACTGGGCATTTGCTAGCACTTACACTTAAAGTAAACGAAAACACCCTTAAATGGCGGCTACATGGTCGAAAGCCACTTTTTTGAAGAAAATACCATTGAATAGCACTAGACAATAATTCCGAAACTTTTATGATGAATAGGTGTTGGCAGCGGCGGAGTACCGTTTGCGGAAGTGCGGTACATTTGTCGCATTCCTTGTAGAAATCGTGTCCTGCTTAGTCGACGGTAGATATTTGATTCTGCAAACGAATCGTATGTTTATCTCTGTGCTTAGCTTAGCACGAGTATTTTGTTGGTTTTTTCTTTGTTTCTTTTAATCCCACGGAGAGTCCCATGAAAAAGAGCTTTGTCAAGACCGGCTTTACGCTGGTCGAGTTGCTGGTGGTCATCGCGATCATCGGAATTTTGGTTGGCCTACTACTACCCGCCGTCCAGGCCGCCCGCGAAGCTGCAAGACGAATGAGCTGCGGCAATAACATGAAGCAGATTGGATTGGCGATTCATAACCATGCCTCGACCTATAGAGATCAGTACCCTGCATGGACCGGCCAGGTCAACCACCTTGATGCCGCTGCCAAGACAAATCCCAATGGTTCTCCGAGTGTCATATTTAACTTAAGCGCTCCTGACACCCATCGAACTCCAGGTCCTCTGGTACAGCTACTGCCTTTCTTGGAAGGAAATGCTCTTTTCAACCTTTTTGATTTAAAAAAGCCCCAGTTGAGCCTGTGGAACCTACCTGGTCCTCCAAAGGGAGCTCCTGGCGGATTGCTTCCCGATACCGTCATGAACACTAGGCTTTTTCCAACCTACATTTGCCCGTCTTCCCCCGAGGCACCTTGCAATTACTTCCTCCCCCTACTTTCCGCTATAGGAATACCAGCAAATTCTCAGCTGGACTTGCCTAGAACCGATTATGCGACAATCAGGGGCTTGCATTCCACTTTTCTGGCTTGCATTCCGGGAGCTGTCGTCCCAAGTGGTTACGACCATGACCTTTCGCCAGCAGCCAACAATGGGATGCTAGGTTCTCACATGCTTCCAGCGGCGCCTCCTACACCTACTAGAAACCATAAGAACCTACTGAATTTCAGCGAAGTGTCCGACGGACTCTCACAAACTTTATGTTATATCGAAGTTGCTGGTAGACAATTGGAGTACTTCAGAGGCGTAGCCACCGGTCGACCGGCTGCCGTCAACAACGACACAAGGCGCTGGTGGAATGCTTCGGCGGCTGACTGGAGTACAGCCCGACATGTCCGTGGTCTAGCTGGCACTGGTAGACCAAGTGATACCAATTTCAATCCAGAGGCGCAGGGCTGCTCCTTCATCAATGTCTGGAATGGCGGGAATCCTTACTCTTTCCACAGTGGCGGTGTTCAGTCAGTCCGTGGTGATGGCTCAGTAGGCTTCATATCCCAAGGGATTTCACCAGCCGCTTTTGGAGCCCTAGTAACCCGGAACGGCGGCGAGGTTGACGCGTCTGCCTCAAACTAGTCTTCCGCTAGTGCATTTGTTTTCGACAGTTAAACGAGCAGGCGAGGACGCGCCGCCTCGCCTGCTTCTATTTTAGTCCTCTCAATTTACGGAAATCCATACATGCACTGCCATATCACTAACTCTTCTAAAATGTGCCTGCGTATTAGCCATTTATTCTGTTTTGCGTTATTAGCCATGCTTTCAGGCTGCGGTAGTAGTTTGGTAGAGGTCAGTGGAGTCGTTACTGTGGATGGCCAGCCGACTCCGGGAGTCAACCTGCGTTTCTTCCCCCAGGGTACTCAGGCAGACGCTTCTCCATCCTCGACGACTTCGGTAGAGGGTGGCAAGTTTTCACTAACTACCGATGCGGAACCCGGAGTTGCTAAGGGCAGCTACAAAGTGAACGCCGATTGGCCGGATCCTAATCACAAACCTAAAAAAATAGGTATGTTCGGAGAGCCGAGTTCGCCAGGCGATAAGCTGAAAGGCAAGTACATTTCCAACTCAGATATCAGCGTTCAGATTGATGGACCTAAGAACGATCTGGAGATTTCGCTTAAAACCAAGTAGTCCGACTGCCCAAACTAGGTGCTGAAGTCTTTTGGATTTAAGTCTTCGTCGATCACTTTACAGGATAGACGCCGTTCACATTAGACGAGCAACACTCTCGTTGGGAAAACGCCCTTATCTTCTCCTGAGACACGCTATCTGTGAATAAGGGCGTGTTACTTTTCATGAAATTGGACTTCGGCGTGCCAAAACTACTAGACTTTTCTTCGCCAATTCTTAAACTAATGGATGGTCTTGACAGCTAGTTGCCCCTAAGTGGCTGTTCGAGTCCAATTTGCCTTAACATCTGTTCCCTGCATGTATGCCCGGCTAGCCGGGTATTGGATTTAGCCACAGCCTGGCGAGTTGGCCAGTTTTTGTTTGGTAAGTGGGATGTCCGCAGTTGGATATCCTCGAGGCTCTTCTCTTTTCTTAGTTCAGGAGACATTTCATGAAAAAGACGACGACAAAGGCCGGTTTTACACTGGTCGAGCTGTTGGTGGTGATTGCCATCATCGGCATTTTGGTAGGCCTTCTATTGCCTGCCGTTCAAGCCGCCCGCGAAGCCGCTAGACGAATGAGTTGCGGCAACAACATGAAGCAGATTGGTTTGGCCATGCACAACCACGCTTCAACTTATACTGAAAAATTCCCAAGTTGGTGCCGTCAATTCCCTGTAAGTAAGGCTACTGCCCAATACCTTGGGGTTGCATTTCTATTTCCTTCCGACATAGACGCCCGCAGAGGATTCCCTCCCTTGGGCCAAATCCTGCCATTTGTTGAGGCCAACACAATCAATAACTTGTTTGACCTGAGCTACCCTCTTATCAGCACTAGAAATCTTCCGCCCGGCAAAAGCGTGCAGAGCATGGGAATTGTTACCAGAGCAGTGCTTACACCCAATCTGATGCCAACCTTTATTTGCCCATCTTCTCCTGAATCGCCCTGTAATTACGACACTGTTGTCGGCGCAACGCTAGGCTACGAAAGTCCCTTCCTTTTACCACGAACCGACTATGCGGCCATGCGCGGCGTGACTCGTGAATTTTTAGTCGCAGTTAACGCTGCTTTGCCAGTAAACTCTCAATTCGCTTTACCGCCCACTAACGTTGATTGCAATGATGCCCATGCAATGTGCAATTCCGCGATGCTTGGTGTTCCAGTCGGCAATAGTCTTCCCCAAACCCAAGCAGCCGCTCCCGTTGGGGGTAATATGAGAGAATGGCCACTGATTGCGAATAAGCACTTTATAACGATCGGAGAGGTCACTGATGGACTGAGCAATACGATCATGATTATCGAGCAAGCGGGTCGGCAGAGCAAATGGTATCGTGGCAGGTTGCTTCCAAGTAATAGTCCAACCGACATATACGAAAATGCATCCTGGGTGGACTGGAATACCGCACGGCACGCACGCGCTCTTGCAGGTGTGTGGCAGCCCGGCGTAACAACAGGTGGCCCCAATGATCAAGGAGGTAGTCAGATAATTAACGTGCACAATGCGGACAACCCTTATTCTTTCCACTCTGGTGGCGTGCAGGCTGTCCGTGGCGACGGATCGGTACAGTTCATCTCACAGGGAACTGACATCGTTTCGTTCTATGGGCTGGCTACTCGAAATGACGGCTTGGCTATGGCAACAGGCAACTAGAATACAACCCTAAGTTCTACTGCATTGTGCAATCACAAGCGGTTGATATTATGATTTCAGGTGGCTATTTTGATTGTCAAAGTGGCCACCTTTTTTGTTAAACCATGCACCATTTGTGCTATCAAAGATTCTGGAGTGACTATCGACTATCCCGTAGATCGATGGTATGCTTCGGCTCCAAAGTCATTTCCCTACGGTCGGGATATCTTACTTTTGCAATCACGGAGATCAATTATGCGCAATTCTTTTTGTACTTCAGGTCGCCCTGAAGTTATGCCGCACGCTATTTCACTCAGGAACACTGAAATAATGCTTTTGGTTTCAGTGTTTCTTGTTCTGCTTGCAGGCTGTGGAGGTGGACCGAAGCTATACAAGGTGAAAGGGACAGTCAATGTAGACGGTAAGCCAGCCGGCGGAGTAAACCTGACCTTTTACAACCAAGATGGTGGAGGATCACCATCTAGCGCTCAAAGTCAACCGGATGGTTCGTTTGCACCATCAACTGTTTGGGAAAACAATGTGCTAGAGGGTATTCCTGCTGGCAAATATAGTGTGTCAGCCGTTTACCCAGACCCCAACCCTAAAAAAGCTCCCAGTGCTGGATTAATGAGGGGCTCTGTTTCTGACCCGCCTGATCTTCTCAAAGGGAACTATGCTGTTCCTTCGCCTGAATTGACCATCGAAATCGAATCGGATGCGTCGGCTCCAGTGATTGAACTTTCGACTAAAGTTAAGAAAAAATAGTTACCTTGTTTGCCTGCCAACATGTAGCTAGTGACTTTCTGTGCCAGGCTGAGTATAGTGCCTGATGATTCGTGGATGTGTAGTCCGCCGATCCAATGTGTTTTCAAAATCTAAAACCCAAGGAGTGAAAGATGTTTTTGAGAAGCTTTTCTTTACTGCTGTTGGTTATCGCTGCACCACAGCTAATTTTGGCAGAAGATGCAGCAGGCAATGCTGAAAAGAAATGTGACAAGTGCCCTGCCGCTTGTAAGTCGGAGGGCAAGTGTTCGGAGAAATGTGAAGGAAAATGTGAAAGCGAATGCCAGAGCGAAAAATGTGAGAGCAAGTCTGCTTGCTGCGCTACTCTTATTGCAGCCAAAGAAAAGTTGCCGAAGATGACTTATCTGGTGGGAACCGAAGCTGTTTGCTGCCATGATTCGGCTAAAGAACTGGCTCAGAAATCCAACCAGAAGATGCAGTTTGTGGTCGCAGGCAAAAACTACGCTGAAGAGCCGCAAGCGTTCGCAGCATTGGTCGAGGAAACTGAGAAATTCGTCAACACGTTTGTGACTCCTTGCAAATGCGAAGCATCCGGAAAGACTACGATTGCAGGCCAAGCTATCGGCTGCTGCAATGCGGCTGCCAAGCAGTCTGAACTGGTCAGCACAGCGGTGAATAAGGTTCGAATGGGCTACAAGGTTGGGGACGAGGAGGTCTGCTGCGCTAAGCACGCCGCGAAACTATCCAAGGAAAAGAACTCGGCTGTTGTCTACGTGGTTGACGGCGAGTCGACACAGTGCGAGTTGACCGCTCGTCTAAAGATCGCCACCGCCAAGTATCTTGCCGCTGTCAATGCCGCCTCCAGCGCCATCGCTTCGGATACCGCTTCGACATCGTCTGAGCCTTTAAAAAGCGACAGCTAGTCGACGCTTAGGAGTCGTTCAAGGTATTTTTTGCGATACTCAGTTCGATTAAGAAATCGTTCGCAAATGATCCACTGAACTTGTCATCAACCGGAGTGCCTTAGCACCCGGTTTTGGCAGCAGCAGATTACTAACTCGCGTTCAAACGTCATTATTTCCTGGGATTTGCATCCCAGGCTTTCAACTGCCGTGCCTTCGGCACTTAAGATCGCAACTCGAAAAACCAGTGGTCAGGCTGATCTCGCCGGCAGACTTGCCTAGGGTGGATCATATCCACCACGACTGAAGGGGTGGCAGCGAAGGATTCTCCAGATGCCCTTCAGTGCCCCGCGAATTGCACCGTGCTTCTCAACCGCCTGGATCATGTACTGGCTGCAGGTCGGATGAAATCGACAGTTGTTGCCCAGCAAGGGTGATAGACCACGTTGATACAACCGCACTAGGCCAATCAGGAATTTCCCGGGCGCTTCTTGGCATTTCTTGACTAGATCGTATTCCATGAGAATCTCGGATTGCCAAGGATAGGGGAACACGCCAGAATTCCCGGGTTGTCGATTAGCAAATTTGGAAACAATCAGGGAACTCTGGCGAGTTCCACTACAACATTCCCGTTGGAAATTGTAGCATGGGCAACTAAGATAATGAACCTGTCAAAACCAGCCCAGGATTCCTACCCATCCCTACCAACGCTTAGAACTTCGCCTCATGAACGAACCATTGCAAGGAATCTATACGCCTAATATCACTCCCGTGGACGCTCAGGGTCGAATTGACCAGGAACGACTGTGTGCTTATGTCGACTGGCTGATTGAGCGTGGGGTACACGGCCTGTACCCCAACGGTTCGACCGGGGAATTCACGCGATTCACGGCTGCCGAGCGACGGCAGATCATTCAAGTAATTACCGCGCATGTGGGTAGCCGAATACCCATTCTAGCTGGGGCCGCCGAGGCAAACGTTCGAGAGACCATTGATGCCTGCGAGGCGTACGGTGCGCTGGGAGTGCGAGCGGTAGCCATTGTGGCGCCTTTTTATTACAAGCTGGGTCAGGAGGCGGTCTACCAATACTTCAAAGAAATCGCCGATCATGTTTCCGTAGATGTCACGCTCTACAACATTCCCTTATTTGCTTCGCCCATCGAAGTCAGCACGGTCCGACGCCTTGCCTTGGACTGCCCCCGCATTGTTGGCATCAAGGATAGCAGCGGAGATATCCCGCACATGATGCGTATGATTGCTGCCGTCCGTCCTCAACGCCCCGAGTTTTCCTTTCTAACCGGATGGGATGCCGCACTGGCTCCGATGTTGTTGATTGGCTGTAACGGTGGCACCAACGCAAGCAGTGGCGTTTTACCCGAATTGACGCGAGCGATCTACGAAGCTGCCACGCGCGGACAGTGGGATCGCGCCATGCAGTTGCAGTATCGCCTGCTACCTTTATTTGACGCGATGATCAGCCAACCCGAATTCCCCGAGGGCTTTAGGCGTGGCGCACAAATTCGCGGCTGGGATTTGGGGCGTAGCCGACAGCCACTTTCTCCTGAACAGATTTCTACCGCTCAAAAAACTCAGGATCAGTTGGCTCAGATGTTGCGAGAACTACAACAGTGGTTGCCAGACATTCAACCCGCTACCGGCGGACCTGCTACCTCGACAGACACAGACCATTTTATCGAGCAGATAGTACGAGAAGTCATGCAGCAACTTAGGCAGTAGTCAGGTAGTGAAACGCGAATCAAGCCATCTCGTTTTGAACAGGAAAAACTGAGTACTGTTTTCTGTCCGGAGTACTGGCTATATTGTCCTTAGGCACAATCCATGTATCTGAAGGAGACATGTCGTGGGCGGGGTAAAGTCGTTTACCGACCTGCTTATCTGGCAACGTGCGCGAGCTTGGTCGAAAGACATCTTTCAGGCTACTCAACAGAATGCCTTTAGTAGCGACCGAAGGTTGGTCACTCAGATCAACGATTCTTCCGCATCTGTTATGGCCAATATTGCCGAAGGATTTGGTCGAGGCACCCAAGGCGAGTTTGTACAGTTTCTTGGTTACTCGATTGGTAGCCTTGATGAGACGCGAAGCCATTTGACGGTTGCCTATGACCGCCAGTATCTGCATCGCGATTTGTATGGCTCGCTGTTTACAGAAGGTACCACGATACGAAAAATGACTGTTGCCTTTCTAGGCTCAATGGTCATGCCCGGCTCGGGTGTCAAGCATTTGCGAGCGCAACCCGATTGGAGCGAAAGAGTTTGGCAAATTTACGAGCGGTACACGGGCCAATCAAGGCCAGAATTGTTTCGCAAGGCGGCTGAAGACAAGCAGCGACAAATCGAACATGCGAAACAAATTCGCAGGCAACACCGGCGCGACCGTACTCCGTCGCAAAGCAACCGTCGTAACGATTCGCCGCCTGCCGACTTGCCATAAAGCAGCAAAAAATACGCCGGACTTACTGAGTACTGAGTACTGTGTACCACGCCCCCGACTTGGCTTATGTTTCATAGCCCAAGTTTGGAGCCAACCAGCGTTCGACTTCACGGACGCTCATGCCCTTGCGACGAGCATAAGATTGAACTTGATCCTGGCTGATGCGATCTACGGTGAAATATCTGGCTTCCGGGTGAGCAAAGTACAGTCCACTAACGCTTGCGGCGGGCCACATGGCAAACGAATCGGTCAGCGTTACTCCGGTCTGATTCGTTCCATCGAGCAACTTAAAGAGTGTCCGTTTTTCCGTATGATCAGGACAAGCTGGATAACCTGGTGCTGGACGGATGCCGCGATACTGCTCATCGATCAGTTGTTCATTGCTCAACTGTTCAGCCGCACCAAACCCCCAATCAAGTCGAGCCTGACGATGTAACCACTCAGCAAATGATTCAGCTAATCGATCGGCCAGAGCCTTCACCATAATTGAATTGTAATCGTCGCCAGCCAGTTCATACTTTCGCGCAAGTTCGTCGACACCATCTCCGGTGGTCACAATGAATCCACCGATATAGTCTTGACGCCCGCTGTCGACTGGCGCAATGTAGTCGGACAGTGAACGAAAATCGCTCTGACCTTTACGTTCCCATTGTTGTCTGAGGAATTGAAATCGCTCCAATTCCTGTTGTCGCGCCGCGTCCTGATATAAGATAACTTCGTCGGCTTGACTGTTTGCAGGCCAGAATCCATAGACGGCATGCGCGCGAATCAATCGCTGATCAATCAGCCTATGCAGCATCTCCTGAGCGTTATCAAAAAGCTCACGAGCCTGCTCGCCCAGCTTGTCATCGCTGAGAATCTTGGGGTACTTGCCTCGCAACTCCCACGTCCAGAAGAAAGGCGACCAATCGATGGTATCCACTAGCTGCTTGATAGGAAAATCACGCAAAACCTTCGTCCCGGTGAAGGCTGGCGTAGGGATTTCAACTCCTGACCAGTCTGTAGCAAAGCGGCGCTGCAGTGCCTCCTCGTAGGGCACTAGTTTTACTTGACGAGCCTGATAGCTGGTCACCAGATCGACTTGTAACTGACGATTCTCTTCGGCCTGCTTCTTTCTGGATTCGGGATTGGTTATTCGTTCAACAACCGGCACACTTCGCGATGCATCCAGCACGTGAATGACCTCGTGATCGTACTGGGGAGCGATCTTCACGGCGGTGTGCTTGGCACTGGTCGTAGCACCACCAATCAGCAGCGGAATATTCATCGATCGTCGCTGCATCTCCTTGGCCACATAGACCATTTCGTCCAGACTGGGAGTGATCAAGCCGGACAGCCCAATCACATCGACTTGATGCCTAGTCGCCTCTTCTAAGATCTTGTCAGCGGAGACCATCACGCCCAGGTCGATCACTTGAAAATTGTTACAAGCCAGCACCACTCCGACGATATTCTTGCCGATATCATGTACATCGCCCTTCACGGTAGCCATTAAAACTTTGCCGCGTCCTGAGCTTTCTGCCAGTCCCGCCTGCCGCTTCTCCTCTTCCATAAATGGCGACAGATAGGCCACCGCTTTTTTCATCACGCGCGCGGACTTGACCACCTGAGGCAAAAACATCTTGCCGGCACCAAACAGGTCGCCCACAACGCTCATGCCATCCATCAGCGGACCTTCGATCACTTGCAAACAGCGCTGGTAGGATTGCCGTGCTTCCTCGGCATCCTGGTCGATGTATTTGTCGATGCCTTTGATCAGGGCATGCTGCAACCGCGACTGCACATCCGCCTGACGCCATGCCAAATCTTCAGTCACCGCCTGCTTGCCAGACGCTTTGACTGATTCGGCATACTCGATCAGTCGCTCGGTCGCGTCTGGATGACGGTTCAGCAGCACATCTTCCACGCGTTCCAATAGGTCCTTCGGTATCTCCTCGTAGACGGCAAGCTGACCGGCGTTAACGATCCCCATGTCCATTCCGGCCCGGACTGCGTGGTAGAGGAACGCGGAGTGCATGGCCTCCCGGACATAATCATTGCCGCGAAACGAGAAGCTGATATTGCTTACGCCACCGCTTACTTTGGCACCAGGGCATTGGCGTTTGATCTGACGAGTCGCCTCGATGAAGTCGACCGCATAGTTGTTGTGCTCTTCAATCCCAGTTGCCACAGTCAGGATGTTAGGATCAAAAATGATGTCCTGAGCAGGAAAGCCCACGGTACCGGTCAGTAATTCGTAAGCCCGGCGACAGATGCGAACTTTGTCGTCTTTTGTTACCGCTTGTCCTTGTTCATCAAAGGCCATGACGACACAGGCGGCACCATAGCTTCGAACGATGCGGGCTCGGCGCAAGAATTCGGCTTCGCCATCTTTCAAACTGATCGAATTAACGATTGACTTACCCTGAGTATTCTGCAGGCCAGCCTCCAGCACTTCCCACTTACTGCTGTCAATCATGACGGGTACGGCCGCAATATCGGACTCACCTGCGATCAATCGCAAGAACCGTGTCATGGCTTGGACACCATCCAGCAGAGCATCATCCATGTTGATGTCGATAATGGTAGCGCCGCCCAACACCTGCTGACGCGCCACTTCGACGGCTGCTTCAAACTGGTCATTGCGAATCAACCGCGCAAAGGCACGCGAGCCGGTCACATTGGTTCGCTCGCCGATCATCGTAAAATTAGACTCTGGTCTAAGAACCAGTGGCAGCGTGCCACTAAGCCGCGTGTAGATCGACGGCTGGTTTTGTTGATGCGGCTTGCAACGATCCACTACAGCGGCAATTTCTCGGATGTGATCCGGCGTGGTTCCACAGCAACCGCCGATGATATTCACCCAACCGTTGTCCGCGTATTCACCCACCATCTGCGCCATCTGCGCGGGCGACAGGTCATATTGCCCCATCGCATTTGGCAAGCCTGCGTTTGGATGACAACTAATGTAGGAACTGGCAACGTGTGACAATTCCTCCAGGTGCGGACGCATGATGTCTGGCCCTAAGGCGCAGTTCATGCCAATACTGAGCATAGGAAAGTGACTCACGGAATCAAAGAACGCTTCCAGACTCTGACCGCTGACAAACGTTCGGCCACCTTTGTCAAACGTTCCTGAAATCATGACAGGTACTCGTCGCCCAGTGCGCTGGAAGTAGAGATCCATCGCAAAAAGACACGCTTTGAGGTTCAGAGTATCGATGACTGTTTCGGCCAGCAAGATATCCGTTCCCGCATCCACCAGTGCTGCTACTTGAGCCAAGTAGGAATCAACCATCGTCATGAAGTCGGTGTTTCGATAGGCGGGATCGTCCACTCGGGTACTAATCGCTGTCTGCTTGGCGGTTGGCCCGATGCTGGCTGCTACGAAGCGAGGCCGATCTGGAGTAAGATCATTAAATTCGTCGACAGCGCGTCGAGCGCAATTCACAGCGGCTTGGTTGAGTTCGGTGATCAACTCCAGCGGCAACTCAAACTCTTCCATTCCAACTGGACTAGCGCCAAAGCTGTTGGTGGATACGATATCCGCACCTGCAACCAGATATTTTCGATGGATCTCTTGAACGGCCTTGGGATGCGTCAGGCAGAGAATGTCGGTAAAGTTCTTCAGGTCCTTGTGGTGGTCCGCAAAACGGTCGCCACGAACGTCCGCTTCGCTCAGCTTCAGAGCCTGTACCATCGTGCCCATGGCACCATCCAGCACCAAAATGCGCTCGGACAACGCCTGAAGGATCAAATCTGTTCTATCTGAATTGGACATATCTCAACCTATCTGCAAGCCACTCTATCCGTCCATCCGGATGAAAGGATTATCGTCCTCATGTCATGAGCAGTCAACACCAAAGCGGATCAGGCCCCCATAGTCGCTGACCGCTTCGCCATAATTCCAAGAAGGACACAGGAATATCAAGGTTTACCAGGCAGCAAGAAAGCAAAACTACCAGCACAAATACCCTGGGGGCTCGCTGACGCTCGCCCCCAGCCACCCATCCGCTCACTCCCCAGCCTTAGGCCTTAAACCCAATGCCTAAATCCTAAAGCAAGAAACTCTGTCGCAATTGGCTCAACTTTTGGAGCAAATCCTTGGTTTGCCCGGTTGCATCCCAAAGGCCACTGGACTGAGTCGCTACCGGATATTGGTCTGACAACTGGTGCCAAACCACTGCGTGTACTGACGGTTTAGACAGTAACAATTGTACCAGTAACTCGGGCGGAATGACGCGTTGTTGCTCGGTTGCTGCAGGTTGCTCGCCTGCTGCAAACTGGGCCGATTGAACTGCCGTTTTCCACTGCGAAACGCGATCACGCTGTCCAGCAGCAGCAACCTGCGTTGGCGAGCTAACGTAGATCAAAAGCGGCAACCCAAGCATGGTCCATCGATCCAGCATTCGATTCACTTCGATCAGGTCTCTTGGGAAAGAACCACCGGGCCAAAGATCAAAGTTCAGCTCCAATGCGATACCGCTTAGCCCTAAATCGGCGCGAATTAGAGCGTCGGCAAACTGCAGCGGAGAAATTCCATCACTATCATCTCGCAAGTATTCACTCCAAGGCTGTTCGACAGTTAGTAGGACAGGCGTGCGATCATCCGCCGTTCGAACCGTTTCGATCAATGCCACTGCCATCCGCAAGACCTGTTCGTCGCTCCACTTCTGTTGGTTGGGTGAATTGAGTCCTGCCGCGCAGTTCCAAACATGGGCCTGACCTTTGTACCTTTTGACCGTTGTGTCAGCATGGGCACAGGCGGCTCGAAGTATACTTTGCGGATCTTCGTCCAAGAGGATCATCCAGCGAGGCAACTTAGAACTGCGAAAATCGACCAAAGGACCAATGCACAGCTTCATCTGCATGTCGAGCGCCCTAGCCACTTGAGCGTCAAACAAAGTGAAGTTGGCCTGGCCCGACGCCTGTTCGACTCGCCCCAAGTCCGGCTGAATTCCCAGCGTATTAAATGCGGACAGCAGTGACCAGCGCGTATCGTCCTGCTGAAATTCTGCCGGCAGACTGGCTCCCAAAAGCGTTGTCAGCGGCCCTTCTGTACTTTTTCGCGACATCAGAGCCTGCTGGGCGAACGCACCGCAAAGATTGGTGCTGGCCTGTATCGACTGGTCGATGGCCGACTGCGCCAATTGCTCGCGTTGGCTTGGATCACCGCGATGAGTCACCGCCCGTAGAAAATCACGGGTCCCCGCTTCGGCCAACGGGAAAAAATTCTCGGGCAACCGCAAGCCCATTCGCTGCCAATCGGCCGTTTGGCTTTTTAGGCGGCCCACGGTCCCCCTAGCAATTTCGACGCACAAATCGTAAGGCTTGTCGACGATCGGCAGGCTGGAGGTTGATAGGCATAAATTGCCATGGGCTGCGGTGGTCCAGACGATATTCAGCTTACCTGACTCGTCAAGTTCTCGTCCGATGATAAACTGATCGCCCTGGAGGCGGTGATGGCACTGCCAAGGGATACCCTCCATGCCTGTGATGTACGCGGTCTGCCAGACGCGATCGTCCATCCGCTGAGGATCGGAGTAGCTAAACCGCAGATTTCGTTGTGCCATAGCCAGGAAATTGATCTGGAAAATAAATATTTATCGGGCCGCAGTCGCAGATGCCTTGCTCAGGGAATTTTGGCAAACAGCACCAATTCCCCCCAGAGCGACCAATTGCGGTGCAGCGAATCTACCCCAAGATGTGAAACCATTCAATCGAAGGAACGTCATACTCGATGAGTTTCGACTTTAATAGCCCTGTAATCCAGACTCAACTTCCTTTTGACTGTCGCCGTGGCAAGGTGCGGGACGTTTACGACCTGCAAGACCGTCTACTTGTGGTCAGCACCGACCGCATCAGCGCCTTTGACTGGGTCCTCCCCTGTGGAATCCCTGGCAAAGGCATCGTCCTGAATCAGTTGAGCCACTTTTGGTTCCAGCACCTGCAGGTTCCCAACCACCTGATTAGCCTTGAAGTGCCCCAAGACCTGCCAATTTCGGCTCAGCAACGTCGTGATCTGACGGGCCGCTGCATGCAGGTTCGCAAGGCTCAGGTGATTCCCTACGAATGTGTGGTTCGCGGCTATTTGGAGGGCTCAGGCTGGAAGGAGTACCAACAAAGCGGCTCCGTTTGCGGTCTGGCGCTTCCCAGCGGGCTGAAACAGTGCGACCTATTACCCGAACCGATTTTTACTCCTGCCACCAAAGCGGAATCTGGTCACGACCAAAACGTTTCGTTCGAAACGATGGCCAGCGACATCGGAACAAAACTGGCAGAAGAACTACGGCAATTGAGCCTACAAGTGTACCAGCAGGGCAGTCAGTGGGCTCTTTCCAAAGGCATTATCATTGCGGACACCAAGTTCGAATGGGGCTGGTGCGACGGACGGGTGATCTTGATCGACGAGGTGCTAACCCCTGACAGCTCACGCTTCTGGCCTCTGGACGACTACGCACCGGGCCGAAGTCAAGCATCATTCGACAAACAATTTGTCCGCGAGTGGCTAATGCAATCCTCGTGGGATCGAGAAAGCCCACCACCCACATTGCCAGAAGATGTCATTCGCAAGACCCAAGAGAAATACTCTCGAGTGTACGAAATACTGACTCAGTGACCGTAATTCCCTGAGCAAACTATTCAATTGGTACGAGAATCCGAACGAACGCGAATTCAATAAGATCACCCGGCTTCGTTGCTGGAAACAGTCTAGATCTGGGTGACAACTCCAGGTCGGACGATATCCTTGTTCTTTGCATCATTAGCACTCAATCTACAATATTACTTCTTTCGATGGAGATCGCGTGTCCGCCAAGCATACAGTCGAATCAGCAGCCCATCGCCCTAGGCAGGCGGCGCTTCGTTTTATTTTCATTACGGTCTTGCTGGATGTGTTGTCGCTGGCACTGCTAATTCCCGTACTACCTACCCTGATCGAACAGGAGTTCTTAGGCGGTGACACTCAACGAGCAGCACAGATAACTGGCGTTTTTGGTGCGGTATGGGCGCTGATGCAATTCCTGTTCTCTCCGGTCATGGGAGCGCTGTCGGATCGCTTCGGGCGACGGCCAGTGATTCTGATTTCCTGCTTCGGACTTGGTTTGGATTATATCTTAATGGCTTTAGCTCCGAATCTTTGGTGGTTGTTCATTGGTCGCATGTTGTCTGGCATCACGGCGGCCAGCTTCTCAACCGCCGCCGCCTATGTGGCCGACGTAACTACGCCTGACAAGCGAGCGGCCAGTTATGGGCTTTATGTGGGTTCCGCTTGGGGGATCGGCTTTGTGGTCGGACCTGCTATCGGTGGAATGCTTGGAGACTTTGGTTTGCGAGTCCCGCTGTGGTGCGCTGCGTTCCTGACTTTGCTGAATGCAGTGTATGGATTTTGGGTGTTGCCCGAGTCGTTATCTCAGGAAAACCGCTCACGATTCTCGCTGGCCAATTCCAACCCACTCGGCTCTTTGCGATTGCTAAGATCCTCGCGTGATCTGGGGCTGCTAGCAGTCGTGTATTTGCTGTACCAACTGGCGCACCAAGTCTTTCAGAATGTTTTTGTGCTGTACTCGACCAATCGATACCAGTGGAGCAGCAAAACGGTGGGCATGACTTTGATGGCCGTTGGAATCCTGGCAGTCATCATGCAGGGCTATGTCGTGCGCCGCACTTCGGCGCGTTTGGGGGATTGGCGCATGGTACTGATTGCACTGATCGCCGGCAGTGTTGGCTACGCCATTTATGGCTTAGCCCCAAATCAGTGGATATTCTGGGCCGGAGTTCCCATTTTTTCGCTGGTCAGCTACTTTGCCCCTGGCATTCATGGGCAGATGACTCGGCTGGTTGGCCCGGAGTTTCAGGGGCGATTGCAGGGTGCCAACGGCTCATTGATGGCGCTCGCCGGAATGGCAGGTCCAGTTCTGTTCTCTACAGTCTATTCCTCGGCCCTCAGCTACTCTGAATCGACAGCGCTTGTCGGAGCCCCGTTTATGTTGGCTGCTGGCCTGCACCTGCTGGCCATCGCTTTTCTACTTCGAATAGGTGCAAAAACATCGGTACCAGCCCCGGCAGGATCGGCATAATCGATCTATTTGTCCCGAAAACCTTTCAAGCTAGACGGCCATCACAGGCAACCAGTGCATGTGGACTGGAAGGGGGCGCAGTCTAACTTGCAAGCGTCAAAAGCGGAACAAACTCTAAGATCTAATCCGCTTTCTGATTCCTGAATGATTTTTGGCGGATTGCTTTTGGGAGCACGAAGAACGTCTGATTAGTCTGGTTCGATAGCCCTTCTTGCTTTCAAACTGGACGTCTGGCCAATGATTTCGCTTCGTAATTTTGTCCTGATCTTGCTGGTTTTGGCGTGCTACCACGTATTGCCAACAGAACCCACGGTTACCATGCAAAGGTCTCTCCTATCGCTTGTCGCTATGGTTCTGGGTTTTGCGGTCTTTATCAAAACGGCGGCCTTGCAAGCTGTAGTTCGGTCTGGAAATTCAATAGTCTCCAGAGGCGGCACCGCCAAACAACGGTTTGAAGGTTACCGACATAAAATTGAAACCGCTTGGGCCTTAGCCTTGCCGCTTTGTCTTTGGATCAGTGGCTGGGTAAGCTGGGTCAAGCACTATCAGTCGGTAGGACTACCTGAATCTTTGGGATTATTCTCATGCTTTATTCCCGCTTTGCTTCTGGTCTTATTCGCTGAGTTGGTGGCTGCTCAGATGGACCAGATGTGTCAAGTTGGAGATCAAGTCCACTGGTTTTCCCACTGGCGACTACGTATTCGACTGGGTGAAATGGCTGGCCTCTTGACCTGTTTGGTGCCTGTATTGCTTATGGCAAGTCTGGGAGATATCGGCAATGTCATTGACAGGCATTTGCAAGTTGAATCAGCCTGGACCAGAATTCTGCCTGCGGCGATATTGACCTCAGGCTTCGTGATGATGTTCCCAAAGTTGTTAGCCAGTTGGTCCAGTAGCCAAGATTTACCAGGACCACTGCAAAGCCGAGTCGACGAAATTCTGCGGAGCGTGCGAGTTTCAGGAGTTCAGGCGCGGCTGATTCCGAGTCAAAACCGATGGTCCGGTGCTGCCATCGTGGGTTGGCTACCTGGATTCCGGCAACTCTGGCTGGGCGATTCGCTAGTTGAAAATCTGTCCCAAAGACAACTGGACATGGTGATTATGCACGAACTAGCTCATGTCACTCGCATGCACTTCCTGTGGCGAATGACACCCGTTGTTCTGGGGCTAACCGCTGGGACCGCCGCTTGGATTGTCGCCGACCAACTGGAATGGACCAGCGGATTGGCTGTGCAATTCTTGACTACCGCCGTCACCAGTTCGACGCTGCTGTGCGGCCTAAGTTGGATGGCTCACCGCTGCGAACTGGATGCAGACCGAACCGCCTGCGACCTAGCGATTCAGGCGCTGCCTTGGAGCCAAACTCATTCACCCGCCTTGGCGTTGGGGGCGGCCCTGGACTGTTTGACGGAGCATTCGGGTCACAGCAAGTCCACATGGCTGCACCCCAGCTTGGACCAACGCATCGAGCAACTTGCCGTCTGGCATGCCCGCCAATGTCAACCGATCGGTTCGCAACGATCTGTTGACGCCTAAAACCTGTTTCAGGTAAACAGTTGCAGAGCGACAACTGGCAAATTCGATACATTTGACCGCTAGCAACGCCTATTTCACTGAAAAACTGCGGAACAGTTCAATGCGTGCATAACCGTGGTCGATGATTGGGTACATCGCCGTCGTGTCCTGTTCCTGACTTCTCCCGCTCCCATCTCGAGAACTCTTCGTGGCCACATTACCTCTACCAATCAAAGAAATTCACTCTTCTTCCCACGCGGAACTGCGTCATCGAGTCGATTCTGCCATCAAGCGGAACCCGCACTTGAACGGTTACAAGGTATTTTGCCAGGAAGAATGCGGGATCGTTGTATTACACGGTCGCGTCTCGTCGTTTTTCCAGAAGCAGATGGCGCAGGAGTCGCTGAAACGGCTCGAAGGCGTTGAAAAAGTCATCAACCAGTTGGAAGTAGACTGGCAAGCCAGCGTCGAGTGCTAGGTTTCTGGTAGCCCCATATCACTGGCGGCATCTCAAGCAGAAACACTTCGTTGGCGGATCGGGCCACCTTAGGTACCCGGCTGAGGCGGCGAACCTGTCGAAAAACGACTGAAATTTGCCTAAATCCGTTGACTTGACGCTCTGGGAATCTCATAATCGCAGACGTAGAGCCAGTGACCGGTCCGATACTGATGATTGCTACCGGGATTCTTCCTGCGCGCAGGCGAGAACTCCTTTCCTTCCTGGTCAACAGTGATGGTAGAAGATCTCATGACTCTTTTCTGGGTATGGGCTTGGTGAATCCAGGAAACCCAGAGCGGCGGTTGCGTCTCGTGGACATTAACTGCCGCCGTTGATCACAATGTTTTTAGTTTAGAGGATTGAGAAGGTGACGAATATTTACGTCGGCAATTTGTCGTTTCGTGCTACAGAAGAAGATGTCCGCTCAGCGTTCAGCTCACATGGTACTGTTTCTTCAGTAAACATCATTATGGACCGTGAGACAGGACGCTCTCGGGGTTTTGCTTTTGTCGAAATGCCCAATGCCGAAGAGGCAAAGCAGGCAATTGAAAGTTTGAACGGAAAAGAAATCGCAGGTCGCGGGATTACAGCTAACGAAGCACGTCCCCGAACCGAACGCCCGCCTCGAGGTCGATACAACGACGATCGCGGTGGCCGACGAAGCTACTCACGCGATGATTCTTAGTTGATTAGCACTCGGGCTAGCAGTCGATGTTGTTCTGCTGAAGGTTCGCTGGGGAAAGACGAACACAAGCGGTGCAATTGACATCCGTCCTGATCCGGGAGTAGTCTGCTTCGGTGGGCTGCTCCCGTTCCTATTGATGCTATCAGCCACTCGTAGTGCCGATTGTCCTCTCGCATCCCATGCATAGGCAGGTGTCTGATGAAGTTCGTTTCATGCTGTATGTTTGCCGCTGGCTGCAGCGTCTGGGCACTGACTGCTGCTCAACTAACGGCAGAAAAACCCGATTCGCAGAATCAGTCAGTTTCCCAACCAGATAGCAAACCCGATACCCAAGCGAAACAAAAAGCCGAAGACCGGACTAGTCGCGCCACGGCACTTGCCAAAGGGGATCTCACTTTTGACGACTTGAAATTCGATATTGAAAAAGGCGGCCAGTTCAAGCGCGACATGCTGACAGAAGAAATTGAAAAGCTGCATCGCCGTGACATACGAATTCGAGGGTTCATTCTACCGGCAAGTGTCTTTAAGCTGACCGGCTTCACTGAATTTGTCTTGGTGCGCGACAACATGGAATGCTGCTTTGGTCCCGGTGCGGCTCTGTACGACTGCATCATCGTTAACATGGCCAAAGGCAAATCCGCAGATTTTTCGACAAGGCCGGTCACCGTAAAAGGACGATTTGAAGTTAAAGAGTTTAAGTATCCAGACAGCGATCAGCACTATGCCATCTATCATTTGACGGCCACCGAAGTGAAGTAAGACATAGGGACACTTGTCAAATTCTGCTCGATTGACTTGCCTCTCGTAAGCTCTAGTTGCGGCTAATTCGAAGAACGGATGATGCCTGCTGGCGCTGTGAGTCCTCCATGGGCAACCAGGCAAGTGCTCGACGCCCTAAGGTTGGTTGACTTCCCACCAGAGCATACACCACGTTCTCGATCGGCAATGGCGACTCGTCTCGCCTAGCGACCAGGGGACCATGAGCATCCTCCAACAGGCCGCCTTCGGGACTCAGACGTCCAACAAGCTGTAGCTGCTGTGGCATCAGTCGAAAGCTGGCGCTCAACCGATCGAAGCTGGTGACTCCTACCGGATTTTGACGCGACATGTCCAGATCCAGGTAGCGTGACAACGACCCCAGAAAGGCGGTATCGACTCGCCCCGGCCCCATTTCGAAAGTACCCTCAGCCCACAGCAGGCCGCGACTGCCTAACATGGCACGAGCGATATTGATGCTTCCCTGACCGCTAAGGATGGTTGATTGTCCCGATGTGATTCGGCTCAAATCCAATGAACTTAGCCGAGCGTCGGTCAGATAGGCAGTGTCCCCCTGCTTTTGGCTTCTTACGTCCAGCACACCTGAAAAACTACAGCTTTCCAGAGCCAGTCGACTGGTCGAATTTGGATCGGCTGAAGCCGTGCCAGACAGTAACGGCAAGATCAACCATCCCGGAAGATCACTGGCCGCTCGCAACTGAATTTCAGTGGCACTGTCTTCGGGATCATGATGACGCACCATCAGCAACTGGCTGTCCGGCATCGGTGAATGATTGGCTGGCATCGATGGACGAAAGGTAGCTTTCACTGCCCATCGCTCACGTTCAGGGAAGACCTGAGCGTCCAGCTTTAACACCGAGAAACTACGCTGACCATCTCGCAACTCGAGTTGATCGGCCTCAATCAGCGCGGGATGTCTCCTCACGTTCGGGCGACACATATACCACTGATGAAAAAAGCGACTCATGTCATCGGACTGATCCCAGCTGAATTGCCCACCCAATAGCTTGACCTTCCACTGGCCTTCGATCAGTTGGATAGCAATCTGCTTAACACTACCGAGCGTTCGATCAGTTTCTGGGTGTATCAACTGGACTTCATCCAATACGTAACGGTAGGGGGCCAACGCTTGGGCTTGCTTGATCTTAAAGGACAGCCCATACAGTTCTTGAAGCCCTTGTTGCCAGGCGGCTGCTTGCCGAGAGCTGTGCCCTGGCAAAAACGTGGCCGCCGACAACCAAAGACATAACATCAGCGGTACCAGCCCGAGTGCTACAAAGGCCAGTCGCGCGAGGCTGCGCTGAGTCGTCTCATGAATACGAGTTGTTCGGTCTGCCATCCGTGACAGAATTCCTAGAGTGTGTAACTGAAACCTCGTACTCGTAATCGGAACTTCTGGGACATCCGAACACGAGTACAAGCACCATTTCATTGAGCACGATCACGATCATGTTCACAACACTTGCGTGCGTTCAGCGAAAAGTCTCCTCTTAAAGCAAGCTGAGCAATATAGGGATTGCAATGGAATCTATCGTAATCAGTTGACTGGCGTCTACGGGAGTTCTAGATGTTTGCTAGCAATTGAGAATGGTCAAATTAAAACGCTAGCCTTTGCCGGTTTGTCCTCGATGCAGCAGGTAGTGATCGGCAATGGCACAGGCTACCATGGCCTCGCCGATAGGTACTGCTCGAATCCCTACGCAAGGATCGTGTCGACCCTTGGTAATCACGTCGACCTCCTGGCCAGACGCCGTCACACTTTGTCGCGCCGTCAGAATCGACGAAGTGGGTTTTACAGCAAATCGAGCCACCACGGGCTGCCCGCTAGAAATTCCACCCAAAATTCCGCCAGCGTGGTTGGATAGGAATTGCACCTGACCCTCCGGCCCCATTCGCATCTGGTCGGCATTTTCGCTGCCCAGCAAGGCGGCGGCAGCAAATCCGGCACCAATCTCAACACCCTTGACCGCATTGATAGACATTAACCCCGCAGCAATGTCTTGATCCAGTTTTCCATAGATCGGCGCGCCCAGCCCAGCGGGTACGCCTTCCGCGATGATTTCTATCAGCGCGCCAATGGAGTTCCTGTTGAGCCGGATCTCCTCCAAGTAATCGGCCCATAACTGAGCGGTCTGTTGGTCAGGACAAAAATAGTCGTTCTGATGGACCTGATCCCAATCCCAGCGACTTCGATCGATCGCATGAACGCCCATCTGGATCATGGCTCCACGCACTTTCACCCCAGGCACAACTTTCCGCGCGATGGCACCAGCGGCCACACGGGCTGCGGTCTCCCGCGCTGACGAGCGACCGCCGCCACGATAGTCGCGCAGGCCGTATTTCATGTCGTAGGTGTAGTCAGCATGTCCAGGTCGATAGCGATCCTTGATTTCCGAATAGTCCTTGGAACGCTGATCTTCATTCCAGATCAATAGGCTGATCGGTGTCCCGGTCGTAATCAACACCTCTGGCTGACATTCATCGGGCATCACACCAGAAAGCACTTGCACGGCGTCAGATTCCTTGCGCTGAGTCGTATGGCGTGACTGTCCGGGCTTACGTTTGTCCAAATAGCTTTGGATTTCTGCTACAGTGAACTTGATGCCAGGCGGACAACCATCGACAACACAGCCTAGTCCTGGGCCATGGCTCTCGCCCCAAGTGGTCACTCGAAACAAATGTCCAAACGTATTGTATGACATGCTAAGATCGCTACTGGTTTACCTATTTACTACCGCTTCCACAGGTTGTTCCACTTTACCGGCTAGCAACAGAACCTGCAGTGCCTCCTGGCCAGACATGCCCACATGGATACCAAGCTGTGCGGCCAATTGACTAACCTCGGCAACGCGCGCCGTCAGTAGATCCTCGGGTTCACACAAAGGGTTGGTTGGAGTACCACGAGCAACCGCAACCGCATAATGAAACTCGCTGGCAATCTTACAGTCGTAGATTCCGCAAGCCAAGATTCCGCGATCTGTGTGAATCACACAGTACTGACCACCTGGCCATCGATAACTACAACCCAGCGCCTCCCCTTCGGGCAATTGTATGGTTTCGTGCCGATATTTAAGCTGTTGAACGCTCATCAACTCCTCTTCTAGCTCTGACCGATCGCCGCATCAAACAACAAGGACTTTATTGTAGTCGATTCCCGCTCAAAAAGCAGGGCATTTTCACCGTAACCGCTAACGGAAAATTGTCAGCTAAGGTTGGGACGCGGGTTTTGCGATGCGCAGATTCCAAAGTGGGGCAGGTGGGTGTTCGCTGGAGATAACCAATTCATCAGAACCGGCAAACGCCAAAGACTCACCCTGCTTGCGCCCAGGCAATGCGATACGCTGCATGCTGCGTTCCTTCCATCGCAAGCCGTCAGGCTGAAGAAGATATGCGGGCCCGTAAGTACACAAAGCCAACATCTGATCTTCAGTACGAATATCAGCGGCGGTAACCAGCGGCACTAACAGCGACTGAATATGCTCGGCCTGAACGATCGGAAAGAGTGCACCCGGCTGCGTTGACGACCGATTGTCGCCATCCGATAACCCGTTACCAACCTCCGATATTGCAGCCAGTGCGTTCAGCCAGGCATCCTGAAAAGGCACCGCACAGACCCTACAGCGAAGAAATTCTTTTGTCACCAACACAAATCGCTTGTTCGCGCCATCATAGGCCAGGCCCTCACAATCGACTGATCCACCCGGGAAACTGATATCCAGCGTCAGCACTTGCCGGACTTTTTGCACCGTGATTCCGGCCTGTGGAACCGACTGCACCGCTTCATCGTCAATCGTATCTGTTATGGGCTCTTCCAAGAGATGAATCTGCACTCGATCTCGGCGACGATGATTATCACCGGTATCACCAATGGCCAAGTAATTCTTTCCGGCGATTTGAACCGCACAGATATCTTCCCAGTCACCGTTGGAAACTCCTTCAAGCTGAACCATACCACGCAGCGCACCTGTCGCCCGATGCAATAGGTACAGCCTGGCAAGATGTCCCGAGTCGTTATGCGCCCAAACTAAAGAGGAATCGCTTGGAGACACAGCCATACCAGAACACTCGGTAAGCTCTGGACATTCGATGAGGATGGGTTCTTGGCTGGTGGTTCGTCCCATGGGCAGCAATAGCATCAGCAATAGGCAGAAATAAGCTGCAGGCCGCATCAAAAGTGACCTTCTTCGAACGCACAATACCACAAAGAACCCTCTCCAGAAGCGCACACCGCAGTCAAGCAGCACAATCGGCGACAATTGGCTGATCGGTTACCGAGAATGTCACAAAGACTCCAAAAAAATTGGGACAGATGATCCATCTGTCCCATACAATTGGTAAGTTCGATTGGGAATCACCGACATGGGCGCTGCAAAAGTTCACCTGAGGCAAAGGCGAGTACTAGCTGCCCTGTTGAGCGGCCAAAGCCACTTCAGGCACCTCTTTTTCTCGCTTCTCTCCTCGGAATCCCAATCGCATCGCCTTACCCGCTTCGTCCTTGACAACATCCACGACGATCGTGTTCATGCCCTCAAAGGCTCCCCGCAGGATCTCCTCTGCCAACGGATCTTCGACCCTTTGCTCCAACGCTCTTCGTAGTGGCCGCGCTCCGTAGTCCAGATTGGCACCCTTTTCTATAAGGAACTCTTTGGACTGGTCGGTCAGCACTAACTCATAACCACGCTCCAGCAAACGAGTCCGCACCTTGGACAATTCAAAGTCGATGACCTTCTTCAGATCCTCTTTGTTCAAATGTCGGAAGATGATCGTATCGTCCAGTCGATTCAAAAACTCAGGACGGAAGACACGTTCGATCTGATCCATCACTCGCTGCTTCATCGACTCGTAGGAGCTATCTTCATCGGGCCGCTGGAATCCAAAGGCTGATTCGTTCTTGATCGCTTCAGCGCCCGCGTTGGTCGTCAAAATCAAGATAACATTTCGGAAGTCGACATTGCGACCAAAGGAATCGGTCAGACGGCCTTCTTCCATCACTTGCAAAAGCATGTTGAACACGTCTGGGTGAGCCTTTTCGATTTCGTCCAGAAGCACAACCGCATAGGGCCGACGTCGAATCTTCTCGGTAAGCTGGCCACCTTCTTCATAACCCACGTAACCCGGAGGAGCACCGATCAAGCGACTGATGTTGTGCTTCTCCATGTACTCGCTCATGTCGATATGTACCAGTGCATCGGCATCCCCGAACATGTACTCGGCCAGCGCCTTGGCTAACAACGTTTTTCCAACACCGGTGGGACCGGCAAAAACAAAGCAACCCGTTGGCCGTCGTGGGTCTTTTAGTCCGCTTCGGCTACGACGTACCGCTTTGGCCACGGCCGCCACAGCTTGCTCCTGACTGACGACACGCTTATGCAATTCGTCTTCCATTTGCATCAGTCGAGCGCTGTCTTCGGTGCTCAGCCGGGTCAACGGAATACCGGTCATCTTCGAGACAACTTCGCTTATGACCTCTTCGTCCACGATACCATCCGTTTCGCGGCTCTTGTCGCGCCATTCGCGCCCCATCGACTCTTTTTTCTTTCGCAGCTTGTCCGCCTGATCGCGCAGCGAGGCAGCCTTCTCGAAATCCTGGTTGGCAACCGCTTCTTCTTTTTCGCGGTTCAGTTTTTCGATCTCTTGTTCCACTTCTTTTAGATCTGGTGCCTTGGACATATTGCGCAGCCGGATCCTTGCACCGGCCTCGTCGATCACGTCGATGGCCTTGTCGGGCAAGCAACGCGCCGTGATATAACGCTCGCTCATCTCCACTGCCGCTTCGACAGCATCGTCCGTGAACTTGACGCGGTGGTGTTCCTCGTAGCGCTCCCGCAATCCCTTCAAAATCTCGATTGTCTCTTCTTTGCTAGTTGGCTCGACAATGATCTCTTGGAAACGACGCGCCAGAGCATTATCCTTCTCGATATACTTGCGGTACTCATCCAGCGTCGTAGCTCCAATGCACTGGATCTCTCCACGCGCTAGAGCTGGCTTTAGCACGTTAGCAGCGTCAATGGCGCCTTCAGCTCCGCCTGCACCCACTAGAGTGTGCAATTCGTCAATGAACAAAATCGTGTTACGAGCGCGGCGAACTTCGTTCATCACGGCCTTAATGCGCTCCTCAAATTGGCCTCGGTACTTGGTACCAGCCACCATCATGGCCAAATCCAATACGACTATCCGCTTGTCGCAGAGAATTTCTGGCACGTCACCTGCGACCACGCGCTGAGCAAAACCTTCGACGATCGCTGTCTTGCCTACACCTGCCTCGCCCAACAATACGGGATTATTCTTGCTGCGACGACACAGGATCTGGATGGCTCGCTCAATTTCTCGTGCGCGTCCAATCACTGGGTCCAGCTTGCCTTGCTTGGCCAATTCCGTCAGATCGCGACCAAAGCTATCCAGGGCAGGCGTCTTGCTCTTGCTACCTTTGGAGGAACTGGGGGAGTCGGAACGTTCGCTGCTACTTTCGGATCGCCCACGTTCACTGTCTCCACTTTCCATTCCGTGGCCCAAGAGATTCAGCACCTCTTCGCGAACATCATCCAGCTTTAATCCCAAGTTCATCAATACCTGGGCGGCCACACCTTCCTGTTCCCGCAACAGTCCCAATAGAACGTGTTCGGTGCCTACGTAGTTGTGATTGAGATTTCGAGCCTCCTCCATCGAGTACTCGATCACCTTTTTAGCCCGAGGTGTTTGTGGCAGCTTGCCAATGGTCACCATCTCGGGGCCACTTTGAACCAGCTTTTCCACTTCCAAGCGAATTTTTCGTAGATCGACGTCCAGGTTTTTCAGAACGTTCGCAGCCACGCCGCTGCCCTCTTTGACCAGCCCCAACAGAATGTGCTCGGTGCCAATATATTCGTGGTTAAACCGCTGTGCTTCCTGATTGGCCAGTTGCATAACCTTGCGAGCGCGATCAGTAAATCGTTCGTACATTTTGAGGAGACCCCTTCAGTAAGTGGCTGTCACCCAGAAATCCGAGGTTGACCAGATGACGTAGCTCACGTTCAGTTGTAAATGAATCTATCCAAGTTGAGCAATTATGGGATACGGTCAGTCGCACAAGGTGCCAAACGCTCCCCAAATTCCATAAATTCAGGCTTCCGAGCCCGATTTTTACCAATGCAAAGTCCGTGCCAACGGATCATGTCGTCAAAATGACACTATCCGATCACTTGGCTTTTGGAAATGACTGCCAGCAGCGGATGCCGCCAAGCGACCAAGCTACATAGCACCTAGCCTAACGACGCCAACTGCAAAATAACACACCAAGCGAATCTTCTAACCAGCTTCGGCCATACTCGGACAGGCAATTCCGGAAAGTTCGTCCAGGGTAATAGTAACGATTTTGTCGTCTTTGCGGCAGAGCACCTACACCGAATCTGCAAACTAACCAACATTTATGACACAAAATTTTGGCCACTGCTAGGACACCCGGCATTGCCGTATACTCAAACAAATACGGCGTATCGCAAAGTTTCGCCTGTCGAATTCCGTTTACTGCCTTCTGGAGAGGGTCGGGGTCAAGCTTCCGTTTCTTGCTCAAGACTCTCAGAACGTCGCTTTTCAATAAGCTGACGCTCTCTCTGGATCTCGAAATGCCATCCCTGAGCCCCATCGATCAATTGTAGTTGGTCCAACCGGCGAAGCGCCGGCTGCCAGCGCTGCGTATGGCGCAGCACACCAACCAGCAGCAGCCCGGCTTGGATATCCCTTGGAAACCGCTGCAATAAGTCCAACAATATCGCCTCGGCTTCAAACCAGTTTCCCCGCAGATACTCCTGCTGTGCCTGTTCGAATTGCCGATCCGATTTTGCATCCGATCTACCCAAAAGCTGCGGCAACCGCAGATGGCTCAGGACGCAACTGACCAGGCCCACGGTTAATACCCCAAGCCACAGCAAACGAACCACCCAAAGGTGCCACCACTCAGGCCAAACAAAAGTTGCTAGCAATAGCAGACAAACCGTCCAAGCGAACAGCACCGAGACAAGCAGCGACCATGCCTGTCCACGATACCAAAGCGCGGCCAACCCTGGCCAACAGCAAACCAGACGGATTCCCATGCTCTTTTCACCTCAACGAATTCCAGCATGCCAATTTCTCCCAGCAAGATAGCCGACACATGTTCAGCAGGACCAGATCAAAGTTGGGGCAAATCCAACATCCATCATGAGTAGCTATCCTGACATCTGCGACTAGAGACCGCTTGCGCACTGGGCATTGCACTCAAGTAGCCTACTCGGTTCGCTGGTCAATCAAACTTTCTCGCTTTGGTTTTTTTGCTGTGGCTTGGCAAAAGTATTCTGACGTGTAGTATGGCGATTTCTGAAGGTTGTTTTCGGACTCTAGAATTTAAGAACAGGTCAATAACAATGAGCGATCCCATGGTACGCGGCAAAGTGCATTTAGTGGAAGAGACCAAGACTTTTGGACAAAAGGGATTTCGAAAACGTCTGGTGGTCTTGGAGCAGGAAAATGGTCGGTTCCCAAGTTACATTCCGGTTGACTTCTTGCAAGACGCTTGCGATCAAGCAGATTCTCTTCGCCTGGGCGATGATATCGAGGTCACTTATCGCCTAAGCGGTCGAAAATGGCAGCGTGATCCCAACAGTGAAGTCAAGTTTTTTTTGAGCTGCGAGGCTGTCAACTTCCGCGTTGTCGGTAGCGGAGCCAGCGATGATGGCATGGCCTCTGGCGACATCAACGACAATTTTGCTCAGGCCGCTTATGAAAACCAGGACGACGTGCCTTTCTGATCAATCTGGGTCCAATGACAAGTCAGGCCCGAGAGCTGTTGCTTTTTGACCGCACTCTGTTCTACGCTTTGGCAACTCGATTGTGGCAGGCGCTTTCAGGGCCAATCACCATTGTTGTCATCATAGGAGTTCTAACGGTAGAAGAGCAGGGCAGGTACTACAGCCTTGCAGCCCTGATGAGCATTCAGGTCTTCTTCGAACTGGGTCTGCTGAACGTTCTTATCAGCCAATCCAGCTATCTAAATCAACAGTTGTCTCAGGCAACCGGCCAGCATTCCATGCGGCGACTGATGCAGTTGTCCAGCAGATGGTTCAGCATCGTCGCAATGCTATTTGCCTTGACTTCAATGAGCGTCGGCTGGTGGATGCTTTCAAAACAAGACGGAGCTACCGACTGGAAACTGTCCCTGATTTTTCTAGTTCTCGTCTCGGCCGCGACGGTTGCGATTTCACCTTGTCTGGCGATATTGGAAGGTGCTGGCTTTAGACAGCGCATCTACGCCGTCCGATTTCTGCAATTGTTCACCGGCGCTCTGGCAGTTTGGATCGCTTTGATCCTAGGTCTGAAGTTGTGGGCACTGGTAGTCTCAGCAACCGTACAGTTACTTTGGACAACAGTAGTCGTGGCCTACATTTTTCGTCCCTGGGCGAAGTCGCTGCAAAAAACGAATCAGCCAGTAAGCGGTACTCCAGAGAGTCTCGCTCAGGTTCATTTACTAGAGCCAGACAGTACACACCTACTCACTTGGTTTGCCGACGTTTTCCCCAGGCAGTGGCCTTCTGCCGTGATTAGTTTAGCCACTCACGTCGCCACTCAGTTCTTTAGCTTGATCGTTCTAGTTTACCAAGGCCAAGCTGAAGCGGGCCGGATCGGCATGACTTTGACCGTGACTACTGCCATTCAGGGGTTGTCGCTTAGTTGGCTACAGACCAAGTTTGCGGTCATCTCCGGGCTTTGCAGCCAGCAACAATTCCAGCAGGCTAAACTGATCTGGAGAAGGTCCGTCCAATTCTCACTGGTGATGCTTGTTGTATTGCTTGCCCTATTCACATTGCTACTGATGCTATTGCCTTTGGCCAATCAAGGATGGGAATCTCGATTGATTCAGCCCGGACAACTTGGCTTGCTGTCGATTGGCATTGTGGCCAGTCAATTGCTTGTCAGTCAGAACTACTTCGCCCTGGCCTCGAACAGGCAACCGTTTTGGAGAGCCAGTCTACTTGGGCACTGCGTTACATTGTTCTCAGTTGTCTTGGCCGGGCGCAATTGGGGAATCGATGGGATCGTCGTAGCATTTGCCCTAACGTCTTTCTTGATAACACTTCCACTTCATACTCGCGACTTTCTGTTGCAGCAGCAAAGCGATTCTTAAAGCGCACCGCTTTTGTTGAATTCGGATAAGCTCAAGGAGAAGCTGGCTCTTTATCGGCGTTTCTTGCTACAAGTAATGGTACCCCTTCAGCGAAAGTCCGCTTCAACCTTCTGCGATCCGTGCTTATCAGTGAAAATCCGTGGCTAATTTGATGCATCTCATCAAACATCCATCAGCCACTGATGTACACGGATCGCCACGGATCAATAGCTGCAAGGGACTGTCTAGGGGAAGTAGTTTGCAGTATCGTTGCCTGTTTCACTTTCCTCATCCATCGGTGCAACGGGCGTTGCAGGACCAAATGTAACGATCACAACGATTGCAGGGCCGCTTTTCTTGCCTATGCACCGGCCAGTTTGTGTTTTCTTGGGAATTCTATCGTTCTTGATTTGCTTTCGAAGCCCTATCGACCTAGGTTTTCGATGGCCCTTTACTCAACCTTGAATCACCACCTGAGAACTTAGCATGAGCAATTCATCGTCACCCCTGGGACATCGACCTGCCGGCAGTCGCCACAAGCAGCCACTGACCTTGGAACAATTAGAAGCCCGCATGCTGATGGCTTTTAATGTGTTGGATACTCAGCTTCAATCACTCAGCGACACAGAGACTTTCGCCACCTCGTCGATTCCAGTGCCAGAGGAGGTACAAAGCACAAAAGCGATCCTGCGTTCATTATCCGTTCGCACCCTTGAAGGAACTGCGATAACCTCTGGCGGAAATGTTCAAACCAGTGCCAGAAGCGTTCAACTAACCATCGGGGGACTGGATCAACTGGGACGCATCATGTCCGGTGTCCCAAGAACCAGTTGGATCATCAGTTCGTCAGATCGTCAAGCTCGCGCCACCGTCCAATTGTCTGGCAACACAGCGACCATCAGCTTTAATCCATTGGCCGACTACCAAATCACTGTGAAATCCGGCAAGTTATCCCATCGCTTCTCAATCCGATACGACTCTGCCACCCCTGTCTCTCTTGGAATTTTTAATACAACGGGCAATCAGCGAATCGCTGATGCCGGCTCTGTGAACGTCACCGGTCGAACCCATGGATTTTCCGTTGCAGGTCTTAGCCCGCGCGGAAACACCCTGGCCCTAAGCGGCCAAACACAATGGACTGTATTGGAAACTCCCAGTGGAGGCTCAGCATCCTTTCAATCAGATGGCTGGCGTGCTACCGTGACATTTGATCGAGCCGGACAGTATGTGCTTCGAGCCACCAACGGAGAATTGTCGTCGACCGTCCGAGTCAACGTGGTTGCCACACTGACCAGTATCACCGTGGACCCAGGTACCGGTTCGGTTGCCGCTCGATCAAGCCTGCAGTTGCAAGCTCAAGGCTTGGATCAATTTGGACGGCCCCTCGATCGACAACCTCAATTTAGCTGGACCGCCACTGGTGGCACCATTTCAAGTTCAGGTCTCTACACGGCAGGAGCCAATGCTGGCAATTTCCAGTCTTCAGCTCGCGCTAGTGGTGTCACGGGAACCGCTGCAATTACAGTTCAAGCAGCACAACCACAGGGTGGCGGAACCGTTTCAGGTTTAACCGACTCCAATTTGCGAAGCTTAGTTTCAACCTTCTATGCAGACAACAGTATCACCCGTCAGGAAATGATTCAAATCCTGAGAAGTGCAGCCAGTGATCAAGTGGTCTCGGCGGCTGAACTGGCTGACTTGCGTTTCTTGGTCTCAGCTAATTCCAATGTCCAGATGCCCGCTCACGTGCGAGGTCTGGCAGGCAACTTGGTCAATGACAACCCAGCCAACCTGCGATTCCGTGGACAAGCAGCCGGCAATTTAAGAGCCGGAAGCAGCGGAACACTGATGAACAACTTGGTCGACAAATGGTTCCTGGGTGCTGACCTTCCGACCGTTACTAGCAGCAGCATCAGCTATCGCGCCGCAGTTGGTAGCCTGTTTGTTAATGCCCCCAGTTTGAATGATTCACGACAAGGCCAATTGGGAGACTGCTACTTCCTGGCATCGCTGGTTTCTATCGCCGAGCGTAATCAAAGCGCAATTCGCAATATGTTCGTCGATAACGAAGATGGAACGTTTACCGTACGATTTTTCGGCGGCAGTTTGGGCATGTTCTGGCAAGGTAGCTTGATCAGCGCTGGGTTCACTTCAGGCGCTGGCGTGGCTGATTATGTGACCGTAGACCGCAATTTACCTACCTACTCCAATGGCGGCTTGGCCTACTCGGGATATGGTCGTAGCGCACTGAATGCTTCAACAACACTGTGGCTGGCGCTAGCCGAAAAAGCCTATGCGCAGTGGAATGAAACCGGCAAGTCGGGCCGCAACGGCACAAACACCTTTTCGGCTATCGAAGGTGGTTGGATGTCCAACGTGAATGCTCAAGTGCTCGGATACAATTCAACCTACTATTCGACCAACAGCACATCCAAGCAGGTCATGATCAACGCGTTAAGCGCCGGACATGCGGTGACTCTCGGAACCACCTCCAATGCTAGTGCCGGCGGTCTCGTTGGCTCACACGCCTACATTGTCACCGCTTATAACGCGGCATCAGACAGCTTTACACTTTACAACCCTTGGAGTACTCAACATCCTACGCCGCTCAATTGGTCACAGCTTCAGGGTCACACCTCCGCATTTGTCATTGCCAATCCGTCAGGCTCGGTCAACTCGGGACAGTCCACTGTGCGTAGTGAAATGGCAACCACTTCGGGGCTGTTCGCACCAGCGGTTGAATCTTTCACGAACCGAATTGCCAATGACCAAGCTTTTGCTCCAGAACAGATTGACGAATTGTTCGAACCCAACCTAGCCCCTTTGGCTGCCCATGCAACACAAAACCAAGACAATCAGTGTTTTAACCACTGGCAACCCACAGAAATGGTGCAGTATGATAGCGGCGAGTTACTGGACCACTGCGAAGATCTGTTAGGGGAACTGAGCCTGCTGGCCTAAGCTTGAAACGAGCCCAATCCGACGCTCACCTTTACAAAGTCTGACAACAAAAGCCGCCAGATCGAGCCGACCAGCTATAGCTTGCATTAGTAGCTTTTCCACTAGAAATCCACCTAGACGCCAAGGCGGCAAATCTTCAAAATCCGACCGGTGGACTTTTCCTATTGAATGTAGTACCCATCTCACTCCACGGACAATCTGCAAGGAAGTAGTGCGCTGTGAAACGTTCTAATCAAGATCAGCCTGTCGAGCAAACGCTTTACCAATTACCTCTATGGCCAATTGTCGCAACTGGTTCTCTAATTGCGGCTCTATTCTATGGGCTATTATTAGCTGGCCCATGGGACATGGCGATGTTGAAGCGATACTGTTTGAGCCACCCGGTGGCCATCGCTTCGGTGTGGCTATTCTGCATTGGCATCGTTGGCCTGCTTGTCAAATGGAAGCGGATTCGCAGCCAAAATCGGTCGGTCAGCGCTGCGGCGGGCGCACTCTTACGATTGACATCGGAAGGTCAGTCTGTGTCCCCAGCATCCCGAGTTGATTGGTTGTTGGCAAGCTGGCAGGCAGAACCCGAAGTCACCAAGAACAGTTGGCTCGGAATTCGCCTTCGGCAGACGTTGGGACTGCAACAAAGCCGTGGACGTCGGCATCAATTGGAGTCGGACCTAAAATTCCTGGCCGAACAGGCTGCGGACCAACAACATGAAAGCTATGCGCTGCTGCGCATCATCCACTGGGCCATGCCCATGCTGGGGTTCCTTGGCACGGTTTTGGGCATCTCACTTACTTTGGGACAATTGGACACGGAATTGCTGGCTACACAGCAACAGCAAGCCATGAATCAGTTGACCAGCGGTTTGTACGTGGCCTTCGACACCACCGCTATCGCTCTGACTCTGACGGTAGCCAGTATGTTTTTGCAGTTCGGAGTGCATCGCTCAGAACTCAATTTATTGGATCGCATGAACCGAGAAGTCGAAGGCAATTTGATTCGCTTTCTAGCGGTCGATCCTTTTGATGCTCAGGATACGCTGCTGGTTCCAGTTCGCCAAATGGCTTCCGACTTGGTCAACTGTGTGCGGGAACTGGTTGTCGAACAAGCTTCCGTTTGGTCTCGCTCCATCGGCGAGAGTCAGCGGCAGTGGGCTCATTGGACGGAGAAGCTAAGTACCGAGATCGACCTTCAACTGGGTAACGCTTTAGGCGATGCTCTGTCCAAGCACTTGGCTGGTTTCGAGTCCGCGCAGGAGAAGGGGGCTCATCAGATCGAAAACCGGATTCAGCAATGGCAAACGACGCTCAGCGAACAAACACGAGTTCTTCATAACCAACAGAAGGAACTGGTGCAACAAGCCACCTCTCTTGGACTCCTGGTGGAATCCGTAAGCGATTTGAGAAAACTAGAAGAATCTGTAGACCAGAACCTGCAGAAGCTTCAGGAAGTCGGCCAGTTCGAACAAACCGCTCAACGAATCGAAAACGCCACTATCTGTGTGGGTGAGGCGGTAGCGATGCTGGCCACCAGCCTGGAACGTGCCGGTCTGCTCCGAACCGGTCCGCAGCGTCCCCGTACGGCTCGCCCGGCATCCAGCGATGCCAGCCCGACGACCGACCGAACACTGGGTATCGTGCGTCCCCTAAGCGATGATTCAGGCGATCAGCATTCACGAGGAAAAGCTGCATGAGTCGCAGTACGCGGCGAGGCGCTGACCTGGCGCCTTCATTGTTCCCTTTTTTGGCGGTGCTCCTATGTACGATGGGGGCTCTTGTCTTGATGCTGATGCTGATGGTTTCCGGTGCGCAGTCCACTGTCCAGCAAGCCGCCCAGGAGATGCAAGAACAGTTTGAATGGGAAGAGTCAAAGATACAACTTGTTAGCCATGGCCTGAAAGAAAAACTGGACCAAGGAGCCATCGAGCTAGAAAAGAAACGGCTAAACCTGCAAAACTTGGAACAGCATATCCACGATTTAACTAAGGAACTGGAACAACTGGAACAGCAGACACAACTTGCTGCGCAGTCACAAGACACTCAAGACGAGGCGGTTCAGGAGCGACAAAAGCAAATCTCAGAGCTAGAGCGACAATTGGCCGATGCGAAAAGCCAACTCCAATCCAACCTGGACGATCCCAAAGGCGACAAGCCAATCTTTGCAATCATTCCTTATGATGGTCCCAACGGTACTCATCGTCGCCCCATCTACTTGGAATGTAATCACCACGGTCTGGTCATCCAGCCAGAGGGGATTGTGCTTTCGTTAAGCGATCTGAAACCGCCCTATGGACCAGGCAATCCTCTAGACGCAGCACTGCGCACCATTCGCGCCGAATATCCTTCGACCAGCGGCAGCGTGACCAGCAATCCCTACCCGCTGCTGGTGGTGCGGCCTAGCGGAATTCGCCACTACATGCTGGCGCGTGCGGCCATGTCCGGTTGGGACGATCAGTTTGGTTACGAACTGATCAGCGAAGATCTGGAGCTAACTTTTCCTCCAAGCCTTCCCCGTTTGAAAGAAAAAACGCTGCTTGCACTCGAACGCGCGCGGCAACGTCAGGCGGCTCTGATCCTGGCTATGCCACAGCATTATGACCCACAGCAGTTGAGCCTTGATGATGGTTCGGATGGCCAGCATTCTTTTGGTGGCCGGCACAGCGATCCGGCTTCCGATTGGCCGCCCGGTCAGGACTCGGCGGACAACGCTATGGCCGGTGCGCGAAGTGGAGTGTCCCTGCCTGGATATTCCTCGACCGATTCACGTACTGGCTCGATGGGGTCATCTGGTTCACAAGCATCTTCTGGTTTTGCCTCAGGCGGCTCGCCAGGCTCGGATGCCTTAGCATCACGCGGCTCGACTGGACAAGATCAAACCAGCTTCGGTTCAGGCTCCAATTCGTCCGGAGGAGGCAACAATCAGTTGCTGGCTGGAGCTGGCTCGCCCGAAAACGGCTTGAGAGATTCGAATTCCCGTGGTGGTCAGGCAGGAGCTGACTATGATCCGGCAATGGACACCGATGCAAGTACTAGCAGTAGCTTAAACGGTACCACTGGAGGTGGTGGAACCAGCGGCGGAAGCGGAGCTTCAGGACAGGCCACCGCCAATGCTGCCAATGGAAATGGAGCTAGCGGAAATTCAGCGGCCACCATGCAATCTGCTTCCGGATCGTCCGTCTCGCTACCAACGCCTGGCGCGAATACCAATCTAAGCGTCACAAGCGGGATGGATTCTGCAAACAGCGGCTCTACCGGCGGCCAAGCGGATTGTCCCAACTGTGACGTACAGAATATGGATGACCCCAGCGGAATGAGCGCTCCGTCGGTCCAAATGAATCTATCCAATCAGCGCGCGGAACAGGCTCGACCGGTCGCTCAGACTCGCGGTGCCAACTGGGCATGGCGCGGGCCGTCTCGAACTCAAACCGCCGTAGTTCGCAGTATTCGAATGCGTTGTTACGTGGATCGATGGGAACTGCTGCCGGACAATGGATCTGTTGGTCGTCCGGAGATTATCACTTTTGACGGAACACCTGCTGATCGTGCCAGCCAACTGGCCGCTGCGGTGGGGCGGCGAGTCGAAAGCTGGGGCGTTGCCCTTGCCGGGGGACACTGGACCCCCACACTCCATGTTGATGTGGCCAGCGATGCAGACTGGCGCTACCAGCAGTTGTCCCGGTTGCTGGAAAGTAGCGGTATTCAGGTGGTGCGTCGCGATACCATTGCACCTGGAACAAATTCACCCCAACCCAGCCCGCCCAATACACGCCCCGCCAGAACCGGTAGTACTACATCAGGCAGGATGACTCGTTGAGTATTCTTACGGAGATGAAAGGAGTAGCAACTCAATGAGCAGACGGCACACTGAGGACATGTCGGTAGGTGAGGATTCCTTCCTGGACACCACAGCCAATTTGGTTGGAATTCTGATCATTCTGGTGGTCATTGTGGGCGCCAAGACGAAGGTCGAGGCGGAGGCTTACGGCCGCGGGCTGGTTGAAGACGATCGCGCTGAAGAACTGGAGGAACCGCTTCAGAAGGCTCAAGCTCTTGAACAATCGCTCGTGCAACAGGCCGTTAACATCGCCGAGTATGAACTGGAGACCGAGTACCGCAGACTAGAACGCAACGCCATCCTAGAAAAAGTTGTGCTGGCGCGTCAGCAAGCCGACGAAAAGCTTAGCTCGCTGAATTCCAAACAACGCGACGCTGTCCAACAAGATCAGTTGATCCATCGTTTGCAATCGGAAATCGAAGCGGCAATTCAAGAAAAAGGTGTCGATACTGCGGCTGATCGACCCGAGATTGTACTGGAGCATCTGCCAACCCCTATGGCTCGGACCGTATTTCAAAAAGAGGTCCACTTGATGCTGCGCCAAGGAAAAGTGACGGTCGTTCCCTGGGATCGTTTGGTAGATGTGCTGAAACAACAGATACCACTGACCGCCCAACGTCAAGCATCCCGTAACGCATTGGAAGACACGGTGGGGCCGGTCGGCGGATTTTTGATGCGTTATCGCATGGCGTCCATTCCTGGCGGATTCGAATTGGATCGCTTTGAACTGGAACCTACTTCTGCCATTCCAGCCGAATCACTCGACGACGCCTTGCGCGATACTAGCCGACTTGGAATTGAACTAGCAAGTCGAAATCCGCGAGAAACCGTGGTGACAGTCTGGGTCTACCCCGACTCGTTCGACGATTTCCGCAAGTTGAAGGCGGGTCTGTTTTCGACAGGATTTCTTTGCGCTGCCCGGCCCCTGCCTGACAACGTCCGGATCGGTGCCTCGCCACGCGGTACTCGCAGCAGTGCTCAGTAGTCCCCCAAGCCAATAACCGGGTTGCGCGACCTCCCCTGTGGTCGCGACCTTCCAGGTTGCGAAATAATCCACCTACCAGTACCCTGTGTATTGGTAACCCGCCATAAGCTTCCTTAAGCCATAACTCACTTCACTTAATTTTGTGCACTTCAATGACTTCAACAAACCCCGAATCATGGATTTCAGATCGCAGTCGCCAATTCGATAGCAGTGGCATTCGCAAGGTATTTGAACTGGCGGCCAAGCTGAAGAGTCCTGTCAATCTGTCGATCGGGCAACCCGATTTTGACGTCCCTGAAACGGTGAAAGATGCATGCATCGACGCTATCCGGCAGGGCAAGAACGCTTACTCGCTGACGCAGGGTATCCAACCTCTGCGAGATCGCCTGCAACAAATGATCGACCAGCGCTATAGGCACTCCGACCGAAAGGTATTTATCTCGTCGGGTACCAGTGGCGGACTGGTGCTGACGGTTCTCAGTTTGGTCAATCCAGGCGATGAAGTTCTGATTTTTGATCCTTATTTTGTCATGTATCCGGCATTGGTGAGAATCGCCGGAGGTGTCCCTGTGCTGATCAATACCTACCCGGATTTCCGGATCGACATCGCCAAAGTAGAAGCTGCCATTACTCCTCGCACGAAATTGATTCTATTCAATTCTCCATCCAACCCCACCGGATTCGCTCCGTCAGCATCTGAAACACAGGCCCTGGCCAAACTGGCACATGAGCGAGGCATCGCGCTCCTTTCCGATGAAATCTACAGCGAGTTTGTCTACGATGGACCACTGCACACACCTGCCGACCACAACGATCAAACAATTGTCATCGACGGATTTTCGAAAAGTCATGCCATGACCGGATGGCGAGTGGGCTGGGTACACGGACCTAGTGCTGTCATCGACACCATGATCAAAATGCAGCAATACTCGTTCGTCTGCGCGCCACAACCCGCCCAATGGGCTGGCCTGGCCGCGCTGGATGTCGACATGGCCGGTTACCGTGCAGACTACACTCAGAAGCGAAACATGCTGATCGAAGGATTGGAGGGCTACTATCAATTCACGCGACCGGGCGGCGCCTTCTACCTGTTTCCCAAGGCCCCCAATGGCATGACCGGCAGTCAACTAGTCAACAAGGCGATCGAGAATAATTTGTTGGTCATACCAGGCAACGTGTTCAGCCAACAGGACACCCACTTTCGTATCTCGTACGCCGCCTCCGACAAGACCATCGAGCGAGGCATAGAAATCCTGCGCAGCTTAGCCCGTTAGGTAAATCATCTTCTATAGCAAAGAATTTGGCAACGGATTTTCACGGATCAGCACGGATGCAAGACGGCAGGTCGGTTTGTATTCTCTCCTGTCGAGAGTTCTATTTGTGACGTGTCCTCCGTTCAATTCCAGCTCGCAAGGCATAAAAAATATTTCTGGAGATATTGGAACTGCTCTCTCAACTTGCTTGCCTTTTCGAAAAAAGATTGCTCTATTGTCTCTAATTGATCTCTTAATTGCATCGCAACCGACAAGGCCGACAGCAATCGAAGAGCCAGATGACGTTTATTATTCCGTATCGCGATCCAAATTGCCGCTAAGCTGGATAGCACGGATCAGTCTTAGCCCGGCCAGCAGACTAAAGGCGTAACCGATTAGACCAAGCAGGCTTAGATCTTTCAGGCCCCACCAACCGACAGTAAACAACAGCGGCGGCACCTTGTAGGACAATAACAGCGACGATCCCATGAAGACTGAACTGATCAGCATGCCCATCACCAGTCGGTTAGCAGAAGGGCTTAGCCCCTTATGAGCCAGATGCACATCCAGTCGTCCTTCCTGGATCAATTGCATGATGCTACTGACCTGTCCGGGCAGCTTCTCGAACATCGACTCTAGCTCAACATACACGCGATTCATGCGGCGAAGCTGGCGTTTGGGCGAAAGTCGTCGGAGCCACATCTTGCGAAAAAATGGCTGCATCACCTCCAACAGACTCATACTGGGCGAAAGTTGATGCAGTGTCCCTTCCAGCGTCACCAACATTTTGATCAGCAACGATGTTTGCGGCGGCAAGGTGATCTGATGCCTATACATGATATCGGTCACATCATTCAGCGCACCGCTCAGGTCAAAACTATCTAGCGGCTGTGACCCATAGTTGGTTACTAGATCAGCCACATCGATCGATAGAGAACTTTCATCCAAGCGTCCCGGCGTGTTGCCCACGCGCTTGATCAGCGAGGTGAGCACGCTGGCTTCTTGTGCGACCACTGCCAACAACATCTCTTCGATCGTCTCACGAAGCCGATCGTCGATGCGACCAACCATTCCGAAGTCTAACAGCCCCAGCTTGTTGCCAGGCAAAACCACAATATTTCCCGGATGTGGATCGGCGTGATACAGCCCGTGAATAAAAATCATTTCGACAAACAGACGGGCCGCATTACGCGCCAACTCTTGCCTCTGGGTTTCTCGCGCATCATCCTCTGGTTTTCCGGTACACGCTAGACTGCTTACTGGCAAGCCATCCAAGTATTCCATGGTCAGCACTCGGGACGACGAAAGCTTGGGAAACGCTGTCGGTATGCGTAAGTTTTCAAAATGTCCGTATTGCTTGCGAAAGACAATCAAATGCTGCAACTCGCGAGAAAAGTTCAGCTCGCGCCGGAGCGAACGCGATAGCTGTTCGACGATGACAGTCGGCTTCCAAACTGCAAACTCGGGGATGTGTTCGGCCAGAGTTGCTAGTCCGGCCATGATCTCCAGGTCTTCATTGACCGTCTTTTCGATATTGGCGTGCTGAACCTTGACCACCACATCGGTACCGTCCTTCAGGCGTGCTCGATGCACCTGGCCTATCGAAGCCGACGCGATGGCATCTTCGTCGAATGTGCCAAACAGCTCTTCAACTGGTTGGCCAAGTTCCGATTGAATGATCGCTTTGACCTTGTCTCCCGAGTCGGCGGCGACGCTGGACTGGAGAAGCGTCAGTTCCGTAGCCAGCTCAGAGCCAATAAAATCTGGACGCAGGCTCAGCACCTGTCCTAGCTTGACAAACGTCGGCCCTAGCTCGGTCAGCGCCAATCGTATCCGCTTCTCGCGCGAGTAACTGGAAAGCGGTACACCCTGTTCGTCTTTGATCCATTCCCGGATAAAATCAAATTTCAGTTGACTCAGCCAGTCCGCCAAACCATAGCGACGTAAGATCGCTAGAATCTCCTGCCAACGGCGAAGATTGCGATAGAGTTGCGGAATGGAGCTGATTTTCATAGTGAACTTGAAATACGCACTGTCGCCAGAGGCCCCAGGCTCGGCCGCAACCACTGGGGCCGTAGTGGGATCGCAAGGATTCCATCACCTTTTCAGTTACTCCGGGGGGCAAAGGGCACTGGCTCCATCTTAATCGGTCAGGCGGCTTGGATGGCGCACGGTTGCGATTTTACAGCGGCTATTGCTGACTGGCTGGGAGCTGCGAGGTGTTAAATTCCTCAGAAACCTCACCTTGCACCGGTTCTGACGGCTCAGCAGGCTCTTGATTGGCACGATCCGATTGGCCCTCGATCTGGTCTAACGGTGGATCGTTCGCACTATCGGAAGCATCTGGCGACTGCGAGGTGTCTGACGATTCGCTTGGCTGGGCTGAATCCGCGTGCTTCTGCCGGACTCGCAAGATGATGCGATCGGACTCGACTATCAGTTTCTCGCACCGCTGCAAGGTTCTTGCGATCTCCACATCACGGTACAGATCCTTGGCGAGATTTTCTTTGCGCAGAGTACTCATCAGAAATTCTGGCACGGCTCGACCATTGGCCTGTGCGTCAACCAAGTAGGCAATCAGCACACCCTCTTCCAGTTCAACATGCATCGTCAGCGAACCATTAAAAAAACGTCCTTTGCCACCGGGCAATTCATCCAGTGGAACACTGACGTCTGCTCGCAAGTTGCCATCATCGATCGTAACAGCCACTCGGCCGCGCAACTCGGGATTACGGGCGATCAGCGCGTTGATCTCCTCCACCGTAATAATCAACTCTTGAGGTGACAGCCCATCTTCAAACTGCTGCTCGAAGTCCTCCAGTTTTTGGACCGTCGCATCGACCTGCTCCTGACTGACATCCACGCCCGGCAACACGACTGGCGCGTCGGAAGTAAACTGCTCCAACTGGTTTTGATAAAATCGATAAGCACCCCAAACGCCCACGCCGGCAATCAGCGTCATCAAAAGCAAGGTCCCCAAACAGCCGATCATGAAACATCCACAACCCGACCTGCGTCGTGGCGGAGTTTCTATGTCAAATTGCTGGAACGAAGGTTGCTGAGTGCTCTGCCGCGCCACGTATGGCTGAGTCTCCTCCAAATGGTCGTGCCTATTTTGAGCATTCACGATGTTTTCCTGTAACCTTTCAAAACAATCCATAGGTTCGGACAAGCGGGACCGTAGCCAATTGGCACGATGCGCTAAGAATTGTCAAGATGATCGACACTTCTCGCCGATCACCACCACCAAGTGCTCCCCAAAGTCTGGAATGACTGCATTATCGTACTCGTACTCAGCCTGTGCGGTACTCGTACTCGAAACCGTTTTGGGCTTCCAAGTAGGAGTACGAGTACCATTTCATTGAGTACGAGTACGAGTACGAGTACGATTTTGCTGTTAGCTGTGGTGGCGATCAGCGAGAATTGTCAAGATGATCCGAAGATTTTACAGTACATTCGGCTTTTGCGGATAAATCTTAGCCACTTCGCTCTCGGCAATTCCAAAAAATTCGATAACACGTTGTTACTTGCTAAAGCCTTGCCCGAACCTATGGACGGTTCCACGCAACCTTCGCGGAGCGAGGGGCGACACTGGGAGCTAAGGGAGATATTGGATAATTGTCAGCGAGACATCTTACCACGATTGGCTGTTCGAGCGGAGGAGGGGACTAGTTCTTCCGTCCAGGTGGCGTCGTAACGCATCGAGCTTTCTGCGCCGCGAAAGCCTAGTACGTGTTCGCTCCAATCGAGCCGCTTGCTGATCAACCTACCGCTGTCGATGTCAAACTTGATTGTCCCTTTGCTCAATTGCTGAACCAGTTGTGCTTCGATCGCTGGATCGTTGACGGGAGTCAGTGGCTGGGTCATCAGACTGATCGTAGCAACACCAGCCGACACCTTTTCAAGACTGTATAGCTCGCGAACTTTGATTGTCTTGTAGCTTCCGTTATCCAGTCGAACATGCAGTTCGCGCGGCACGTGCCACTGCGCTCCGATGCTCAGCGGTTCTTTGGGCAGCGCAATGGTGATATCCCCAATTCCCAGCAGCGGGCAACGAAACTCTTTGTCGCGAGCAACCACTTCGCCACTGGGACTGATCGTGATCGTTGCCAAAGGAACATTGACCGATTGCGCTACGTTCTTAAAGACTTCAGGCACTTGAGCGTCGGTTTGGCTGTCATACGCCTGAGTCTCATCGCCGATCGACTGCTGCATCTGTACGTTGTCGATGCTGTAGACAAATGTCATGTTTCCGGACGGATCAACCGATTGGACTTGCCAAGTCTTCACGCTGGAAGTTTGTGATGAACTGTCTTGGTCTTCACCGGCAATTGCCGTCTGAGTATGTGATTGATGCACGACTCGAGTCACCACCATCTCTCCGGCTCGCAGCTTGTACTTCAACTGGTATCGCTCCGCCTGATCGGCCCAGGCGATGGCTGGTGTGATGATGGCAAGTAGTGTATGGATTGCGATCCGTTTGAATGCAGGCATTGGTTGACTTTCCTATTGCTTGGTGAGGAGCTGCCATCAGTGATAGCACAAAATCACGCATCGCGCCAAGCCAGAAGTCCGCCGCACTTTCAAACGGCAGTGTTTGACTCTACCAAGAATACCTGATGGTTTTAGCACTATTCAGCAGTTTTCACGATCCTGTTGGTTCAGATTGCGTTCCAGATCGCAGCTTTGCAGGCAAAACCACGCGTGATGAGAGTTGAACAAGTTGCCAAACGATTCATACAAGGCGCGCTGCGGCGAATTCGATGACGACTTGAGATCGGAATCAGTTCGTGGTGCTAGTAGTTCGCCCCATTCGCCACTCGACCGCCGCCAGCATCAGTACGATCAACACTTCCAGCGTAAAATAGATGGCACCCAAGATGGTCAGACTGCTCCAATACACGGCACACAAGCCAATTGCGACTAAGCAGTATGAAGTGTTCAGAACTGCGATCAATCGAAGCAGCGAACCGAAATCTTTCGCAATGAAATATCCTGTCATCGATGTCGCAAACAAGCCACCAGCCGCCGCAGCCAGTGCAATCAGCGCCTTGGTAGGCAAGCCGGTAGGAATCCACGCTGGTGCCAACAAACAAGCGGTGAACAAAAGAGTCACCAAGGCACCAACCGCATCGATCAATAATAACAACCGAGGATTTTTCAAGAACACGGTCTTTCTAAAGTCAGATTGAATCCCTGCGGACAATTCTCAAACCAGCCATCGAAAAGATAATCATACCCCCCCAAAGCATGGCTGCGTAACTGCCGAAGAAAATATAAAAATCGACAACCATGCGAGCGGGGGATTGAAATTTCTGCAGTCGAAATACACTCGCAAGGAAAAAATTTAGTTGCTGAAGGATGGCTGGAGCGATCAAGAGGCTGGAAACCAACAACCATACACGATACTTTGTTAGACTTGCCTCGTCGTTGAGTGCCAGATGCAGGACTGCGACCGTAAGCGGTGCGAGAGATAGAAGAATCATCAAACGAATCAAGATCGCGAATACAAGTTCGGCTTGATTTAGAAAAATTCGACCATCGAAAACAAAAAGCCTGGTAAGTGCAATAGTCAAGGCAGCGAGAGTTGTTCCCACCAACAAATACCGAATGCTGATCTGCTTGGAGTGATCAATTGGTCGACCGCCATCCATGGCCAGTCCGTCTGAAATTTCCATCATCCATTGCCGTGTATGTCCATAGAACCAGAACGCTCCAAACCCCAGGATGTAGATTAGTAGCGCAAATGGTAATGCCACTAATAGGTATGGCGAAGAAGAACCATCGCTTGCCAGAAGTTCCCCGACGCCCAAAGCAAATATCCAACCTACCGTTGCAAAGGCACCACCAGGAAGACGATACTTCAAAGAGCAATTCAATAGCGCGCCAAGCGAGACGCAGGTAACCAATATCACCCCCGCCCATGCGCTCCATACAGGGTAAAAAAATCGCTCATAACCTTTCAACATTGGCTCAATTGATAAATGCAAATTCGGTATGCAAAAGTTAATCAAAACCGCATACAAATACAACAGAATTGCCAACCAATGAAAACTCCCGAGCCCTTGATGGTTCATTATTTCTCCAGTAGGTCGGTTGATGACCTGGTAGCATTAAGTGATGAATCCGTCTGAAATCACTAAATGTGTGACACTTTGGGCCGAGCACCTCCACTTGCTGGCACCCTGTCAGGAAGATCCGATAGGCAAATCCGGCAACCTTGGTGACGTTCCGCGAGAGGTTTAATTATCGTAAGCATTTTACCCAATAATTGTGTTTGATGCAGTTACATTGAAGGATAGTCAGGCTATAGAAATTCGCTCTAAGTAGCGACCGCGTCGTCTGGCTTTGGCCTGCTGATTTCGGGCGATTTTCTTTGGCTTTGTGGTATGACCGCACAGTTATGGTATCCTATTGGGCAAATTCGTCGGGCCATTTCTAAAACGCCTTCTGTGAGAACAACCGTGAAAACTTTGATCGCTCTGCTAGTCGCTACCAGCTTGCTGTACAGTCCGAGTCTGATTGCAGCAGACAGGCCCAACATTCTGTTTATCTTCTCCGACGATCATGCTCAGCACGCTATCTCTGCTTACGGCTCCAAAGTGAACCAGACTCCGCATCTGGATCGACTGGCTAGCCAAGGCGCTCGCTTTACTAACAGTTTTGTCACCAATTCCATTTGCACGCCAAGCCGAGCGACTTTGCTGACTGGACAATATTCACATCGCAATGGCGTTCCAGTATTCAATCGCTTTGATGGCGACCGCGATCACGTGGCCAAGCGTCTGCAGGCGGGTGGATATCATACCGGCATCATCGGCAAGTGGCATCTGGGTAGTGACCCTACTGGATTTGATCGCTGGATCGTGCTGCCTGGTCAAGGAGCCTATTGGAATCCACAATTCTTACTGCCTGGCAAGCAGAAACTAAGCATCCAGGGACACTGCACCGATATCACCACAGATCTAGGCATCGAGTGGCTAAGGACGCGACCTCAGGATCAGCCGTTTTTCTTGATGCTGCACCAGAAGGCACCCCATCGAGGCTGGGAGCCAGCCCAGCGACATATCGAAATGTTTAAGAACCAGATCATTCCTGAACCTGAAACTCTTTGGGACAACTATGACACTCGGCCAACCGCGCTGCCAATCAACCAGCAGACAATCGCTAACGATCTGACACGCCGTGATCTGAAGCTCATGCCGCCAGCAAACCTAAAAAACCAAGCCCTGCAGAAGTGGCTCAATCATAAGCCGATGGAACTTGAGATCGATGGCAAGCGGCTAGTCGGCAAGGAACTGGTGCAGTGGAAGTATCAGAAATACATGCGAGACTACCTGGGCTGTGTGCAGGGAGTCGATGACGGTGTTGGTAAAGTTCTGGACTATCTTGACGAAACGGGGCTGTCAAAAAACACGATCGTCATCTATTCCGCCGATAACGGATGGTACTTGGGCGACTTGGGCCTGTACGACAAACGCTTTATGTATGAGCCAGGGCTGCATGTGCCGCTGATCGTGCGAGGCCCTGGTGTAAAACAAGGCAGTGTCCCCCATGGATTCGTAGCCAATATCGACTTGGCACCAACCTTTTTGGATCTAGCCGGCATGCCCGTGCCAGAACACATGCAGGGCCGGTCGATCGCGCCGCTGCTGCGAGGCGAAACACCTAAAGACTGGCGGACCTCTGTCTACTACCGCTACTACCACGACCCTGGACATCACAATACGGTAGCTCATCTGGGAGTGCGTACTGCAACTCACAAGTTGATTCACTTCTGGAAACAAGATGCTTACGAGCTGTTCGATTTGACGGCCGATTTCAACGAGCAGCACAACCTGTTGCACTCGCCTGACGAAGCACAGCAACCAGCCGTGACTGCCAAGTTCGCCGAATTGAAGTCGGAGCTAGCTCGACTTCAGATTCAATACGACGATACGAACCATCGTTACGCCGACCCGGCATCTTGGCCAACGGGAGGCGCCGATGGCCCCTGGGACGCCTATGTTGCAACTGGCGAAAAAACCGTTGCTCAGGCCATTGAAGCTACAGCGATTCAATAACTCTTTCATCAGTTGACAACTCAGGAATTCGTAATATTTCAGCCGTCTGAAGTAGGGTGGGTGCAGAGATCGAATGCGAGCAACGTTCGATGTTGATTGAAAACTGGGGCAGGGAGCGGCAAAAGACTAGGGAGCATCGAAGCGATCACGTAACACACCATGCCCCATGCCAATCGTTACAGACGTGATGTTCGTTATCATTCAATTCTCCCGATTCCGCGATAAGTTTTGCTAGTATTGCGTCGTAAATTCCGAAGATAGAGATCAGCTCTTTGAGAGCCTGCCCCAGAACCATCTCCAAGGCTGTGGGGAGAAAGTACGCTGAGGGCAGCCGCTAATTGGAGTTTTCACAAGCTTTGCAAAGGTATTAGGAATTTCGGACACGGCAGGATGAAGCTATCAATAGTTGGGTATGCACTTCTTTTGCCGATCTTACTTGTCAATTGGGATACTTCGACCTTAGGCTCAGAATCATCAGAATCGGTTTCATCGACCGATGCTGTCTTGACCAGCGATGACGGGTGCTGCTGCAACGAACTTCAAGTTTGGATGGTCAATTCTCGCTGCGCTCCGCGTTGTGAAGGCTTGGAGCAAGGTTTTAACGAACTGAGCTTCCAGCAATACGATGCCTGCAACCATCGTTTTGTCGCAAGTGACCTAGCTTCGTTGCTGGCGGTGCAAGCCAATTTACCTACGTTACTTTTCGTTCATGGTAACTCGCTCACCCACCAAGAAGCGGTTGAGTCCTGTTGCAGCTTGTATCGGCGACTCAAGTGCTGCGGTGGCCCCAAATTGCTGATCTTTTGGTCTTGGCCAGCCGAGACCGTTCACACTCGATCCTTGTTGCGACCCATTCAACTGGTCCGGGACAATGCACGAGTCAAATATAATTACGCTGAACTCCAGGGCTATTATGTGGCCCGATTGACTCAACTGATGAGTACCCATCAGCCACTCACATTGGGCGGCCACAGTTTTGGTGGACTGGTTGCGATCAGCACTTTGCATCTGCTAGCCGGTGGACAACTGCCAGGTACCTGTTTGCCGGAATTGGAATCGAAACAACAGCCATGCGATCATCTTAGGGCCGCCATTATCGCGGGTGCCTTGGACTATGATGCAGTGTATCCAGGTGGCCGCTACGATCGAGCGCTGCATTGCGTAGGCAAATTCTACACCACATTCAACCATTGTGATGTGATCTTGAAACGCTGGCCCATCCACTCCTGTCGTGGGCAGGAAGCTTTGGGGCTGGTTGGACTTTGCCCACGCCGACTTGGCGAAAACGCATCAAAGATCATCCAAGATCACGTCACCTGCGACGTACGCAATTCACACTACATGGCCGAACATCTGGCCTGTCCGCGAATCGTCCAGACTATCTGCTCGTTGAGCCAGGCGAGTTTTTTGTCGGAATCAACTTGCGAATAGCTTGAATCAGCACAACGACAATTGCACCCAAAACGATTGCAAATAGTAGTGCGAAGGTAGCTTCCAGAAGCCAGTTGAGCGTTCCAGAAAGCGCTAGGCCTTCTAGGAAGTGCTGCATGGGATGGTGCAAGGCTGGCACGCTGTGAATAATAATGCCACCACCCACCCAAAGCATGGCAGCGGTTCCCACGGCGCTCAGTACGCTAAGTAGCACCGGCATACCAGCGATCATCGCTCGGCCAAGTCGCCGTAGAGCAGGGGGATTGCGTTCGCCGGCCAGCCGCATCCCCAAGTCATCAGCCTTAAGGATTAAAGCTACCGTGCCGTACACCCCAGCCGTGATTGCTATGGCAACGACAAACAAGGCGACGACACGAGTCACCCAATCGTCGGCTCGCAGCACTCCATAGGCGATCGCCATGATCTCTGCAGATAGGATAAAGTCCGTTCGGATGGCTCCAGCAGTTCGCAGGTCTTCCAGTTCCTGAGCCGTCATTGGCTGCGCTTGCTGCTCCGCCGACTTGTCAGCCGGGTGTAAGTAGCTGTGAACAGCGTGATGCAGCTTCTCGTAACCTTCGTAGCACAGGAACAGTCCACCCAGTGCTAACAGCGGATTAATAGCCCAAGGTGCCAGCGATCCCAGCAACAACATGGCTGGCATCAAAATCAGCAACTTGTTTCTAAGTGACCCTTTGGCGATCTTCCAAACGATCGGCAACTCGCGAGCCGGAGACAGACCAACGACGTACTTGGGAGTGACTGCCGTGTCATCAATAACCACTCCAGCAGCTTGGCTACTGGCTTTGACAGCCCCAGCCGCAATATCGTCGATTGAAGCCGCTGTCGTCTTAACTATCGCGGCAACGTCGTCCAGTAACGCCAACAGTCCACTACTCATAGGGAATGACCTTCTTTTCAAGCAAGTTGATTAGCGTCCGTGGTGCAATTGGATTGACCCAAAGTCTTTGAACGCGATAACAACTAAAATAGAAGGACAGAACGTACCTGCAAAGAGGATTACCGCAAGAACAGCACAAAGTCGAACAAAGAATTTGGTAACGGCGGTGAAAGAGAACGAAACGCTGAGGTATGGATAGCGCAGAGGATATACCGGCCACTTTCCTCTGCTCTTTTAGCAACTCTGCTTTATAAAGTCCTTTTCGATCGTGGCTATTTGCGGTGGGCAGGTGCAGAGCCTAACCTACTTGAATTCAGGGTTGTCGATCAATTAGTTCAGACGCTGATCGCGGCTGCTTCAGGCAGATTGCGTGTTCTAAAATCTATTCAGCCTTCAGCGGCTTCCACCCTGAGCGACTCCAGTGGTACGTTTGGAAATTTCCCTCGGCGTAAATCCTCACTTGGATCGCTCCGTGGCTGAACGTGGTGGCTTGATGCGGAACCGAAGCATACTTTTCTGTGACTGCGGGCTGTATTGTTCGCTGGCCGCCGCTGATCGCTACAAATTCGGGCTGGCACCATCGCACGAGAGGTTCGGGATCATGCGACAAACTTCCATGGTGCGGTGCCATGATAATTTGACAGCGCCTGGGTGGCAAATCGCACAGTTTCTGCAGCCCGGTGCCTTCGATGTCTCCTGGTAGAAGTAGGTGAACACCTGAAAAACTGATCTCCAGACACAAGCTGTGTGCGTTATCCGATTCAGCCTGTAATCCAGACTCCGGGTGCAGGACCTGGGCTAGTACTCCACCAGACAGTTCTAGCTGCGTCCCGGCATTCCAATCCAGCATGGGAATGGAGTGTCCCCTGAGCGTCCTGGATATCCTGTGCGCACCAGAGGAACTGTCCTCCCAAAACTGCTTGGTGGAAGCAACTTGGCCTATCGAAAATCGCTTCACCAGACCCTCAACGGCGTTATAGTGATCGGAATCAGCATGTGAAATGATCAAGGTGTCGATCCGAGCCGTAGGCAGTTGCCACAAAACTTCTGCGATGGATTGATGGCTGCGTAGATCATCTCCCAGACTGCCCGCGTCGTACAGCCATACTCGACCATCAGGCAGCTCCATCACCACGCTAGTTCCATGGCCCACATCGACGAAGGTGCATCTGAGTTCCGGATCGACTGTGGCTACGCTAGCTGGCCAGCCCAACATGCCTCGTGGACCAGGGATATACCACCAGATACCGATCAGTAACCAAATGAGTAGCAACACCGCCAAAACAGGCTGCCGTCTGGTTGTGAACAGCAACAGCCATAACAAGCAGACTGCATAGAACGTGGCACTCCACCATAACGGTGGCGAAGGCAGCCACCAATGCCCAAGCGGCAACCAACTGGACAAGTCGACCAGACTACTGATTAGTCCTAGGCTGCCACCAGCGATTTGTCCTGCCAGCCAACCGATAGGTGGAATCCATCCCAACAAACCGGTGACCATACCTGACAAGAGTCCGAGCATCAGGGGAAAGGCCAGGACGATGTTCAGTGGCACTGCGACTGGTGAAACAACATGGAAGTGGTGCCATATCAAAGGCGTAGTGATCAACCATACCCAAAAACTGATCCTAGCACCCACCAGCAGCGAACGTCCTGCAGCCAACAGCCTTCGCTTCCAACCGCTCATTTCTGATTCGAGTAGCTCCTGCAATGCTGACGATCCCTGGCGCGACGAATCTCGTGACGAATTCACAATGCTTATAGTGATCACCGCTAAGAACGACAATTGCACGCCCACGTGTTGCAAATTGTGAGGACTGGATACCAACAGCAACCAGCCAGCCAGGCTGAGCAGATTGGTGATGCGTGCCTTGAGTCCCCAGTAGTGAGCGCAGGCAAAGCACGTGACCAAAATGACCGCTCGCAGCACGGGCGGATTGCCACCTGCCAGTCCAGCGTAAAAACCACAAGCTGCCACCACCAGGATTAAAACGCCCAGTGGTCGAACGGAAAGCAAGGCACATAATACATACAGGGCCGCCGCCACCATTTCGACATGCATCCCGCTGATGGCCAGCATGTGCAATGTACCTGTTGCCATCAATTGCTGTTGGTCCTGCCAGTCCACTTGACTGCGCTGACCAAATACAAGCGCTGATGCCAGCGGAGCCTGTCCCCAGCTCACATAACGATGAATCAATCGATCCACAGACCGAACCGCCCAGCCTCTTACTCTGCTAAGCAAGTATGGACCGAACCACCGCGAATCAATGCTCTGGATCTGATTGGCAGACTTGGCATGGACACTGACAAGAATCCCATCCAATTGGGAACGAGCAGCAAAGTCATACGTGCCAGGATTGGTGGGCGGCGGGATGGATCGCAATTCACCAAAAACCTGAATGAAATCACCCGGCAGTAACCTATCGATTCGGCCCACCACCAACAGCTTGGATCGACTGTTGATCGATGTCCACTGATCCGATTGCCTAGTCGCTTGCCAGTCGACTATCCAACTCGTAGCCCAAGGTTCCGATTCAGGTTGATCAGGGCGATGATTGGTATTGGGCTTCCACTCTGCAGGTGCGGCGACAATACCGCGAAGAGCGATCGGCTGCCCCTGACGGCTCGCCAGCGTTGACAGACTGTCGCCAGTGATAGGTGCATGAAGCAACGTAAACCAAAAGGCCGTCAGCGAGGCACCAAGCAGCGCCAAACTGGACGACAGCAGGCGCGATCGATGCCGACAGGCCATGGCGGCTATCAACACTAGTGCAATGACAGGTAACAACGGCCAGTTGTCCCGCTGAGAATCAACTAATAATAGCTTGGCAAAAGTGATGCCCAGCATCCAGGACAGCACCAGCCACAACAAAGGATATCGGTACAGGACCAACGCAATGCGCGATGTTTCTTGATGAAGACCAGTGGCGGCTGGCAACGAATCACTCGCATCTGATTTTGTCACAACATCGGGCGCTGTAGATTCCATGCGACTTGCCTGTGTGACGGAAAGTACTCCAAGCGATTCGACTATTGAACGACACTCAAGTGGCTACTCAACTTCGCGATCCTAATTCTACGCCGACAAATTCTTGGAAACATCGGTACGGTAAGCGGATAATGCTGGGATGATGCCTGCCAGGATTCCCAACAGAATCAGGCCGGGGATCAATACCAATTCTTGCCAAGAAACTGTATTGAGCAAACCTACCTGCAACCCGGTCTGCTCTTCCACAAAACCGCTACACGCCATCCCAAGCAAATGGCCGGCCAGCCAGCCCAGCGAACCACCCACAGCAGCGATCATCACCGATTCGATCAAAACGACAAACATGATCACACCTCGCCTGGCCCCCAGGGCCCTCATGACTGCGATGTCGCGCCGACGTTCGTTCATGGAATTGTAAATGCTCACCAGGATCGCCACCGCACTAACTAGGCAAACCAAAACCGTTAAGGTTAGCAGAACATTACGAATTGGAGTCACAAAAATCTGGAGCAATCCGGCGATTTCAGAAAGCGGCGAGACTGCCTGAGTGTTCAGCCGTTTGTTGATGGTCCACATCAGGTTCACTGCAAACATCGGCTCGCCCGTCTTTACCAGAATAGCGGTCAAGTCTCGCTGATGCAGTGGCAACCGTTCGGGTTGATCGTCACCGGAGAGTCTATCCACCTGCACCTTCTTGTCATCCGGATTGGCCAGATCCGGCGCGACTCGAGCGTGATTGTCCATCAAATAGAAACCTTCGATATTGATGAACGCTGCGCGATCATTGGGCGTTCCTGTGGGTTCCAAGATCCCCACAATCTTGTATTTCTCACCGTGACCTTCACCTTCAGGGTCACCATGAGTTGTCTGTAAGAAATCGCCCACCTTGCGATTCATGGCTCTGGCCACCTGCGATCCCAACACGGCTTCGAAGAAGCCATTCTCTTTGGAGCAGTCTTCCAAGTTTCGCCCCTCGCGAAATTGATACTCCTTGTCACCCATGGGACCGTGTCTAAGTTTGTCAAAAAAATCAGGGGTCGTACCGACCACTCGAAAGGGACCAAAATAGTCGCCCAAACAGATCGGAATGGCAAAGCCTTTGCCGGAAGTATAAGCGCTAAACAGCCCTTCACGTTCAGGCTCGGCAACTCGTCCACCGATTCGCTCGATTTCTTTTCGCCGCCCCTCTTTGCCCGGAATCAGTTCCAAGTACTCTTCGTAGGGCACTACTTCGATGGGCCTGCTTAGATAGAACACCGAGTTCAATGTCAATTGCAGCGAACCACCTTTGGAGCCCACAATCAGATTGTATCCCACATTACTGTTGCGATCGAAGGACTCGGTGACCAGCCAGCTAATGCTTAGGACTATCACGACCATGGCCACGCCCAGAGCCATGCTAAGCATCGTCAAGAACGAAGCTAATCCGCGCTGTTGCAGATTTCGATATGCGATAACAAACAGATTCACTTGAAACTTCCTCTACGCATTGGCATTCGCTTGGCACACTCGATTGATCTTTTCCAACCGCTCCACTCGGTCAAATTGTTCGGCAACTTGCATCGAATGAGTTACTAGTAACAAAGCGATATTCTCCTGACGACAACACTCGCGAATTAGATCAACAATTTTCTGTTGATTGGCCGGGTCGATATTGGCAGTGGGTTCATCGGCCAGCAGCAATCTTGGACGGTTGGCCAGCGCACGAGCCACGGCTACTCGTTGCTGCTGCCCAACGGACAGTGCCGACGGCTTGTGTCGAGCGCGATCCGCCAAACCAACACGATCCAGCAACTCTTTGGCTCGATGCAAATCATGCCTGCCGCTTCCAAAGGTCATTCCAAGACGGATATTTTCCAAGGCGGTGAAGCCTGGCAATAGATTAAAAGTCTGAAATACGTACCCAAGCTTGGCTGCGCGCACTCGGTCGCGACCTTGTTCGCTTAACTTGGTAATATCGATCGCATCGATCGATATCGTGCCACAGTCTACCGACAACAAACCAGCGATCGCATGTAACAAGGTAGACTTGCCAACACCGCTCTCACCAAGCAGTACTACCTGCCTGCCAGCGGCAATAGAAAACTCAGGAATATCCAACACAGGCAACTGCCCTCCTTCGGGCAGCCGGAACGTCTTTTTTAGATTTTGAATCGTAAGCATTGCAAAAATTGTTTTGATAAAAAGGAAAGATATGTCTCTGCAATCGTTCTGTGGCTACTTGCAACTGCTCGATATCATCTTGGATGTGATAGTTCAGGTCTCCAACAGCGACTGATTTCAGACTGATGCACCGTCCGCTTGTCCGACTCAGCTAGTGACGACGCCGCATGGCTCGCTGCATATCACGAGTCGCGTCAGCATTTTTCATCTTTTCACGTTTGTCATGCAACTTTAGTCCCTTGCATAACGCCAGCTCGCATTTGGCGATCCCACGATCACTAAAATAGACTCGCAAAGGAACTAGAGTCAGACCTTTTTCTTTGGCTTTCTTGATGAACCGAAACATTTCTCGTTTGTGAACCAGCAATTGTCGCTGTCGCTTGGGCTCGTGATTCCAAACTGACGCTTGAGGGTATTCGGCGATGTTGCAGCCCATCAGCCATAATGTTTCCCCTTTTACACGTCCATAAGCTTCGTCTAATTGGCACTTGCCATCTCGCAGGCTTTTCACTTCGCTACCGCGCAAGATCATGCCACATTCGACCGACTCCAAAATCTGATAACTATGGCTAACGCGTCGGTTTTGACTGATCAGCTTGATGGTGGGCTGATCCTTGCTCTTGGACGCTTGAGCACCTTTGGCGGGCGCTGCAGTCGTCGGCTTGGGTTTATTTTTCTTGCTCAACACTCTTACTTTCAGCTTAATGTGATAGACTACAATTTAATTACTATACCTGTTTTTCCAAGAAGCGGTTCATTCCCAAAAGCCCTTGAACGGCTAATTCTCCAATTGCAAGAATCACGATGTGCTGGCATTCCAGATTTTGGCTTAGCTATTGTTGCAAATTCGCGCTTATTGGCGTGTTTATCTGCGGCACCGTAGCTGACGAGAACTCTGGATCGGCCGATCAAGTAACGCCAGCTCCAGCTTCGGCTGATTTCAGTCCGGACGGCCAGTCTCTCGTCGAATCGTTGATTGGGCAGCTTGGCTCGCCGTCATTTTCAACCAGGCGTCAGGCTGTTGCCAGTTTGTGGCAGCTTGGCAGCGTAGCCGAAGAACGCGTCAAGCAAGCGCAGCAGTCGACTGACAAGCAAGTGGCCGAACTAGCCAGGCAAGTTGGCATTCTGATCAAGGTCAGTGGACAAGTTGCTGACATCACATCAGCCCGTGAAGTGGCACAGTTGTTTCTGGATGCCAAAGACGAAAGTTTGGTTGAGCTGGCAACTCGCGGGTATTGGCCGCTCGCTCAGGCTTTCCTTGAAGAACATGGGGCCTACACGTCTAAAATTCAGGAGACTTTTTATCAACAAGGCGAGTCGCGGCAGTTGATTCAATCGTTGGTTCATCTTGCTGAAGAGCAGGGGAGCGTGGATCTTGCGTGGTCAGTCGTGTCGCGATTGATGCCCGATGAACTGGCTGCCTGGACCGCCGCCAAGTTGCAGTTAACATTGTCTGGACCGGCCGCAGATGACCACCAGCAGGCAGCTAGGTTATTTCTATCAGGGCAGATGCAAGAATCAATAAAGCTGAATATTGCACCCCAGCTTAAACTGCGTCTTGCTGTCCGTGGCTTTCAGTGGTCTGAATTGACCGACCCCGCAGTGCAGCAGGCTCTGCTGGGCCAAGAAATGTCTATTGGTAACCAGGCCGCACATGCCGCTTTGGCCGAGCTGATTGGAGATCGCGATGAAGCAACACGACGGTGGCAGCAGATCTTGGGATCGACGCAATCAGAGGAACAAGCACCCAGCGATCCGGAACAAGAGACGCTGGCGGCCGCAGAAGCGCTACAGCGTATGGCTGATGCCGAAAGCCAAGGCGCTTCATTCAATCAGCTTTTGCTATCACTAATGCTCAGCGGTCGCGTGGCTGCGATTGAACAGTACTTTCAAGAGAGTTCGCCACAGTCCGCATTTGAGTTCTTAATGGTCAGATCAGAATATGGCCAAGCTTTTGAACAATTAGGACTGGATTCCAAGCTGAATAATTTTGATGGTTGGCTTGCTGTGCAAAAAGGCATAGCGCAAGCGGCACTAGCCGAATACAACGCTAGTTCGTCGCAAGACCTGCGTGGACTGGCTCCTGTCATAACGCTAGGCCACGTTGGGTCCATGTTGGTTGGCCTAGGATATCGAGATCTGTCGATGCAAATCTTGGAATACTTGATACAGCTTGGCCAGCACGACTCGCGGCGTCCCAATCCGATTTGGGAGCGATGTATCTTGCGATGGATAGGCAGGGATGAGTGGCGGGCTTGTTGTTTGCATGTCGTCAGCCGCCACCTGGATCAATTGCCGGAAAAACAAAGAGCTGCCATTTTTTCCAAACTGTATCCGGAACTAGACGATAATGCGTATCGATTATTTTTACTTGCACCGGCCATGCTGCACGCCGATGGCATCGACTTACCGTTGGCTCTTGAACAACTGGATCATTTGGAGCGCTGCGATCACGATTATTTTGGCAACTTGGCGAAACGGGAGGTGGAGAATTGGCTGTGGCGAGCGCAGCGTGAACTGTTGAGCCAGCAACAGCAGGAGGCCGAGCCACTTGCGTCCTCGTTGACTCTAGCCAAGCTAGCCAGGGATTGGGGTCTGTCCGATTTGGCTTTGGAACTTTTGACCTTAGATAGTGATCGCTCAGCCGACAGGAATCAAAGGCTCTATTTGGCTGCCGAGATTTGCATCGATCAACAACAGTCGCAATTGGCCCTGAACTATTTAGATCAGGTAGAGCCAAGCCATCTGGACCAGCACTGGCAGGCGGCATCTCGAATCAAGGCCCACTTGCTGCTGGGGCAGTTGGATATGGCTAGACAGGCACAACGGGCCCAGTGGATGCGGTTGGGTGGAGTCAGTTGGAACGGCGATCGATCAGCAGGATACCGAACGTCGGATGATCTATTGTCCCGAAGCTTGTGGGAAAGCGCCTTGCCCTACTGTGAGCGAAACTTTGTGTTGGATCGATTCATGAATTATTTCTTCGGGTTTTGGGAGGCCAGACAATACTCGCGTGTTCTGCAAGAGTTAAAAGACTTTCGGCGAAGTGCCGATGTGATGCGATCGGTATTTATCGAACTTCTGAAACCGGATTCGCAAACACTGAAGGTCTTTATTGACAATGACGAACTTGGGTTACTTCGATTCATGGCGGTTCGCGAGCGCCTGTCCCGAGGCATAGCGCTGATCGATGCGCAGGATTTCTCAGCGGCACGACATGAATTAGAGATTGCGTCACAGTTGCATCCGCTGGATATCGAAGTCGTGGTAGCGTGTTATCCCAAGCTGGTTCAGGCTGGGCAAAACGAGTGGGCCAAGCAGCTTTTCTCCCGATTCCAGTCGGCTATGCAGTCGCATCTAAGCCAGTGGCCCGACGACGCAATGACTGCCAATAATTTGGCATGGATGTATTGCCAATGCGACTTGAATTTGGAACAGGCAATGTCTCTGTCGCAACACGCAGTCAAGCTGGCTCCCAGTTCGGCGGTGTATCTGGACACACTGGCGGAAACACAGTTCCGTTTGGGGCAAACCGATCAGGCAATCCAGTCCATGCGAGGATGCGTGCGATTGGTTCCTCGCGAGCCACACTATCGCAATAACCTTGTGCGCTACAGCGGGGCTCGGTGACGGCAGGTAGGTTTATCGCGACAATTCTCGCTAATTGCACGTAATTACTTCACGCGGACCGAGCGGAGATTCAGCGTTAGCTCATCGCCTCCTCGACCGCTTTCCAATGTTTCGTCGGTGCTATCCGGGTCCACTTGACGACAGCAGTCGCTCAACCGACCAATCAGGTCATCCAAGCGATCTTCCCAATCTGCCTGATCGCTTTCGACCGGTGGAATACTGGCCATTTCATCTAACAGCAGAATCAGGCGCAGAAGGTGGCGAAAGAGGATGCCTTCATGTTTCTGCAACCCCTTAGCCAAAATGTATTTGTTGAAGTTACCTCCAAACTCAAGCACTTCGGCAGCCACGTGAACCGGGGTGATATTAAAATCATGGACATGTGGAAAGTCGTAGTGGAACAATCGCTCCAACTTTTCACCGATTGAAATGATGAACACCGGCTGCTGGTCAAAGACGCCGCTGCCGTGTCTGCGCTGCGACTGCTCTTCGTCTGGGTCGCGACCAATCAGTTCCTCCTGCGTAGCCAATCCTAATTCCAAGAGCAAGCCATCGACACGCGTTACCGCCAAAGGGCCAGGTGGCAAAATGTCCGGCTTGGGAACTCGTACGTGACGCGCCACAGTTCCTGGCAGATCTAGCGTGCTCTCCAGGACAAGCAAACGCTCGGTATCATCGGCAATCGCTAGGTGACCTGCAAGGAATTTGCCTAACAGTGGATTGATACTGCGCATGCGCACCAGCAGTTCAAGGTCGGGACCGGGAATGGCAAGTTCTGGTTGATACTCCTTCAACTCGTAGCCTTGCTGCGAACCGGTGTCGCTGTGCTGCGGGCCGGATACTGCGGACGGCTGATCGCCCTTTGGCAGTAGATTGCCCAGGCCAGCGGCTTCCAGAAGACCACCGCGCGGCTGGGACTGAACCTGATTGGCATTCTCCTTGGTTTGCTGAACTGAGGTAGCAGCGCTTTTGCGTCTTGGCAACGGCTCCAGTTGGACATAGCCGGCCTTCCAGAGTGTGACCAACATTTGATTGAGCTGCTCTTGGGACTTGGCAATCTGGTGCCCATCTAACAGTCGCCGACCAATCAGATCTCGCAATGTCTGTATTTTTGGGGACTGCAACAGCAGATACGCCAACAGCCGCCAAGGCAAATGACCTCGACTAGTTAGATTGGCGGCGGCTCCCGTGCGAAGTTTCTCGAATTGAGCTTGAGTCCAGTATGTTTCGCCCTCGCGTCGGCGCGGCATTTTCTTCTTCAGTTCTTTCTTAGCGCGCATCAACCCTGGATCTTTTGTGTCTTCCGGGATTTGGTCATACCTTTGTCGCCAGCGCAGCAGCTTGACATCATCCTCGTGAGCCAGTGCATAGACGAAGCCTTCGCGGTCATATTGCGGGCGACCTGCGCGACCAAAAATCTGTTGTGCGGCTGCGGTTTCTACCAGTCGCCGTTTTTCCTTCGGCCCTTTTAAGATGGATGGCAGCACCACGCTGCGGGCTGGTAGATTGATGCCCGCCGACAAGGTTTCGGTGCAGACCGTAACGCTAAGTAATTTTTTCTGAAACAACATTTCGACAACTCGGCGATACTTGGGCAATATACCGGCATGGTGAATCCCGACTCCGCGCAGCAGGAGCTGTTTCAACTTAGGGCCAGCACCTTCAGACCAGTCGAATTGTTCAAGCGTCGAAGCTATCTCCGGTTGCTTCGATTTGTCCAGCACACGCTTGCCTTTGAGCAGTTCGCCTACCTGCCAGCACTCGTCGCGGTTGAAACAGAAGATTAGCGCAGGAGTTCGTCGTTCCAATTCGCTACCTTCGGCCATCTTTTCGATCCATTCGTCTAACAAGTGATCATCTACCCAATTGAAGCTTAGCGGAACCTTGCGTTCTTGGCTTTCGACCAGTTGCAACTTTCTTCCGGTACAGCGCTGAAGCCAACTGGTAAATTCGTAACTGTTACCCACCGTGGCGCTTAGCAGCAAAGTGCGGACATGAGCCGGCAACATGCCAAGCGTCAACTCCCACACAATTCCGCGTTCAGGATCGTTGAAACTATGGAACTCATCCATTACGACAGCCTGAACATCATCAAACTGAAAAACTTCAGGTTGCAATAATCGATTCAACAGGATTTCAGCTACAACAACTAAGACTCGAGCTTGCGGATTGACTCGACGATTGCCCGTTACCAAGCCAACGTCAGTTTCCTTAAAACCCCATCGCTCGGCAGCGGTGGTAATCTCCTGCAATTTTTGGTCGGTCAGCGCGATTAGAGGCGTCGTATAATAGGCTCGCTTGCCAGTGCGTAACGCTTCATAGATTGCCGCTTCGGCGATCAGCGTCTTGCCCGTTCCCGTGGGCGCACAAACCAAGACGCCTTCCGCAGAAGTAAAATAGGCCAGCAGAGCCTCCTCCTGAACCGGGTAAGGGGTGTAGGGCAGTAGTTCGAAATACTCCGCCGCAATCGTGTCTCTAGGAATGCCTGGTTGAGAATCCATAAGTAGGTACAAGATGTGCGACTGAAGGGAACCGAAATGCGTTTTTTCCAGGGACCAACTAGTTATTCTAACAAATACACGCCTACGCGATCGCCAGGCTTGACGCGGCAAAAAACTCCAAAGAAAATCTGATCGAAGCACCTCCCTAGACAACCGCTTACGATGTGTCAGTTCAGAATTTTGGCCTTGACCACTGGCCCCATTCTTTGAGCGTCGCAGGGTCCTTACTGGACGTGGGCGTTGCCGAGCAGCCTGTGGAAGCTAACTGGAGTGCGATAGCTAGCAAGATAAGCATCCTTTTCAAAATAAGGCTCCTGTGCCGCAAGGTCGAAAGTAGACAACGGCCTTCGTAACCGATCCAACTGTTTGGCAGCAAGGGTAATTTGACCTTGCGGCTGAGTACCGTCAAATGCAAGACTGCCGCGTCTGTCCGTTCGGCCTTGGTCGCGCCAGTAGATGTAAGGAATCCTGATCGGCAAGGAAGCCGTTGGGAACAGTACTTGCTGCTTGGACCTGAGATTGTATCGAGAAAGGATTCTCATGCTTCGTCTTCTCATCTGTGCGTTGATTGTTTGTTTCTCAAGTGTTCAACTGGCGATCGGTCAGGTAGTACCTGACTCAACTCAGATTCCAGAACCGTTAGCGGACTGCACTGTACTTTATTTCCAGTCTCGCCAGTGCCAGCCCTGTCGACAATTTGAGCCGACGCTTGCGCAACTACACCAAAAGGGTTGGGACATTCGTCAGGTGGAGGCCCCAGAACAAATCGAGTTGGCTCGCACTTACGAAATCAAGAATTTACCCACATTGGTATTGCTAAGCAACGGTCGCGAAGTTGATCGCGTCGTAGGAGTCTCGAGCGCACAGCAGTTGCATCAGCGACTTGCCCGGCTGACGGCGCGCAGTCGATCGGCTGCCGGTCATCGCTCCGAGCCGATGGTCGCTTCCAGCGTCAACCCTGAGCCCACTTCACAGGCTGCTCCAAACCCTTCACAGACGATGGTGGTTCGAGGTCAATCTCCGTTGGCGCTTGCATCAGGTTTTCCCTTGTTGGCAAGTAGCGGTCTTACCCAACGGTCGCATTCAAGTGATATACCGCCTAACTCAACAATATCCAA
>JBIIJD010000068.1:0-29567 GCA_044234105.1 Aureliella sp. | reverse complement strand
AGAATACAACGAAAACTGCGATGCTAGATGACGCAGTCTGAGCTTTGGAGCTTTGGAGCTTTGGAGCTTTGGAGCTTTGGAGCTTTGGAGCTTTGGAGCTTTGGAGCTTTGGAGCTTTTTCACGTCCCACCTCCAAATACATGCCGCCAATCCGGCTGGTCGTAAATGAACAGATCTCGTCTAAGAAAATCTGTTATGGGTAACACTCGTACAACGCGAAAAGACTTGCGACGACTGTGCTATTTCTTTTTGGTTATAACGCTTCATGAAGCTAAGTCAAGCAAATTTTCTAAACTTTGTTTCAATGCCAATCGCTGGACTAAAGAGGTAAACACTGTTGTTACCAAAGAGTTTCGTTCGTAATTCGGCAATTTTCGGCGTTTCGCCAAAGTCCAGCTAAAGTTTCAGGCACAGGCTCTTTGTGATTGCCATAGTTCCTTCACAACAAACTTCTCCGGGACGACAATCGACGCTGAAACAATCCAACGTGGAAGCAACAACCGCCCATCACTTCCGCCTGGCGCTCAATTTAGCTGGTCGTGTCAGATAGAAACACGACAAATACGTGGTACCGAAGCAGCGAACGGGCCGTTTCCTGATTGAGAATTTACTAGCCACCGTTGGGTGATCGGTGGAATTAGTTGACTTGACAAGCTTAGCGCCTCGCGTTATTATCATCGAATGATCGAAAGTTTTTCGGATGCTGATACTGAGAAGGTATTTCAAAGATTGCCAGTCAAGCGTTTTTCCGCAGACTTGCAGCGTTCCGCGCTTCGGAAGTTGTTGATCTTAGATGCTTCGGAGACCTTACAGGACCTTCGGATACCTCCTGCAAATCGGCTTGAAAAGCTCCGAGGAGATCGGCGTGGCCAATACAGTATCCGAGTCAATGAGCAGTGGCGAATTTGCTTTCGATGGATGGGTAACAATGCTCACGATGTCGAATTGGTTGATTATCACTAGGGAGTGCAAATGAAACGCTTACCACCGCTTCATCCGGGAGAGTTGCTCCTTAAAGAGTATCTCGAGCCTAATGGAATAAGTCAGTACCGACTTGCAAAAGACATCTGTGTTCCGCCACGTCGAGTGAATGAAATCGTGCGAGGACTTCGGTCTATCTCTGCGGATACTGCGCTGCGATTTGCTCGTTATTTCGGGACATCTGAGAGATTCTGGCTGAATCTCCAGGTTCGATATGATTTAGAAGTCCAAAAAGATGCACTAGGTGATCGGCTAGAACGAGAAGTGCATTCATTTGCAGCAGTTCAATAAGGACCACCGAACAATTGAAGGCTTAGGTCGTGTGGCCAGCGGAGTGAAGCACGCAGCCAGCCTGACTGTGGTGGAAGCAGAAGAGTTGGCACCAGGGTGGTCAGCCAAACATGCAAAGCTCTTTTCATGAAGCCCGGCGACAGTTGTCCGCAAATCGCCACAGGCCGGCTAGAGTTTCGGGGACTGTTTCTTCGTGATGGCCATAGTGACTTTGTATCTGCAACATCAGTTCAACGCAATCCAAGCTGTCCAGTCCAAGGTTTTCCAAATGGATGTTGGCCTGAAGTTCGTCAGATGCCAATGTTCGTCCAAGCAAATTTTCCAGCATCTGATTGACTCGCTGAATCGTCTCCAAACTGATGGATGACAATTCGACCGGAACGCGGTGGGCCGGCTTGAACTGACCTTTGCGTGGACCAAACCAGTGATGGTAGCGAACGAACTTGGGGGGCTGAGCGCCTTCCGCGTTGTACCATTTCTCTAAAAAAGCGTTGAACGACCGGCGATCATTCAGTGGCAATTGGCTACGATCAACGACTTGAAGCTGCATCGTTACATGTCGGCGCGGCAGCCAAAAGATAAAACTTGCCAAAGTCCATAGAGCAGCGGATCGGGTCTGCCGCGCTAAATTCGGAAGTTCGCCAGCGGCTGTACAACTAAATCGACTGCCCCACAGCCCACGTGTTCGAACCAAGACGATATTCGCCTCTGGCACGCGACAGATCAGTTCGTAAGCAGCTCTGGCAGCACCTACCACTTCTCTATCACCCCGCTGCAATCGTCCGGAAGGATATATCAGTATACAGTCCCCTGCCCTAAGTCGCTCGATGGTGTGCTGGATCAGTTCGCAGGTCAGACGATGATTCTGTCGGTTGGGCCGTGTCAGGTCGGGAACTTCCAGAGCACTGGCCATCTTCATCAACGGCCGCAATAGCTTCATTCGATAGGTGCCCGAGTAGACTAGCGGGCGAAGCGGCCGGTACAAAGAAAGTCGCGTGATCAGCAGAAGCGGGTCGATGTAAGCCGGATGGTTCGGCATTATCAACGTCGCTCCTGTGAGCGCATTGACTTGCTCCAGACCTTCCAACTGAACTCGGTATCTCAGGCTCAAAAGACAGCGGATCAGAGTCTTCAACAGTCCTCGGCTCCCCGTTTGCGTAAGCTAGCAGCAAAGGTGAATATACCGTAGCTGCCGTCGCCAGACGGTGGTCCGGAAGGGTTACCACCGTCTGGCGACGGTAGCTACGGGTTATCCGTCAATGGCTGCTCGCCCTAGAAGACTCGTGCTAGGCTCGCGGCGGAGCGTAAACGCGAATCTTGAGTTGCTTTCCAGCGACTCGAGTTCGCCGCAGTACACTAACAACATCCTCGGACAATCCTGCTGGCAAATCAATGGTCGTATAAGCAGCGCGTATGTCGATTGGCCCAATCTCCGAACCTGGAATACCGGCCTCGTTGGCGATGGCACCAACGATGTTGCCAGGCTTGACGCCATCGCTTCGCCCCACCGCCAGTTGATATCGCTGTTTGCCAGGTGCCGGTTGACGTATTGCTCCTGGGTGCCGTGAGCCTCCGCGCTGGTCGCTACGTGAGCGGTCGTCCGACGATCGCGGGCCACGACTGCGTCCGCCGCGACTGTCAAAATCCCCTTCGAATCTGTTCTGACGGCGACCCGACTTTCGATCGTCCGTTTCGGTCGCCTCAATAGGTTTGATCGCCAAATTCTTGACAAACATTGGCTGGTCACGTCGCAACTGACAAGCTAACCCGGCAGCAATGATCAGCGGATCGGTGCCCGTTTCTTGCGCATACTGAGTGACGATCGTTTGAAAGACAGAAATATCCTGGTTGGCAATCGTATTAGTTAAGTCGCTTTTGAACCGTTCGACTCGTTTCAAATTGATTTGTCGAGCTGTCGGAATATCTACGATCTGAATCGGTTGCCGAGTCACTTTTTCAATCAGACGCAGTTTCCGCTGCTGGATGGGGGTTAGAAAAATGTACGCTACACCTGCACGACCCGCGCGACCTGTACGGCCGATGCGATGCACATACGATTCACCATCGTGTGGCAAATCAAAGTTGAATACGTGGCTAATGCGCTGCACATCCAGACCACGCGCGGCAACGTCGGTGGCAACCAACACATTCAGTTTTCCCGACTTGAGTTGATCCACAGTGCGCTGGCGTCGGGCTTGAGGTAAATCACCATTAAGTGCGGCAGCCGATATTCCTAAACCCACTAAAGACTCTGCAACTCGAACCGTTGTATCTTTCGTCTTGGTGAACACGATGACGCCATCAGTATTTTCTAGCTCCAACAATCGCACTAACAATTCCAGTTTGTCACGTTCGTTGACAAACACGCATCGTTGTTCAATGGATTCTGCAGTAAGTGTCTTCTGGCGAATGGTCACCAGGGCTGGATCGACCAGATGCCGGTCTGCAATTTCCCGAATTGCAGCGGGCATCGTGGCAGAAAACAGTGCCATTTGCTTGGGCTGTTGCGCTTTGGCTAGAATCCTTTCCACATCTTCCTGAAATCCCATATTCAGCATCTCATCGGCTTCATCCAAGACCAGGCAGCTTAACTCATCCAGTCGCAATGTTCCGCGATCCAGGTGATCGATGACTCGACCTGGCGTGCCAACCACAATGTCCACGCCTTTGGTCAAGCCGCGCAGTTGCGGCTGATAGTCGGCACCACCGTATATGGTTAGCACGCGCAGTTTCGGCAGATTGGCTCCGTATGTTTCGAATGCCTGAGCCACCTGTTGAGCCAACTCGCGAGTAGGAGCCAACACCAGCACCTGAGGCAACCGTCGCCCTGGCTGAAGTCGGCTTAAAATGGGTAACGCAAAGGCAGCCGTTTTGCCGCTGCCCGTTTGGGACTGGGCTAGCACGTCCCGCCCCTGCAAAATGTGTGGAATGATCTGAGCCTGGACGGGTGTGGGCTGAATGTAGCCTGTATTTTGAACGGCCATCAGGACTTCAAGCGACAAACCCAAGTCGCTGAACAGGGGTGTAGGAGCAGTTTCACTAGCAGTGTTTTCAACCGTGGTCGACATGTGCAATTCTTTCAAGGTAAACTTTCCCGGACCTCGATTCGCTATATGTCCACCGGTCGGGGACACAGCAATAGCGGCTCAATTCTGCCGGATAATCAATGATGTAGCTGAGTGCCTAATACTGGGACCACGATTGCTGACGTGCAGGAAGCAGACCTACCAAATAGGGAAGCCGCTTTTTCGCGCCCGGTTAGTGACGGTTTAGTTCTTCAGCCACCACCAAGCCCAAACAACTGGTATGGCAAGGTATGACTTCGAAAGATTGGCTACGCTGCTACCTGAGCGTACTTCTTCCTCGAGATGAAAATCCACGATAGACTCGTGTCGCAATCCGTTTGCCCGACACGACACACTGCATCAAAGGAGTGGAAGAGGACAAGAACTGCATTTTTTGGCTTGATGAACGGCAAACGCCACGTCAAGCTTCCCTAGAGCATCAGGCTGTGAACTTTCAGCGACGACGCTCGATTTTCAAATGACGAACGATAAGATACACAAGCATGACAATTTGCGATAGCCTGAATTTCGATTTTTTGGAATTTTGCTGATTTAGCAAAATAGGTACTGCTACGGTAAACTTGGCCTTTCATAACACTTCTTCACAATAAATAGGGTTTTACATCGTGGACTTTTTTGAAGCAGTTAGCCGCCGACGCAGTACGCGACACTTCACCCAAGATCCGGTTGATCCCAGCGTGATTCAACGGGCACTATCGGCTGCCGTCTGGGCCCCCAATTCGTCCAATTTGCAAACGTGGGACTTTTTCTGGGTCGAAAGCCAGACGGCTAAGGCGAATCTAGTTCAAGCCTGCCTAAACCAGTCACCCGCTCGCAAAGCACAGCACCTGATCGTCATCACCGCCAACCCCAAACTGTGGCGAAGGTCGAGCCCCTATCTTGCGCAGTGGGTTGAAAGCGAACAGGCTCCGCCGCCCGTTCATGCCTACTATAAGCGACTAGTCCCAATCACCTATCGATGGGGCCTCTTGAATAGCTTTGGATGGCTGAAAAAAATCGTGTATGGAAGCATTGGCCTTTTCCGACCCATGATGCGAGGCCCTTGCCTGCGACGCGAGCTTCAAGAAGTAGCCATCAAGTCTGCCGCTCTGGCAGCCGAAAATTTTGTGTTGGCCATAGCCGCACAAGGCTACGCCACTTGCATCATGGAGGGCTTTGACGAGATTCGTGTGCGCAGGATATTGGGACTAGGCAGAGCCTATCGCATCGTCATGGTCATCGCAGTCGGTCAAGCCGCAGAAAAACCCACCTGGGGCCGCCCTTTTCGCATCCCCGACGAAATGGTCATTCATCGAGTGTAAAGTAGCGATTGTTTACACGGACTGCAGCACCAACCCGCAAAGGCTGTTACTTCACGATGCGATCGAGTGTTAATTCTTTGAAAACTGCACGATTCATATCGTGAACTCTTAATCTGCCTTAGCTATCAGGGTAGAATAGTCGCCACACCTTTGAAAGCTAAATTCATGCAACGACAGTTTATTGCTCAACTTAAAGTCCGCGAAAGCGTGGATGAAATCTATCGCGTAGCTGACAAGCAGATTCGCGCTAACCGTCAGGGCAGTGACTACCTGCTACTTCAATTAACCGATCGAACTGGCCAGATTACTGGCCTAAGGTGGAATGCTAACCAGTCACTGTATGAGACATTTCAGAAAGGCGATTTTTTGCGAGTCATAGGCACCTCGCAGCTTCATAACGGGCTTCTTCAGCTGATCGTTCAAGATTTCGAGCCTGTACCGGTAGAAAAGGTAGATTTGGCTGACTTCGAAAAGAACAATTCAGTTGAACTGGAGGATTTGTTAACTGAATTAAAAACTTGGTTGAATCAGTTGAGTAACCCACATCTGAGACAGCTTGCTGACAGCTATTTCAATGACCTATCGTTGATGGCCGAACTGCGTCGCGCACCTGCGGGGGTCAAGACACATCATGCCTATGAAGGTGGACTGCTGCAGCATCTTGTCAGTCTGATGCGAGCGGCCAGCGCCATTGCCGGTCTATATCCCCAAATCGATCGAGAATTGCTTTTAATGGGAGTCTTTCTGCATGACCTGGGTAAGACTGAAGAGCTATGTTTTGACGGCGAGATGACCTACACCGATGCTGGCCAGTTGCTGGGTCACTTGGTGCAAGGAGCCATCGATTTGGATCGTCGCATTGCGATGATTCAGCAGCAGTCCGCCTCGGAATTTCCTGAAGCCTTACGCCTGCGACTGCTGCACATGATCATTAGTCACCACGGTCAGTTGGAACATGGTAGCCCGAAAGTTCCGATGACCATCGAAGCCATCGTGCTGGCCTACTTGGATGATTTGGACGCCAAAATCAATCAGGCCACTGAACTGATCGCTGCCGATCGCAACACCGATAGTGATTGGACCACGTTTCATCCCAGTCTCAGCCGCAAGTTGTATAAGCCATCTTTAAGCAGCTAGGGCTTGCTGACTACCAGGTGCGACAGATACCAAAAAGGCTCACGCGGCGCGGCGGATGGTTGCGGCTGAATGTCTTTCTGCTGGAACGTGAGATTGTGGCCATTGATCGATGCGCTGCTGGGCCGCTGCTAAGCGTTTTTGTATCGACTGGCTAGCACGCGCGGCTAGCACTCCGGTTGCCCAAGCCACCGAGGCGGAGATGTTGCCACCCAGACAACCACGCAGCAGATCGCTCATGGCAGCGGTTGCTCCGCTGGAACACAAGCCATAACCTACAGCTAATTCTGCCCTTTGCTTAACACAAGACCTGGAAAGAGAACGAGCCATCGGTAGTGTCGATTCTAACTGTGTACTCTCAAACAACTCGCAGGGGAGACTCAGTTGGTGCATCAACAGCGCCAATTCGATATCCGCATTGTCCCAACACACCGCTTCGTTCCATCCGCCCACAGCCAGCAAAGCGCGACGGCGATAGAATCCGCCGCTCAATTGCGGACCAGCGGTGGGTCCAGGTCGCCGCTGATCGATCCGACCCGATTGCAGAATAGTGCTGTCCGATACGGCTGCTTGCGAGATCCCCAACACTGGTCGGTTCGGGTCCGAGTGATGAATCGGTACGGCCAAACTAGCAATCGACGTACCGGGGCTAAGGCGTTGGCAGGCTTGGTCTGCCCAGTTCATCCCGCTGACTTTCACCCCAGGTGCCAGCACGCAGACGACCGGTGCGCGAGCTACCATCAGTCCCGCATTCAACAAGGCGACTGGATTAGTCGTCTGCTCCTGAACCAGCAACAGTTCGTCTCCCAATTGGTAGGGATCCGCATAGTTGCCATGATGAACTACGATGATTTCGCAATCGGATGGTCGATTTTCCAAAACGGACAGAATGGTGGCTTCAAGAGCTTCATCAGTCGTTTGATGCGGGATGATGGTCGTCAGACGTGGCACAGAATTAGTCTCCTGGGTAGCTCGCCTAAACGCCTGCTTGCGGAAGCATCGAGAAAGCATCCCTACGCTGAAGTCCCCCTTGAACTACGCAAAATTCGAAGCACTCGAATCAGCGGGGTTCCTGCCCATCAAGAACTGGGGGCACCACCTAGGGATCATCCTTGATCTTGCTTGGACCGTGCGATCCTGTTGGCGGCGACTGGGGCTCCCTTTGCTTCCCTGCAAAGCTGGCACACTTCACCAATCGGCCAATTGCCTTCCGGAACTCGACCAATTTTGCTACCGGTCGATCAGGAAAAACAGGATAACTGTGACAGCTAGGCAAGAACACACCCCCTCTAAAGGCAGGGCCCGAACGGACAAAGTGAACTTTTTATCTTGATTTGTAGTCTGAGCTGAATAAGAATTAAGGGTGTTAGCTAACTGGGTTGTTGGCTCGGGTTGAGCCGCTTCCCACAACCTTTCGGATCGCGAGAACGCATCGCGATGGACTTTGTTTCAGACTTGGCTTGCAACCCTCTTCGGCTGACGTGGTGGTTGGGGCCAGGTGAACCCTGTTTAAGAAAAGGAGGTGATCGCGTGAGTATATGTTTTACCAGCCATAGGGGTGATTCCCCATAGGCAGCCGGCGGGCTGCCAGTGGCAGTCATCCCCTCGTGCAGATCACCTAAAAAGTGCACGAGCCTTTGCTATAGCGGGCGTGGATTTCACCTTGTAGTCCACGCCCGTTTTTTATTTCCCTTCGCCCTAAATTTCTTACTTCAAAGCCTGTGCAGAGGGCGACGATTGCCCCGAACATGATCAACGGTATTTGGCATTTTGGGTCTACAGCTCAATCTCCGCCAACCTTAATTCCCTGCTAGCTTGAGCTACCAGACCGGCTTGGTCTGCTGTCAACGAGCCCAGCATAGGTTGGATCGGACCCGTTTCAGCGATGCCAGCAGCGGCCACTGCCTGATGAAGTACCGAAATCGGCTGTATCTGGTTGCGTAAGTCTTCGAGAGCCTGGAATCTTGTGCGCAGAAGCTCTGCCGCCGCGTAATCTTTTGCGGCGACAGCGGCCAGCATACGCATCGACATCTTGGGTGCCACGCAGACGCAGCCGCTGGTAAAACTGGCTACTCCAAAGTCACGCATGTGAACGATGGCCGGCTGTTCGCCGATGCCACTGACAATCCTGTTGGGGTCAACCACCTGGGCAATCTCACGCAGGTAATCATCTTTGGCTGGATCGTCTCTGACAACGGCGTACTTGACCCAACTGATCAAGCCGTCATCTTCTAGCGACTGTACCGCGCGTGGGGCTAGCCAGCGGTCATGTTTCAGGTAAAGAACGATGGGCTTTCTAAGCCTTTCTGCGAACAATCGAATACCCGTTGCCAAACCCGCTTGATTGGCAATCTCCTTTTGAGGCAGTATCATGACGGTGGGAAAATTAAAATCGATTAGCATATCGGCTTGATCCATCATCGTGCCGAACGCGGGTCCCACCGACGGTATCACCCAAGTTGACTGACTGACCGCGTCTCGTAGCATGGACAACAATTGAGCGTATTCGCTTAGTCGGACGTGATATAAGACCGCATTCCCGCCGTACAGCAATGTGGAAATGCCACCACGTTCCAGATATTCGATCAGTCGTCTGTTTTCCGCACCGCATATTCGTCTATCGGATGTGCGTGCCAGCGGGGGTACAGCGATTACACTTGCCGCCAACCGTCGCGAAAGATCAAAGGATGGTTCCATTTTTTAGTTTTCAAAAAGAACTGGTTAAATCGAGGCAACTAATATATCGAAGGCTCTTCGCCAGGGCTGCGGCCTATCAGGAAATCAAAATCACAGCCTTCATGCGCTTGGCTGACATGTTTGCCAAAGAGTGCTTGATAGCCTCGTGACCACCTCTCGTCAGGTGCTTGCCATAGCTTGCGTCGCTGGGACAACTGATCCTGGTCGATCAATAGATTCAACTGTCGCCCTTCGACATCCAGTTCAATCCAATCACCATCTTGGACCAGTGCCAACGGACCGCCCACGTGCGATTCAGGACTGATGTGCAAAACGCAGGTCCCATAGCTTGTGCCACTCATTCTGGCATCGGAAATTCGCACCATATCACGAACGCCTGCTCTGAGCAGCTTGTCCGGGATCGGCAACATTCCCCACTCAGGGAACCCTGGGCCCCCTAATGGTCCAGCCGATCGCAGCACCAGAACTGTATCTGCTGTTACGGGTAGATCAGGTTCATTGATCTTCGCCTTCAGATGAGCGTAGTTTTCAAACACCAGAGCTTGACCACAATGTTTCCAAAGCCTTGGGTCGGCGGCCACGGGCTTGATGACACAGCCGTGTGGTGCCAGATTGCCTCGTAGTACATAAGTGCCTCCACTGGTCGACAATGGATTACCTCTGGTTCGAATCACCTGTCCGTCCAATACTGGGCGATCCGACAACTGCTGCTGCAAGGTCCCTCCTGAAACGGTTCGACTTTGTAAGTCCAGCAGATCCGGCAATTGACTAAGCAGCGCTGCCAAGCCCCCTGCATGATGAAAATCTTCCATCAAAAATCGACCTGCTGGCCTCAGGTCAGCCAGTACCGGAACTCGGCGCGACCACAGATCGAAATCCTCTAAGGTAATTCGACAACCTGCACGTCCTGCCATCGCAATTAAATGGACGATGGCATTGGTCGATCCGCCGATGGCCAACTGGGTGATCAATGCATTGTTGAAGGAGCCTTGAGTCAGCAGCTTGCTGGGCGATAACTTTTGCCAAGCCATTTCAACGGCTCGGCGACCCGTAGCAACTGCAAGACGACTATGTTCGGCCACAACGGACGGGATCGAACTGGCTAGTGGCAGCGTAAAACCCAAGGCTTCAGCGACACAGGCCATCGTGGAGGCAGTACCCATCGTCATGCAGGTGCCTGCTGATCGAGCAATGCAATTTTCAATCTCGCACCAATCACAATCCGGCAATTGACCCGCGCGGCGCTCGTTCCAAAACTTCCAAGCATCAGAACCACTGCCCAGCGTGTGCTCTTTCCAGCGCGCCTTCAGCATAGGACCAGCGGGCAGGAAGATCGAAGGAATATCTGACGAAAACGCGCCCATCAGAAGTGCTGGCACCGTCTTATCGCATCCGCCCATCAAAACGGCAGCGTCTATCGGATGGCAGCGCAGGATCTCCTCGGTCTCCATCGCCAACAAGTTGCGGTACAGCATGGTAGTGGGCTTCATCAGCATTTCACCAAGACTGATGACCGGTATTTCGACCGGATAGCCGCCCGCTTGTAGGACTCCGCGCTTAACCTCTTGAACACGTTGCGGAAAGTGAGAATGACAGGTATTCAGATCGCTCCAAGTGTTCAAAATGCCAATGATTGGCTTGTCGCGATAGTCAAGATCGTCCAGCCCCATACCCTTAAGACGGGAACGGTGACCAAAACTGCGCAAATCATCTGGCTGAAACCAACGCGAGGATCGTAGCTGGCTGGGATCTCGATTTGATGAATCTTCCATCGAATTTCAATTGGCTCTGAAGCAATTTTTATGAGCAGGGCTCTGGTTGTCACCCGGTATGGTCTACTGAATAATACGTGTTTTATCTGGTTTTACGGATTTTGACCACATGGTTGTTTTGGCTGTTGCAGGGATTGGCGTAGCTTTAGTTGTTCTGACAATTCTTGTTTTGCGACTCCACCCCTTCTTAGGGTTGCTATTGGCTACACTTTTCGTCTTGGCACTCACGCCCAAATCCAGTTGGCTAAACCTGCAACTTGCTGATCGACTTCAGCGCATTGAACAGGTGTCCAGCGGCGGATCGGTATTGTTGTCCGGCGTTGTATTTGTAGATGAAGACTATTTATGGTGGCCAACTGGCTCAGTTCAGCCATCACCCAGCGTTTGGCGATTTCAATATTTGGATTTGGTTGATTCGAAGCAGCGCTGGGTTCGACCTGCAGCCATCGAAGATTCGCTTGATCCCAACGGCCCATCTATCGCGACTTTTGGCGTCGGCGATTCATTCATCTTACGCGGCGACTACGAACAGGCTCTTACTGGGTGGCAGCAAGCCCGGTTTACGACGGTATTGCCTCGCCTGGCTCAGGGGATTTCCGATACCTTTCAGCGTATCGGGCTGCCTATCATCTTGGCAGCCATTATTGGTGCTTGCCTACTACACAGTGGTGCGGCGCACAGCCTAATTTTGGCGCTAAGCAGGCTTCTGGGACAGCAACGTCTGGCACCTACTCTCATGATCAGCGGATTTGTCTTAGGTATCCCCATCTATTTCGACACGGTCTTCTATCTGCTGCTGCCGCTGGCCAAAGTTTTTGCCGCTCGTCATAAAACCAAGGCGGTATTGGTAGTCATGTCGATCATTGTAGGTGCGACCATGGCACATTCTTTGGTGCCGCCCACTCCTGGCCCACTATTGGTCGCCAGTCAGTTAGGGATCTCGCTGGGAACAGCGATGTTAGGTGGCATCGTGGTCGGAGGGACCGCTTCGTTTGCTGGTTACTTGTATGCTGTTTGGTGCAATCACTGGATGTCTATTTCGATTCTTGGATCGACCGATAGTACCAGCCCTTCAAACCAAGTTGCGAACGAAACTACCGCTGTACCCAATCCACCGAAAGTCCACGCTCTAATTGCGGGCCTGCCACTGCTGATCCCTATTGTCTGCCTGGGCAGCACCGAAATTTACAAGCATTTGAGCCTCTCCGGCAACTCACCCAATAGTGCCCAGAGCGATCAAACGTTGCATTCGACCGATGGATTGTTGTTACTTTTTGGAGATCCCAATTTTGTGTTGCTGATTTCTGCGGCTATGTCTTACTTGTTGTTACGCCGAGCAGTATCTGCCAAGGAATCGACACCGCTGATCGCCAAAGCGCTTTCTGATGCCGGCGTTATCTTGCTGCTGACCTGCGCCGGTGGCGCTTTTGGGACGGCTCTTGGGCAGCTTGGAGTCGCTGGCGCGCTGGCTGAATTGGCACCCAATTTAACGGCGACATACAGCCTACTCCCAACGGCATTCTTGTTGACGGGTTTGATCCGCGTGGCTCAAGGGTCTGCAACGGTAGCTATGATCACTTCCGTTGGGATTGTTTCACCGCTGGTCGTCGACCAGACTTTGCCATTTCATCCAGTTTATGTGGCTTTAGCTATCGGCAGCGGATCCAAATTGATGCCATGGATGAATGACAGCGGGTTTTGGCAAGTTTCGACAATGACCGGTATGTCTATCCAGCAAACGCTCAAAACGTTTTCTGCGGCGCTCACCTTGATGGGCTGTGTTGGATTTTTGGTCACTTTACTGGGCGCCTGGCTTCTTCCATTGATCTGAACAAAGGTTCTTAGTGGTCTTCGGCAACTTGAGCATGCCCTGCACTAAGCCGCGTTCCTACTGATTCCATGAGAAGAGTAATGATTACCCCTGCGACCAATAGTCCTAATACCAACATCCCGCTAGCCGAACTTTCTCCTGGCCAAAGCATTTCAAATTCTTGCTCTTTGAAAGGCAGCTCTGCCGTGGCAGCGGTCGGTCTTTGGAAGGGCCAAATCTTATAGATGGAACCGAGCATCAGGCCAACCAAAACCGCCATGGTATCGTCGTGACGCTTAGCCAGTAACCATCGCAAAAGGCGACTAAAGGACAATAAACCAACCAGACAGCCAAGAACAAACGTTGTCAAAATGACCAGTCCAGTCAGATCGATCTGTCCTTTGGGCAGTCCCCTAAGCAGTTCCGTAATCGGGTGATACATGCCTAGGACTAACAATACAAAGGCACCACTGATCCCTGGCAGAATCATCGCGCAAATTGCCACCACCGCCGACAAGAAAGCTGTCAGTGGATTCAGCGGGCTTTGCATCGGCGTCAAACGACAAATTAGCCACGCAATCACTGCACCTACCAGGATCAGCACTACGTGCGTCACCGTCCATTTGCCCAATCGTTTGGCAACCAAGTAACTCGATGCCAGGATCATGCCTACAAAAAGCGAAAAGACGTAGGCCTGTTGATGAACGAGCAAATAGTGTATCAGCGACGCCAATCCGATGATGCCGGTAGCGATACCAGAACCTAGCCCGATCAAGAACCTGGCATCGATTTGATTCAAACCGGCAGCCCAATTCCCCGTCAACATCTGCCTGACAAAGCTAACATCGATTTTAGCGATTGCGGTCACCAGCCGCTCGTAGTGGCCCAGGATCAGGGCTACTGTTCCTCCAGAGACCCCAGGGATAATATCAGCCGCTCCCATACAAAGGCCACGCAGCCAGTTGATGGCATCGCCAGAAAATCCGCTACTATTGTTAGACATGGAATAAACTATTTCGTGTTAAGATTGGTAACTTCGACTTTCACGAGAATTTTGCCGAACGGCCATGGGCTGCTGTATGCTATACCATGTTGTGCAAATCCCGTCGCAATATCTGTGAATCCGAGGGAAAATCGATTCTGATTATCAGCGAGAGCTGCCTTCCAACAAGTAACGATTTGCCACAGCAAGAGATTCTACTTCCATTTTGCCGCAAGGCTCCCATCCAGTGTCTGATCATTTAAAAGCTTTTATCATCGGAATCGTCGAGGGCTTGACCGAATTCTTGCCTGTCAGCTCCACGGCGCATATCCGAATTTGCCAAGAGCTTTTAGACATTCCCATGCACGACGATTACTGGAAAATGTTTGCTGTGGTGATTCAACTGGGAGCCATTTTGGCGGTATTGGTCTATTTCCGCTACCGTATTCTCGATTTTTTGAAACACTTTCCGGCGGGACGCTCGGGTACGCGACAGTGGTGGAATCACCCGTTGTCCCTAGTTCTGCTTAGTTTTGTGGTCACGGCGCTGCCCTGCTTTTTGCTGGACAAGTACATCGGGGAAAATCTGGAGGATTTCACTGTTATCGGTCTGGCATTGATTCTAGGAGGCGTAGCCATGTGGTGGATCGACAAGACGTTTAGTCCCCGAGCAACCACCTTTCAGATGGATGACATGAATTTTCGTCAAGCCATTTGCATTGGATGCACTCAAATTTTGGCGGCGATGTTCCCTGGAGTCAGCCGCAGTATGGCCACGATTGCTGGTGGGCAGTTGATGGGATTGTCCCGACCGGCGGCCCTTGAATTCAGCTTCTTTCTTTCACTGCCAGTGATGATTGCGGCAACCGGATATAAATTGCTGCAGTACACGATTCAAAATGGCAGTTCTTTAGCATCGAACCAGTGGCTTCTACTAGCCAACGGGTTCTTTGTTAGCTTTGTAGTGGGTTGGGCTGTGATTGCCTGGTTCATGTTGTGGGTCAATCAACATGGATTCACTCCATTCGCACTTTACCGGATCGTTGTTGGAGCGGCCGTGCTGATGTGGCTGACCTGATCCTACCTAACGGCTTGCGACTGGTCATCGCTTGAAACTAATCGCTGTTCGCAAGCCCTGCCTGAGTCTGCCAGAATCGTTCGGCGGCTGACAGAAAGGGCTGATGAGCTGACCGCTCCTGCGGCGACAGCTTCTGAACCTCACGCCCAGATTGCTCCAGCCACCGCTGAAAGTAACTTACCGCTTGTTTGCTGACGCGGCGCTGACCCGCTATCTCAAAATAGAAAGGCGCTGTCATCGCCAAGCGATAGGTATCTTCTTTGCCCGCAACCACTCGGATGATCAGCCAACCTGACTGAGTCATTTTCAGTAGCGGGATTCGGGCGGGTTGCGGAAGGCTATTGTCTAGAGCTGCTCGATAAATACTCTGTCCGTTGGCGATAACTTCGATGTAGTCCACCGGATCCACAGCGGTGATCGTTAGCTGACAATCAAGCTCTAAGGCTTTTTCGGCCAGAAAGACATGCCCTGGTGGCATGCCATTGACCATCGCTTGAATCAGTGGACCGCTGGTGACAAAACAACGACCTTGTCGCACAGCTTGCCACCACGATGAATGATTTTGATCTGAAGCCTCAGGCTGACCAACCTGGGCATAGACTCGGTGGTAACCCAAGGGCGATGTTGTCTGCCCAAAACCACTTCCGGCGGTAGGCGGAAGGCGTAATCCAGCTTCCAGTAGATTCCAGTAAATCTGTTCGACCAACCGACCAGGTCCCTGTGGGCCTTGAAACTTTCCTGATGGCTGAACCAAGACATGAACTGTCGCTGCATTGCGACCATCGTATGTCAGATGCTCACTAAGCACCTGTACCGAATCAATGCGATCACTGGCCAGCCAGACCGGCACATCGCGCGCCCACAATTTTTGAATCTCGATGTGAATGGGAAGCTCTCCCGGCTGGGCCACCACCGACTTAGCTTGCACCAGTAGGCGACTGGAGGGAGTATCTGTGGTCGGCTGTGAACCGGGCTGCCAATGATGAAATGCCAAACCGCTTCCTGGTCGTTCATCCAAGAAGCCCGAGTAAGTTTGTTCTTCCGCTCGGCCAGCCAGCTCTCTTTTGGCCGGCTGTTGTTTGGCCTCTGCCTGAATCACGTGATGCAGACTAGAAGCTATCGACAATCCTTCTACCTTGAACCATGGCTGAGTTTGCTGGATGGACAGGCGAGACAGTAAGTCGCCAGCATACCAGCCCTCGCTGGCCAGATCTGCATTTCGAACAAGCTTGATGTCGTCGGCGGCATGTGCCTTCTTGTCAAGTGTGAACCGACCTCGCACAGTAGCATACTCTGGCCCTCGGAAAATGGCATAGTCATAATCGCCGGGCCTTCCGCGATAATACAAGCGATCTTCGACCAAGCTCCATCCCTGGACCATGGCCAAAGCTTTCGGTCGTAGAAGCCTGCCTGCGGAACCCCGCAACTGAACACGGCCTTCCAGCGTCTGGCCACTGGCCGAATCGATTAGATTTAGTTCGATGGTTCCCGTGGCTTGTCCCACCACTGGCTGTGTTTTGACAATCAGACACAGGGCTAGAATCAGTACCCATCGCCCAAGTGATTTTGGACACTCGATGCGACCCAGAACAAAATGTCTAATGCCTTCGAACATCGATGATTTCCAACCGCCCAATGAACCACTATCAAGACTTTCCCTTTTGCGTTACTGTTATACCCGTTTCCTGCCCCGACAGGGTGCCGATTTACCGCATTCCCGAGAGCACTTTCATTGAGCAACCACGATTGGCAGTCGCTTTATCCGTTTCAATCTCAGTTTCTTGAGATCCCCCGGTCCGAAACTACTGCCGACTGGGTCAAAATGCACTTTGTCGTCCAGGGTACCGGCGATCAAACGGTATTGTGCGTCCATGGCAATCCAACGTGGTCGTTTACTTTTCGTGAAGTGTTGAAACAGGTTAGTGATCAAGCTAGAATCATCGCTGTCGACCATGTTGGTTGTGGCCTTAGCCAGAAACCGGAAAAGTACAATTACTGCCTCGAGCAGCATATCGGCAACTTGACCCGTTTGATCGAGCAATTGGATTTGAAGCGAATCACCTTGCTTGTACACGACTGGGGTGGAGCCATCGGAGTAGGGGCTGCCTTGAGGTTGCCATCTAGGATCGAGCGATTGATGTTGCTAAACACCGGTCTGTTTCCACCACCCTATGTTCCCTGGCGAATCGCCGCTTGCCGCATTCCCTGGTTGGGAACAGGTGCCATGCGTGGATTGAATCTCTTTGCTAGGGCTGCTCTGCACATGACGCTCAATCGTCTGCCCAGTCTGCAACCCGCAGTGGCCGCTGGTTTGATCGCTCCCTACAAAGACTGGCAATCGCGCGTAGCGGTCGCTCGTTTTGTTCAGGACATTCCACGTCGCAAGACCCAGCCGACATGGGAGATTCTCAGCCGCATCCAAAGCGGTGCATCTTTGTTCGCGGACCGCCCTATCCGAATCGTTTGGGGCATGAAAGATTGGTGCTTCCGACCTGAATGTCTTCAACTTCTACAAGACATGTTCCCGCATGCAAAGGTCCGGCGATTGGAGGACGTGGGACATTACGTGATGGAAGAAGCTGCCGCTGAAGTGATCCAGGAGTTGCGAGCATGTCTAGCCGAGCCGGTTGCGTGAAGCCTCTCGATCAAACCTGGCCTATTCCCGCTGCCGCCCAGATAGCTTGCCTGCTGGAAGCATCGGCTCCGAAGCTCGGTAACGTGCATCCGACTGCAAGCTACCAAGACATGCACTTTGGGCACTTCGTGGCCAGTGCGATAGCTGTGGGTCAAGTGTTTCAAGATGTCCAAAAGCTGACTGTCGGGCAACTGGTTTTGGCCACTGCGGAAGCCACGCAGCAGCGAGCTGGCTGCAATACCAACTTGGGGACACTGTTATTACTTGCTCCTTTGGCCGTTGCGGCTAGCTCAATTCTATCCGTCGATCATTCGATAGATTCGAAAAAGCTTTCCCAGGCCGTAGGGCAAACCCTCAGCAAGCTGACGCCTGCCGACAGCCGCGATGTGTATGCTGCGATTCGAATTGCCAAGCCAAGTGGACTGGGGCGAGTTCAAGACAACGATGTGTTAGCCCAAGCCCCAGATTGTCTGATAGCCGCAATGACTCAAGCTGCCCAGATCGACGCTGTGGCTCGACAATATACCAACGGATTTGCTGATATATTCGAGCGACTTTTGCCTTGGTTGAGTGCAGAACTACAGTCGGACTCAGACCCACTGGCTTCCATTGTCCGATTGCAACTGCGCTGGCTGGCTCATGAACCCGATGGATTGATCGTGCGCAAAATGGGAACTAAGTCTGCTCAGGAGGTTCAGCAGCGCGCTGCAGCGGTTCACGATTTGTTTCGGCAAGATTCGCCCGCAGCGGCACGAGAGCTGGGGGAATTGGATCAGTTTTTGAGGCGTGAGTCCAATTTGCGAAACCCAGGAACAACTGCCGATTTGATCGCCTGCACCCTGTTTTGTAGGCTGCTTGGCTGTGGTTTGTCGAGCCTGCAAAATGGCTGCGGAGGGCGGAAGCCTTAGTAGTGGCTGGCCTTACCTCAGAAATCCATGTCTGTTACCCTAGAATTAGCGGTCCTCTTTTGAGCTTTAAGATGAACCGGGTTCTCTTCGATCCTTTGGTAAAAGGCAACATCGCAACGTGAGAAGCACACTGTTTTTTATTCCTCACCAAATATTTGGTGTGCCATTGTTCGGCTGGGGCTGGGTGCTGGGCCTGTTGATCCTGGCCATCATCGGCTCGGTCATTCTCCAACGCCGCTCTGGATTGTCATGGAGTGAAATTGTTGGCGGTCTGACCGTGTGGCTGTTGGCGCTGCCGGTGATTATCTTAGTCTTGCCAGCCGTTGAGCAGCGATGGCCCGATGGAACTGCTATGGGTCTTCCAGTGCGTGGCTATGGCGTGATGGTTCTCCTGGGCATGCTGGCTGGTATCGGCATAACTAACATACGGGCGCGCCGATTGGGCCTGCCTACCGACTTGATTGTCGGGCTGGCTGTTTGGGCGGTGCTGGGAGGTATCGTAGGTGCGAGAGCGTTTTACGTCGTTCAAAAGTGGGAGACCTTTCATGGTCGCGGCTGGCAACGCGTGATCGAGATCCTGAAGTTGACCGAAGGCGGTTTGGTCGTATATGGAGGTATCATCGGAGGCGTGATTGCTATTGTCATCTACTGCTATCGACATCGGCTGAACCTATTAGCCACGGGTGACCTGGTTGTACCTGGCTTTCTTGTTGGACTCTCTCTAGGAAGAATCGGCTGTTTGCTAAACGGATGCTGTTTTGGAGGAGTCTGTTTGGCACCTCTGCCAGTGATTCACTTTCCGCAAGGCAGTTTGCCCTATCAGGTACAACTGAGCACCGGGCAATTGCTGGGACTTCAGCTCTCCGAAACCACGCTGCCCTCGATCATTCAATCAGTACAGCCGGGAAGCGTGGCCGAGTCGGTAGGGGTTCGTGCCGGTGATCAGCTTCGCGGAATTTTCACGCAGTCGATCGAACCTTACGCAGGCAGTGATCCAACCGCTCCAGCGCCAGTACTGGTGGATATCAAGCTGGACAATTCGTCAAAACGAATCTTGCCCGATCAATTGCCTGTTGAAAGTTTGCCGGTACACCCAGCACAAATCTACGCTTCTTTGAACGCACTCCTACTATGCCTACTGATTTGGCAATTGCAGCCACTCCCCAGCCGCGATGGCCTTGTGTTTTGTGTGGGTGTGATGCTGTATGCAACGTCTCGATTTTTGCTGGAACGAATTCGCAGCGACGAAGCTGGGCAACTTGGGACAGACTTAACGATCGCTCAATTGATCGCCTTGTGTACCGGCGCATTGGCTTTCGTTGGGCTACTGGTCTTATTGCGACTACCGCCCAAACGAGCTTGGACATGGGTTTGAAATCGTGTTAGACGCTCACCTATCTTATTGATTGGTATCATCAACTCGCAGGCGCATCGGAATATTCATATTTTCATGTAGCACGCTGATCACGCCTATTGCATCACGCGAAAGGGATCGAAAGAAGATAAAATGTCGCTCGTATCGGATGAAGTAGACTCCCCGTAGCCCTTCATCCAATACCGGTCGCCAATGCCGATGACCGTCAGCAACCTCGTGGATCGCTTCAACGAGTCCCCGAACGTATCTATCAGCCTGGGCTACCCCCCAGGTTCGCTCGGTGTAGTCCCAAATTTCATTCAGACGATTCTTGGCAGCGGGGAGAAACTTAACCTCCACGCTTCCCTCTCCGCGCTTTGGCCTCTCCAATCAGGCTGTCAATTTCAATTGTTTGGAACTCTGAGTCTTCCGCTTCGACTCCGGCCTTCAGTTCATGTCGCAACCAAAGCCATTTGCGTTGTTCCTCCCGTTCGTAGTCACGTCGAACCAGGTCTCGAATGTATTCGCTCGCCGAAGCGTAAACCCCGCTCCCCCCCGTTCGTTCCTGGATAAACCGCTGGAGTTCGCCCGAAAACCTAACATTTACGCCTTCTGCCATAAGAATATCCTCCTCCATAAGAGTACTATACGTCCCACAAAGCGTCAACATTGTGGGACGGCGTGCCTGACGGCCGCAGGGACTTGCAGGTCGATGGAAAGTGCAAGACGTTTCAGAATCCGGACTGTTTTTCGGGAAATGCCCGATATTCGACGACGGCGTGAATTGTATCGCGCTTGGTCGGGGACAGTCCTTCCTGGCGCGCTTGGTCTGCTTGGCCGGGGACAGTCCTTCTTGGCGGGAGCAAGATACCATGGACCTATTCAGCTACCGGTCTGTTATACACCACTAAGTCTGCTATAGCCCTCAGCAGCGGCAGACGACTGCGCATTACGCCGCTTTGACGATGGGTAGATCCAGACTTTGCGTAGGCAGGATGACCATTGGCCCCGCTTGTGTTCCACTAGCAATGACGGTGGAACGACTATGAGCCAGTCGATTCAACCAGCCCCCCACTGGACCGGATGTGGGGCGATCTAGGTCGATGCCGCCATCGACAATGATTAGATCGGACGGGCCAAATTTGTGTGCGACTCTGGGTACGGCAGACTGGATCGTACCTGGGATCAACGATGCCTTAAAACCAAGCTGGCTGGCAATGCGATGCGCTTCTTTGAGCGTTAGGTGTTCGCCGCTGGTTGACGATTCAAATTCGTCAACACCAATGTACCTTAACTGCTCGACCCCTGGCACCAAGTTGACCAACTGGCAGATTCGCTGCATGCGCTGGCCCGAACCAACGCCTATTTCCAACACCGAGGAAATTGGGTGGTTGATCAAGAATTGATACAAAGCCCGCTGTTCGACGGGTTTAGCAAACTTAGTCCAATACAGACGCGAAAACCAGCTCCGCCGGCCCATAGCAATTGCACCTATAAAAAAATGGCATCCCTTCCAGTCAGCTCTACAAAACCTGTTATTCGGCTGAATGCCACCGCAGCTTAAATGGTTGGCTGACATCTGATCGAACTTGATGCAGCTTCTCAGGTTTAACGTGACAGCCGCGTCGAAAGTACCGATCAAGTTGCCTGAAACTTTGCGATTACTGAGGCTGTAATTGAGAGTCCGTCGTTCGCTTGCGCCTGGTGCGCCGATCGATGGCGGCCTGAACAAAGCTTGCAAATAGGGGATGAGCTTGCGTTGGCTTGGACTTGAATTCTGGGTGGAATTGGACCGCCAAGAACCAGGGATGATCAGGCAATTCGACGATTTCCACTAAGCTGCCGTCTGGGCTTGTGCCAGCAAACGTCAAGCCGTGAGCTTCAAACTGCTGTCGGTACTGATTGTTGAACTCGTAGCGATGTCGATGCCTTTCGGCTATGTCGGCCTGACCGTAGGCCTGAAGCGACCGAGAACCTTCCAGCAACGTAGCTTTTTGTCTACCTAGCCGCATGGTCCCACCCAACTGGGTGATTTGTCGTTGTTCATTCAGTAGGCAAATGACGGGATGGGAACAGTCTTTATCAAATTCGGTCGAGTGAGCCCCGGACAGTCCTACAACGTTTCTCGCGAATTCAATAACGGCGCACTGCATGCCCAGGCAAATCCCAAAGAACGGAATACCCTTCTCTCGTGCATAGCGAATCGTCTGAAGTTTTCCGTTGATTCCTCGCTCACCAAAACCGCCTGGCACCAGAATTCCGTCGTAGCCAGAAAGCAAAACTTCGGCACCTTCGTTCTCAATGTCTTCGCTTTGAATTCGACCGATGCGAATCTGTGCATAGTGATGAATGCCAGCATGGTCCAAAGATTCGTAGATCGACTTGTAAGCATCCTTGTGTTCTGCGTACTTTCCGACCACCGCTATGCTGATCTCGTGCTTGGGGTTGCGAAGTCGATGCAGGATCTCTTCCACCGGTTCCAAGTTGGGTGGGCTGGTGGCTATACCCAATCGATTGACAATAAGCTCGTCCAGTCCATTGGATACCAGACTGAGCGGCACTTCGTAAATCGAAAAATCTTTATCCCGCTCTTCGACCACTTCTTGCGGTTTCAGATTGCAAAACAGAGCGATTTTGTCGCGTTCGTCTCGAGAGATCGGCTGTTCGCAGCGACAGATGAGAATATCGGGTTGAATACCGATCTGTCGGAGCTGCCCTACAGAATGCTGAGTGGGCTTAGTTTTCAGTTCGCCAGCCGCTTTCAAATAAGGCACTAGTGTCAGGTGAATGTAAAGACAGTTTTCGCGACCAACGATCAGCGGAAACTGCCGAATGGCTTCCAAGAAAGGCAGGCTTTCAATATCACCCACAGTGCCGCCAATTTCAGTGATGACCACGTCGACGTCTGGCGAGCCAACTTTGCGAATGACACTTTTGATCTCGTCGGTGATATGTGGGATCACCTGCACCGTCTTGCCCAGGAACTGTCCCTTGCGTTCTTTTTCGATCACGGATAGATAAATCTGCCCGGTGGTGTAGTTCGAATCTCGCGACAGTGGAGCCGCTGTAAATCGTTCGTAGTGTCCCAGGTCCAAATCCGTCTCGCTGCCATCATCCAGCACGTAGACTTCCCCGTGCTGGTAGGGGCTCATCGTACCCGGGTCCACGTTGATGTAGGGATCCAACTTTTGCATTCGGATCTTCAGACCGCGAGCTTCCAACAGCATGCCTATCGACGCACTAGTCAATCCTTTTCCGATCGAACTGACCACGCCGCCGGTTACAAATATATGTTTGGTCATAACTCGAATATCATTCCTGGCTGATTCAAAATTCTTTATGAACGTCGCTGGATTCCTGATGGTTAGGTACCAAAGGCCATCCGTGAACTGCTTTGCCCATTCTAACCAAGCTTGTGTTGGTAAGCCATGCCTGAAGCCGGCTGAAAGTCAAAGACAAAAGCTCAGAATTTGCCCAATGGTAGGTAACAGACGCAATCGTATAAATGAGCTATAATGCCCTGGCTGCGAGCGCATTCGGGATGGACTGCGCGGGGCTAATGAAATGGCATAGTGCCAAATTCTGTCACAATCATATTTTCTCGATTTTTCTACCAAGTTGAATCATGCGCAAAGTTCGGAATGGTGGCGGCTGGGCCGCGATTCGATATTCACTCGCCAAGGCTCGACAGGCTGGTGGAGTATGGAAATTCTACAAGGCCCTTCGAAGTAAAAATGCTTGCAAGACTTGTGCTTTGGGAATGGGTGGCCAGCGTGGCGGGATGGTCAACGAGCAGGGGTCCTTTCCCGAAGTGTGTAAGAAGTCGATGCAGGCGATGGCCTCGGATATGCAACCGCCAATTACCGCTGATTTTTGGCGGCAGCACAGCGTAAGCCAGTTACAAGAATGGACTCCACGGCAGTTAGAAATCTCGGGGCGATTGATTCAACCCGTGCTTTACACTCGCGGTTCTAGTCACTTCCAAACGATCACATGGAAAGATGCCTTTGATCGTATCCAGTCCAAATTGAAATCGCTTTTGCCCGACCAAACGTTTTGGTATTTCAGTGGTCGCAGCAGCAATGAAGCCGCCTTTCTTTTGCATTTACTGGCTAGATTGTATGGAACCAATCATGTGAACAATTGCAGTTACTACTGCCATCAAGCTAGTGGCGTGGGACTTGGCAAGTCGCTTGGGACGGGTACGGCTACGGTCACGTTAGATGATATTGATCATTGCGACTTGATATTTGTCATCGGAGGGAACCCGGCCAGCAATCATCCGCGACTGATCACTTCGCTAACTCACCTTCGCAGACGTGGGGGCAAAGTGATCGTTATCAATCCGGTACGCGAATTGGGCATGGTTCGATTCCGAGTTCCCAGCGATGTGCGCAGCATGCTGTTTGGTAGCCAAGTTTCCGACCATTATTATCAGCCTCATATCGGTGGCGATTTAGCCCTTCTGACCGGAGTGGCCAAAGCGGTTGCTGAGATGGGTGGCGTTGATCAGAATTTCATTCAACAATGCACCAGCGAAAGCCAACTTTACTTGCAATCGCTGAAAGACATTCCGTGGCAAGAATTGCAGGACAAATCAGGCATATCTGCTGAACAAATGCAAGAAATTGCATCCATCTATTGCCGATCGCGAGCTGCGATTTTTAGTTGGACGATGGGAATCACTCATCATGTACACGGTGTGGAAAGCGTCGAAGCGATCGTCAATTTGGCTCTGCTACGAGGTATGGTCGGACGTCCGGGTGCTGGCCTGATGCCCATTCGCGGCCACTCCAACGTTCAGGGCATTGGATCGGTAGGCGTCACGCCCAAGTTAAAAGAGACCATTTTTAAGAATCTACAACTGCGGTTTGGTCTGAGCTTGCCTACAACAGCCGGCATGGACACGATGGCCTGCATGGAATCCGCACATAATGGCAAGTCGTTGGCAGCGATCTGCTTGGGAGGCAATCTGTATGGATCGAATCCCGATGCGACTTTCGCCAAGCAGGCACTGGGCAGATTGCAGTTGTTGGTCACACTCAGCACGACCCTGAACACTGGCCACGTTCATGCGCTGGCTGATCAAACCTTGATACTGCCCGTGCTGCCGCGCGACGAGGAGCCTCAGCCGACAACTCAGGAGTCCATGTTTAACTTGGTAAGGCTGAGCGATGGTGGACCAGCGCGGTACCCGGGTCCGCGTAGCGAAATTCAAGTGATCAGCCAATTGGGCCAAATTTTGGTCGGCGACAGCTCAGCCATTTGTTGGGAACAGATGCAACAGACCGACACGATCCGTCACTGGATCAGTCAAGTCGTGCCTGGTTATGAGGCCATTGAAAACATCGGTAAGACCAAACAAGAATTTCAAATCGAAGGTCGTACCTTGCATCAGCCACGCTTTAGCACTCCTAACGGAAAAGCCAAATTTCATCAGCACCAAGTTCCCAAGCTTTTGACTCTGTCGGACAATCAACTGAGATTGATGACAGTCCGCAGCGAGGGCCAGTTCAACACAGTGGTATATGAAGACGAGGATCTGTATCGCGGTCAAGAGCGACGTGATTTGATTCTTATTCATCCTGACGACATGCGCCGAATGGGACTGAGTGCCGATCAGCCCGTTACCATCTCCAGCAGCGTTGGTGAATTGTCTGGATATCTTGCCCGCAGCTACGAAGACATCCGGCCTGGCAACGCACTGATGTATTACCCTGAAGCCAACGTACTGGTCCCGCGCAGCCTGGATCCTCAGTCCAAAACCCCCGCCTTTAAGTGTGTCCTGGTGACCATAGTATCGGATCGCTCACCTACTCTTACACCTACTACTACTACTACTACTACTACTACTACTCGAAACCCGCGATAACCTCGTGTAGGCGTGCGAGTGCCACCCGAGACTGAGTACGCATACGAAGAGCTAGGATTCTCGAGTATTTTTACTTGATCGATAACGGCTATCAGCAAAAATTGTCTAAACACTTAGGGTTCCCAGTAACTAATGCAAGATTTGGTTGAACTAAAATGGGTGGCTATAATCCGCAGCCGGTTACCTTTTTCCCGTGCATGACTTGGGTTTATTTGACTTGGTGAATATAATGCGATGAGTGCTTGTTTCTGCTCAGCAAACCGCTGGGCACCGATCGTTTTTGGAGAGTTCCATGAAAAATTCAGTAGTGATTTGGCTGAGTAGCGTTTTGACTGTGTCTTATCTGTGCTGTTTGGCGTCGGCACAAGAAACCGCTACATTGCGAATGAAGTTTGTTGTAGATGGCAGCGTGACAGAACCTAAGGCCGTTTCCAATGTCAACGATGCTTTTTGCGCCGAAAGTCCAATCATTTCCAACAAACTTTTGGTGGGCAAGCAGGGCGAATTGCAGAATTTTGCGGTGATCTTCGACGAAGAAAAGAGTAAGGTGAAAATTCCAGCCGAGATGTTAAAGGCACCTGCTGCAACGCACCTATTAGATAACGTCAAGTGCATGTTTGAGCCAAAAATTATAGTAGCTCGATCGGGTCAGACCATAAATGTTAAGAACAGTGATGACACCGGACATAACGCTAATTTCAATTTCTTGAAAAACCCTCCTACCAATTTTTTGGTGCCAGCCGGCCAGAGTAAGGAACTGAACTTGAAACCGGATGTGGTCGAACCTACCGCCATCCCCATCGAGTGCAATGTACACCCATGGATGAAGGCGTTTGTGATTGTCAAGCAACACCCCTTTGTTGGTGTCAGCAATGCTGAGGGAGTAGTGGAGATTGCCAACTTACCAGTGGGTTCAGGAGCCATCTTTCGACTGTGGCACGAAGCGGCCGGAGCCATTGACCAAATCGACGTGAACGGAAAAAGTCAAAAACTCAGCCGTGGAAACCGCTTGGAATTGGAGCTTAAGCCTGGAGTCAATGATCTGGGCGTGATTAAGCTGAACGCCAAACTGCTGAAGGCGGACTAGTGCTTCTTCAAAACTATTTCTTGGCTTCCGCGCACCCGTGACTGCGATCTTCCAGGTTGTTGTGGTTCCGAACTTGCAATTTGTTGTGGTCGAGACCTTCCAGGTTGCGAGATGTATCGGGATCAGCACCTCCGACAAGCTGGAAGCTCGTCGCCACTTTTTTTGTCTAGATAATGCGTCAAGCGATTTGGGCATCGACGATCGGCTGAGCATAGATATCTCTGTAAAGCACAAATGCCGAGGCAAAAGAAATCGGCAAAAAGAAGATGAGTGGTACGTAGCACATCATCATCAGCACCAGGGAGATCAGTCCGCTGACGAACATGTACCACAGGACTCCTCCAAGATTAGCCCAGGCTCCGCGAGCACTCATTTTAGCCGCCTCCATCCCAGTCAGTCCGCGATCGGCGATCAGTTGATAGGTGAACACAAAGGGAACATAGCATGCCACGGAGACGACAAGCACCAGGGGATATAATACCAGCATCGCCATCATAAACATTGCATCTCCCTCTCCATTTGTTGCTGCGAACATAATCATTGCGGCCACAAAGATAATTGCCAGTGGAATTATGACCACAAAAGCAACTGCCATCATGATCAGATAGGCGATCAGCGAATCGCCAAATTTGTCGAACCCGCGAAAAAGGGTTCCAAACTCGATGGTTCTTCCCTGCTCTCGTCCCATCAAGGCAAAAAACAGTCCTACCAACAGTGGTGGCATCAAGATGCCAAAAGGAATCAACGAACCAATGAGTATGGCTACAAGGCTCATCCCCAAGAAAAGCCAATACTGATCACCTAGCAAAGCGTAGCCTCGCTTGAACAGTTCCACCGGATTTACATTTACCCGCCGCATGTCGTCTCCAAAGTTATCCGCAGCCATTGATTTTGCGGAGGGTAGAGCATCATAGGGGTTTTCGTGCGACATGCTTTATTCCTTTCTTATATTTCTGAAATCGCTTTGAACTCAGTTTTTCGGTCGCTGTTTACAGTACCGTAGTTCAGTTACCGGTCTATGCGAGCAGTTCGGCACAAGCAGCTTCATAGACCTTCAATGTCTTGGAACGTTGAGCACCACCATTTTCAATCGTACCAAATGAAAGAGGGTTTGACTGCGCAATCCATGAGAACTCAAGTTTTTGCGCTCCCATGCTCAGTGCGATACGGGAGATTCGACCGATCAAAGCGGGCGCCAGTCCCCAGCGTTTGAAATTTGGCAGAATATTGGTGGCCACCACTCGAAAATTCTTGATGCGCTGTTTTCCCATTAAAAGCCTAAAGAAGCCGGTGGGAAACAACTTGCCGTCGATTTGTCGAATTCGATCTGCATAATCGGGCAATGCCAAAGCTGCGGCAACTACTTGTCCATTCACTTCGGCGAATTGGAGTAGTTCCGGTATAACAAGCCAACTCATGTCGATCGCCAATCGTTTTTGTTCCCTCTCGGACAGCGGTACAAATCCCCAATGAGACATGAGCGATTGCTGAGCAATGGAAAGAAACAATTGTAAATCACTGTGTCTATTCTTACGATTAAGCGGACGAAAGCGAACTGAGTGGCGACCGCTAAAGTGATTGCCGACACGTTCCAAACGATCGACAATACGCGACAGGTGGTCGCGGAAGATTTCTAAAGCATAAAGCTCTTGTGCCAACCGCAAGCCAGCATGCACTAGAAGTTCATCATAGTAGTTAGGATTGTAAGGAATTTGAAAACTGGGCTGACGATCAAAACCGTTTGTCAACACACCGACACTGTAGTTGATACTGGGCGACATCGGGCCTCGCAAATGCTCTAGGCCATGCTGGCCGACCCACTGGGCCGCCGTCTGAACAAGCAGTCTGGCCGCTTCTGGATCGTTGAAGCATTCAAAGAAACCAAAGTAGCCCACTGCTTGATTCGAAGTGTTTTGCGGAGCGAGACAACACGAAGCGGCGATGCGTCCCACCGGTTGTTTACCTCGAAAGGCTAGCCAAGCCTGAACTGGATTCTCTTTAGGAAAAGGATGACCAGGCACAAACCCCAACAGCCTTTTTTCCTCCCAGCGTAGCGAAGGAACCCAGCGTGAATCCTTCGCATGAATCTGCGCCGGCAGGTTGATAAACTGACGGCGAGTGCCCCAAGTAACGGCCGGCTCTAGTCTTAATGAGTTCACGACAACAACCTTTGTTTCTTAAGAGCCCTCCAGTGAATCATGCAGGCAGTTACGAATTAGCCAGAAGGGCAAGATTGGTTGCTTGAGCGGCTGATGGTCGCGAGCTTCCAAGCAGCCGTCTTAAGCCGCGAAAGGCATCCATCAGTCGATCAACTTGTTGGTCGGTATGAATCGCCGACAATGATATCCGCACCATGGCACCCTGAGACATAGGAATGACTGGGAAACCTACAGCCAAGATGTGAATGCCTTGTTGAAAGAAATATTGGGACACTCGCGGAATATCCAACATCGAACCGATGCGAACCATGACCAGTGGAAACGGCTGGTCTTCGCCGACGATCTCAAACCCAATTTCACTGACTTCGGTCTTGACTCGCTCGATCAGGCTGTTCAATCGTTCCCGCCTAGCCTCTCCTT
>JBIIJD010000067.1:0-29617 GCA_044234105.1 Aureliella sp. | reverse complement strand
AACTATCGAAACACAGTAGAGGCTACGCAGGTTTGCCTCGAAGATTTGGCTAGAGAAGTGGGAGCACTAAAACCCTATGAGATGCTGGAGAACTAAAGATGGCAAGTGTAACTACTGAAACACGAAACGGAAGAACGCTCTACCGTATCGAGTTCAAGGACAAGGATAAGCGGCGGCGAAAGATTCGCTTGGGGGCAATCGCCAAGCGAGACGCTCAAGCAATCGCTGCTAAAGTTAACGACTTAGTTTCTGCTTCAATCTCTGGCGGTGGCCCTTCTCCCGCTCTGGCTGAGTGGCTCAATAAGATTGGCGACGACTTGCACGCCAAACTAACTGAGCAAGAGCTATGCCAGCCTCGCAATAACTACACGCTGGGGCAGTGGCTCACTACCTACATGTCTAACCACTCGCCCAAGGTGGGCCACTACTGCCTAAGGAATCTTGAGCTTAGCAAAGGCTATCTGCTCGAATACTTCACCGCTGAGGTATCGCTCAAGGGAATCGACAGCGAAGACGCCCAGGGCTATCGGCATTGGCTGGCCGACAGCAAGGGCTTTGCTCAAGCCTCAATTGCTCAGCATATCAAAAAGGCCAAGCAGTTCTTTCTCGCTGCTGTTGAAGCAGGGGCCATCAGCAAGAGCCCTTTCGCCAAAGTGTTGGCTGGCAGCATGGCTAATTCAGAACGCTCAGTCTACGTTCCTGCTGCTGACGTTGAGAAAGCCATCGCAATGGCCCCAGACGCCCAATGGCGTTTGATTATCGCCCTCTCTCGCTACGCTGGGCTACGCTCACCCAGCGAAGTGCTGGCCCTACGCTGGGCAGACGTTGACTTTGTGGCAGGCACGCTAACGGTTTATTCAACCAAGACCGCCAAGCAAGGCAAAGCCAAGCGAGTGGTGCCGATACTGCCAGAGCTCAAGACCCACTTGAAAGACGCTTTCGACCCCGAAGCGGAACGCTGCATTAGTCGCTACTCAACCAGCAATCTCAACTTGAGGAAAGTCTTTCTTGAGATACTCACCAAAGCAGGGCTGAAGCCTTGGCCTAGGCTCTTTCACAATCTCAGGGGCTCGCTTCAGACCGACTTAGCCGACCGCTTCCCGTCGCACGTTGTAACCGCTTGGCTGGGCAACAGCGAGCGAGTAGCAAACGCCCACTATCTGAAGGTAACTAGCGAGCATATCGCCCTCGCAAAACAGGGGGTGGGGCAGGCAGCAGAAATCGCCAACGAAAACGTTGACAGGGTGGGGCAGCAGGTGGGGGCAACTCTAGCGGAAAGCACTTCCAACGAGGGTAAGCCAATTCTAGCAAACCCAACAAAAACAAAGGCCACCGCAAAATCCGTGGATTCTACGAAGGCCCTTAATACCCCCAACAGGAATCGAACCTGTGACTAGGCTTTAGGAAAGCCTCGTTATATCCGCTTAACTATGGGGGCGGGCATAAGCCTCTGCTTGGGAAACTGTTTGTGGTTCACCCTACAAGCCGCTTATTATAGCCTGATAACTTCAAATGGTCAGCCTTTCTTTGGGAACTGTCGGTGATTGGCTGCTTGAGAGTCTTCGTCAGCACTGATGAATCCAAACGGAGCGGTTGTGAACGTGTTTTTTATGGTGGGTTGTTCGGATGGCAACTTGGATCAACAATGTTTGTCTGGTCTACGGGTCGATTTTGTAGCGGGGGTCTCCTACTTTAATCACCCCGGTTTTAGGTTGGGGAAAGCTAAGACAATAGAGGTTCACTTGGAAACAGAACAAGTCTTACGACTCTTGGATGTCAATTTGAATCGCGCTGCTGAGGGGCTACGCACCTTAGAGGACATTGCTCGCGTAGTGCGCCAAGATGCTACAGCGGCTGGATGGCTGAAGGCTTTGCGACATGAATTGACTGTGTTGGCTGGGCAGATCCCCAGAATGTCACGGCTGGCTGCGCGATCGGTGCAATGCGATGCCGGCACCTCTCTTACGAGTCCTAGTGAACGCCTGAGAGGAGACTGGAACGATCTGGTGGTGGCGGCTTCTGAAAGAACGACTCAATCGCTAAGAGTCATCGAGGAGGCTTGTAAGAACGAATTTCCCGATCAGTCGCTTGCGGCTAAACAGCTTCGATATCTGGCTTACGATCGTCTGGCTCAGGTTGAACTGAGACTTTGTGGTGCGCGCCCAAAGTTTGGGGCTCAAGCACTTTATGTTCTTGTTGACTGCGTTCTGCCTATTTCAGATTTTACCAACAAGCTTTCAAGGCTCCAGCAGGCAGGAGTAGGACTGTTTCAGATCCGAGACAAATCGGCTGACACGCGTCACTTGCTCGCTTATAGCCAAGCGGCCGTGCGGGAGGTAGGGGCGGAAAACGTGATCGTCAATGATCGCGTGGATGTGGCTTTAGCCAGCGGGGCAGGGGGGGTTCACGTGGGACAAGAGGATCTGGCGATCCAGGATGTTCAGCGACTGTCCATGGGCAGACTAACGATCGGCGTTTCAACTCACAACCTGAGCCAGGCCACCCAGGCTCAGTTGTCAGGAGCTGATTACATCGGTTGTGGGCCCACTTTTCCATCGGAAACAAAGAGCTTTGATCAATTTGCCGGGGTTGAATGGCTGCATCAGGTGGCTACTGAAATAGACATCCCGGCTTACGCTATTGGCGGAATTTCTGCGGCTAATGTAAGTCAGGTCCTGGCAACCGGAGTCCGCCGTATCGTAGTTGGTGCCGCTATCTGGGCGTCGCAGGCTCCCGAGGAGCAAGCCCGGCGACTGGCTGACCAGTTGGGTTAGTGAACCAAGCTCAGATGTGCTATTCTATGGAAAACGTAGCAATCGCTCAAAAAAAGTCTGGCTTTGCCGCGGCACCATGCAATGACCACCTATCAGTAATCGAATTGAAAAACCATGTTTGATTCCCTATCGGAAAGTCTTCAGTCTGCCTTTAAGAGCTTAAGCGGAAAAGGCAAGCTGACAGAATCCAATATGCGAGATGGCCTTCAGATGGTCGAACAGGCCATGCTGGAAGCTGACGTTAGCTACGAAGTTGTCCAGGACTTCATGCGCCAGGTTTCTGAGCGAGCCCTTGGCCAGCGGGTATTGCTTTCGCTGAAGCCTCATGAGGAGCTAATTCGCATCGTCTACGAGCAACTGGTAGAGATTTTGGGGCCAGTGGACGTCAGCATACCTGCCAAGAAGGACGACGTGACGATCCTGATGATGTGCGGCCTTCAGGGGGCCGGTAAGACGACCACTTGTGGCAAATTGGCTCAATTGCTTAAGGAACAGAAAGCCACTCCCTATATGGTGGCTGCGGACCTTCAGAGACCTGCCGCCATTGAGCAATTGATCACGATCGGGCGGCAACTGGGCGTTAGCGTTTACAGCGATCTAGAACAAAAAGACCCGGTCAAGGTCTGCCGCGAAGGAGTCAAACGAGCCAAGGAATCAGGGGCTGACATCGTTATCCTGGATACCGCCGGTCGACTGTCGATCGATCAAGAATTGATGGCGCAACTGACCGAAATCGACAAACACATTCATCCCCATCAGGTCTACCTTGTGGTCGATGGCATGACAGGCCAAGACGCTGTGCATAGCGCCGCCGCCTTTAACCAGGCGATTGAACTGGACGGCGTCATCATGACCAAGCTGGATGGTGATGCGCGCGGCGGTGCGCTGCTGAGCGTCAAACATGTTACCAAAGTGCCTATCAAGTTTATCGGCACGGGAGAACACCTGGATGCACTAGAACCATTCCGGCCCGAAGGCATGGCCAGCCGCATTCTGCAAATGGGTGACATCGTAGCGGTCGCCCAAGAAGCACATCGCATTATCGATGACCAAGAACGCGAAAAACTGGAAGCTCGAATGGCTTCAGGCCATTTCACGTTGGAAGATTTTCGAGGTGTCCTTCAGAAAATTGCGAAACCAGGTTTGATGCAAAAGATGATGGGCCTGATGCCCGGCATGGGCGAACTTAGCAAGATGATGGCCGGGGAAGATACCGACGGCGAGATGCGGAAACTGCTCGGCATCATCGACTCGATGACTCCAACTGAGAGGCGAAACCCCAAACTGATCGACCCACAGCGGCGAAACCGAATAGCCCTCGGCTCGGGCGTACCGCCAAACGCCGTTTCGGGGCTTATCAAGCAGTTTAATATGATGGCTCCCATGATGCAGATGATGGCTTCAGGCGGGATGAAGAACCGCATGGAGATGATGCGGCAACTTCAAGGTGGAATGCTTGACCCCAATATGGGTGGTATGAACGTTAAGCAAAGCACCGGCAAGCGGTTGACTCCCAAGGAAAGGCAGCGACTTCAAAAAGAGCGAGAAAAGCTGCTCCGAAAGAAGAAACGGGACAATTAGGGGCTTGTAATTCTTCGGCCCTGAAGAAATTGCAGTTGCATTTGGCGGTCAAACTGCGACAATATCGGCCCTCAAGTACCGAGGAAAGCTATCCGGCGTATCGCTGAGACAAGAAAAAAACAAGCAATTCATGACCGCAGGAGATTTTTTAAGTGGCAGTCCGTATTCGCATGAAAAAGATGGGCAAGAAGGCCAGGCCCTTTTACCGGATCGTTGTAGTAGATTCCCGACGCCCGCGTGACGGCAAGGTGATTGAGGAGGTTGGACAGTACGACCCGATGATCGCCGAAACAGATGCTCGTGTGATTCTGAAGAATGAACGGGTGGATTACTGGATTGGCATTGGCGCTCAACCCTCTGAAAAGACCGCCGTTTTGATCAAAAAGTACGGCACCAATGGCTCTCATTTGGCTCAGCGCGAGGCTGCGGTTGCCCGCCTGCAAGCAGCCCGAAGTCGTCGTAGCCCCAAGGCTGTGGCCGCTGCCGCTGGTCAGTAGCAATTCTGTACCTGTACACAAAGGTTCAAACCAAGAACAAACTCCGACATTGCCAGCCTAGGCTGGCCCGGGGAAACGCACTCCACTTTTGGGGTGCGTTTTTTGTTTACACTTGCTGTTACACTCGGTGCCTTTTTGTGGCATTCTGCAGATTTCAGAAAAAAAGTTCTGCAAACCTGTAAGGTTTTCTTGTTTCAGGACACTAATAGGTAATGGACCGAAAGATTTGGCGTTCGTCATGACCAAAGGTGTCATGTGTACGGCGATACTTAAGTAGCCAGACCCGGGCTACCACTGCGAAGTGCCGGTTGCCTAGACCTTGGCGATTGGCCAGAGTTTGTGCTTGCGGTCAGTTGTAGTCGGGCCGTGGATCGGCTAGCATCTGTGATCAGGAAATGTGATTTCCTTGAAAAAGTCTAGTCGATCCCAGCGGCCTTGTTGATCAGCCAGGGAACATGGTGAGGCGGGAACTGTCATGTTCCCGTACCGGCCTAATAGCCTGAGAATGCGGCGAAAAACTTTTTCTTCAAATGGGAGTTCAAACGATGGTAAACACAGCGAGCGACAAAATGTCAAAAAAGAAAGCTGCCACTAGTACAAAAAAATCTGCCTCAGCCAGTGGCCCTATCGGGATGGAGGCGGTATTCAAGAGAGAGCCAGGTCTGCGGACGACTCTTGAGCAAATCGAGAAGCAATTTGGTGAAGGCTCGATCATGCCTTTGGGTGGCGAACAGTTGTTGAAGATCGAAGGAATTCCCACAGGCAGTCTCTCTCTGGACATTGCTCTGGGTGGCGTAGGAGTGCCACGAGGTCGAATCGTTGAAATCTTTGGTCCAGAATCCAGCGGTAAAACGACCCTGGCCTTACATATTTGTGCTGAAGCGCAAAAGCGAGACGGCATCGCGGCGATCATCGATGCTGAGCATGCGTTTGACCCAAGTTGGGCCAAGAAAATTGGCGTCGAGCTAGATACGCTGTTGGTGTCGCAGCCCGGCTGTGGTGAAGAGGCGATGCAGATCGCTGAGCACTTGGTCAAGAGCAATGCGGTTGATGTGATCGTGGTCGATTCGGTTGCCGCGCTGGTTCCGCGTCAGGAATTGGAAGGCGAGATGGGGCAGAGTCACGTTGGACTACAAGCGAGGCTGATGAGCCAAGCTATGCGGAAGCTGACTGGTGCGATTGCAAAGAGCAAGACCGTTGTGATTTTCATCAATCAAATTCGCGAAAAGATTGGTGTGATGTTTGGAAGCCCGGAGACCACTCCTGGTGGCCGAGCATTGAAGTTCTACTGCTCATGTCGTATCGATGTTCGTCGAGTCGGAGCGCTGAAAGAGGGCGAGGATGTCGTCGGGCAGCGAGTGCGATGCAAGATCGTCAAGAACAAAGTAGCACCGCCTTTCCGTGTTGCCGAATTCGATATGATGCACACTTCGGGGATTAGCTACGAAGGTGACGTGCTGGATTTAGGGACCGAGCACAAGATTGTGACTCGTAGCGGTTCTTGGTTTAAGTTCAACGAGACCTATTTGGGGCAAGGCAAAGAGAAGGCACGCGCCTATCTACTGGAAAACAAACCGGTGGCCAATGAAATACGCGATTTGATCATGACCTCTGGCGGATATATTGGCCCTGAAGGCCGTGAAGGCGACGCTGCCGAAGTCGAAGAGGAAGGCGAACTAGCGGACAGCTAGAACTACCGATGAGAGGTCAATCGTTCATGATTTGCCAGCGTCTCTGCCTCCTGACCCAAGCTGGATGGTTGCTAATGGCGACCATGGCGCTAGCGGACGATCCGGCCGCAACTTCGCAAGCACCTTCTACTCAGCAGGAAATTGCTGCACATCCACAAGATGTGCTGCAATCGCTTGAGTCAGCCATGGTTGATGCGGTGGCTGCGTGTGAACGTTCAGTGGTCGCGATCACACGTATTCGCAAGGACCAAGCCAGTCGCAGTCCGCTTGAGTCGTTACGGCTGGCTCCTGGCCTGCTATTGACAGAAGAACCAACCAGTCAGGACTTTGTTCCGACGTTCTTCGGGAGCGGAGTTGTACTGAGTGCTGACGGTTACATTGTTACCTGTGCTCATGTTCTAGACGATCCACGTCGGCATCACTATTTCGTATGGCTGGACCGACGATGTTATCAGGCTAAGGTCGTCGGCAAGTCGGCTCAGGTGTTAGCTGCCGATCCATTTTCCGATTTGGCTATATTGAAGATCGAGGCAACCGATTTATCACCACTAACCCCAACTGACCAACCGATAAGAAAGGGGCAGTTGGTTATCGCGCTGGGCAACCCCTATGCCATTGCTCGCGACGGTCAGGCCAGTGCAAGCTGGGGAATCCTATCCAATCTGCAACGCATGGCACCGCGCGAACCGGAACAGTCGTTCAGCGAGACCATACATCAACTGGGAACCATGCTTCACACCGATATCAAGGCAGCGGTCGGCAGCAGTGGAGGCGCTTTGGTAGACATACGTGGCAGATGGATTGGATTGACAACTAGCCTTGTGGCGGGTTGGGGACAGGAGCATTCGGCTGGGCTGGCGATAGCCACCGACGGATTTTTTCAGCGAGTCGTCGAAGCCTTGAAGGCGGGACAGCAACCCGAATATGGATTCCTTGGGATTCAACCCGAGAATTTGGGAAACGCAGAAATGGAGCGTGGGCCTGTCGGCGTGCGTGTTAGTGCCGTGATCCCAGGCTTGCCAGGTGCAGCCGCAGGTCTACGCGAGAGTGACGTGATAGTCCAGGTCGGTTCTCAAGCAGTAAGCAGCCGCAATGACCTGTTTCGAGAACTGGCCAAAGTGCCCACTGGGCAATCAGTAACGCTGCAGGTCCACAGGCCAAGGCAATCGACAGGCGGTCAGCTTGTAACTCTGGAAGCTCAACTGGCAAAGAAGTTCATGGCGACCAATCGCCCGGTTTATAGCCTGCATGGGCCAACCGACTGGCGCGGGGCGCAAGTCGAATATCAGACGGCTATTGCTGGCGAGTTGGAACGAATCGCTGTTGCACGAGGTGGACCCAAAGTTGCATTTCTAAGCGTAACTCCTGACTCTCAGGTTTGGCGTGCTGGCCTGCGCGCAGGTTATGCAATCATAAGCATCAATGGCCAAACTATCCAGTCGCCTGCGCAGTTCCATCAGGTGGCATATGAAATCTCTAGTCAGGCCACTCTGGATGTAGTGGCCAATGATGGCAGAATGTTGACTGTAGTGGTAGCTGCTGAAGAGCCGTAGAGAGTTGGCAAAACGGGAGTATTCTAGGTGAAAACAGCTAATTGCGCTGAATGCATCGTGAGCATTACGCTGCGATGCAAATACCGCTATTGACCCAAATATCCCAATCGCTATAATCCGGCGATCCTGTCAATCTCGGCAAGATTGGTGAGGATGGAAATTGCTGAAGACTGCGGAACAGACAGAGTTTCGGTTGTTCTTTTCAGTTGGATCAGCATTAAAAATTCAGCGAGGTCTACTGTAGACCAATTTCGGCCAGGGAAGGGACTCCGAAAGACTCTCTCCCCCATCCGATTGCTACTAAAGCAAAGCCGTCAATCAGGAAGGATGGTGAATAGCGATGTCATCGACGAAGACAGTTTTTACGACAGGTGAAGCAGCCAAAATTTGCAAGGTCAGCCAGCAAACGATTATTCGCTGCTTTGACAATGGAACTCTGAAAGGGTTCCGCGTTCCAGGCAGCCGTTTCCGCAGAATTCCCCGCGATCAGTTGTTTGCCTTCATGCGTGATAACGGCATTCCGACCGACTCATTGGAGAACGGCAAGAAAAAGCTTCTAATTGTAGACGATGATCAGGATCTGGTAGACTTGATGCACGATGCGTTCGACCGGGACGGACGCTTTGATATTCGCACTGCCAACAATGGATTTGCTGCGGGGATGCAGGTCAAGGAGTTTCGGCCAGACATGGTGGTTCTTGATGTGATGTTGCCCGATATCAATGGCAAAGAGGTTTGTCAGCGAGTGCGTAGCGACAGCTCACTGGATTCGGTTAGGATCATCTGTATCTCCGGTATGATCGAACAGGATAAAGTGGCAGGGCTTCGAGCAGCCGGGGCGGATGACTTTATGCAAAAGCCCTTTACTGTCGATCGTCTGATCGAGCGAGTGTGTGACTTGTTGGAAATCGACCGACCAGTAGTGCATTAGCCTGATATCACGATTGCTGAAGGTTTCTAAGCGGGTGCGACCACCTTGCATCGACTTTACTTTCTTGGCTTCTACGGATACGCATTGCGTGGAAGCGATCTGGTTTGAAGGTTATCGGACTGGGGTTATGGGCGTAACCAGATCCAGCGAAAACGGCAGAGAACCACCACTTAGTTTTGGCGACTCTACTTGCGAACAACTGTTGGATCTGCTTTTAGGCATGGCAGTCAGCTTGGATGCTGATGTCCAGGAAGCTCACCGGCAACGGCTATCCGAGTTGTCTTCAACGGATTGGGTGCTGAACCATTGGCTGAATGCTCGACTTGGCAACGACTGGAACGCTTCGGATTCCCACAGAGCAACTTTTGATTGGGATACGCTTTTAAGGTCGCTAGCCGGCTGCCCAGGAACATCGGCTGCCACAAGTCGCCTGCGTCAAGCAGTCAACGTTGTTATACGGCTTCGCGCATTTCAGTCCACATTTGTCACTCAACTGGATGACTTCAAGTCGCAAGCCATCTATCAGTTTTCTTATGGGCTGAGCCATGAACTGAACAATCCGCTGGCAAACATTGTAACCCGAGCCAGCCAGTTACTTCGCACCAGCCCTCTTCCCGACGATCAATTGTCACTGGAGACGATTATAGAAAACGCCATGCGAGGCTGCGAGATGTTAGGTGACCTCATGCTGATAGCTCGTCCACCTGAAATCAACCGGCGATTGGTCGACTCGATGGAATTAGGGCAACAGATCCAAGAGCGTGGCACACACTGGGCTCAACTTCGCATGGTTAACCTGCAAGTTCATTGGGCAATCCATCAACAACTGCGTCTGGATGCCACCCTGATTAAAGAAGCGGTGTGGGCCGTTTTGAGAAACGCCATCGAAGCTTCCTCGACAGAGCAATGGGTCTGGTTGCACGCAAGGCTAGATGCCAATATGCTCATGATACGAATCGACGATCAAGGCACGGGATTATCGCCCGACGCACTGGAGCACTGTTTTGATCCTTACTACTCGGGGCGAGAAGCAGGCCGTGGTTTGGGTTTGGGTCTGACAAAAGCCAAACGATTATCCACTTTGCATGGTGGAGGCGTCGGTATTGCCAATCGAACTGGCGGCGGTTGTCAGGCGAGATTGTGGTTCGCGGTGGGCTGATGAAGTAGTGTTACCGATCAATTTCCGGTTGCTGGGCCCACCACCAATGCAAAAGATACCTATTGTTTTACTCATCAACCAATGTGATTACCTATTCGGAAAGTGTAGATATGAAACGTAGCTCTTCTTGGTCGCTGTTTGGTCTTGTTTTGGTCTTGTATATCGCAGGTAAATTGCCTGCCGACGAAGGTATGTGGCTGTTCAACGATTTGCCATCCCAGCACTTGAAGCAAGTCTACGACTTCACCGCCAGCCCACAATGGACCGAGCATCTGATGAAGTCAAGCGTCCGATTTAATGTGGGTGGTTCTGCTTCGTTTGTGTCTAGCAATGGGCTGGTGCTGACCAACCACCATGTCGCTTCGGATTCGTTGTTCAAGTTGTCAAACGAAAAAAACAATTACTTGGACGATGGCTTTTTGGCTCAAAGTTTAGCCGATGAACTAAAAACGCCCGATCTGGAACTCAATCAGCTGGTGGAAATCCAGGATGTTACTCAGCGAGTTAGCGCAGCGGTCACGCCAGAACTCACGACAGAGCAAGCTGTGGCGGCAAGGCGAGCGGTGATCGCAGAGATCGAAAAAGAGTCGTTGGGAAAGACTGGCCTGCGAAGTGATGTGATCACATTGTACGGCGGCGGACGATATCATCTGTATCGATACAAGAAATACACCGATGTGCGTCTTGTTTGGGCTCCAGAATCGGCTATCGCTTTCTTTGGTGGCGACGCAGATAACTTCGAGTACCCGCGTTATTGCTTGGACGCCTGTATTTTTCGAGTCTACGAGGATGGTCAGCCAGCCAAGATCCAGCATTACTTGAAATGGTCGGATCAACCCGTCTCTGATAACCAATTGGTCTTTGTGTCGGGCAACCCTGGACGTACCAACCGCATCTACACGGTTGCGGCACTGGAATACCTACGCGACCATCGCATGCCTTTTGTGCTAAACATGCTTCGCCGTCGCGAAATCCTGTTACAGCAGTTTGGACTCAGGAGTGTCGAACACGCTCGACGAGCGAAAGATGAGTTGTTTGGTGTCCAAAACTCCCGCAAGGCATATCTGGGAATGTTGGCCGGACTGCAAGATCCAGCGGTGATGAATGCAAAAAAAGTTGCTGAAGCCGATTTGTTATCAGCAATCCAAGCTAACAGCTCTCTGGCTGGTACTGCCGCCGCTTTTGAAACTATCGCTCAGGCCCAAAAACAGCGATCCGAGCTGATCGGACAAAATCCAGTCATCCAGTGTCAACTATTTCAGACCGCCCGCACGATTGTGGAACTGGTAGAAGAGGACCGCAAGCCGTCTGGCGAGCGACTGCCGGAGTATGCTGATGCCGGACGTGAATCGCTAGAGCAACAGCTCTACAGTTCCGCGCCAATCTACGACGACCTGGAGACCGCTCAACTAGCCGACGGCTTATCTTGGCTGTTGGAAAATCGCGGTGGCAACGATCCCCTGTGCATGCAAATGATGCAAGGCAAGAGCCCAACGGATCGAGCTGCTGAGCTGGTTGCTGGTTGTCGCTTAAAGGATGTCCAGCAGCGCAAAACGCTAGTTCAAGGTGGCGCTCAAGCCGTGACCGAAAGCTCTGACGCGATGATCCAATTGGCTCGATTACTGGATGCCCAGCACCGCAAGTATCGAAAATTGGAAGACGACATCGCCGAACAGGAAAAGCAGGCCTACGCCAAGATCGCCGAAGCCGTTTTTAAAACTCAGGGGACAGCCACCTACCCTGATGCTACTTTTACGTTGCGGCTAGCCTTTGGCAAAGTACTTGGATACGAACAGGCTGGCAAGCAGTTGCCTTCCTGGACGACCATGGGAGGTGCCTTCGCGCACGAAGCAGCGCATGTGGGGCAAGAGAATTTCCGATTACCCGAATCTTGGAAAAAAGCTCAATCGCAAATCAGCCCGAACGTGCCGATGAATTTCGTTAGCACCGCTGATATCATCGGTGGCAACTCAGGCAGCCCTGTGGTTGATCGAGCAGGAAATTTAGTAGGCCTGATCTTTGACGGGAACATCCAGTCGTTGGCTGCTAACTATATGTTTGACGATCGACAAATGCGAGCCACTTCGGTCGCCAGTCAGGCCATTCAACACGCACTGCTACATGTTTACTCGGCTAAACATCTGGTTGATCAATTAGGCAAATAGTTGAATTCTGAGGCTCTTCAGGGATTTAACGGAGGCACACGATCATATGGGCGTTGTTTTCTCAGCCAGTCAATCAGAGGAAATCGTCGTCGACGCTGCCACAACGCCCGTGCCAAGACTTCTCCGCTCCACTGAGAAACAAGGGTACCGTAGAGATGCCGCTCTAAATCCGAAATTGCCGCTGTGATGTTTTGAGACTCCATTGTGTCAGCTTCGCCTAAACAAATAAGTTGATGCCATACAGCATAGGCGGTCTGGGCATCATTTTGACGACAAGCCTTGATTAGATTTCGAAATTGGGCTTGCTCAGGTGAGTTAATCATTGATCTAAATTGATGGAACCACCGTGCTAGCAGCCTTCGCTGCCAAAAAACAATAGCGATCAAAGCGCATAGGATTGAAACGGCCATCCAACGAGGACTCGTTGTAGCGCCCGCTTCGACTTCTTCTGAGTTATCGGGGAACGGCACTTGCAAAGTTAGAGCGGGAAAAGTCTTGGATTCAAGTCGATTGGCCGTCGGATGCCACCAGTAATAAACCAAGGCGGGAAGAGTATATTCTCCTGGCTTCTGTATCAGGTAGGTCAAAATGTCTTTACGCTGTCCCTCGAAAGCACCTCGCTCAGTTCGATCACTGATTTCGGGCGTTGTCGTATAAACGCGAACACCTGCCGGCGTGATGTCTGGTAGAGGAGCAAGCACCATACCCGGTACAGCAGCGGCGCGTTGGCTTACGGTTCGCCTGATGGTATCGCCCACCTTGACAGACTCTGAATTAAACGACCATTCCTCGACTAAAGCCAACTCTTCAGTAGTGACAAGATACCCGAGTTCCTGCGTACCCGGAGGACGCTTTAGCTCGATTCGAACAGACGGGACCCTTGCTTGGTATTCGGTAATGGGTCCGGTAAATCCCACTCGGGTCGCTAATCGAACGGGAAACGATGGTATCTCCACTTGGCCAACTCGCTGCGAAAACAGGGCGAGTTCGTGTGTCTGGACAAAGAAACTCTCTCCGTCTATTTCGCGTGAGCCAATGACCGGATTACCGATCTTGATCAGCAAGGCCCCAGGTACTTCGGGCAGATCAAAGCTGGTGGCTCCTGAAAAAGTACCTCGAGTACGAAGTTCCACCAGAATCGGAATTCGCTCGCCTATCCAACCGTTGGGCTTGACAACATCAACTGAAACCAACGAACTGTCAGCCAATGAAAGTGCTGTGCTTAGGAACAGTGCGAACAAAGCAAAAATGGGCGGAAATAGGATTCGAGCCAGAGCTACTGACCAAGGCAGTCTGGCACCGCCCATTACAGTGTAATCATCACGATTGAAACTTTTCAAATTGTCTAATCTCCCTGACCTGTCTTAATGGCTTGCTGATAAGCAAATTTAGCCCGAAGAAAATCGGCAGGTCGCGTTTGGACTCGGCGAAGCCACATCGCCTGGATGGCGGCATCCGACATAGCCTGCTTTCCAGCCGTCTCGGTCTGCTGACCTTCATTCTTTGCACTTTTGTCGAAAACAATCTTGTCAGCTCCGATTTTCTGATCGCCCAAATCCCCCCCTGATTGCTCAACAAGCTTAGCCCTCGCTTGCGCTAAATTGTGATTCTCTATTGCCTCCGTCCATTCCGGTCGGCCAGAAATCGCGAGGCTGTAACATTTGACAGCTTCTTCATACTTGCCAAGCATAAGCCAAGCGTTGCCAGCGTTGTAATGGGCTTCGGCTGTGTCTCGCAGGCTAAAATACTGTACGGCCTTCTGGAATTCACCTGCTCGATACCAGGCCACACCCTGCCACTGCGAATCTTGAAACACCTGGGCTGCCTCCTGGTACTTGCCTTGTCGGAAATACCTTTGCCCCATCTGATCCGGTGAGAACCACAATTGTGACCAATGACCAGTGAATCCCAAGTATAGCAGCCAAGAAACGATCGCAGCGGAAGCAGCCAGTATGGTCGATCGCATGAAGCTTGGCGGTCGAACGCCTGTTCGCACTTTCTGGCTCGAAATTGGATTTGTCGATCGCAGCATAGACATCATCAGTCCTCAGCAACTTCGCTTCGAAACAGAACCAACACCATCAAGCCAATTAGCGGTACCAACCACCAGCCTGCTTCCTGCCAGCTTTCACCGTCTTGCCCGCTATGAACTTTGGGTGCAGCAGATAGTCGACGGACAATGGCGCTGATGTCCTTACCTTCAGCATCCAGCCGCTCGACTGGAGCCTTCAATGCCTTTCCTGCAGCAGCCAATGAATCGTGGTACTGTGTCCCCTGCGCGTGAATCGCCAGAATCTGCACGTCACACACGTTGGACTTTCGCCACTGCTGTAGAATTCCCAGATCCGCAGTAATGGAGTCTGCCAGTACCAAGAGACCACCAACTTCATCGCTCCTGGCGAGCAGTTGGCTGGCCTCTTCCAGAGCCAGATAGAGCCGATCCCCGGCTAGCGGCATCACGTCTGGTGCGATTTCTGAAGCCATTTGGGCAACAGCCTGAGTGTCGCGGGTCGGTGGAAGAACCCAATGCGCCGATCCAGCATAAGCCAACAAGCCTAACGGTTGTCCCTTTCGCACCTGGGCCAAGTCGATGATCTTCATTCGCGCCTGCTGAATCGGAGACGGATTCGAAAAGGAATCGCTCATGCTGCTGTCAGCCTTCAGAAGAATGATCAGTGATGAAGCATCCTGTGCCAGTGGGTTTGGCTCCAGTTGCCAAGTAGGGCCTGCGATGGCTACTGAGGCCACTAGCCAACCCATCAGCGTCAGCCAGCTTGGCGCGCCGCCACTTGCTTGCCTTCCGACAACAAGTGCATTCATTAGTGCTGGATCCATTTGGCAGCGCCAGCCTCGCAAGGGATCTTGTGCCCGATTCCAATACCACCACACGGCCAATCCTAGCGGCAGCAAGATCAGGCCGGCAGGGCGAATCAAGTGAAAATCGCGAAATATCTCAAGCATGATCAGTTCCAGATGCAAATCGTTGGGCGAATACCGCTAGAGTCCGCAGCTTGCATTCGATATGACTCAAAAAGATGCGATGTTTCATGTAGGTGTCTCCGGCAAGTTGCTACTGGATTGCGATTATTGCATTTTCAGCTCGATTATTGCATTTTCAGCTCGCCGGTGACTGGATTCACGCGTATCGTAGCGATCGCTTGCGTTGGCAGTACCAATCTATGCCCAGCATATCCTGCAAAAAGTTTCTCTGCCATCCAGATTGCTAGCGCCGCCAGTAGGGGCCAGAAGTAAAGCTCCTTGCGCGGCCGGTGACTGATGACATCGATCTGGCGCGTTTCGATGCGGTCCAGTTCGTCGTAGATCCCCGCCAACTGCTGTCGATCGGCGGCAAAAAAATAGGAACCACCAGCCTGGGTTGCCACTTCGCGCAGCGTGACTTCGTCCAGCTTCTCCTCGCCAACGGTGGTTGGGTCTCCGATAGCCACAGTATGAATTCGAATACCTCTCTCTCGGGCAACACGCGAGGCTTCTGTCGGTGGCACTTGGCTAGCAGTATCATTGCCGTCGGTCAATGCAATGATGGTTTTGGCAGGTGCTTCGCTGGCATCAAACAACGAAATACCCAAGCCGATCGCATCTCCGAAGGAGGTACGTGGCCCCGCCATTCCGATATCTGTTTCGTCCAATAATCGGCGAGACATTTCCAGGTCATCAGAAAAAGGGGCCTGCAAGAATGGCGAGTCGCCGAAGACGACCAGGCCAACACGGTCTCCCTCGCGACGTTCCAGGAAATCGCCCAAGACTTGCTTGACTGCCGTCAATCGGTCTACACGCTGACCTGTTTCGCTGCTGAAATCTTCCTGTCGCATCGAACCCGACAGATCAACCAATAGCAAGAGATCACGAGTCGGCAGGTTCTTAGTTACCGGAGGTTTCAACCATTGCGGTCTAGCCATCGAAAACAGTAGCAATAGCCAAACAATGACCAGTCCGCCCGTCGATAGCCAATGCCTGCTGACCTGCGTAGAAAGTGGTTTGCCGTCCACAGTCGCCAATAGGCGATCACCGAACGGAACTCTAATGGCGCAACTGGCGACACGCCGCGCTGGCGTGATAGCCCTCACCAACCACGGTAGTGGTGCCAAGGCAAACATCCAGGGATATAAGAGCGTGAACACGTTGAAAACTAATGTTTGTTATTTGAGGTTATATGATTGGAGATCCAATGAGCTGCGTAAGTCTTCAATTGCCGTAAATCATCCAGTTGGTCCGTCTCCCGATAGACGCCTTGGCTGAGTTGTTCCCGCACCGAGTCAGGCATGGGAACGGAACTCCGTGACGCAAGCCATTCAATCCACTGACCCCCTGTCAGATCGGCGACGACAGAGCGAGGCACCACGGCTAAAGCGGTTCGGCGGAGTAGTTCGGCTATGGCAGTATGGTTTTCCAGTGTCTCTAGCTCTCGCAATGCGGCTCGACGATAGGCACCTGCGCGGTAGCGTGAAAACAATCGGTACAGCGAAACGAATACCGCTATCGCGAGAAAAAACAATACACCAAACCAACCGGGCGCTGGCGGCCACCAACCAACCGCCTGTGGCAGCGACAGATCATGCAACAGGTCGAGACTAGTAGCTGGCAGTGGCTGATCTGGAGCATTAGGCATTTTCAGTGCAAACTCCGAGTACCAAATAACGTTCGCACTTGATCTACAATGGGTTCAGCGGTCGTGATGGGTAATACGGGAACTCGAAGAGCGCGGAAGACGTTTCTCCAGTGTTCAATCAGTCGAGAAAACGCCTGCTGGAAGTCCGATGTGAATGACGCATGATTCGGCACGCGCAGTCGCGTGCCCTTGGATTCTGCAACCATCCCAGGCAGCGGCTGAAGCTGTGCTCCCATTGGATCATAGATGCCCAACACCAGCATGTCGTTGTGAGCGGCTATTTTCGTGGCGTGTCGTTGTGTTTCCTGATCGGCACCGTCCAGGTCGCTGATCAGCACTACTAAGTAGTCATGAACGGCCCGGCGGCTAGCGGCTTCGAGTGCCACGTTCAGTGTAATGTCACCACTTGCAATTGGTGCAAGAGCTAACGCCTGGTTGAATAGCGTCACTTCTTGCAATAGTCGCATCACCTGATTCTGACTCCGATTGGGCCGCAAGTCCACCAGTTGGGACTCACTAAACACGATTCCACCCACGCGATCACCGGAGGCAAGCGTCCGCCATGCTCCCAGGGCTGCTAATTCCGCTGCCACTACCGACTTCATCGCTCTCCGACTGCCAAAAAACATGGGGCTTCGTTGGTCCACAATGAATAAAACAGGACGCTCGCGTTCCTCGTTGTAGACACGGACGTATGGCTGGCGAAGTCGAGCCGTGGCTTTCCAATCGATGGTACGAATGTCATCTCCTTGTGCGTAGTGCCGAAGCTCTTCAAAGCTCAAGCCTCGACCACGCAGTCGAGACGCATGTCTCCCTGCCAACAAAGAGCCGACGGGTTGACGCGGCAGCAGCGAGAATCCTCGAGCATCAGCCTTCAATCGAATCAGGTCATTCAGCGTGATCGATACGATACCGCTCATCGGTCAAGCTCGCTCGAAAAAGTCAAATCGCATCGTCTAGAAACAATTCACTATCAAACCGGCACAATATCAAAATGGCACTACATCAAACTGGCACTACGCATTTTAACAGCTCCCCGATCACTTCGCTTCGAGTCTTTCCAGCGGCTTCGGCCTCGTAGGTCAGGTGAACTCGATGCGCTAGGCAAGCAGGCGCGACGAAGCGGATGTTCTCTGGCGATACAAAGTCTTGGCCAGCCAACCAGGCGTGTGCTCGAGCTGCAGCGTCAAGCGCTATGGTGCCGCGCGGGCTGGCCCCCAAGCGAATCCACTTGGCCAAGTTGCCTCCAAAGCGCTCTGGCTCGCGAGTTGCAATCACCAAGTCTACCATGTATCTTTCTGCGGCTGGTGCGACATGCACCGAATTGACCTGACGACGAGCCTCAAAAATAAGATCCTGAGAGATGCGCGTTGCCACTTCGCTTTGAGAACCTGCGCGCTCCCCACGAACCAACCGCAAGATGGCCGCTTCGTTTTCTGCCGGTGGATAGGGTACGTTGACATATAACAAGAAGCGGTCCATTTGAGCTTCAGGTAGCGGATAGGTTCCTTCCTGTTCAATCGGGTTTTGCGTAGCCAGCACTAGGAACAGGTCTGGCAACTTGTGCGTCTTGCCTGCCACCGTGACTTGCCGCTCTTCCATGGCCTCCAGCAAAGCTGCCTGTACTTTGGCAGGAGCCCGATTGATTTCATCAGCCAATACTAGATTGCCAAAGATGGGCCCGGGCTGAAAATCGAAACTGCCATTTTGCTCACGGTAAATCTCAGACCCAGTAACATCCGAAGGCAAAAGGTCTGGAGTGAATTGAACGCGACGAAAATCACTTTCCACCAGTTGGCTCAACGTCTTGATCGATCGAGTCTTAGCAACCCCTGGCAATCCTTCCATCAACACGTGCCCATCCGCAAGAATTGCGATCAATAAACGCTCGACTACGTTGTCTTGACCGATAATCGACTGACTGAGGCTTTTCTGAATCCGTCGAATTTCGTTGAGAATATTCATACGTGGAGGTTTTCTAAGCGGCAAGAGCAAATATGAACTGCATTATCGGTGAAGCTAACTGAAATGCAATATGCTCGACGATCAACGAAAAGAGTCGAATTTTGACGCTTATTGAAGAATCGTTCGACCTGTGTTATCGAGATTTTCCATTATGATGATCCCGTGGTGAATGATTATCGACGATCCTAACTAAACGAGAAACTACTGTGGAACCTGATCCACGCATATTTTTTGCTGCCGAGCGTACCTTGATGGCCTGGATGCGCACGGCCGTGACCTTGATCGCCTTGGGGTTCATGGTCTCGAAATTTGGAACGTTTCTCAAATTGTTGGCAGGTCAACCGGGAAATGGGAACCTGGTATTCTCACTATTTATTGGTGTGGGGCTGGTTCTGTTCGGAACCTTAGTCATCGCCATGGCTGCGGTACAGCACAGGCGGTTCGTGCAAGGTACGAGAGTTGCTGATCTGCCAGAGGGATATTCATCGGCATTCGGCTCTTGGATTGCATTGTGCTTAACATTGATGGGCGTCGTGTTGGCACTGTATTTGATCTTCAGTGCTCGCGGTCTGAATCTGAACTCGGCGGTAGTGAATTGAACTGCTTGGGTTGATGCGTCGGACTAAATAATCGTAATGCAAATTTCGATTGATTGAAAATTATCGGGTCGTCGAATTCGTTAGTTTAAGAAAAGAATAAAGCAGGAGAACTCCAATCCATGAATCCTCGGTTCCATTCGTTTTTAAGTTACCTTGTGGTTTTCAATTGGTTAGGTAGCTGCATCCAAGCTACAGATCCGCTACCTTCTTGGAACGACACGTTGCCCAAGCAGGCTGTCGTAACGTTCATACAGAACGTTACCCAAGAGGGCAATGCAGGGTATGTGCCGGTCTCGGATCGAATCGCGGTCTTTGATAATGACGGTACGTTGTGGACTGAACAGCCGATGTATTTTCAAGCGATGTTTATATTGGATCGCATTGCGCGCCTGGCTCCTGAAAATCCGAACTGGCAGACCGAGGAGCCATTTGCATCGGTGCTCAAGGGCGATATGAAGGCTGCTTTTGCGGGCGGGGAACATGCTCTGCTTAAGATGCTGATGGTCACGCATGCAGGAACGACCACAGACGAGTTTGAGCAGTTGGTATTGGACTGGATTCGGGCTGCTCGGCATCCTCAAACAGGTAGATTACTGACGGACATGGTTTACCAACCCATGTTGGAATTATTGCAATATCTGCGGGACAATCAATTCAAGGTCTACATCGTTTCAGGCGGCGGCATTGAGTTCATGAGGCCCTGGACAGAGCGGGTGTATGGGATTCCACCGGAGCAGGTCATTGGTAGCAGTATCAAAACCCAATTCGAGGTCCGCGACGGCAACCCGGTCATTGTCCGATTGCCTGAGTTGAACTTCATTGATGACAAAGCTGGAAAACCTGCGGCAATCCAACATCACATTGGTAGACGACCACTGCTGGCGGTTGGCAATTCCGACGGCGATCTACAAATGATGCAATGGACGGCTGCGGGTTCTGGGGCGGGATTCTGCCTCTATCTGCACCACACGGACGCCCAGCGGGAATGGGCTTACGATCGCGACTCCCACGTTGGGCGGCTTGACAAGGGTCTAACCGAAGCTGTCGCCAAGGGTTGGACCGTAATCAGCATGAAAGACGATTGGCGAACCGTTTGGCCAGACGTCTCGGCGGAACCGGCTGATACCGTCAAGCCTAGCCTGGTTGGTAAATGGTTGGTAGAAGACATTCGGGGAGCCGGCGTGCTGGACAGACTACAGACAACGCTGCAAATAACAGCCGATAGTGCAGTTTCAGGGAACACCGGTGTTAACCAATATGGTGGCCAGGCGATCATCGACAAGAATCAAATCAAGTTTGGCCCCTTGGTCTCTACTCGTCGTGCTGGCCCTGAGGCTGCCATGAAACAAGAGTCCCAATTCACTAAAGCACTGGAAGAAACTGCCAACTATCGATTGGATTCCAATGGACTGCTCTATTTTTTAGATAGCGAAGGTAAAATCGCGCTGAAGTTTTCCCGCATCAATGACTAGTAGGTCTTCAAGGCTAATTCTTGGGATTCTTGCGTCGTGGTCGCGACCTTCCAGGTTGCGGAAAGATCAGTCAGATGTTTTGGACAAGCTGGAAGCTCGCAGTGTTATGGACAAGCTGGAAGCTTGTCCCCACATCTAGACAAGTGAACGAAACTGAGCGACAATCTCACTGTTGGTTCACATGTCGTTTTCTCAACGAGAATTCTTGATGTTTAATTCCTCGAAGTTAGTTGGTGTATTTTCTGTCTGCTTGACCCTCGGCTTTTCTCAAGTCTTTGGTCACGAAGGTCATGGCCATACTCCGGTCGGCGAAGGCGGTACTGCCAAGCATTATCTTACCGAACCTGTCCATCTGGCGGAGGTTCTGAGCGTGGTTGCACTCATTGCAACACTAGGCTGGTTGGCTTACCGATGGTTAGCAGCTAGAAACCACTCACACAAAGTGGCTCCGTAGTCGTCATTCCCAAAGATGATGTCGTCTTAGCGGCTGGCTCGCCGCACACCTATCAAGACGTACCCTGGATAGTTTTGCAAGGCTTGGAAAGTTGCCTCCTGGCTTGTCATGGCTGGGACCATGACTGAAATCGGGTGTCCAAAGACGCCAGGCCCAGGAGCTAGTCCGACTTGCCAGATACTGACCACTCCGGTCGCAGCGGCTAACAACTGCAACTTCATGACTTCTATCTGCCTCTGCTCCGCCTCGCGATTGGCCTGATAAGCTCGTGCTGCTGCTTGCACCAAGAAATCTTGTTCCGACTGACGTGACGAACGAGATGATTCACTTGTTTGAGTGTCATGACTGGCCACCCAGGCATCCCATCCAGGTTGAAGCACTTTCTGATCCTTCTCCGAGAAAAGGAAGAAGGGAACTCCAACCAGGTCGCCTGTTGCCAGTTGCAGCATGACTCCCTCGAGGGTATAGCTCTTAGGCTCTGCTCCCAGTCGAATTGCCCAGGATCGCAAAGACTTTTCGTCGGGCAAATCTGTCTTTTCTAGTTCAGAAATAATTCTGAGTACGACTTTTTGATGAACGGGGTCTAAGCTGGAAAATTCAGAGCCATTGACCTGGACCTTTCCTTGTCGGCGCTGAATTACCATATCCTTGCGGCCAAACGCGCGGACTCGTCCCTCCACTTTCATTCCGTTCTTGCTGGTCCATAACTGCATTTCATCAGCAGCCCTGCGCTCTGCCTCTCGCACCTCTTTGGACTGAATGTACTGTCGATCCTCTTCAGATAATTCGCCCAAGTCCACTGCCACCAGCTCTCCCGAGGATCGCTTTAGTACGACCATTTTGTCGTTGAAGCTAACCACCTGGGCGGTCATTTCGAAAACACCCGTAGAACTCTTCCAAACTCGCTCAGCCGCAAGCGAAATATTGGCAGACAGAAGCGTGCCGATGGTGAATAAAACAAGCCGGAACACAGAACGCCTCCGTGAGAAGAATCGTTTCTTGGGAATAAGTACCGGTAATATCTGGACTAGAAGTCGTTAGGGTATTTGACACTCATTTGGCGTCGAACATCGCCCAGTTGAACTCGAAGACTCTGCATGACCGCCTTGGCGTCGTCCAGGGCATTGGCAGTTGCCTGAATTCTAGTTGCCTGCTGGACTGAGGCTCGCGTCTGTCCGGTTTGCCGATAGCCGTACCCCCATCCTCCGCCGAACTGATCGACATTCAAAGTTCCCCGATCTTGCGATTGTTGGCTGCGAGTTCTCGCTTCGGCGGAGACCAGCACTTGCGAGATCTCGCGAAGGCCAGCCGAAACACTGCTACTGAGTTTGAATATCTCTGGATCGGTGCGAGCCAAGGAAAGCATGTCGATTCTATCGGCGTATTTATTGAACCAGCGTCCATAAACGTTGGCGTTCTTGCGCCGAGGATCCTGCACATATTCGTCTAGCTCTTTGAAATAGAGCTGTAAAGTGTCGATATACTCGCGCGTGGCTCTACCCATGCTGATTTCAGCTTGCAACTGCGCGCCCGGGCTGGCAGGTTCTGTCAGTTGAGCGCGGACAGGTTGGTTGACGAGTAGACTGATCTGACGTAGCCCGGTTGTTGTCATAGGGCCTTGCATAACCAACCTCGAAGCCTCAGATCGCAATGTCCAATTCTGCAGATCGTCAATAATCAAGCCTTGGTTAGATAGAATCTGCAAAACTAGATCCTTGCTGATCTTGTCCAGGCCAGTGGTGCCCTGTCGAAAATCGATTCGCAGTGAGCCAACAATGGCATCGCGAACCGTGACTCCCAACGTGATTCCCTCTAAGCGAGAGGCAGAATCGGCAAGACCCTGGATGTCAGAAGCTTTCAGCCCCTCGAAACCCAGAAACCGAGAACGTGCCTCTGAGGCCGATATGGCATTGGACAAATCAAAAGCAACGATTACATCAGCGTTGCGGTCGGCAAATCCAAGGGCATCATCTAGATATTTGCTCAGCCTAGGACGACCAGCCTCTCGGTCCTGTACCCAGCGGTGGGTCGCCTGGCGATTCGCCGGGGCCATCACACCCACTGTGTTAGCTTCGAGCTGAATCAAATAATAATCACCAGGCATACTCACCGCTTGTCGCCCAGCCAATTCGGCAATCTCTTGACCATTCCGCTGCGCAATGGACTGCAAGTTGATCGAAGAAGTTTCGTCATAAAATATCCCAACCGTCCATACTATGCCCATGCTAGCATAGTCGACTTGGCTGGCTAGCATGACCCGCCCCTTATCGGTGGGCACGATGCTCAACCCCCGTTCAAACGCTCGAACCTGGGATGCAGCCCAATTTTCACGGACAGCCAGTGGACTACTAAAGATCTTCGATGGATTGATCAGCACCAAACAGTTTGCTTGATCGGGTACCCATTTCGAGTCGGCGCTGAACTGTGCACTGACTTGGGAAGCCGTCATCGACGCAATCGCAAGTAGTGTCAAAACCACGAAAGCAGGATAATGGGGCATCGAATTCACCGTTTCAATAAATCAGGTCGCAAGGCCAGAGGGCCACAGTCCCTTGGAAAGATAAGTCGGATTCGCATTGACTCTACAAACGCAATTAGGGTACTTCAATCCAAAAGCGAACACAAGCCACCCCTCACTGCGGGGGGGGTATGTATTGTCCACGCGATTTGCAGAAGACAAAGGTCAAAGTAGTAGGCACATTCCATGTGCCGTGTACCTGATATCCCTACGAATTATGCTCAAGCCAGCGAGACTCGGAGAGTGCCTGCTACTTTGGTCGTCAGCATCACGTAGGATACGGGGCGTAGGAACATGAAGCGATCACATTGGAAATCTCTCGTGACTTGGCGCAGTCGATGTCAGCGGCCATCTCTTGCGCTGATTGTGTATATCGTCTTGTGTTTCAGCTTTAATTGGCCTGTCCTGGCACAAGAGACGATACCCGACGGAAGCCTTTTCGCGAATCAAGGGTTACAGACTGTTGCGGACGGTCACGTTCCCGGGAGTGGGGCCAGCGATGCTCAGCCTGCCATCGACGGCTACGAAACTGAAACTTCACAGCCACTATTTGGCTTTGCCAACGGATTTGTCTTGGCCAGCCCAAATATGAAGTCAATCCAAAGACGAAACTATCCTTTTTCGACGCGGCTGAGCGGCTGGATGCAGTTGCGGCACGCGATATTTGAATCTAACGGTCCGAACAGAGATCGCAATGCGTTTTCGCTGGAGCGCATTCGCGTTGGCATCGACGGGCATGCCTACTCGCCGGATCTCCAGTACACGTTTGTCTTGGATGCCAATAGCGATCAGGCTGTGCAGGTGAGTTTTCTGGACGCTTTTGTCAATTACGATTTTGGTCGTAATCTTTTCAATCTCGATGCAAACCAACTGGGATTCCGATTAGGCAAATGGAAGTCGCCCTTTAGTCGTTCTCGCGAAGAGTCGGCTCGACGGTTCCAGTTCACTGAACGATCGGTTGCCAACCTGTTCTTCGATATTGGCCGAGCCACAGGAGTGTCCCTGTACGGGGGTAATAACCTATTCGCGGTACCTTCCCATTTCGAGATCGCGCTGATTAACGGTATCAATACCGGACGCGATGCGGCTGTGTCTGCTGACGATTTAGATCAAAACTTTGGTTGGTCGGCCCGAGCCAGTGTGGATCCGTTGGGGCAGTTCGATGATGGTGAAAGCGATCTTGCCTGGAGTCCGGAGAGCGGGTGGCGATTGGGCGCTGGTGCTGCCGGATCGCAAGTGGACCGGGAAGGGGCCCGAGAATTCGATCGTCCCAGAGTGGTGGCTTCCGGTCAGCCCTTAGTCAATTTACTACCCAATACTGTAAATTCCTACAATTTCTTTCTGTTCACGGTGGACAGCCATTGGAAAGTTCGTGGTTTTTCATTGATCGCCGAGTACCACTGGCGAAGCCTCTCGGAATTCATCGGCGGCAACGTCCCCAATCTCACGGATAATGGCTTGGTCTTACAAACCGGATACTTCTTGATACCCCGTCGCTTGGAAACCATTGCCCGATGGACCAAAGTGGTCGGCAACTCGGGAACTCTGGGCAGTGCCTACCAAAGAACCAACGAAATCGGTACGGGCTTTGTCTGGTTTATCAAAAATCAAGATGTCAAGCTGACGACGGATTTATCTTGGATCGACGGTGTTCCAACCAACAGTCCCAGACTCAGTCTACTGCCTGGCGACGAAGGCTGGCTTTTACGCTCGCAGGTACAAGTTGGCTTCTAAGTGACTGGCCACCGGATAGTGCGGAACTAAAAGACCGTAACAAGCCATTCTTTGAATGAGTATTAGAGATGCATGTTCATGCGAATTCCGAACACTATCGCATCGTCACCATCGGTAAGACCACCTAAGAGGCCTTGGATCCATTGAATGTCTGGGGTAATTTCAATGGCAGGTGTGTAGCGATACCGGTAGTAGGCTTCGACGAGTTGCGGGTCTCTCGGTCCCAACAAGGCTTGAGGAGCCGGACCAAATTCGGACGATGCCCCCGAGTAAGCATAGCCAATCCCCCAGCGATCGCCTTTCCCACGACGGCTGTGTAGGACACTACTGCCTCCTACACCAATACTTGAATGCCAGGCCAGAAAGTTCGGGTTGCCTCGAGCATCATCGGCGATGCCAGCACGGCCAAACAACCCCCATCCCTCCGCATGACCTCGGCGGTCCGGTGGTCCGAAGACCGAAAGGTATTGATCAAAACCGTAGCAGATGGCATACGAGCTGGAAACCTGTTGCAGAAGCGGTGAACCAGGCGGATAAGGATAGTTCGGCTCTGCATTAAAGGCCAAGTCGATTTGGTCTGAGTTTTTGTAAAAGCCGGTAACGTGCTGCTCGCCAGGTTTTCCGAAGAATTTTGTATCCACCTGGATTTGTCCCAGAATTATGGCTCCTTGGCTATACAAACTCTCAAAATCAAAATACTCCGTGCTGCGTTCGATTGTATCCAACACAGATACCCCAATATGCCCCCATTCCTGAGGCATGGCCGCACCAACAATAAACGTCGATAGTGGGATCTGAGGTACCAACAACGGATTGGCAATGAGTGTTTGATTCAGAAACTGGTCGCTACCATCGCCACCAGCAAAGATGTTGTTATCCGCTACGCCCACGGTTCGCGTCTTACCGGCTGTCAGAATGAGTTTTTCGGACAAAGGTTGAACCAGCATGAAGTTCGTCAGGCGAGGCACGCCATGCGCTTCGGGATCGACAGGCATCACCGAATTGAATATCACTGGTGAAACAGCACCCGTTTCAAACCCCACATTGCCCCATCGCCCCCAGATATTTTCCATGGTGATTACAAATTTACTGTGAGGCAGTCCGCCAAACTTGTCCAAGTCGATCAACAGGTCGTGCCGTGAATTACCAGTGTATTCGTAGCGGTCTCCGCCCACGATCCCCAAAGCTGGAACGTTGATTGGAGGCGGTGGATTAACACCTCCACCGACACCAAAAAAGAAGTGGGTGGTTCGACCACGATAGATAATTCCGCTTTTCTGCAAGCGAGATCGGTAGCCAAGCCAATCACCCGTCAGCTTGTCACGGCACAGGAAGCACTTGAAGGAGGTATCGCTGGGCTGCTGAGGCCGACTGGCCGTTGGGCCTGCCTGCCTCATTTGCGTACCTTGTTCGGTAGGCTGAGATGGATCTACTAAAGAATCGTTGTAAGAATCGCTGCCCAAAGGCTGGTCCGCGCCAGATGTTAAATCTTCATCCTCCCCATATTCGTATTCCAGATCCGTTAGCCAATCCGGAACGTGCTCTTCTTCACTGCCATATTGCTGTCCCCAAGCCGGAGACACTGCAAGTAGAGCGAACATAACAATGCATGCGCAAACATTGAGTTTTCTTACTTGCATTTTGCAAAATCCTTTAGGTGGCAGTGGCACTAGCTAGGAATCTAACCCACTATTTGGAAGTGAAAGTTGGCTAGACTCGACCCGCCTAGAATTCTGGGTGCGGACCTTGCCATTGATCATTCTCGGATCAGAAAGTTGACCAACTTCAACGGAGAATGCCCATGTATCTGCGTTTACCTAGTCGTTTAGGTTGATTCAGAAACGCTCGCATTGCAATCGAGCTGTATGGGGGGGCTTAGTAGTAAGCCTTAAATCTGCGAACTGCCTAAGCTACAATACAGTCGAAACACGTCAGTCTGATTTTCGACTGCCAACACAGCACGAGCGACCGGAACTTACATCCGGCCGCTCGTTTTCTTTGATAGTAGAAAGCTCTCAGAGGATCTTCTTCCCATCCAGTACATCATTCATCAGCTTGCCCGCAAATTGCGCGAATGACCGCTAATGGTGGACATGTTATCGGAAAAGTTTCTTTTTTTGATTGGCGTTGATTCGCGAGATTCGTGGGCGGAGTTGACCTATTCATCTTTGTGCCCGCTAATAGCGCGAATGGACGCTAATGTGGGGCATTGTATTAGATGAGTGGCTATTAATTAATTCGTGTCGATTGGCGTGATTGGTGGGCAAGTTCAAGAGTTGCAGACCTGTCGAAATGTTCCCAAATTAGAGATCTTTGACAACTTCGATTTGGCCATCTTGAATGGCCGATTCCAGTTGAGCATGGTCGGCCCAAGTGCAATCGGCATAGCGATCCGCATATTCGGTCAGAACATCATCAAAGGTTTCATCTTCTCCGATGTAGCCGCGAATCAACATGGCATCTCCGGATCGAGCGTGAGCATAGGCTAGTGTCTTGCCGCACAGTTCTGCAAACAATGCCAAACGCGACGGCCCCAGCTCTTCGGCGCAGATTTTTCCTTTGCCATCCCAAAGTTGTCGAAAATAAAAGTCGACCTCTTTGCCGTCGCTGTCTTTCCAGCGCGACCAACCCAGAAACATATCACTGGTCGCCTGAATTAATCGCTGGCCTTCGACGACTCGCTGACCAGAATTTTCAAAAACGCTGTTGCCAAGATACTGCTCGAGCACCGACTTGGTTGCCTGCTTGAACTGGAGAAACAGTGGCGTTCCATCGTTGGACTCAAGCAGGACGATAAGGCAGCGCGTACCAACACTGCCCACACCAACCACTTTTCTGGCCACGTCGACCAACCAAAATTGATCCAGCAGAACGCGCCGGTCCAGGGGCAGGCTCTGTTTGTACGACTCGTAGAACTGCGAGATTTCTTCCCACTGTCGGCTGGCTAGTTCTTCATCGATGCGGAAGGTGCGCGGTGGATCAGGGACGATGACGCGGCGTCCATCGACCAATTCGGTCAACTCATTGAGTGCTCGCATGCTATTCTTGCGAGCCGCTTTAGCCAATACGTTTTCCTTCCAACGGCGATGCTTATCACCCTGTCGGGCAACTTTTTCAAGTGCATCTTCGGCTCGGAAGCGGTAGTAAAAAAGATCCAGCGGATTAAGCTCTGATGCGGCGATCATCGCTTCACGGTATTCCCGCACCGCCGCTCGCGTCGCAGCCTGACACTTCTTCTTGGTGAAGCCGCCGATGCGGGCGGCAACGGTAATGCTGGCCGCCAGCCGCTTGACGTCCCACTCGAAAGGCCCCGGCAGCGTCTCATCAAAATCGTTTAAATCGAAGACGGGCTTTCGGTCTGGGCAATTGAACCAACGAAAATTGCCAAGATGTGCGTCGCCGCACAGTTCGACCCACAGATCGGTGCGAGGACCGCGCGATAAGTCGCTAGCCTGGACCGCAGCCGCACCGCGAAGGTAGGTGAACGGGCTGTAGCTCATTCTTCCGAAGCGCAACGGGATTAGCTGCTCAACTCGTTTTTGATCGAGGTTCTGCTGCTGGAGAATTTTTAACGGATCGGGACGATCAGGATCTGTTGGTGACTCCGCATGCGACTCGATGGGAACCGACTCCCGCTTTGAACGCCCCTGTTCGTACCGATCTCGTGGTGATGCATGAGTATGAGTTAGAAACGGATTCAGGTTTTCGAGAATACCACCCATGCTACGATCGTTTCGGTTCTATGGCGACTTACTTCAGGAAGATTTCGGTTTCAACTTTAGTGACTTCATTTCTTATCGGATTCCATCATCTTCATAAATAGGCATAGGGCAGCAATTAGCACGGCAATGCCCACACCACCTTGCAGTACGCCCATAGGATCTGCGGCTTCTGTGA
>JBIIJD010000066.1:0-29649 GCA_044234105.1 Aureliella sp. | reverse complement strand
TCCATTGGTCCGACGTCGGCCCAAACCAGTTAGTGATGAGTTCACGACGACGGCTTGCGTTTGTTTCGGTCGAGAAGATTCGGTACGGATCTGTCAGATGTCCTTCGGGACCATAAAGCGATTCGTCCGCCAATCGCGAATCCACGAGAGTGAAGGTGGTAACCGAACTTACTCGATCGAATTCCCGTTCGATCACAAGTTTGCGAATAGCTTTTGTTTCTCGATCCACTTCGATGGTGGCACGCTGAAGAGGTCGATTGGTCCACTGCCGTCGCGGCGTTGCCACAATGAACGTTGTGTCGGCAGGACTTTCGGACATCTCCAATCGGCAGTGCTTCAAGAAGTTTTGTAGCAATGTCTCTAGATTTAATGTGTAGAGGTCACCGATATAGCGAAGCGGCACTCCGATTTCGTCCGGATTCACGATGACTGCACGACTAGGACCTAGGGTCATCCAAATAGCCCCTTGGTCGTTGCGTCCCCAAGCCCAGTCGCGGTATCCACGCATTTGCACCCAGAACCGATCACCCTGAGTGGCCACCCGGACATCGCGAGGTAGTTCAAATTTTGCTTTGTTCGACTCTCCTCGCTTGACCTCCACCACATAGATGCGTTCGATGGGGGCCGCATGCACGTGCATCGCTGCTTGAACGATCTGTGATGCGCTTGCAAATGCTTCTCGATTGCCCTGTAACGTGAAGAAAGCAACAACTACCAATAGGCTGGCAGCCAATACGAGCCAACCGGACATCCATGGCCAACGCCGTCCCGTGAATGTCGTTGACGATTCAACGTGCATTCGCTCCTTCGCTACAACTGGCATTGGTGAGCTCGATGGATCGAATGAATCGCTAACGAGGTCAACCAACGCAATTAAAGGCTCTTGCCCCAGGTTTTCCTCGAGCAGAGTGTCAAGCAATAGATGGTCGACAAGATGCGATCGAAGCGATGGCTCAGAGTTAACGAGATTATGCAGTTCGACGATTTCGTCATTCAAAATAGCATCGTCGAGCATCTTCGACATTAGTTCCGCGAATCGAGTGGGAGAACTCACGATGCGCCTCCTTCTGATTGCAGTTTCGATTCGATGCAGGCCAATAGGGCTTGTCGAACCCGATAGAGAGTTTGGCGAATCGAGGCTTGAGGCCTGCCAATGATTTCGGCGATCGCTTCGATAGCATGTCCTCCGGCGTAACGAAGATCGATCAGCTGTCTTTGCGGCGGAGGAAGCTCGTTGAGGCAACCGTCAAGTGCATCTCGCCGATGATCGAGCTGCGACAAACGTTCGTGTGCCAGATCAGCAAGTTCGTTGAGAAGTTTGTCGTCGAAGACCAGTCGGTCGCGACTGTACTTTCGAATATGGTTGAGTGCTTTGAACCTTGCGATCTGGCTGGCCCAAGCCCAGAAGTCGGTACCGTTTTGAAACTCGCTGGCTTTCTCCCACAGGACGGAGTTAACTTCCTGAAGCACATCTTCCACGTCAGACGAACGCACCAGCAAGCACCTAACCAGACCCCTCAAGCGAGTCTGGTGGCGTGCGATTAGGCCGACGATTTCGGGTGCATTGGAATTCTGCATAATTTTGGCTCCAGTTGGCTAATGTCGCCTGAATCGCGAACGTCAACACGATTTGCCAAAATTGTCGCAAACAACAAGATCTGTGAAATACCTCGCTTTCCAATACCCTCTAATCCCTCCAGTTATCGCGCTTCCCATAACCCAGCAACGATGTTCGTAGCTGAAGGCTTCTTAGTGAGGCATACTGGCTGAAATAAGAGAAACCCGAGTATCTCCTACTAGAGATAACCCTCGGGCCTAAAACCGCCGTTTTTCATAACCAGAGACTAGGAGAGTATATCTCTGTCTCCTGGCCCAGATGAGGGGGCCTTTTAGCGTGAGATACCGGCAGCGCGCGACTTTTCAGAGAGCTGGTAAGAATGTGAAAAAGCCAAGGAAATACGAAAAAAGCCGACGTTTTGCGAGGTTGCAAGACGTCGGCTTTTGGTGTTAACCCACTGACGGTTAGTTTCGTAACCAATCATAGTAGTTGCGGGAGCCGGATTTGAACCGACGACCTCGAGGTTATGAGCCTCGCGAGCTACCGGGCTGCTCCATCCCGCGAAGTAAATAGTAGTCATGTCGCTCCGATCGTCTAGGCCAAACCGCTTGTTTGATCCACGAATAGCCGTTTGCTGCTGAGTTATCATTCAAGACTTACGCGGAGGGGTAGTTTCTCGCGATTTAGCCTACCAGTCTTGATTCCAAGCTGAATTGTGAATCACATGCAACAAACCTTGAACAGTTGCCGATTTTCAATGCTCCAAAAGGCGGGTGAACCAACTTTTCGGCACAACTTTACTGGACATCTGTGCGCGTGTCCTAGACCCATTATCAGCCAAGCTTTACGATTGTGGTTTCATGGAGTCTGCCACCATCCGTGTTGGATGTCTGTGCGGCTGAAGGAACTGTAAGCGAATAACCGTGTGCTTTCGATTTAGGGATAACCAGTGGTAGGTCGAAGGAACGAAAGCCGGCGAAAGGAGGATCTGACCCTATTATTGGGTTATATGAACTTTTCGTCCGGCAAGATGGATGGCTCGGTTCTGTCGGCCATCGACCGCCTTTACGCCGACGGCTTGTCTGGAAATCCCTACGTAGGCATGCCCATCTGGCTTCAGATTCAGCAATGGCTGCAGGATGCGCTAAAGCGACTAGCCAAGACGCAATCGGCTTTTGATGATCACTCGCAGGGTGCCAGTGTCCTTGGGCTGGTCTGGCAAAATCTGCTGCCCAACTACCTGGACTTTCATCGAGATTTACTGTTCCATCAGGAGGCCGAAGGCTTATTTAACGGCTTATTCCTTGGCAAAGCGATTGAGTCGGTGATCCTGCAAGGAGCCCCTTGGGACCAGGAGGAGAGGGTGGTTTCGGCAGCCATCGACTACTTGAACGATTATGTGGGTTACCGCCCCGTGGCCGTGCTGGAAGGCAGACGGCTGGAGCCCTACGCAAACGAATGGGTCCGACCGATTCCTCTGTATATTGCTCAAGTGGGCCCAGCGGCTGGCCCTTATCAAGAAGTAGTTCAGCGCTGCCTTGAAATTCTGTCCGATGTGCCCCACGAACTTTTGCAGCAAGCCAGTTTCAATTTGGAGATGCTGGATGAATTGGCTCTGGACCCACGAGCCTACGATTTTGATCATCCCATCAACCAACGACCCAACTACCATTTTGGCCAGTGGGACCCTCATTTGATCGATAACGCGGGTAACTATCGACGATTTGTCGTCCAGCAAGTCACACTAGATGCCCTACTGGCTCGCACGGTCGAGCAGCACATCGGACCGCGCGATCAGCTTTTGTTTGAAGCGGCGGCGGTGTTGGCAGGTACCATCCTGATGGCATCAGGCATCTCGGGTTGGGGGCCGGGCGCATTCAGTTCCACAACGACTTTGGCCAGTTTATTGGGCCCTATTGCCCAGTATCGCGATACCTTCTACGAGTGGCTGCTGAAGCGCATCAAGGGTAGCCATCGTCAACGTCTGGAGGAAGAACAGTGCATTCGCCGTCAAGCCATGGGCGGCGCGCGACAGCACTTGAACACGTTCTTGGCCAAGCATCGCGCAAGTCAGTTGGAACATGTGCAATTGGCAAGGCTCTTTGCTCGCATGGGAAATGCCGTGGCCGCTCGGGAGCAAGCTGATTTTGTTCAAGTACCTGCCGCTCGAGTCATTTCCCACATCGATTGTCTAATCACCGAGGCGAACCTGCATCTGCGAGGCAGTCGGTTGGATGCTGCCGTACAAATCGTACCTTCGATCGTGGATTGGATTCATCGCGGCATTCACTGCGGTGCCATCGTCGACCCCTGGAATATCTTAGGATTTTCGGGCAATTTCGCTCGTTTTGAAGGCCCCGACTCAGCCGTACCCGATCACCGCGTTGAAGATCTGGTGCAACTGATGGAGCATATCTTCTCGTTACAATCACGGCTTTGGCGGGAATCTGCGGCGGCTGGTCGCCAGGAATTGTGCCAGTTTGTCGAATCCCAATTGCGTTCGTCGGCTGCTTGGTGGAGGCAATATGCGGCGCACGAGATCAGTGATCTGGAGGCAACCGATCCGACCGATACCTTGCAGTCGGCCATTCTGGTTGCCAAAGCGCTTGAGCTATGGCACGCCGGTGGAGCCAGTGCGGGTGATGTTCGCTTCTGGGCACCACACATCCAACTGTTTGATTCACCCAAAGCGTATGCGCTGGTGATCGAATCGCTTCTAGATCGCAATGATTTTGTTGCTTCCAAAGCTTTGTTGATTCACTGGCTGGGTCAGGCCGAACGAGTTGGCTTGCAGAAGGGCGAAGCTTCGTTTTCCGACCTAGCGAGACGCTGGATGCAGGGCTTAGAGCGAGCGCTAATGAGTGGGCAGTGCGCTGAGTTGAACTGGAGCGTTGCTCAGAAGTTCTTCGACTATCTAGAAGCGAACGCTGAGCATTTTTGGAGTCCACCCAAATTCTCACTGGCCCAAAATCACAAATCGGCTTCTAACAACGACCTGCTGGCTGAGGCTCCACCAGAGGATGACGACGAGAATCTGTTTGGCGCAGCTTATGAAAACGTCGTCTATTCCGATTCGACCGACGATGGCGTCGACAGTGATACGCCGGCCGAAGAAGGCGATGAATCGTACACAGCTTCCGAACTGACCGACGAGTCCAATCGTCTGAATCAGCATCTGACTTTTCTTAGTGCGCTAGCACAGATGTGGAAAGGCGTGGCGCTTAGCCGGCACTTGAGAAGCGAACTGTCAGGCCCGAGCGCATCCAAACAATCGCGGCTGACTGCCATGGAAGGTTGGGCCGCCCAGGCAGCCGAGAATTTGACCGGCCTGCTGACTCTGATGCAAGATATCGCGCTGTATCAAATATCCAAGTCGGGTACGGCTCATGATGCGCTGGCACGTTATGACCGCTTGCGATTGATCAAGGAATCTCTGTTGGATCAGATCATTACGACGGCGGTCGAAACGGCCGACGCTCGGCGACTTCTCCTGGCCAATCTGCATGGGTGCAGCGACGATAGCCAGGCCATCGTTCGGCAAATGTCCACTCTGTCGGATGACGAAAGATTGGCAGTGGAGACCTTAGGAGCTTTGCTTTATGGCAATCGTGAACGTGTGGAGCAAACGTTTTCGCGACTACTTGTTGCCCTGCGCACCAAAAGTCTACTGTACATTCCACTAGCGCGTGGAGGCGAGCCGGCGGCCATTTTTCAGGTACGCTTGCGCCGCAGGATGTTGTCCAATTTGCTTCAGTGGCTGCCGCGACAGGGATTCCTATTCCAAGCTTGTCATCTGATCGAAACTGCTCGCTTCATGGAGCATCACAATCCAATTGGTCCAGGGGCTGTGACTGAGTTTGACGACATGTTCAAACTTGGATTTGTCGCCTTGATCCGCGCGATCGTCCAAAATTTTGTCAACGGACAACTGCCAGGCGCATCGCGTCGAAAGACCAAGAATGTTCACCGACCAGCCAGTTCGATCGACTTGGATGAACATGATGGCGAAGCGCTCGGCGAGCTGGAGCCAGCCAGTGGCGAGATGATTCATGTGCTAGAGAACGCTGCGGAGATCATGTTGGGAAGTTGGTTGGCTCACAGTCGCACGCTGCGACTAAGCGTCTTAGAGACGGTCGACAACCCGCGTAAGTGGGCTCAGGTTGTCGAGTTCATACAAAGGTATGGCGGGCAGATCTTTACACAAAGCTTCCTGCGTTTGGGTAATGTTCGGGCAATCTTGCATCAGGGTGTCGCCCATTGGCTAGAACAATTGGTCGAAGAGGGCGATACCGAAGAGTTAACCGAGTTGCTGGCCGATATCGATGCGCAGCGCATCACACCGCAGGAGGTAGAGAAACTGCTTGGGATTGTGCTTGAGGCCATCATCGACCACTACAGCGAGTATCGAGACTACAACAGCACCACGACTCAATCTGATCGTGGCGAGATGTTATTTATGCTGCTGGACTTTTTGCGACTGCGTGTACGTTATGACCGAGTGAGCTGGAATTTGCGACCGATTTACTGGACTCACGAGGTCTTGGTACGAGCCGGCTGTCATTCCGCAGCCATGCAATGGCGACGTGCTCTGGCCGAGCGTATCAGTCGCGAAAGTGAAATCTACTTGGAGCAGTTGGCTGAATTACAAAGCAAATATGCCATGCGAATGCCGACTGTGGCAGATCGACTGCACGAACGATTTACGCGACCGATGACCGTCGATCGAATGAGAGCGCTAGTTGGGCCAGCCATTCGACAGTACCAGCACTTGGGCAATGAATCTCCGCTGTTTGAACTGTTGATTGAGGAGTGCAAGCTGATGATGGAGCAGCCCACCGGTGTAGGACTGGATATTCCTCAGTGGCTAGCATCTCTGGAGGCCGAAGTAGATTCGGTGATCGAGGGCCAGCGTGGCTATTCGATGCAACCCCGCTACGACGGCGTGGTCGAATTCCGCACGATCTCCATTGCTCAAATTTCCGAACAACTACAAGCGGCTGGCAAGGCCATGCGCAACTTCAATCTGCCTGCTCAGTAGCGGCACGAGACCGCCACACTAAGACCAGTTTGGATTGAATCTGACCCCAGAACCATTTTCCCCTCACCCTGCCCTCTCACCCGCGAAGCCGGTGGAGAGGGGATTGAGAACGTCGCTTACAAAAGAACTCTTGTAGGCCGATGACTGAACAACACTTGCCAGCCACTTAATCGAAAATGCTAGTTGTCCACTTTTTCAGGAACGCTTATCGACGACCGTGGCAGGCTTTGAACTTCTTGCCACTGCCACAGGGACAAGGATCGTTGCGACCGATCTTTTGTCCGGTGTTTCGAATCGGTTCCAATCTACTTTCTTCAGGCGATCCGGCGCGATCTGCGGCAGCTAGATCGTCAAGCTGCTCCTGGCTGGCAGCCTGCATGGCGGATGGGGCTGCATCATGCCTAGCGACCGTTTCAGGCATGGTGCTGGCGATGAAGTTTTCGTCTAAACCTTCCATTCGGAAAATCAGGTCGGTCATGCGTTCGCCGATCGAGAACCACATGTCACCGTACATGCGCATGCCTTCTCGCTTGTATTCGACCTTGGGGTCCATCTGAGCATAGCCCTTCAGACTGATCGCACTGCGCAGGTGGTCCATGGCCAACAAATGGTCTTTCCATGCACCATCCACAATTTGCAGCAAGACCTGGCGCTCCATGCGTCGGATTTCAGGCTGGTAGCGATCATCGATGGCTTGCATCACTCGGCGCTTGACCTGTTCCTCGTCCATTTCAGCAAGCTTTTCTGGCTCCATCGAACAGCCGAGCTTCGAATTCAACCAATCTACAAACGTTTCAATGGTGCCGTTTTGGCCAGCCGCATAGCGCGCCGCCGTGTCGGGCTCGGCATCGTTGAACAACTCTTGCACTTTACTCATCGCTTCATCAGCGGCAATCTCGCTATCCTTGTAGCTTTGCTGGGAGTAGGTAAACAATTTGTCGCTCAACTGCTGCAACGACTGAACGGCCAGATCTTGCTCGGTGATTTTGGCGTCAAATCGGGCCTGAGCCCATTGGACAATGGCGGGTTGGTTTAGCTCAAAAGAGGTTTCCGACGTCCTCCGGCCAAATTTGGCCAGACCAGCCAGCACTGGATACTGCTGCTCCTTCTTCTGATAGGCGTTTTCTGCGGCCTTGATCAGTTCGTCGGTGATATCGCCGGGTTCACGTTGTCGCAAATCTTCGATATCCATTTCGATACCAAATTTTACGCGCATCCAATTGGTCAACATCTTCAGACCATAATCACCGTGCAAAAACGAGGCACCTTCGCTCATGTCCAAGGCGGCTAGTCGCTCACCAACTCGTTTGATCAAAGATTCGTCCATCACGTCGCGAGGAATCTTCTTAAGGTCGTTGACACTGTAGTTAGTACCATAGCGCACGTTCAGCCATTTGGCCAGCGCAGCCCAGTTCCAATCCTCTTGTGGTTCTTCTGCCGGCAAATTCTCTTCGATGGCATCCAAGATCTGCGTTTCCGCAGCCCGCTCGGCAGCATCGACTGCATAGACGGAAGCTGTGCCAGGATCCAAATTACGAAAGTCCCTAGCATCCAGCTCGCAGGACAGCAGCTTACCAGCCCACTTGGTGTAGGATTCAGCACCAAACAGTGGATCGGTATACATGCGAACGTAATGTTCAATCTGTTGCTGGATCTGCTGAAGCACCATGTGGCGACAACCGATTCCATCCAAAATTTCTTGGCGATAGGAATAGACTCGCTTACGCTGCTGGTCCATCACCTCGTCATATTCCAGTAGATTTTTGCGGATTTCAAAGTTGCGTTCTTCGACCTTTTTCTGTGCCGCCGTGATACGCCGACTGACAAAGCTGCTTTCGATGGGTTCGCCTTCGCCCATTCCCAGTCGGCTCATCATATTGCGAACAAAGTCGCCTGCGAAAATCCGCATTAAATCATCTTCAAGCGATAGGTAGAAGCGGCTACCGCCAGGGTCTCCTTGACGACCGCAACGTCCACGAAGCTGCAAATCGATGCGTCGCGATTCATGCCGCTCGGTACCGATCACATACAAACCACCAATCTGCCGAACATTCTCGCCAGCAGCCTTCATTTGCTCGCGCTGCTGTATTTCGTTAACCAATGTTTCCCACTCGTCACGCGGAACATCCAATCGAGTAGCGTATTTATTCTGCAGTTGTGCCCAGGCCATCGTTTCTGGATTTCCACCCAAAATGATGTCGGTACCACGACCAGCCATATTGGTGGCGATGGTCACGGCACCTAAACGACCGGCCTGAGCCACGATTTCGGCTTCACGACCATGGTGTTTGGCATTAAGCACTTGGTGTTTGATTCCGCGCTGATCCAACAGACGACTCAGGCGTTCGCTTTTCTCGATCGATACGGTACCTATCAGCACGGGGCGACCTCGACGGTGAACTTCGACTGCGTCGCTGGTTTTCACTTCGGTCGTATTCTGCTCTTTTGTTTTGACAGAAAGCGTGGTGGCCGTTTCCTTAGTGATTTCACCTACGATTACCTGACCATTCTTCAAACGTACCGAGTCGTACTTGGCGGTGGTTTCTACATCGTCGGCCACGGCAGCGAATTTTTCTTTCTCTGTCAAGAAAATCACATCCGGATTTTCGATGCGCTGCATACCGCGATTGGTGGGAATAGCGATCACATCCAGTTTGTAAATTTTCCAGAACTCGTTGGCCTCGGTCATGGCGGTACCCGTCATACCCGAAACTTTTTCGTACAGCTTAAAAAAGTTCTGCAAGGTGATGGTGGCAAGAGTTTGAGTCTCTTCTTTGATCTTAACACGTTCCTTGGCTTCCACTGCTTGATGTAAGCCATCGCTCCACTGCCTGCCTTCCATCAAACGACCAGTGAAATCATCCACAATGATGATGGAACCATCTTTGACTACATAGCTTACATCAACCTTGTACAAGTGATGCGCTTTCAAAGCGTTGTCGATCAGGTGCGGCCATTCCATGTTGCCTGCTGTGTAAAAGCTTTCGACATCCGCTAACTTTTCAGCCGTTCTCACACCCTCGTCGGTTAGATTGACTGTATGATCTTTTTCGTTGACCACAAAATGTGTGTCTCGTTTTAGCTGGCGGGCAATACGGTCCGCTTCTGCATACTTGCCCACATCCATGTGAGCTGGCCCGGAGATAATCAGCGGTGTTCGGGCCTCGTCGATCAGAATATTGTCCACTTCGTCGATGATCGCATAGGCCAGAGGTCCTTGAACCTGCTGCAGGTGCTTCGGGAAGCGATCATCGCCCCGAGCCGCCAAGCGCATGTTGTCACGCAGGTAATCAAAACCCAGTTCGTTGTTTGTGGCGTAGGTGATGTCCTTTGCATACGCCGCCTGGCGCTCGTCGTTGGACATGCCGCCTTGGATAGCGCCAACCGATAGCCCCAGCCCCATGTACAGCGGTGCCATCCACTCCATGTCACGTCGGGCTAGATAGTCGTTGACTGTCACCACATGGCAACCGCGACCGCTCAGAGCGTTTAAGTACGAAGGCAATGTGGCCACCAACGTCTTGCCTTCGCCAGTGACCATTTCGGCAATCATGCCGTGATGCAGGACGATACCACCGATCAATTGCACGTCGTAGTGACGCATCTTCAGAAACCGGCGGCCACCTTCACGACATACCGCAAAGGCTTCCACTAAAACGTCGTCTAAAGTTTGCCCGTCGCGCAGGCGCTGTTTGAATTGCTCGGTACGCTCGCGCAATTCCTGATCGGATAGCTTGATCAGCCCCTCTTCCAATGAGTTGATCCGCTGAACAATCGCTTCAAATCGCTTGATTTGGCGCGCATTGGACGAGCCGAACAGACCGGTGATACTTCGCTCGATCCCTTGGAGCGCACCGGTAAAGAAGCTGCCAGTACCTTCCCAAAGGCGTTCCAGAAAATCCATAGCCAACGTACTTCAGTTAAAAATAGGGAAAACAAACGCAAAGATTGCTAGTGCCCGGCTATTGTACGCGAGTTCAAGCAAATGCCGAGTGGAGCGGCGAGCGATACTATCTACCCAAAATGTTCGCAAGTCCTTGTTCAACAAGCAGATACAGCTTAAAGCCCCCGCTTTACGACGCCTTGGGTTAACGATTAGCCCATCAGGGTAGGATTTTCAGGCCGGTTGGTCAACTGCGATCGGTTGATCCTAAACCACTATCTGTTTTATACTTAAGAAAATTGGTAACCGTTCACGGAGTTATTAGAGTTGTTTGAGTAAGGACGGTGTTGGATTGGGTTCAAGTTCAAGTTCAAGTTCAAGTTTAGACTCAAACTTAAACTTGAACTTAAACCTGAACTATTGATTAGCGACGCCTAATTCCGTGAACGGTTAAGAAAATTGTGCGAAGTGGGATGCCTGGAGAGGATCTGGCTGGTAGCTACTGGAATCTTGACTGATGCTAAGTGAAATATCTGATGATAAGCGTTCCCTGCAAGGCGTCGCGCTATTGCTTGTGTCACTGGGCGTCTTTTTCTTCGCCAGCCTGATTCTGTATGCAATCTATGTGGTGACTCGAATCACCCCGGACGCTGGACCGATTATACCTTTTTATGTTCCGCCCAGTTTTTTGCTGACTACCATCCTGCTGGTTACCATAAGCATTTTGCTGCATTTGTCCGTGCTTGCCGCAAGGCACCAACGCTTGGTGGATCTGCATCGATATATCGTCCTTGCGTTGGTTCTGTCGCTATGCTTTTTTGTGGTACAAGCTATTGGACTGTGGTGGATGATCCAGCAGTTGCTTCAGCCTTCACAAACAATAAAAAATCTGTATGGCTTCACCTTCTTCTTGGTGATTGTCCATGCCTTGCATGTGGTGGGCGGAGTTGCCGGATTGATCTTCTTGATATTTGGTCTTCACCGCCACTCATACGACCACGAACGCTATTTCCCAGTTCGATTCTGCGCGATCTACTGGCATTTTTTGGATGTTGTGTGGGTGATCATGTTAGCCTGTTTTGCCTTGGCTGCATACATGTCAAAAACTGGACTTCATTAATCCTTGGACACATTCCACCACTTTACATCAGCCCTGCACTTCCCAGGCTACGATGATACCAAATGGATCGCTTGCGCGCACTGATACTTCTGAAGGAATGCACTGGTGACGACTTGTGGTCGCCCGAGTATTGCCGACAACAAAGAATTCCAGAAGTTTGGATCGATGAACTGTGCGACTGTTTTGAATCAGGTTTTGATCATGACTTGCAAACGATCTACGTCGACGGTCAACCTACCAACCAATATCTGGGGATTCGCGACGTCGATCTGGCTCTCAAGTTGGGGCATTTTTTGGGCGTTCCGGTCAGCCGGCTGAAAGCTCAGTCGCTTTCTAGAAGCGGACTGGTAACGGCGATTCAACAAGCGGCTGAAGAATAGCCGACTTGCCGCATCTCAGGCTGGTCTTTAATAACCCAAGTTGGCTCGATTGACCTGATCGTTCAAAGTGATCCAGTCGTAAATAAACCCGATCCCAAAAAGTCCGCCGGTCAGCAACCAAATAATTCCTGTTACCCATTTGCCTAGATAGAACCGATGGATTCCAAGTAGGCCGATCAAAAAACAAGAATGCAGTAACCAAGCCACATTGTGGTCATAGGGTCCAGGAACATGATGACGTCGCGCTGATCTTGCCAGAATGGGCATCAAGAACAGATCCAAAATCCAGCCAATGAAGAACAGTCCGAAGGTGAAGCAATAAATGATGCCACTGATCGGCCGCCCGTAGTAGAAGCGGTGAGCACCAAAAAATCCGAACAACCATAAGACGTAGCCAACGACCATCGAGTGGCTGGTGTCCGCCGGGTAAGCTGGCTGATGACAGTGTGGTTGATAGTTCATAGTGCCGGCGTGCATTTTCTTACCCCCTACTGACTGTGGCTATAACCGGCTGTGCCGTTCAAGACATGCCGCTAAGGTTCATTCGCGGCTGCTGACCGGATCTTGGCATAACTAATCATTGAACCCCATCAAAATGACAAATCAAAAATCTTCAATAACAAATAATAAATCTTCAGACCACTTTGCCGATTCCAGGGTGGCTGCGGAAAAGCCTGTTCTAGCTTACCATAAAAGAGTTTACGTAAAGTACCCATCCACCTTTTGAGTTACCCGATCCATGTCAGACAATCCTTCCGCCTCGGCCCTATCGAGCTCAAACAACTCGGCTCAAGCCAGCGTCAGCGCGGCACCACAACCACTTACAAAACTGGAGCGAAGGGTCCTGGGAGTACTGATGGAGAAGGCCAGAACCACTCCTGACGCTTATCCTTTGTCGCTGAACGGTCTAGTGACAGGCTGCAATCAAAAATCCAATCGAGCACCTTTGATGGATTTGACTTCTGAACAGGTCGAAGATGTGCTTATTGCCATGCGTCAGAAGCAGTTGGTGGCCGAGGTTCATAGTGGAGGCCGTGTACCCAAATACAGGCACCTAGGCTATGACTACATGGGAGTCAAAGGAACTGAAGCGGCTGTAATGACGGAGCTTTTATTGCGAGGCGAACAGACCATCGGTGAACTTCGAACTCGGGCCGGTCGATTCGAGCCCATCGCCGATCTGACCGCTTTGCAGCAGGTTCTAGACCGATTGATTGAGCGTGGCTTGGTTGTCGAATTGACGCCCGCCGGTCGAGGTCAAATGATCACACATGGTCTTTACCAGCCGCATGAGATGGAGCGGCTAAGAGAATCGGTGTCCCAACTGGGCACCGCCGATGATTCCAGCGAATCAGTCTCAAGCAGCCATCGCAGCACCGGCTCTTCTTCCGGCGCAGCAGCTCCTTGGATGGAAGAGCTGCAGGAGCTGCGTGAATTGGTGTCTGAGCTCCAGCAACGAGTTGAAGCGTTAGAAAATCGTTAATTCCGGCAAGCTATCGAGCCGCTGGTTGACCAGGTGTCGCAACACGATTTCCAGTTGATGCCGGCTGCTGTTCGGCTTGTTGAGGTGGAATCCATGGTTCTTGAATAACCTGCCAATCCCCTCCCACTTTGGTGTCGATAAAGCTTTGCATGAACAAGTTCTGTTTGATTCGATCCAAGATGCTATTAACCTGCTTGCCTGAGAATTCATACAGCTCACGATGCTTGGCTTCAGGTGTCCAGTTGGGCATGAATAGAAACATAGCTCTGGGCAGGTTATCACTACGATCCAGTACGATTTGAACCCGCGAGTAGTTTCCAGCGTCGTCCGCACGCTTTGGCCACGCCTCGATCCACACGTCGTTGTTACCTTGTGGAGGTGCAATAGCGCGCACATAGTAGCGAGACTTCACTTCGTGGGCTTTGACGCCGAACAAGAATGGTAGTGGGCTGAGCAAGATGTTGTTTCCGCGAAGTTCGGGTGGCAACTGAGTTCGAACAGCCTTTTTGTCGTTGCGATCGAGTTGATGAACCCATTCTCCGTCGCAGACCCACCAGTCACCAAAAGGCAACCTTGGATTGGCCTTATAGTCTGGGGCTCCGTCGGGCTTGGTACCAGCCAACGTGACACGAGTCTCTTCTTTGAAGCTTCCTTTGTCCGGACTTTTGTATCGCACCGAACCTTCAGCGATTGATTCCGGGTGAGTTTCGTGCGTATTCGGATTATAGATCCATCGCTTGAACTGGCACTCAAAGGTGTTTATCTGACTGGTACTCTTTTCCCAAACATCCAGAACCTGATCAACGTATCGCTGCTCAGCTTCTGACAGCGCTGGAAAAGGCGGCTGAGCAACTTGCGCATCACCCTGGGCGACCGCCGTTGCAGCATCGACCAGGCGATACTGCCCGGGCTGGGCCGCCTGGCCACTTTGAGGAGCTTCGCCTTGATTGCGTCGAGCGGTAGGCTGCTGCTGATCTATCTGCCTTGGATCTGCCTGCTGCTGAGCCATCGCCGAAAGTGCCCAACCAGAAGAGATCAGGCTGAATACCAAAAATTTCCGAAGCGAGCAAACACGATCGAGATTGAGCAGTAGCATGTGCATCTTCCGTGACGCGAGTTTTTTTGAAAGAGAAGCTTTGCCGCTGGCTACGCAGGTCGTCCGACCATATCCGAGTCCAGCATGAAGTCGAAGCAGTTTTTACCAAACTGCCGAATCGAACCCCATAGCGATTACCGAAAATTTTGCGATCGCAAGCATCGCACCCCCCCAATAGAACTACCACCATTCCGAATAGCCTGAAGCGAAGCCGCCAACTGACAGTAAATTATGAAGATAGTTGCCAATTTGAGCGCCAAGAGCGTCGGCTTGAAGGTATTTAACTGGAGAAACGCACCTAACAAAATGCCATACCTACTGCGATCTTATTAAAAGCACCAACTGATGGAAGCGCTATCTACGATTTTCCTACTGTTTGTATTGCTGTTCGTGTTTTCAGCATTGGGTCATGGGTTGTGGCTGGTCATGTCTGCGATTGCTCGTGGCATCAAAGGAGCTTTGGGATCTGCCAAAGGTGACGAAACTAGACCGTCCTCGGGAGACACCAACCCTCAGATTCATCAGGACATTCAAGCGGCGCGGCGACTGATTGGGTATGCGAGGTTCAAAAACTGGTTGACTCCAACCCAGTTACTGACTCTGGACCGATTGTTAGATCAACTCACTAAGCGAACTTCAGGCCTCGATACACAGGAAATTGCTTCTCCGGTGCATGTACCGGATAGAGAACAGTCTGCATCGACCACCAGTGTGCATTCGGCGTCAAGCGATGATTCCTCCGGGACCCCGGTCGTTCATCAACAGCTAGCACCCAAGACATTGCCGGTGGCGGTCAACGGACCACCTGAGCCTGGCCCATTGAACACGTCATGGAACCAGCCGGCTGCTCCGCTGATGGAACCCGAACCGATAGCTGCCGCAATCCAAGTTCCTTCTTCAGTCGTTGCAGTCGAGTCGTCAACTCCCCAAAGCGCTACTCTGCGTGCGGATCTATTGCGTTCGTTCATGCAGCAAAGCAACATACGCTGGATCGAACTGATTAGTGCCACTTTGATCATCGTCTGTTCGGTTGGATTGGTTATCAGTCTTTGGAACACATTGGCATCGACCAGTCGGTACTTGCCTTCGCTGGTTTTCTTGTTGGCAACTTTGGCTGTCCTTGCTGCAGGTCACTATACTTTGCGTAAATGGAAGTTGCGCAATACCTCGCGAGGCATATTGCACATTGGGTTGACATTGATTCCTTTGGCAGTCTTGGTTGGCATCTTGTTGTCCCAGCGTCCCGATCAACCCGCTGCTATGGATACCAGCACTTGGGTAGTTCTGGTTGTGGGCTGCATCACATACGGCGCATCGGCCCTGCTAACTTGCCGAGCTTTATTTGGAAGCCGTTATCTGCTGATTGCGGCAACGCTGATCGTTTGCGCTGCGACTTTACTGCCAATACATTATCTGGGCTCCAACCAACTGCTCTCTCGGTGGCAGTCGACGATTTGTTTTTTGCCGATGATTGTGTTGGAGCTAGCAAGTTCATTGCGACTAAGTCTATCCTCCCGCGTTTCAAAATACCTGAGTAGCAGGCGTATGCGCCGAATTGCGGGGCAGGTTGTACAGCTTGTCTTCGCGGCACTGGTACCGTGTGGCTATTGTTTGCTGAAGTTCACGGGCCTTGCCAATCTGAACCCGATCATGCTGTCTGCATTTGGAGTGCTGCTAGCAGCTTGGAGTGCTTGGGGCTGGTCGGCGAGTGTTTCAAGTTGGTCGGCTCTGAACAACTCTTTTGAGAAAGACAAAATAAACTTAAACCTCAGTTGGTACTCAATGCTCACCTGGTCTTCTGCCAGCTTGTGCTCTCTCGCCGTCCTGACCATCATTTGGAACGTTTCCGCTGACCGTGTTCTGCTGACCAGTCTGCTTACAGCGCTAGCCTGTTGGTGGTTATGCCACGGCTGGTTGAACCGATTGCACGTTACCTTGCTTGCTGGCTGGGTATGCGCTCTGATAGCCGTTGGCCTGAATATCGAACCGGCACTGTTTGCAACTCGACCTCTGCTTAATCCAACGGACTGGTTCACATTGCCGCGAATCGGTTCCGTCAGTTTGACGTGCCTGCTGGCCGGCGGGCTGATTCTATTGCTGAAGCGATCGGTCTGGCGTCAAGGCAAGACTGCCGACAAGCAAACGATATTGGGCTCGTCTGCTCCTGACGCTGGCCAATTGTTGACCATGGGACTTGTGGCTTCCAGCGTAGGTTTGGTCGGCAGCATGGGCTTGACGATTTTGGCAAGCCTTGTGCCATGGAGTCAGCCAGCTTATGGTGGAAACTGGGCACCCATTCTGTTGATGATTTTTGGTACAGCGACGCTAAGCGCAGGTTTGCTGATTCCCAGGTGGCTTCCATCCCCAACTGAACAACCGCTGTCCGGACGGTCTTCGACAAAAGACTCGCTGACGGCCTTCATTGGCACGACTATTTCGACGACCGCAGTCCTGGTTGCTCAATTGGTCTTGTTGCTAGGTGTTGTGCGTTTTTGCCAAAATGGTATCGCAATTCCTGACTGGCTGGTCAGTCTTAGGCCATGGAGATCGTGGGCGATCGGAACAGGTATCTTGGCCTTGATCTGGTCTGGACTGGCTGCATGCTTGCGATGGAGTTGGCAAACGACAGGCCAACACCCAACGCCTGACAATCGTGCTCCTGACGAGCCCTCTGCTAACAGCCCCATTTTTGCTACTGGCGCACAGCCTGGAGAATGGTTCTATCAAACTCATGCTCAGTTTTTGTGCTTAGGCGCTATTGGTTTGGCTTGGCTGACTGGTTTGGCTTGGTGGACACACATGGACCATTGGACCATGGCCAGCCGGCTGGGATGGCAAATTCCAGTAACATTGATGCTTTCGTTTTGTGCGCTCAGGCGCCCCAATTGGCGAGAACTTTCGATTCTTAGTCTATTGGTCTGGTTAGCAACCTGCGTATTCGTATACGGAAACAGCAATCTCTGGTGGACGCGCCTGGGGGCCTCAGCCAGTTGCGGCCTGATCGTTTTCGTGCTGCTAGCTGTCTTGGCGACCTACGAGCTTGTCATGCACTGGCTGCCGCACAAATTTCATTGGATGGGCGATGGTCCAAGATGGGCAGAGGCGGCTGCCTTGCATGGACTGTGGCCGATCTACTTTCTATTTCTTGCCATTCCATCCACGATCATCTTGGGAACCAGTCTTACAGATGCTTCCGCTCAGTTTAGCCAAGATGGATTTTGGTTACCGCAGGTTACCTGGCTGCGATCGGCTATCAGTTTGTTGGCACTCAGTAGCCTTACCGCCTTCACCTTGGGGTGGAACGCTCAGCGGTCCAGTTCCGTCGTTGGATGGCTAATCGCTGTCCCTATCGGCTTAGCAGGAATTCTCAGTTGCCATGCGACAATGCCTTACCCTGTTCCGGTCTTTCTTTGGATGCTGGCCGCTTATGTGATAGCGAGCGAAGTATTGCCTCTAAGCAAACTTTACATGCTTGTGTTACGAGTAGGCAAACGGGGCAACCAGCCTTCAATTTCCCAAGCAACGATCGAGCAAGCCTTTCTGAGTAATGTTACAGAACTTAGCTGGTTCCACCGCACATGGTTGGCAAGCCTGGGAACTATCATAGCAACCACTGCTCTGCTGTGGGCCTATCACTGGATCGGTGGCTTGCCTGATGTGCTGAGCCCACAGGTTGCCCAGCCGTCCTCGTGGACCGACCTGATGCAGAATTTTCTTCGTCTGTGGCTTTGGTCTGGTCCTGTGCTAACAGTGTTCTTAAGTCAATGGATTGCTGCGTTAACAAGAGCGCAGTCGCATCGTCAAATTTCGAGTTGGGGATGGGCTTTTGCGTTGTGGTTTGCCTGGATGGCGACGTTCGCCTATTCGGATCGCTCGGAAGCCTTCTTACTGCTGCTAGCGCGTGGGTGCTGCTTAACTTTAACAGTGACCGCGATGTTAACATTGGGATTCACCTGTTTGCGTAATTGGCTGGGCCTGCGGGCGATGTCTCCACAGAGTCCCACCTTGCAGTTGATCAGTAAGGCTTGCAAAGGTGCTCGCTGGCGACAAGCTGAATCAGCCACTTGGAGCTTATGGTCGGGCGCGATGGTTGCTGCCAGTGTGCTGAGTATCTCAGCGGTGGTCGCAATCGCCTTCTATCCACAGACTCAATCGTCACTGCTACATCTATTGGGCAGTGGCTGGACGTTTTTGGGCTTACTGGGCACGCTTTGCGTTTTGTGGATATTAGGCCGACAGAGCGATTGGTCTGGATTTGGACTGTTAGCAATTACTCTTGGTTTGCTGGCACCCATCGCTGCGGCTAGCTATGGCAGTTGGCTGATGGACAATCCGGCCAGCCGATTTGCATTGGCCAACAATCACGAACCTTATCGCCTTTTGATTGGATTATGGTTGACCGCGCTAACTAGTGGATTGTGCCTGCGCGTGAAGGCTGTCTGGCAATCCAAGCAGTTGTCACCATCGGGTGATTGGGCATGGATCACACTGGCATCGGTCGTCGGACTGATGGCCATGATTGGACTGTCGAGCGATTTGTTGTGGTCAACCATTGAGTTGTCGATTCTGGCCGGCATCATTGCGATCAGTAGCGAAGTGGCAAGACAGCCCTGGCGTGGTTACGTGGCCGCAATGATTAGCTGTATTGCCTATCTTCCTTGGCTGACTGATACATCGGCCAATTATCGATTTGGTAGTTTGTGGCAAATGATGGCGGCACTTGTCGGAGTGGGTCTGCTGACGATGGCAACTAGGCTAGTATTTCGCAAAAAGATTTCCAAGTCTGTTGAGCGACAGACGACCGGTCAGATAATGATCGACCGTTTAGTCTGCCTGACGGTTGCGGTGGCCTGTTGTGCGATGAGCGGCATTTGGATTTTGCTTCAGCCTGACACGGTATCGGCTGCCTGGACGACTACAGTAGTGATCCTCGGTCTGACGGTGAGCAATCTGCTGCTGGCCGTCCTGCGTTTGTGGGATTCAGGCCCGAGCGAGCGTGGACTGTCATTGTATTTCGCGATGATAGCGGTGGTGTTGGTCATTGCAAACTCGCTGTCGGCCTTTCAGCAGTGGCCCCGCTGGCAAAGCGAACTGGCTTGGTTTTTTGGCCTGCTGAGCGTACTGGCTGTGATTGGACTACTAACACGCAAATTGCTGTCAGCACCTGACCGATGGCAACGATGGATGCCTGGCAGTCTTTTCATCGACCAGGAGAGACTGCGCCGCAACTGTGACCAGATGCTTAAGTTCCACCTGATTTGCGGCCTGTTGAGTCTACCACCCAGTCTTTGGTTGGCTCTTTTTATACCTGAACAGCCGTGGCGTACCGCAGCCAGTCTTGTACCAATGCTTGGCGCGCTGGCCACTGTGTCGATTGCACTGGATCAGAAGTTACGCTGGGTTCGAAGCAGCGTGCTGCTGATGTCCAGCGTGACAGGGGTCTTACTTGGGTGGATCGATTTGCCATCGGCTTGGTCGGTCAGAAATCAACTGCAGAGTTGGCACTTTGGGCACCGGTTGTTCTTGGCCTTTACCGCGCTAAGCGTCGCATATCCGCTGATCGCCTGGCGTCGACTGGGGGACAGTCTTTGGGCTAAGACCTTAGTGCAAGGCGGATGGATCCTTACTGGGCTAAGCGTGTTAACGGGGTCAGGGCTAGTTCTTGGATCTGTTTTTGATGTGTGGGATCGGTATCCCGCTTCGATAGGTTTAGTGCCAAAGCTATTTACGCTCGTAGCCTGGATATTAACCATTGCAAAATTATTACAGCTTGCTATCGAACCGATGGGTTTGGACAAACGATTAAAGGCAACTTGGCGTTATGCATCCGTTTACGCCGCTGAGTTGGCGCTGGTAGCGGCCAGCGCAGCCGTCTATCAGCATTTCCCGGAATTGTTCAGCGGCCAGTTTGTGCGATGGTGGCCCATAGCTGTTTTTGGCATCGCCGTGCTGAGCGTGGCAGTCGGCTGGTGGGCTCAGCGCACCGACCTTCCTTTTCTTGCCGATCCCATTCAGCGCAGCAGTCTGCTTTTGCCTCTGATACCGCTTGTTGCCGTGTGGTGGACTCCGCTGTCCCAAAGCGGTTGGCAATGGAGCGACTGGCATCGTTATTGTTGGCTTCTGATCATGGCGGCTGTGCTGTATGGCTTGCACGGTTGGACCAGACAATCCAGTCGATGGCTGGCCGTGTCGGTTGGGCTTGCGCAATTAAGTTATTGGTCTTTCCTGCACAGCACACCCAACTTGCGATTTTATGAACATCCCCAGTTTTGGCTACTTCCACCAGCTCTGGGCGGATTGGCGTTTGTTGAGTGGCATCGCAAAAATCTTGCACCAAGTGTGGTGACCACGATGAGATATGTCACGGTGTTGTTGGCGTATTTAAGTAGTTCGACCGAAGTGTTCTTCAAGGCCTTTGAGGGCAATCTATGGCAACCACTTTGGTTGCTCATGTTGGCCCTATTGGGAGTGGCGGCGGGTATGTTTCTGCAGGTTCGAGCATTCCTGTATTGCGGAGTAACTTTCGTGCTGGTTGCACTAGTGGGAATGGTCCGTCAAGCAGCACAAGCCATTGAGCAAGTTTGGCCGTGGTGGGCGTTTGGTATCGCCACAGGTATCCTTTTGATCGTGGCACTAGGTTATTTGGAAAAGAACCGCTCCCAGGTGCTCGGTTACTTGGAAGAACTGAAACGGTGGCAACAGTAGTCGAAACGCAAGTAATCAACTAGCCCGGGTATTGCATGTGCCCAGGAAATCCATAATGTGGTGAGCGTAGCTACGTTTGCCAAAACGTGGACGAAGACTCCTACGTCATACCACGTTCTGGCGAACATAGCTACGGAGCCTCGCAATATCCGGGCTAGAAGTAATCGGATAACTGCGAATTGCAAGAATGTTGATCGTAGATAGATGAATGCAGAGGTTGTATCGCGGAGTGATCCGCGACCTTTTGGGGATCGCGGAGCGATCCACGACAATTTGGTTAGGCGACTTTTGCTGCTGGCTGCATTGCCATGTCAGTTGCTGGACGGCTTTCGACACCTTCAGAAGCCAGCCCCAATTCCAGAGTGATTTGTGCCAGTTGCTTAGCCGCAGCTCGATCCCATGCGGTCAGTTTGACAGCCTGGACTGGCGGATCGATGTGTGCTGTTGCCAGATTGCTTGAAGCTTTTATCGAACGCGATCGAACCAGCTTGAGCCAAATATCGATCAGTTCGATGACCACATTGACCGACTTGATTAACGCCATTTCGGTGCGTGAGTCCTTACCGCCGTAGATGGGCAATCGATGGCCCACTTGAGCTGCAAAATCTCTCATCAAGAATGTCGACAGTTCCGGGCTGCACGAGTGCATTTGTAATGGAAACGCCAACGTGCCCACGGTGGGAAGTGCGCCAACCAGCAGTGCATCTCGGAAATCGTGTACGGGTCTACGTGATGCCATCATGCGCCATAGTGTTACCGCTGTGCGCAAGATGGGCAGAGTCATGAGTACGATCAGAAAGTAAAAGGGATTTCCTGAAGCCAACGAAGCGGCCGCCCCTACTGCCTTTAAAGGTAGCAGCAGAGGCAAAAGCAGCTTCAAGCCTACGTGCATTCCAAATCCTCGAATATACTCTTCGATAGTGGGATTGTTCAATTGCCAGTTAAGTCGCTTCCATTGTGATTCGGTCAGCCGCTGTTGGCTAAACCAATCACGCAAGCGTGTACGCAGTAGCAAGCGTCCGAATTCACATTGAAATCGCGGACTGACACACAGGAGAGCCATGCGAGTCAAACGATCCTGGCGAATTTGCGAATCGGTCAACCACCGATGGATGCGTGGCGGTGTTGCCCTAGATAGCAGCCAGTGGATTCCAAACTTTGTACGAGAGAATGTTCGGGAAATGGCGGGACTAATGCGCTGACTAGATTTCCAGTCACTCATTTCTGCAGCTATCCATCGCTGACATGCTTGCTGGCGAAATTCCCGGCTCCTGCAGATCTGACCTAGCTGATCTCGAAAACTTTGATTGGCTAAGCACCTCTGAAAGAACCTGCCCAGTGATCCTGGAATCCAGCCCATCCAGTAAACGGCTGATTGAAAAAGGTTGGTTGACGGCTCAAGCGCTCGCTGAAGATATTGCCGATCAACGATTTGGCGTGCTGCCCAAGAACGCACCACCTGCTGTTTGTAAGCCCTAGCGAATTGCGGTGTACTCAATCGAAACGGACGGCGAAAAATGGCGGGTTCGCTGAGTTTCCAAAGTCTGGTGTGTTCAATCAGTAGGTCCAGATCCTGATCAAACTGCTGGATTTGTTCTTGCGTCAACCCAAGACTCATCTCCTGGCGATGTTCGGCAACCCATTGTCGCAGGCTTACTGCGTCTAGATCGTCGAACAACGGCATGCTGCCCATACGAATCCCAGCGGCCAGGTAGGTAGAGACCAGCACGGACGGTATGCCGGATTCCAGATCGATGCAGACATACCCCTCCGGCGTTCGAAGCAAGTTGGCTGTCGAAACCAGCGCTCGCTGGCTGACTTGCCAGCCCGTTCCAACCAGTCCGCTTTTGATAAACAACTGCTCAAGTTGTCGCATGACAGCCAGCAGTTCTTGCAGTTCTTCGGATGGCGTTGAAGGAATACTGTCATCGCGCGCCGTGCCAGTGGTGCGCAGCAATTGTCGACGAATCATCAAGGGATCCGCCTCCTGAGGAATGATCCCGCGACCTGCAATCCACTGACTAGCCAAGACCAGAGCTTGAGTCGGTGCGTCCCAGCGGACATACAGCGGTCGAGCCACATCGGCCTGCGGAACAAATACTTTACACATAGCCCAGGCTACGCGCCGGCGATAGAATGCCGCCTTGATCGCGTGCTGGTTGTGCTGGTAGGCGAATGGAGATTGAAAAAACAGGCGGTAAATGGCCCTAGTCAGCCTGCCTGGACAAAAAACCTTCTCAACACATTGAAGCTTAGTTCCATCATGGGTTGTCACTTCAACCAGTCTTGCCTCGGCCGCTCTACCGTGACCCAACACCCTTAATGTCCGAATCGAAACTGGCCGAATACTGCCAACGGTGGATAACAGCCCAAACTGCGTATGGTCATTTGAATTGGGATTTGCGATTGGCTGCATATTGAATCGTTAGTCCTTGAACGTCCCCAATGATGGCATTTTCATTCATCGATTTTTAATATCTGAAAAAACCAAGGGCCACCGCAAGACGAACTTTAAAGCCAATGTGGTCCCCGTGAGCCTTGATTTGGCAGTTGCTGGCTGCGATTGACGTTGGGGTACTGGTAATTTGGGAGAAATATCTGGCTTACAAGATACTTCCTGCGATTGCAGCCCCCCCATTTAGGCATAAAACGCAGGAAATGAAGTAACTCACTCCCCATTCGAGGGTGTTTCATCTGTAGGGACGATTGTAGATTGATGAAAATCTAATTTAGCTGTGGCCAGTTAAGTTAGCCCCACATAATCGCCCCCCCTATTACTCGTAGAGAAGAAGACCACATATCAATGTGTTTAATGGCAGTTCTCTATCGTCTTGTTCCAGAGAGCCCGATTCTTGTAGCCGCTAACAGAGAGGAGTATTACGACCGACCCGCGCAACCGCCTTCGATTCAGTCCGGAAAACCACGTGTTCTGTGTGGCATGGACCAGCGCGTTGGCGGAACTTGGCTGGGTGTTAACCAACATGGGATGTTTGTAGGACTATGCAATCGACGGATCGGTACCAGTGTCGGAGAGATCGTAGGAGCCCGGAGCCGTGGGTTGATTGCTCGTGAATTGCTGCGATGCGGCAGTGCTCGTTTGGCGGTCGACCGAGCCGTAGAAGATCTGACCAAGCACCGTTACCAGGCGTTCAACCTAATCGTGTGCGACGCCGAGAGCGGCTGGGTGATCTACAATAATGGCGAACAGCATGAGGTACTTCCCCTGGAGGAAGGGTTAAACATCTTGGGAAACCAGGACCTAAACGATGCCACCGATGATCGATCTCAATTGGCGCATCGACTGCTAACGCTACAAAACTTAGACTCCCCGGTAAAGTTCTTAGCCGTGGCCAGTAAAGTCTTTGCTCGCTCGCCTACACCAACCAGCCGAGCCAGTATGGTCATTCGCGCGCACGACTACGGTACGATCAGCAGCACGTTGATCGCTCTTAGCCCGAAGCCTCGAGATGCAATTTTTCAGTATGCCGCCGGAGCACCTGACGAGGCCAAGTATGAAGATTACTCGCCTATGCTGCGGGATATTCTAAGCCGAGGTCTGCGTGAATCCCGCACCAAAGTTAAGGCTCAGTGATAGTCAAGCGCCTTGAAACGCAAGGCAATCATTTTCTAAAAGCCGCTCTGCTTAAGAGCGGTTTTTTTATTGCGACCAAGTGTTATCTGGTAGGGGCTGTCGCTGGTTCCCACAGCCGATCTCTGGTAAAATTCTGTGCATTGCCGTCACGAATTCCGTGTAATTTGCCCCAATTAGAAAGAAATATACGATGTCTTCCATCGACCTATATGAACCCTGCATCTGTGGCAGCGGCAAAAAATTGAAATTCTGCAAATGTGGAGCCGTAGATCACGTACCAGATCTAGACAAAACCATGAGGCTGATAGGTGGGGGACAAGAACTAGCCGCACTGGATCGCATTAACAGTCACTTGGTCAAAATGCCCAACGCATCCTGGCTGCTTGCGTTGAAAGCTGAACTGCTTCTTGCCATGGACGAGGTGACATCCTTCTCGGAAACCGCCCAACGATTCTTGAAACTAAAGCCGGATAACCCGCTGGCTCTGATCTTTCAATCGATTTCAATTGCGTTTCAGTCTGGCCCGATCGAGCAACAAGCAAGGAGTTTGCTTGCGGGGCTTGCAGAATCAAGTAACTCGTTGCCTTCGGCTGCTTTGATTGCTCTTCAATTGATTGTGCAGCGCATCGTAAGAACTCAGAATCAAGCTCTTCTAGGACTTTGGGGAGAAATCCACGATCAGCTTTTGGCAGAAACCCAGGTGCCTCCCGTATCGGCCGAACCTTCCATCCATCTTGTCTGCAAGGGTGCCAGCGATGTCATCAGTTACCCAGACGATACACCGTGGGCCGAGCGACTAAATGAAGTGTATGCTTTGGGCACCTCCTTTCGATACGAGCAGGCGGAGAAGAAGCTCCATTCCATTCTGCGAGATTATCCTAATCAGCCCAGTCCCTTGTCTTACCTGCTGCGCGCTCAGTTATCACAATTGAACCTGCCTGATGCGATCATCACCTGCCGGAAGTTGGCAGAGCATTCTGAATTAAGCTTGGAACAGCGAACCTATTTCCGTGTTTTGCTGTGGGAACTGCAAGTGACTCCAACCCAATTGGTCGACAAGGCATTCTACGGAGAGCTTGAAGTAGATGACCAGTTGCTGGAAAGGCTGGCGTCTCTGGAAGAGGCGAAAATTGATAGCGACATGCGATCTAGTCAGTTCTTTGCTAATTGGGTTCAGGATGAAGTGCCTGCCAAAGCGGTTTATCAATTGCTTCAGAAGCAGCAGACTGAGGCTGGCACGCTAAGCAGTTATGCCGGTTCACTAGCTATCTTTGGAAAACAGACTGACAAGCCGGCTCGCGCGTTATTGGTTGCTCCTGACTTTGCCCCCAACCGACCGCTCCTGGACACAATCAAGTCGATTCTGAATATTACTCGTCAGTTGGACGGGGCTGCTGACATGCCTCAAGATTATTCTTCTTTCCTAAGCCGAAGCCGATTTTATGAGGACGGCAAACCCTGGGTCAGCTTAGAAGTCAGCGGCCGCTTGTTGGTAGAAGAATTCTTAAATTTGCCGTTGGAAGCTCTTGGGGGAAAGACTCCGCTTCAAGCCGCTGAAGATCCTCAGATGCTGGACCTGTTGACTGCGACGGTTTGGCACTTGGAAGGATGTCAGTCGATCTGCGTACCCCAATCAGACATTCTGGAAATTTATCAACGACTAGGTCTCCAGCGTTTCGCGCCCATCAATCATCCAAAAACCGACAAGTCGAATATTCAGCTTTCCAGCCTTGTGGATCTGCTTAGGATCGATCTGTGTATCCTTGATGAAGCCGAGTTAATCTCTCTTGGCCAACTATGCAATAGAAAAGGTGCGCATCGCTTACAACTGGAAATTGCTCAGCGGGTCATGTCGTTAAGCCAACCGAACGAACGGTCATCGGCCGCACGGTTTTTTACCCTGCCTAGCCTAATTAGTTTGAACCCGGATCTAGAAGTCAAATTGGGATCTATCAATGAACTGATTGAAATTTTTGGTGTCGCTGGCAAACCGATTGGCCAGTTAGTGCTTAACCGATCTGCTGTCCTGGGTGCCTTAGGCCGAGACGACGAGGGACGCACTTCATTATTGGATGCCTATCGGAAATACCCCAACGATCCAGAGCTTGCGGCCTTCTTTGAATCGATGGTACGTCGGGAAGAACGAGGCGCACCAAACAATTCCGAGGCCTCGCTGGCGCAAAAAATCATTCAAACGGCACCACAGCGAGCTAGCGCCCGTGAGGCGGCAAGTAGTTTAGTTTTGCCAGGCGAAACATCTTCCACGCCATCGGAAAGCAAGCTGTGGCTGCCTGGCAACTAGAAATAGCGGTTGGAGGCGTCCAGGAGTGAATAGCGCGGCCGATAGTGTCTTCCATCAAGATGATCGCGCCTGGATGCTGGAAGCTTTGCGTTTAGCCGAACTGGGAGTGGGCAAAGTCGAACCCAATCCAGCAGTGGGTTGCGTCTTGGTAAGCCAAGGAAAGCTAATTGGCTCGGGATTTCACGCACGATATGGTGAAGCACACGCAGAACGAGTGGCCATTGGGCAGGCGAAGCTGCTGGGAAATGAGAATCGACTGTCTGGTTGCACAGCCTATGTGACTCTGGAGCCCTGCTGCCACCACGGTAAGACTCCGCCCTGCACCGATGCTCTGCTGGATATCGGAGCCAGTCGCGTGGTCGTGGCCACCCAAGATCCTTTTGCCGCAGTCAGCGGTAAAGGCATTAGTTTGCTGCGCTCTGCCGGCATTCAAGTTGATGTTGGCTTGGAAGCTGAAGCGGCTCTCCAGTTGAACGCCCCCTACTTCAAACGACTGGCTACCGGCTTACCCTGGGTGATTGCCAAATGGGCCATGTCTCTAGATGGACGCATCGCCAGCTCTACCGGAAACAGTCAATGGATTTCATCTGAAACCAGCCGCCAATGGGTTCATCGGTTGCGAGGCCGAGTAGATGCCATCTTGGTTGGCCGAGGCACTGCCCAAGCGGACGATCCTTTGTTGACCGCTCGCCTTCCCGCTGATCAACCGCCGTGCCGAACCGCTTTGCGAGTAGTGATAGATTCCCGGTTGTCGTTACCGGTCAGCAGTCGTCTGGTCCAAACCGCTGCTCAATTCCCAACGTTGATATGGACAACTCCATTGGCAGACTTAAATCGAGCTCAGGCACTAAGACGCGCAGGCTGCCGAGTCGAGTCCTCACTATCGACCCAACCTTCGGACAACCTGCAACAGCTCTTGCAGTTTCTGGTCCAGGAATATTGCACGACCAACCTGTTGGTGGAAGGCGGCGGACAACTGCTGGGCAGCCTTTTTGATCTTAGGCAAATCGATCAATGTGAAGTGTTCATCGCGCCCAAGTTGATCGGTGGAGCCAACGCTGTATCACCGCTGGCCGGTGTTGGCGTTTCTACGATACCCTCAGGACCAGAGTGTCACGCCGTCCAGTTTCGCGCTTCAGACACAGACGTTCACTACTCGTGTCGCCTGCGCTGGCCAAACCGGATGCTAGCGCACTTGCGGCTAATGAATTAAACAATGAACCGGGTGCTAACGCACTCCGGCTGATTAGATCAACAGCCCAATGAAATTGGCTTGATTGGGACTACTCAAAACTGATTCGAGCGCCCAATTTCTTTAATTCCGCGATGGATTCAGACTGCGGATCAACCGGATTGCCACGCAGATACAGTTTCCAGAAAATCGCAAACTGCCTGGACTCGTCGGTCTTGGACATTTCGATCAAAGCGTTTACGTCTTGTATTTTGTTGTCGGTTAGAATCACCATGGACAGTCGCTTGAGCGGTTTCAGGAACGATAAATCGGTCAGGTTGCAGTTGGCTAAATTGAGAGAACTCAACCATTTTAGCTCACCAATGGACGTCCAGTCGTTGACCGAATTACCGTTCAAATAAAGCGACCATATCTTGGGCAACTGTGAAAGAACTCCAATCTGTTCTATCTGATTGTTGGATAGATACAGCGTCCGCAGATTGGTCATTTTGGCGAGCGCAGCAAGATCCTTGACTTGGTTATCTGATAGATCCAACAACTGCATTCGCTCCAAATCTTTCAGTGGTTCGATGGATTGAATTTTATTGTTCTTAAGTGTCAAAGACTGCAGTAACTTCAAACCAGCCAGGGGTGCCAGATCGGTGATTTCGTTGTTACCCAAATCCAGCATCTGAACGGCCACGCAATGCTCCAAACCGGCCAGATTGCCGATTTTTCGACCCATGGCTTCAACTTGAGATATCTTGGCCACATCTTCTTTGGTGAGCGGTTCCTGGTTGTTCCGCTTGGCAAACACTTGCGCTCGCACGGCAGCTTCCAAACCGGCATCGGGAAAAAGTGCGTCCTGTGCGGTTATGACTCGGACGTGCAGAACAAAGATCAGTAGCAGTTGAACTAGTAATTGAACCTTCATAACTGGAATCCCATAGACTTGGTATCTGGTACAAAACAAGCCAGTAGTATAGTAGCTGTAGGCGGCCATGACCACTAAGACATGCCCGCCAACTTCCACTCATTTTCCAAAAGCTTAGGTTGTCGCCGTGGATTTTATGTCGATTTGATACTAAACTTTAGGAAATCAAATCCTCTCAGGAGAGGGTGATCACTGCGGCTTGGAAGCCAGCATCCGATTTGTGAAAACTGATTGGGCTTGCCCGCGTGCGCATTCTGCTTACCGCTTTTGAAGCTTACGAACAGTGGAGCGAAAACTCTAGCTGGCTGACGCTTATTGAACTGCTGAAAGACAGATTGCACCAGGGAGACTTGGTCACGCGACGATATCCAGTGGACCTGCCCAGCT
>JBIIJD010000116.1:0-9327 GCA_044234105.1 Aureliella sp. | reverse complement strand
GCCAGTTGGATCAATCGCCAACAGCAACAAAGAATCCAGTATTTGCAAACTGAAGTTGCAGTGCTCAAAGAGCACATTGGCAAGAATCGTATACTGCTTACCGATGACCAGCGTCGACGACTTGCCGTCAAAGGAAAAACCCTTGGCCGTAAGGCTCTCGATGAAATCGGCAGCCTGTTCTCGCCAGATGCCATCCTCAGGTGGCATCGACAGCTTGTTGCCCAAAAATGGGACTATTCCGATCACGCTCAGAACAGACCGGGTAGACCAAGAGTTCGACAAGTGATCGTCGATCTGACGGTAAAATTCGCGACGGAAAATCCCACGTGGGGCTTCGATCGCATTCAGGGAGAACTCGCCAAGGTTGGCTATTCGATTAGTGATACTACTATCAGCAATATTCTGAAGGCTCGCGGCATTGAACCTGCACCAACCCGAAAACGCACAGGTTCGTGGGAGACATTCCTGAAGTCGCACTGGGAGGTATTGGCTGCTATCGACTTTACTACTGTGGAAGTCTGGACCAAGGGTGGCTTGGTCACATTCTATCTGCTATTTGTGATGGAACTAAAAAGTCGAAGGGTTCATTTTGCTGGTTGCACTGTTAATCCAAACGAAGCCTGGATGAAGCAGGTGGCACGGCAATTGACCGACTGTGACGATGGATTTCTGAACGGAAAGAAATATCTTATCATGGATCGTGATACCAAGTTCTGTGAGTCTGTTCGGCAGCTACTACGCGACGAGGGGGTCAAGTCGATTCGTTTGCCGGTGCGTACCCCCAATATGAACTCGCATTTGGAGCGGTTCTTCGGTTCACTCAAGTCTGAATGCCTGAACCAATTGATCTTGTTCGGCGAAAATGCTACGCGAAATGCTGTCCGTCAATACCTCGATCATTATCACAAGGATCGTTGTCATCAGGGGCTTGGCAATCATTTGATCGAGCCACTGCATTCTTTGCCCGATACGACCAAAGTTATCGAAACGACCGAGCGACTCGGTGGCCTGCTTCGTTCCTATCGCCGCGCAGCTTAAGTTCGGTGCTGGCAATTGCGAACATCAACCCGATGAAAATCTTTCGGTCTGCTAACTGCTGCGCTCGTGTTCACAATTTGCTTCTTTTTTTCCTGCCGGCAACATAGTTTGGCTTCAATATCGACCGAATTTCGGGTAATGCAAAGCCATTTTCATACGTAAACTGTCGGACCAAGTGGTCTTTCCAGTATTTTTACCACACGAGACTTTCGCAGCCACAACAGCCGCGTCTATCTGTAGATATACCCCGTTGGAGTTCGAAATGACGGATTAGGGTGCGAAAAGAATGCCTCTAGCTTCCGAGGTTTGCTCTGATATCGATTCATTTTGCGCGTAGGACGAGACGGTACGAGACCGCATGTATTTCATGATTCTGCGGGTCGATTAACACATCGAGGGGCCAAGTGGCAGTTGCATCTGCAAAAGATCGAGCGAAGATTAGGAGGCGATTTGCAAAGTGTCCGCTTAAGTGCCCGATCTACGCTGACACTGTTATCGAATCGCTGAGCGACTTTTTTGCGGTTTTTCATTCGCTGCTCGACCCAGGGAAAGTTTTCTGGTTTCGCGGGCACTCTAAATTGAACTACAAGCTTAGCCCCTCTGCGCTTAGGTACCTCCCAGTACGGGGAGTCATGGCTAAACCTTCGTGCCATGGTTCCATTGGCGGTAAAATCGGTTTTGATATCACCAGGCTGAATCAGGCATACTCTGATACCGTAGGGAGCCACCTCAAACGCGAGTGACTCACAATAGTCTTCGAGCGCAAACTTGCTTGCAGAGTAGTAGGCTTGAAAGGGCAGCGGTATCATACCAGCCATTGATCCGATGACGATGATCAATCCTCCACCGGAGCGCCTCATGCTGGGTAATAAGCCGGACGTGACCCGTACAACTCCCCAGAAGTTTGTATCAAACTGAGCTTGAGCCTCCTCAATTGAGGTATCTTCAATGGGGCCCGCCACAGCATTTCCGGCTGCGTGAATCAGAATATCCAGTTTGTTACAATCCCGGAGAACTTCCTCACAGAGATTGTTCACTGATGCATTGCTGGTCACATCGGTCCGAATAAATCGAAATGATCTTAGAAGTTCCTCAGAACAAGTGCGACTGGCCGCGTAGATTCGAAGATTCAAATCATTGTTAAAACGTTTAACCGTCGCCAGGCCAATGCCACACGAGGTGCCCACAATATGGGCATTTCTCAATTCCCTGGCCCCGGGCATGTTAAAGTACTTTCTTTTAGCTGATTCGATCCATAACTCGACATGCTCTTGTGCAGGATTAGTCCTGCAAATTTTAACTGTGGTACAAAGGCAATGCAATCATAATGCACTCAGCAGCGGTAAACAACTTAGCACGATCTAGCGATTCATTAACTCTTTGGTTTCATCTTTGAAACCAAAGAATCAATAATTTTGACGACAGTATTTGCTGGGAAGTCGATCGGCAGGCATCGTTGCATTGGCTTTGGGATACTCGGAGAACTCGGTCTTCGGATAAAGGGAAAAGGTCGATCTCGAATGGCCTGAATGAGAACCAAAGGTATTCAGAGTTTGGAGGTATTTCCTTTGATTTCTCATGGAAATCGATTATTTGTATCCTTGCAGCGACAAAAATTTGGAAGTAACATTGAACTGCGACGACCAGCAATTCCCCTTCTCGGGCCTTCGAAAGTTGATCTTTCTATGAAAAGCACATCTCTATTTCTTACTTCCTTCCTGGCTTTCAATTGCATTGCGTTTGCAGCACTGGCGACCAATGCGGCCGATAAGCAGCCCAACATCCTCGTCATTTGGGGTGACGATATCGGCACTTGGAACATCAGCCACAACAATCGCGGCATGATGGGCTACAAGACGCCAAACATCGACCGCATTGCTAAAGAGGGTGTCGGCTTCACGGACTACTACGCCCAGCAGAGCTGTACGGCTGGCCGCGCAGCCTTCATCAGCGGCTCGGCACCGGTGCGATCGGGCATGACAAAAGTTGGCATGCCGGGCGCTAAAGAAGGTTGGCAGAAAACTGATGTCACCATGGCCACCGTACTCAAGAGCCAGGGATATGCCACTGGCCAATTCGGCAAAAACCATCAAGGTGACCGAGATGAGCATCTGCCTACCATGCATGGTTTTGATGAATTTTTAGGAAGCCTGTATCACTTGAATGCAGAAGAAGAGCCTGAGAATCGCGACTATCCCAATGACCTGAAGCTGCCTAACGGTAAAACCTTCCGAGAGCAGTTTGGTCCACGCGGCGTACTCAAATGCAAAGCCGACGGTAAGGGAGGCCAGACCATTGAGAACCTTGGGCCGCTCACGAAGAATCGCATGGAGACCATCGATGACGAATCCATGGCGGCGGCGAAAGAGTTTATCACGCGCCAGGCCAAAGCCGGAAAGCCATTCTTCTGTTGGTGGAACGGTACGCGGATGCACTTTCGCACCCACGTGAAGTCCGAACACATCGGCCTTTCCGGGCAGGACGAGTACGGTGATGGCATGGTTGAACATGACATGCATGTTGGCGAACTTCTCAAACTGATCGACGACCTCGGTCTCGCTGACAACACCATCGTTCAATATTCAACGGACAACGGACCTCACTACAATACCTGGCCTGACGCAGGCACCACTTTGTTCCGTGGTGAGAAAAATTCGAACTGGGAAGGTGCTTTCCGAGTGCCATGTTTTGTCAAGTGGCCCGGCCGCTTCCCTGCGGGAACCACACTCAACGGGATCGTCTCGCACGAAGACTGGCTGCCCACCTTCGCCGCCGCCGCTGGAGCGCCGGACATTAAAGAAAAACTGCTGAAGGGCGTGGCTCTCAATGGCCGCAGTTACAAGAACTATGTCGATGGCTACAATCAACTCGACTACCTCAGCGGGAAAGAAAAGGAATCTCCACGAAAGGAGTTTATCTACTTGAATGACGCTGCGGAAGTTGTTGCAATTCGCGTAGGCGATTGGAAAGCCACGTACTTAGAGAACCGCGCACGTCAATTAGACGTTTGGCGCGAGCCGTTCGTTCATCTGCGACTGCCACTGCTATTCAACCTACGCCGTGATCCTTTCGAAAAATCTCAACTTAACTCGAATACTTATCACGATTGGATGATTGATCGAGCTTTCGTGCTTGTGCCATTGCAGGCCGTAGCAAGCAAGTTCCTCATGACATTGAAGGATTTCCCACCTAGTCAGCAGCCAGGCGACTGGAGCCTTGATTCGCTCGAAAAGCAGATCAAGCTTATGACGACCGCCGGTGAATAATGTCTAAAGCTTTTTCATACCAACGGGTCGCTCGATGCTGAGCGGCCCTTTTTTAATGACTGAGTAAAACGTGAAACAAATCACTCTCGCGATTGTCATTGCCCTATCAGTCGGTTCCGCACTGCACTGCGTTGCTCAAGATCCACTTCCCTCGTGGAATAGCACATCACCAAAACATGCTATCATCGACTTTGTTGAAAAAGTGACGAAAGAAGGCTCGGTTGATTTTGTCGCGCCCGCCGATCGCGTTGCAGTGTTTGATAACGACGGGACTTTGTGGTGTGAGAATCCCGTGCCGTTTCAACTTGCTTATGCTTTGGATGAGCTCAAGCGACGTGCACCCCTTGAACCGGCTTTGAATGCGGATCCGATGGTTCAAGCAGCCCTGACTGGCGACCTGCGGAAGCTTCTTGAAGGGAAGCATCACGATGGACTACTGCGAGTGATTGCCATCACCCATGCGGGAATGACAACCGACCAATTCAATGCTCGCGTCAAGGATTGGCTCAAGGTCGCGAAGCATCCGCATTTCGGGAAATCTTACACCGACCTAACTTATCAACCGATGCACGAATTGCTTCTCTACCTTCGCTCCAACGGATTCAGGAACTTCATCGTCTCCGGCGGCGGTGCCGATTTCATGCGAGTCTTTTCGGAAGAGGTATATGGAATTTCACCCGAGAATGTGGTCGGCTCGACTGGGCAGGTGAAGTTCGAGTTTCGCGACGGCAATCCTGTGCTGTTGAAGACGCTCGATCATCTTTTCGTCGATGACAAAGAGGGAAAGCCCGTCGGAATCCATCAATTCATCGGGCGACGTCCAATCGCCTGCTTCGGCAACAGCGACGGCGATCAGGCGATGCTTGAGTACACAACGATAGGTAATCCTCGCCCCAGTTTCGGCCTGATCGTGCATCACACCGATGCGGACCGCGAGTACAGTTATGATGCAAACCCCAAGAGCAGCGGCAAACTCATCACGGCACTGGACGCAGCATCGAAGTACGGTTGGACGGTGGTCGATATGAAGGCGGATTGGAAAGCCGTCTGGAAATGAAACGCATCCAAGATCGCTAAACAAGAATCATTGACATGCTATTGATTATTTTGTTTTTTTATGTCTTGCCAGTTTACTTGGTGTTTTTTCATTTCAAGTGGATTCCCTTGACGCCGATGTGGAAGTTCATGCTGCCACTTCCTCCCATCTTCGCGATGGTGTTTGTTTGGTTTGCGATTGGGCGCTATGCCCCACTTGTCTCTGATGCCTACGTTCAAGCACCCGTTGTCCAGGTGGCTCCGCAAGTCTCCGGGGTCGTCACCCAAGTTCTGGTGGATGACAATGCGTCGGTCAAGAAAGGAACACCGCTTTTTCAGATTGACTCGGCTCCCTTTCAGTATCGCACAGACCTAGCTCGTGCGAAATTGTTAGAAGCCAAAGAACAAACGATTGGCTCGATCGCAACGCTCTATTCGGTCAGCGAAACGCTGAATCGAGCGGAGGCAAGTCTGTCCGCCGCTCGCACTGGTGTCGAGAGCGCCAATGCAGATTTGGCTCTTTCGCGAGCGTCAATCAAGCGTGTTGAAGCTCAGGTCACACTGGCCGATGCAGAGGTTGAACGGGCTGCGAAGCTGATCGATAGTCAGTCCATATCACGTGAAGAATATGAAGTGCGTCTGCAATCGCAAGCCGTTTATCGCGCCGAGTTAGACGAGGCAAAGCAACGCGAAATTAAAGCTAATGCGAGCGTGAACTTAGCATCGATTCAGGTTCTCGCTGCGGAAGCGGGCGTCCGCGAGGCACGAGCCCAGCGAGGCAACGCGATGTCCACGATTGCTCCGATCGAGACTCTGCAAAATGCGATTGTTCGTCTCGAGTCCGACCTATCTTCCCTCCAAAAAGCGGAACCTAAAGATGTCGATTCAGCTCAGAGGGTTAAAGACCTGGAAACCGAGGTTGTTCGATTTAAGAAATACCTTGTCGAAGCAGAACTGCTTGCTCCAGAACTTAAGGGAAGATTGGCTTTGGCAGTTCAGGCAGAGAACGCATTGAAACAAGCCGAGTACGACCAAGCCCAAACAACCGTTGTTGCGCCTGTTGACGGTATAATTGCCAATCTGCATTTGACCGATGGAACTTATTTGGGTCTAGGTAAGCCGGTCATGACATTGATCGACACAAGTTCTTGGCGGCTAATTGCTCCCGTCCCGGAGAACTGGCTCTCAGGAATCAAGGTTGGTGACGATGTTCAGATCGCACTCCGAAACTACCCCAGAAAATTTCGCCAGGGGAAAGTTATGCACATCGGTCGCGGAACTGTCTCTGGTCAAGGGGTGCCTAGCGGCACACTACCGGATTCTCAAAGTCGAATGGGACGCCAGCTTGATACTCCAGAATTAGGGCAAGACTTTCAGGTCATTATCTCACTGGCTGATGACCAACCGAATCAGCCTTTGCGGGTAGGGGCGACCGGACGCGCAGTGATCTTTGCTGATGGAGGCCTGTTTGGGGTCAACCAAGTCGCAACTCTAATTCTGACAATCACTAGCTTCATGGATCTGTTTTTCCCAAAGCCGCCATTCATCAGTCTTTTGCTCGCTTTCACGTTGATTCTTGCGATCGTCGCATTATTACAATTCATTCGAAGACCTCAGAGAACGGGCGCGGAAGCATAGCCAATAAGGCGCTGCGAGTCGCGAGTATGTCCGACTACAGCACAACTCCGTCATTGTTGAGATGCAGCGGCGCTTTGTACCCTCCCCGAGCGCAACCCTCTTCGTAACAATACTCTGTGCGCTCGAAATTCGTAAAACCTTGCATAAAAAGAGCTTACGAATTTCGAGACCCGTTTGGTGTCATCTTCACATTGAAACGAGTTCGAAACTTTTTCTCGAACTCGTTTCATTTGCAGCCTGGAATTGAGATACGAACCAGCGAGTTAACAGAAATGGTTCGAACCCGAGAATATCTGGCTGTCGGTTGGTTTGATTTTGAGCCAACTCCGACTATTCTCGAAAGGTAATTGCGTGGTGCAAAAACTGCGCTCCAACCTATGATTTCCTAGGAAAAGCAGCATTTTACCATGTCTAACTTCCGCAATGTGTATACCGCTCTACTCTTGGTCATTGCCCGATCCACAGACCGGGAATTGGCTCGGCAGGTCAGCTACCTAAAATCAGAAAACCAGATACTACGCAGTCGACTGCCAGAGCGACTTATTCTAACACAACGGGAGAAGAGCAGGTTAGTTAGGTTTGCCAAGAATCTGGGATCGGCTGCGCTCAATCAACTGGCGACCATCGTGCATCCAGGAACCATCCGCCGCTGGATTAGGGAAGCGGCCAGCCGAAAGTCGGCGCTCCAAAATGGGAAAACTGGCCGGCCAAGAACTGCTCAGCAGATTGAGAAGATAGTCTTGAAGTTCGCTGCCGAGAATGGCTGGGGCTATTGCCGAATCCTGGGCGAATTGCGTAAGCTCGGAGTCCGGTCAATCACTCGCAATACTGTGAAAGCTATTCTCAAGCGTAACGACTACGACACCGGTCCTAAACGTGGACCAGGTACCTGGGATGAGTTCATCAAACGACATGCCAAAACACTGTGGCAGTGCGATTTCTTTTCCAAGAGAATTATTTCAAGATCTGGCTTTCGAGATGTATTTGTCTTAGTTTTCCTGCATGTGGAGAGTCGGAAAGTGTTTATCACTCCAGCCACGTACAAGCCCGACCAGGCTTGGATGATTGAGCAAGCTGAGGCGTTCAGTCAGTATACCAAAAATCAGGAACTACCCTGCAAGATTCTGATGCATGATAATGATGGAAAAAATTCGCAGCCGTTTCTTGACGCTCTCAAAAGTTCCGGCATCAAGACCAAGCGGACTGCCATACGATCACCCAACACAGTCGCTTTTGTTGAGCGAATAATCCAGACCATTCAGCAAGAGGTTTTGGACCACTTCATAATTTTCGGCCGCTCTCACATGGATGTTCTTTGCACGCAGTTCAGAGATCATTATCACCTCGAACGACCTCACCAGGGCTTGGACAACGAGTTGATTCAACGGCCTCCGACGAAGGAAAGTAACAAGATTATCGAGCAACCTAACACCATACGCCTGACCGACATTCGCTGCCATGAGCGACTGGGTGGTTTGCTCAAGAGCTACTCCCGCAAGGCTGCGTGACACAGTTCGATCTAATTCTCTTCGCTAACCGCTAATCGTTTGGCAATAGCCAAGCTCTGCGCTGATCTCACTGCGATGCACTTCGTCAACATTCTCAGCCCTTCTCTCCGCAATATTCTGTGACCTTCTGCATCGAATTGAATAAAATTCTAATGGCCATCAAACCGCCAAAATGTCGGAGCGCAGTTTTTGCACAGGGCGGGGCGGCAACGGTAATGCTGGCCGCCAGCCGCTTGACGTCCCACTCGAAAGGCCCCGGCAGCGTCTCATCGAAATCGTTCAAATCAAAGACGGGCTTGCGGTCTGGGCAGTTGAACCAACGAAAATTGCCAAGATGTGCGTCGCCGCACAGTTCGACCCACAGATCGGTGCGAGGATCGCGCGATAAGTCGCTAGCCTGGACCGCAGCCGCGCCGCGAAGGTAGGTGAACGGGCTGTAGCTCATTCTTCCGAAGCGCAACGGGATTAGCTGCTCGACTCGTTTTTGATCGAGGTTCTGCTGCTGGAGAATTTTTAACGGATCGGGACGATCAGGATCTGTTGGTGACTCCGCATGCGACTCGATGGGAACCGACTCCCGCTTTGAACGCCCCTGTTCGTACCGATCTCGCGGTGATGCATGAGTATGAGTCAGAAACGGATTCAGGTTTTCGAGAATACCACCCATGCTACGATCGTTTCGGTTCTATGGCGACTTACTTCAGGAAGATTTCCATTTCAACTTTAGTGACTTCATTTCTTATCGGATTCCATCATCTTCATAAATAGGCATAGGGCAGCAATTAGCACGGCAATGCCCACACCACCTTGCAGTACGCCCATAGGATCTGCGGCTTCTGTGA
>JBIIJD010000115.1:0-9467 GCA_044234105.1 Aureliella sp. | reverse complement strand
TCGCTGTATCCGCTGAGCGCAGCCTGAACGCAGGGAAACCCGATATCCAAATCGCCGATTCGCAGCCGAGGAACCGCAAAAGTCTGAGGCTCCGTCGTTACAGAAGCCGCTTCGATGCTGATCATTGCTTTATTACCTTGATAGTCCCGGCAGCCCTGCATTTGCCCGCAGCCCTAAGTTTTTCTGTCCTGGCAAAGCGATTGGTGGTTCTGAATTCTAACGAATTGCCCGCAAGCCGTTTAGGTAGCCTGAGCTGGAGCTGATTAGGTTTCCCGAGTCTTTTATACTTTTTCGATACCTGCGATCAACAAAAACGGTCCGCGATCTGTCTTATTGACCTTTAGGGCACTTGGAATGTGCCTACTACCTTGCCAATCGTTAAAAATTGCCTAAACGATACAGTCGCACTAGCCGATTCTAAGCTAGGTGGTGATTTGCAGCCACCGAGGCTTTGCAAGCATTGTCGGTTTTGAGTTTTGAAAGCACTTAGGCGTGTCATGGTGGCTTCTGCAAGAGGAAAAAACTGTCTGACAAGGCTTGTGGAAAGCCGGGGTCATGCAGTCTTAATTGCTTCTGCTCTGCTGATTTTGTCTGGCTGCCAGGCGCTTTCCATACCCAGTTATCGCAGCGATGTCTGTCAGCACAAGGTGGCTGGCAACCCCTATGGACAGACCAGTGGCGAGTCGTGTGACTCAGCAGATTGCGATTCCCAGGAATGCCAAGCGGACGGTACTCCGGATGCAGGATACGGGCAACCCTGCGACTATGCACCGGTTTTCCCACTGCCTGCTTGTTTAGCTCGATATCGGGAACGTGAGAAATTGCCAGAAGGACCAGACCGAATTCGGTTTCACCCCTTGCCCACGCGACCCATGTTCCAACCACGCCCTTCAACAAACTTGCAGGCTCAGTACGACGGTGCTTCCGGCGATTTAAACGCCCCTTATGGATCAATCCCTGAGGGCCATGGATGGCGTTCTAATACACGCGGACACGCACCGTTGCCTTACATGACCCCTGAGTCAGGTTCTGAGCCAGCACCAGAGGACAACCGATCCGATGCACAGCAACTTGGCGTCAGCCAGCCCAGTGAAGCTGGCCAGTCCAAGGTGTCGATTCTTGAACAGCTTCCGCGTCCAGCTCCCGAAAGCCCTTAGATTTGCACATGAGGAACCATTCAGCGATCTAAACAACTCAGGTTTGTAGGGTGGGACAAGCGGGGCTTTTGCAAATTGATGCTCAACTTGGCAACCTGCCCACAGTCCCAAGTCACGGAGGCAGGCGGCGACGGCATGCGGAGCGTGCCTGCTACTCTGGTGCCGCTTGTGTTGAATCAGTACCACAAACGACTTAAAATAGTTTCTTCCGTGTTGACCGAATATGGCAAACAACGCCTGGTAACAAGCGAATCGAACCGAGGTCCCAGCCGCACTTGATGACGGTCGCAGGATGATTTTTAATGAGCGTGACTCGACGAAAACTGATTGGCAGCCTTGCATGTCTGATCCTATTATCGGTCGTTGGCGTCAGCTTGGTCGGCTGGTTTCAGCACGAGCCTGAGACTCAGTTGTTGGATGCCGCCGGTCGAACGCTGATTGCTGGCAGCGCGGCGAGTGGGGATGAGTTCGATGCGAATGAGTCCCCCTTTTCCACAGCTCTCGCACTGATGAAACGCAGGCAATTTGCCGAAGCTCAAGTCGAGTTGCTTCGGGTCATCGAGCAGTTGGACCAAGATGGTCAAGCTTGTGTTTTGTTAAGTGATGTGCATCGCGAACTGCACGATCTGCCAGCGGCACTGAACTACGGACAAAAGGCGGTCGAGTTGATGCCGGAGAGCGCGCCGGCGCATCTAGCCTACGCCAAGGCTCTTGGAGCCCAATTAAGCCGCGACGTCAAAAGCGTGACGGGGATGCTGAGCGCGATGAAAGGTCTAGGTCTTTTTAAAGCAGAACTCGATCGAGTCATCCAGCTAAACCCTGCCGACACGGAAGCTCGAGCTACGCTGCTATTCACGAATTTAGCACCCAGGCCCTGGGGCAACATCCAGCGAGCATTCGCTCTATGCAACGAGATAGAATTGCATGATGCGCCATTGGGTATTCAGCTTCGTGCCGTCTGCCTGCAAGCCGACAAAAAGCATGAACAGGCCATCGAAATTTTGCGTGACGGGATCGACCGCTACCCGTCCGACCTAACTTTTCGAGTCACCTTGGCGGACATTTATTTCGAGCAAAAAAAATTAGACTTGGCGGACGCAGAATACGATCTTGTGATTTCGGGACCCACAGACCAGACCTATTATCGAGCGTTGTTTGGGAAAGCTCGTCTTCGGATAGAGAGTCAATTTGAACTCGAACAGGCCATCGACTTGTTGGATCAATTCATTTCCGCCAGTCCCGAAAGCGAAGGACTTGTTACAGCCTCCAACGCGCTGTGTCGCAAAGGCGCGGCGCTTGAGCTCATGCAGAAGATGTCAGAGGCACGACTAGCCTATGAAGAATGCCTGCGTCGCGACCCCGGCTTCGAGCCAGCTCATGAGGCGTTAGCTAAGTTAGGTAGATAGTTTGTAACCGTTCACGCAGGTTTGTAGGGAGCGACAAGCGGGGCTGTTGCAAATTGGTGCTCAACTTGGCAATTCGTCGTGTTTGAACAGGCCCATTTCCTTAAGAAACGGTTCGACTCGCGCCGGCCCGCCTCACGGCTCTTGTTGGCTTTGTCTGGCGGCCAGCGGCACGCGGCACTCTTTGATGCTGACGGCACGCGGAGCGTGCCTGCTACTTTTTTAGCAATTGACAATCTGACCGCCAGCGTTATAAATGCACACCTTGTGCATCTGGCGAGATTGTCAGGCAAGGGTTGAGATTCACGGCAATCGATAACCTGGCCAATCGGGTTTCGCCACTTCTGTTTCGAATGGACCATGAAAAAGGGCGGTTGATGATTGAGGCTACCGAAAAACGACTACCAGTGACCGTGCTTTCCGGCTTTCTGGGTGCTGGCAAGACGACTCTCTTGAATCACGTTTTGGCGAATCGAGCTGGCAGGCGCGTGGCAGTGATCGTCAATGACATGAGCGAAGTGAACATCGATGCCGCTCTGGTCAAAGGCGATGCCAATCTGTCTCGAACGGAAGAGAAGCTGGTCGAAATGACCAACGGCTGCATCTGCTGCACGCTGCGCGAAGATCTGCTGCTGGAGGTTTCTCGGTTGGCCCGCGAAGGTCGCTTTGATTACTTGCTGATCGAATCGACAGGTATCAGCGAACCAATGCCGGTAGCCGAAACCTTTACGTTTGAAGATGAGCAAGGTAACAGCCTTTCCTCAGTGGCAGAACTGGACACGATGGTCACGGTCGTCGACGCTGGCAGCTTCATGAAGGACTTTGGCTCCTGGGATGATCTGGCAACGCGGCGCATTGGTCTTAGCGATCAGGACGAACGAAACATTGTGGATTTGCTGGTGGATCAAGTTGAATTTGCCAACGTGATCATCGTGAACAAAACCGATCTGGTTTCTCCTTACGATCTGCAGCAATTGATTCTGTTGCTAAAACAACTGAACAAAAGCGCCAAAATCTTGACCACAACAGAAAGTCGTGTCGACCTGGCAGAAATCTTGGACACAGGTTTGTATTCGCTGGATGAATCTGAACAGCAACCGGGTTGGCTAAGCGTACCGCGTGGACAGGAACAACCTGAGACCGAAGAGTACGGCATCAGCAATTTTGTCTACCGAGCGCGTCGCCCATTTCACGCACGCCGACTTTCTGACGCGATGGACTCTGGATTCAACGGTGGCATGCTACACGGTGTTCTGCGCAGTAAGGGTTTGCTGTGGATCGCTTCACGCAACGACTGGGCTTACGATTATTCTCAAGCTGGCTGTTCGATCCGCATGAATCCGGCAGGTTTCTGGTGGTCGTCTGCTCCCGAAGATGCCTGGCCAACCGACCCCGAGGATATCGAAGAGATTCGCGCCAATTTTGAAGGACCCTACGGCGACCGAAAGCAAGAAGTGGTCTTCATTGGCAACAATATGGACCAAGCTTTGATTCGTTCGATCCTAGACGCCTGCCTACTGACGGATCGCGAGATGAAGCTTGGGCCGGAAGCGTGGGCCGATTTCGAAGACCCCTTTCCTCCTATCCAACTGGAAGAAGAGGCCGATTAAAACGCTTACTTTCAAATTGGCTATTCAGGAAATTTAGTGGGCGCAATGTTTCGTTATGGGATTAGCAACTTCGAGCTCGTGCTCAGTGAAACGGTGATCGTAATCGACAGCAGTGGCCGTCGAAATGAATAAGGAACTGAAGAACTCTAAACTTGTATGCTGCCACCATGAACTGTGCGGATCGTCGTCTGCCTGTCACCGTCTTGTATGGGTTCTTAGGCGCTGGCAAGACCACGTTGCTTAATCACCTGCTGACCAACCGCGCCGGCCTGCGAGTGGCGGTGATTGTCAATGACATGAGTGAAGTAAATATCGACAGCCAGTTGATTCTTGGCGGTGATGCCGCGCTTAGTCGGACCGACGAAAAACTGATCGAGATGCCATCGATACTCTGACCGACAATTCAGCCAGCAGTCAGTGACTGATCGACTGTCCGTTGCCGACTAACTGAGTAGCTCCAATCCTTCGCATCAGTCTTTCAGGGCTCGTAGGATGCTATCGAGTTGCTTTTTGGTTTCGACCAATTTGGCTTGCGCTTCAGCCAGTTCCTCGCGCAGTTTTTGCATCTGAGCCTCCAACTCCTGGACTCGCATGTCAGTGCCTTCTGGCTGGCTGATCGGAGTTTCCGAAAGGCTCGCGTTTGCAGGAACTGACTGAGGAACAGCGATTGTTGGTTGAGCTGACTCGCTGGCATCTTTCGGTTGTCGCGCTGAATCGCTCGCCGCTGGACCAACCGCAGAACGCGGCGCAGGACTTGGTCGACGCCACGCAGGTGTCGGTTGCGGTTGTGGTTGGCCGGTCAGTACAACTTGAGTTGGAATGCGGGTGATTCCACGGTAGATGACCAATGGGACTCGGTCACCAGGCTTCGTCTGCTCCAACCAGGATTCGTATTCCAGCTTGGTTTCGATCGGCTGCCCGTCAGCTTCTGTAATTGCATCGCCAGCGCGAATGCCTGCAAGATGCGCGGGAGAGCCGGGCACTACCTGAGTCACGGCTGCTCCGCGATAGGCGGCAATACCAAACTGCTCGCGAAACGATTGAGTCAGATCGTGAACGCTCGCACCCATCCAGGCAAATCCCGAGGTGCCCTCAGGCGCTTCAGTCTCTTGCCTAGCGATTTCGGCATTGATCAGCGTCGCAGACATCTCCAAGTTGCGACCATCACGTGTAACCAAAAATGTGACCGTCTGCCCGGGCCGAGCCTTGCCGAGCTGCTGGACCATGCCGCTCATTCCAGCAATCGCAAAGCCGTTGACTCCGATGATTCGATCGTTCACCTGGAAACCAGCTTTCCATGCTGGCGAGTCGCGAGTGACATCGCTAACTCGCACTCCTACGCCGCCACCTTTCAGCTCTTCGGCTTCCAAGCCTAGATAGGCACGCTGGCCAGCGGCGGCCCGGGCCTGAGCATTTTGCGGATCTTCCAACCCGTTGGAACCACCCAAAACGCTCGGGGTGGTTGGCTGATCCGATGGATTGACCGGACTGGGTAGTTCATCCGTCGAATCGGTCTGCTGCGGCTGAGCGGCTGCCGCAGAGCTAAGCAGCTCTAGCGACTGCTGGCACAAAGCGGCCTGTGGCAACTGGCAAGTCAACAACACAAGCGCAATCGCACAGTTACTAAGCTGCCGGCAAAGGGCAGGGCACCAGCCATTTGATTGGTTATTGGATTCGTTCGTCGGCCCCATAGCAGGAAAACTCCTTCAGTATCAAAATAGCGTCAATCGAAGATGCGCCCCAAAGTGCGTCCCAAGATTCTATACGTTTAGCTTGCGCAGAAACACGCCAGCTTTCAAGCGAGCTGTTTTCGTCGGATAATCTGTTTGGATCTTATTCGCTTCGCCAAACTGACAGTTGGTAAATTGGATAACATAACTCTACAAACTGTATCAAAAAGCGACCTTTCTAGCTTCTTAGCTTGGGTCCATGGCGATCTGAACGCTACAGATCTGTCCGTTGTTCGAAACGAATACGATCAACGGATGCGTTTGATTCCTTGCCCCGCGCCGCTAGAGATCCTTGCCAGCGACCAACGCGTTGCCGGAGCCTATCTGTCATGCCTGCCAGGCAATCTGGCAATGTTGGGAGCGGTTCGCGCAGATTCAGATCGCCAATCTCTTGGCAGCTTGGCAATCAAGTCGCTGATTGGTCAGCTTCGCGATACGATGCCCGGGTGTCAGATCCAAGCCACGGTCAATCAGCCGGATCATCAGTCAGGACAAATGATCGCTTCGGCAGGCTTTCGCTTGTTGACTACGGTTGAGCAGTGGTGGATCGATCCAAACTTGATAGACAGCCCAGTGCGAGGCGGTAGTGCTCGCGGCAAAGTCAATTCATCATTGAATCAGCGCAACGAAGCTCGATACACTTCGTCAAAAACACGTGTCAGTGAATCCACCAAGATGAGCTGGCGACCAGCTCATGAGCTAAGCCGCCGTAGCTTTTTGCGTCTGTTCCAGGAAACGTTGGAAGATACGCTGGACTGCCCCGAATTAAGCCAGTTGCGCAGCATCGATCAATCTATCGATTCGTTCCTATTGGGACGCAAGCTGCGACAGTGTCGCTTGTGGCAAGTTGCTTGGCTGAACCGACGTCCCGTAGGTTGTTTACTGCTAAGTCGCCACGGTCAGGGCGTGGCCGAGCTGGTTTACATGGGGCTAGCAGCCAGCCAGCGAGGGCGGGGTTTGGGGCCGCAGATGATCCTGCGCGCTAAAGAAATGGCGGCTGCGCTGGGAGTATCTACGCTGGTGCTGGCGGTAGACATTCGTAACGCGCCAGCACTGCGGATCTATCAGCAAGCAGGGTTCCAGCTACATCGCAGCCTGCAAGTTTATTGGTTGTAATCAACTGCTATCAGAATTACCGCACATTTAATTGGTTTGCGGAGCGGCACTGGAATAACTGTTGGTCCAGGTAGCTATGTCGTCCGCGCTCATGTACCCGACGTGGTGATCGATCGTTTGGCCGCCACGAACCAAAACCAGATGCGGAATACCGCTGACCTTAAAACGCGAAGCCAAGTCGGGATTTGAATCGACATCGACCTGAATCACCTTGGTCGTGGCATCCAACTGCGGCAGCTCTTTTAGTTCCTGGTCTACTTTTAGGCACGGCCCACACCACTTTGCTCCGAACTTCACCAAGACTAATCCCCCCGAGTTCAAATCCTGGTCAAACTGAGCGGTGTCCAAAGTTGGCCCTGGCGGTTCCTGCACACCGCAACCTGACATAGCAATCAGCAAACAAAACGCTTGGAGCCAACCTGACCAGAAAGTTATCTTGGATCGGACTTTAAAAAACGCGTCAATACGTTGCATGAGGGTTTCTCCTATTCGGTAAGTTGCAGCGGCCTAACCGCTTGGAAACACTACCTATCATCACAATGGCTAGCCAACTTAGTTATATCAAGTATTGTCGCTGATAGAATCCAATGGTAGCAGAATTTGCCACCCTCTGCTCCTGGCCGACAAGACATCCTGGGATAACTGCGTGAAATTTTACTCCAAAGGGCCATTCCGAGATTACTTTGCAATGCCGATAATGCTATGGTGGCTACTATCTGAGGGCACGTTAGTTTCTAGCAAAGCGAACTACTCATGAGAAACCACCTACTGAGAAACACGACAACCGTTGTCCTAGCGGGCGGAAAAGGAACGCGACTGGAGCCATTGACGCTGGATCGAGCTAAACCTGCTGTCCCGTTTGGTGGCAACTACCGCATCATCGACTTCGTTCTGTCTAATGCTATCAATTCTGGGCTACGTCGCCTTCTGGTACTAACTCAGTACAAGGCGCTTAGTCTGGACAGACACATCAACCTAGGCTGGCGACAATATTTCTGTGCGGAATTAGGCGAGTTTCTTGATGTCGTGCCGCCTCAACAGCGTATCGACGAACATTGGTATCAGGGGACCGCTGATGCCGTCTATCAGAATATATTTGTAATTGAAAAGGATCGCCCCGAGTATGTGGTGATCTTGGCGGGCGACCATATCTACAAAATGAATTATCTGTCGATGATCGAGTTCCATCGCGATATGGAGGCTGATCTTACGGTGGGTGCCTTGAACGTTTCACGCGAAGCAGCCAAGTCATTTGGAGTAATTGAAATCGACAATCAGTCTCGCATCACCGGATTTGAGGAAAAACCTGACGAGCCCAAAACGATTCCCGGAGACGATCAAACATGCCTGGCTTCGATGGGCATCTATGTGTTTACAGCACGATTTCTGTTCGAGCAGCTTTGCCGTGACGCGACCGAGGGAACTAGCCAGCACGATTTTGGTAAGAACATCATCCCGTCCATTATCGACTCGCATCGCGTTTTTGCGTTTCCATTCCAGGACGAGAATCGAAAGCGACAAGCCTACTGGCGTGATGTCGGCACCCTGGATGCCTACTTTGAAGCCAATATGGACCTGATCGATGTCGATCCGCAACTGAATCTGTATGACCAGGATTGGCCGATCCGCACGCTGCAACCCAATTTACCGCCTCCAAAATTCGTATTCGGAAGCGACGGAGATACACAGCGTTGCGGCCAGGCGATCGACAGCATCGTTTGTCCCGGTACGATTCTAAGCGGTGGACGAGTCCAACGCAGCGTGATCAGCCCCAACGTGCGAGTCAACAGCTATGCCAGCGTAGAAGACAGTATTATCCTTAGCGGCGTGAACGTGGGACGACATGCGAGAATTCGTCGAGCGATCGTCGACAAATACGTGAGTATTCCGCCGGGCTTTGAAGTGGGTTTTGATCTGGAAAAGGATGTCAGTCGAGGTTTTACGGTTAGCCCTAGTGGTATCGTGGTGATTTCGCGCAACGACAACCCGGTACCCGAATCCGATCAAGTGGTCCACATGGACCCGCAGGTTGGCATCTATCGATAATGGGCCGACTATTTTTTATTGAGACTTCTCTAATTTTTTTGTAGTAGGCAAGATGCCCGTCACCGGTAACACATCAGTCTTTCTCTTGGGCCTTGCAGCGGGAGCCGCATTGCTGGTTATGGGGCTTGTACTAGGATACTGGTTTGGCAGAAAGACCGGCGAAGCGAATCTGCCCATTCAAGGCCAGCAGTTCCTAGCTTTTTTGCGGACGATGTCGCAGTGGACCAGCGAATTCTCCGGCGATGTAATCAAGTACCAAAACCAGTTGTCCAGTATCAACCAGAGAGTACAACAGGGCAGCGCCCCGCGCGAAGAACTGGTCAGCATGGTCTCTGAAATGATGGAAACCAATCGCAAACTGCAGTTGCGTTTGGATCAAACGGAACAAAAGCTGGAATCCCAGAC
>JBIIJD010000065.1:0-30198 GCA_044234105.1 Aureliella sp. | reverse complement strand
CAGCAAAACGCTTATTGGGTCACAGGCAAGCAAGGCACGATCGACTGGATTCAAGAAGCTCGAGTCGTCTTTCGAGCGAGATAGGGCAGTGGGGATTTCAGATTTCAGATTTCAGATTTCAGATTTCAGATTTGTGAGTACTGAGTACTGAGTACTGTGTACTGTGTACTGTGTACCCTCCACGGTCCAACCCGGCTGTTCAGTCGTCTAACAAGTAAGATTTATCAGTTGGCTCCGTCGTCTGTGTTGATATCGTGAAGGCGCTGTGTCAAATGTTTTAGCTGTATTTTGCTTTTATACCAAATGACGGATTTTTGCATTGACTTGGGTAGTGACGATAGATCTTGTTCTCGAGCCGTCTGTGCGATGATCCAGATGTCTTCGCTGGCAAATTCATTGAGTGTCTTGAGCTTAGCGGAGATGTATTCTGGAGTCCAATAGCCGATCACCTCGATATGGATCAGCTTGCCTGAAACGTGCTGCAGTTGAAAGTCCGGCATGAAAATTTTCTGATGGCTGACAAGAATTTCTGACTCACGTTTTAGCGTCCAACCTTTCACCGGTGATGCCTGCCACTTTTTCACCAGGTCAGCTTCGATTTCAGAATCATATTCGTCTGCACTTGGCTTGGGTGATGTCAGGCCATCGTTGCTGGATAGGGTCAGTTGCAGTTGTCGCGTGCCATTGCCGATCGATATATTGGCAGCCATTCGCCAGTCTTTACAAGCCAGCAAGCTAGGGATCATCTTGGCCATGGCTACGCCGTATCGCCGAGTCGATCGGAGAGCACTGGCTGGTCCGCTGAGACTGAATTGATACTCGTTGTTTTCTAGCCGGCGAATGGTGTGCATCAGTCGCGAGAGCTTGATAATTCGCACGATGGCCTTAAGGTCAGTCTTGGCCCACAGCGTCATCCGTGTGGCTCGATACAGGCATGCCTGCACTTGCGCTACGTTGTACCGAGCCAAGAGTGCTGTTGCGGACTGATAACCTTCAAAGGCCGTCAGCGGATGAAACTCAACGACATCCGAATACAGTGATCGCTCAATCTCTTCCCACGGCTTGCCGATCTGTTGAGCGATGTCGCGCTTCACTGTCCATTGATCGGCGGTGAAAACTCCATCAGGCGTAGTCACCAGCGGATGACGCGCGGCAGCCAATTGGAATACCTGTTGTCGCAATTTGGCCGCTTTGCGTCCACGATCGCCCTGGTATTCACTGACGTCATCCAGCAACTTGATCAAGGCAGCCATGCGACGACTGGTGCAATCCGGCAATCTTTCCAATTCGGTTTCGGCTCGCTGGTGCACCTGCTGCCGAGTGGCACCTAAGCTATCCGAATAGGTTTTGAGTAGCTTTTCGGCAACTGGCAGGTAGTGTGCGTGCGCAGGTCGAGTCAGCCGATCGGGTAGAATGGCACCGTTTCGGAAATCGTATTCAGCCAGTGCTTCTTCAGAAGTGAGCATGTTATTCTTTGGATTTGGACTTTCCAGAAGCCGATTTCTGATAGGCATCGCTGCGGCGTCGAGCCAGTGAGCGTTTGTTCTCGCCTGTTTCCGACAAGACTACTTCGTACAAAATGGCTGAACCATACTGCGATTTACGTAAGACCCGGCCAAGCCGCTGTTTGGCTTGGCGTGTGGAACTGCTACCACCAATGACGATGGCAACTTTGGCGTCGGGCAGATCGACACCTTCGTCTAAAATCTGATTGGCAACAATCACCGGATAGACCCCAGTCTCGAATCCTTTCAAAATTCCCTGGCGCTCCCTCTTGCCGCAATGGCTGAGCAGACAGGGTACAAGAAACCGGATGGATACGTCGCGAGCCATGGCATTGGAACCGACAAACACGATGGTTGGTTCACCTACATGCAGTCGAAATAGATCCTCTAGAACGCGAAGTTTTTCTTCGGCTCGGTTCTCAATGGCCTGCTTTTGTCGAAATGCTTTGAGTATCTCACGAGACTCAGCGTTCAAATTCAATTCTTTGCATAGCTTTTGCCACTGAAATTGACTGTCTTCCTTGCGTCGCTGGTAAACATATTGGCGAATTTGCTCGGACAGCCGATCATAGCGAGTCTGTTCTTGGCGCGACAAAGTTACTGGAATTCGTATCACACGATAGTCGGCCAAGATTTTGCCGGTCGCATCTTGAACGCTCAGTTCATAAACTAGTTTGCCAATCAATGTCTCTAGATCTACATGTCGGCCATCGCTCCGCCCAGGTGTAGCTGTTAAGCCCAATCGATAGGGTGCTACCGACATTAAGGCCGAGTCGCGATAGAAATTTCCAGGCAGGTGATGACACTCATCAAATACGATGAAGCCAAAGCGATTTCCTAGCGCATGCATGTGAATCGCCGCACTATCGTAGGTTGTGACGGACACCGGACGAACATCGAACGAGTTGTCTCCAATGATTCCTGCGTCGTACCCAAGATATTCCTGAATGCGCCGATGCCACTGGTACATCAGGTCTCGAATGGGCGCGACGACCAAGACTGACACGGCCAAGCGCTGTGCTATTGCCAAGGCGACAACAGTCTTGCCTGTACCGGTTGGCATGACAACGACACCACGGTTGTTTGCTTGCTGAAAAGCCTCGACCGCTTGAGCTTGCTGTGGCCGCAAGTCGGGCAATTGATTCTTGGACCAAGCTACTTTTTGCCATCGGACAACATCACTGGTGACTTGCCCAGCCACCAGAGAAAGCCCTTGTTGGACTTCAGCATATCGACAAGCGTCGATGCGAAATTTGTCAACTCGAACGTCCAAAACCCAATTCAGACCAGGAAAGATCCTGGCCACTCCTTCAGCGCTAAAACCGCCCAGCAGCAGCGTTCCCTGATCAAAGCTGATGGACGGAGGAATCGAATTCATGAGTTCGTAGTTGCAAGTATGGCGCTAGCATTTATCTGAGAATCTCTGATCGTTATCCTAGTCGACTATGGTTTTGCATGGAAGTCGCAAAAAGCCGATAACGCATTGGAAAAAAATGCAAATTGAGTCTAAAATGAAGGCCAATTACAGTTTGATTAAAGCTTAACTTGCACAACAACCCGTCACATTGAATCGAAACGTTTTTCGCTTGGGCAGACAGGCCCAGCGGTGGTTTGTCGTAATTCCGCAGAAGAAGAATACCAATGTTGAAGAGAAAGTTGCAATCCAGGCCGCAATCACGTTCTTTGATGTCAAAGCGCAGGTCACGAGTCGTGGGCCTTGAGCGACTGGAGTATCGTGAACTGCTGGTGGCCGATCTCGATACGCTTGGCGACTGGAGCAAGCATGTCGCAGACGAAGTTTGCTTGGCCGAGAATGTGCCAACCGCAGCTTTGGCCGACTCCAATGTTTTGCATCAGCCGATCGTTTCTGGAGAAGGCGAAGGTGGATTAACGGCGCTGGATAATTACGTCACCGCCGCAGACGCAAGTTACAGCTTCAACATTTTGTCAACCACTGCGGGGCCCGGTGTTACGATCTATGATGTAGGCATGACCAGCCAGACTTGGAGGAGTCCGGCTGAGACCACTTGGACTCAGTGGAAGCATCGAATGACGATTCTTGTGCCGAGCGTGGTAACCAGCAGTACATCGCTGATGATTGTCGGTGGCGGCGGGCACAATGGGACCGGCGGCTTTGGCGACTCGGCATTGACTTCCAGCGAACTATTCGCAGCCGCTTCCCTAGCCATTTCTACCGGTTCCGTCGTCGCTGGAGTGACTAACGTGCCGTATCAACCGCTACGATTTGCGGGGGAATCGACAGGTCGCTCGGAAGATGCCATCATTGCCAAGACTTATAGCCAGTTCTTGGTTGGCGGTGACGACAATTGGCCCGCTCTACTGCCCATGGTGAAAAGCGTAGTCCGAGCTATGGACACCGTTCAAACCGTTGCTCAACAGGAACATAGCGTGAGTGTTGACGGCTTTGTCATTTCGGGCGCATCGAAGCGAGGTTGGACCACTTGGCTAACGGCTGCTGCCGATTCGCGGGTGCGTGCCATCGTGCCGATGGTGATCAATGTGCTGAACATGGATCAACAGATGGCACACCATCGTCAGGTTTACCAGGGCGTTACGTCCGCGATTGTGGGTGGTTACTCCAGTGCCGTTCAGGACTACGTGAACGAAGGCGTATTTGATCATTTGACCAGCGCACGCGGGCAAGAGCTGTTGACCATTGTGGATCCGTACGAATATCGTGATCGCCTGACGATGCCCAAGTTGATGATCAATGCCACGGGTGATGAATTTTTTGTTCCCGATTCAGACCAATTCTTCATCAGTGATTTGCAAGGCCCAACTTACTTGCGTTACCTGCCCAATCGTGGACATTCGTTGGGCCCCGAGGCAGTGACAACGCTTAGTCAGTTTTATCGCGCGATGATCGCGGGTGTTAGCTTGCCTCGATTTTCATGGTCGGCTCAGCCTGGTGCAGCTATTCAAGTGACCACTGTAGATGCTCCTACGACCGTCAAGTTGTGGCAGGCGACCAATCCGCAACATCGCGACTTCAGGCAAGGAATTGCTAATGTCAATTGGACCAGCACTTCGCTTGCACCGTCGGCCCTAAATTCGTACATTGGCCAGGTTTCTGCACCGACCAGCGGCCATACCGCATACTTCGTCGAACTGACCTATGACTTCATGGGGGAGTCCATGCAGTTGACCACGCAAGTCAATGTGCGCAGTGCGCAAGCAGCGAATCAACCACCTGTCGTCAAGCAACCACTGGGGACTATCAATGTTCAAGAAGATGCCCCTGTGGTTAACATCGATCTAGGCCAGTATTTTGATGACCCAGATTTGATTTCTGCTGCTGATCAGTTGACCTATCTGCTGATCAGCAACAGCGGACCCGGCGTAGTGACCCCCGTGATCAACGAGTCATTATTGTCGCTGACATTGCTTCTGGATGCTAACGGACCGGCTCAGGTTGTCGTTCAGGCTCGCGATCTGGCGGGAGAGACGGTAGAGAATACGCTTACGTTGCAAGCTGCTGCCATCAATGACCCGCCTGAATTTGATGCTGGCGACGACGTTCAGGTCGCTAAAAACAGTGGTACTTATTCTCAACCTTGGGCTACCAATATCGCGGCGGCTGCCGGGTTGTTGGCCGATCCACAGCGAGCGCTAGATGAGCTGAGTCAGACGGTTGAGTTTGTCATTTTTGTAAATCGACCGGAATTGTTTGATGTGCCACCCGAAGTTAGCAGTAGTGGAATGCTGAGTTTCACGCCGGCGGTTGATGCTGTAGGCACGGCTGTTGTGACAGTCCGATCTGTTGACAACGGTCCATCTGGTTCGCCGCATGACAACGATTCGGTCCCGGCAACACTTACCATTACCATCCAGCCAACAAACAATCCGCCTGTCGCCCTGGATGACCAGTTTGAGACAGATGAGAATTCAGTGCTGACAGTGGCCGGGCCTGGGCTTTTGGAAAATGATACCGACCCGGATCTACCAGGCGATCTGTTGTCAGTCATACCCGGCGTGCGGCAAAGTTCTTTGAAGGCTAGGGTGGAAGTGCAGGAAGACGGGTCTTTCACTTACGAACCTGCGGATGTCGAGGTAATTGACAGTTTGCTAGTTGGGGAGACCTTGCAGGATACGTTTACCTACGTTCTTCGCGATCAATCGAACGATCAAAGCGACGTGGCCACTGTCGTGATTCTTGTTAGTGGAGTGAACGATCCTCCGGTAGCCGTTGATGATCACATGTCGGTGATGACCAATTTTGCAACAACACACGATTTGTTAGCGAACGACCATGATGTGGATTCCCAGTTAGATCCCGCAAGTATCGTCATTACCAGACTTCCGTCTGCTGGCACTGCGGAAGTTACCAGCGAAGGCTTACTTCGATACACGCCTGCACCAGGCTTTGTAGGTACCGATAGTCTTAGTTATACGGTTCGTGATGCGCAGGGTCTTCTCAGTAATGAGGCGATGGTCACTCTGGAGATAATCACAAGTCCTTGGCAAAACCAATCGCAGAACGTGGATGTAAATGGTAACGGCAGGGTCACAGCGATGGACGCCTTGGAGATTATCAACTACCTGAACTCGGGGCAGCCAACGCGCTTATCAGAAAGCAATCTGATTCCACCGCCACATCTAGATGTTAACGGCGATGGACGAGTAACAGCGCTGGATGCATTGCTGGTCATCAACCATTTGAACAATCGCGGCGAGGGCGAAGCAGCACAGACGCAGCCGACGTCGCTTGCTAGTCCAGACGACTGGTTGGTCTTGATTAGCCAGGAAGTGACCAAAAGGCGACGTGGTTGGTTGTAAACCGCCGCCTTATGCTGCGTTTTGACCTTTGTTGATTCGGTACTTCAACATCAGATGGTCAATAAAAGCCTCAACTGCAGTATCAACGCGAGGCTGGTTGAAGCGGATTGGCCGAAACCTGAGCAGGTTCGGAAGTTGATGGTTTAACGGGAGTTGCCAGAAACTGAATGCTGTCGAGCATCTGCAGTTCGCTGTCGGCAATTTTCTCGGCTTGACTGGCTTCCATGGTGTAAACCAAAGCTAGCCGACGGCCTGAGTCGTCCGAAAGATGCGCGTAGATCCATCGCAGCGGAATTTGTTCCTGAGTGCCCGACACTTCGGTACGCAGTAGGCGCAGTTGATTCGACGTAACCTTTTCAGTTGACTCGACGATCTCCCCAAAACGCTCTCCCAATGCCTTTCGAATGTCGGCTTGCATGCCTTCCAAGGTCAATTGTGATCCGGCTGCCAAGTTTGGAAGTCTAGCTAAATTGCATTGAGCCAAGACCTGATTGTTCTCAACCATGCGCAGGACCGAGTCCTCCCCGCCATCGACATAAGTGAACCATTTTCGATCCACGTAGGTGGCAAAGCGACCCTGCTGAGATTCCAGACGAACCAACCAGCGGGTAGGATCATCTCTCTTGGCCAAGTCCAAAAGTTCGCTGGCTTCTACCTGAACTTTGCCAGGCTCCTCACGACGCAAGACCTGAAGTCTGGCCGTTACGCTGTAGCCAGGCTCCATGTGACTGATGTCGCGTTGTTCTTGAATAGAAACTCCCAACCATTGAACCATCGTGCACTGCGAGCCAAGTCCGGCGTGAGCTGAACCGCGAATGTTAAGCTGAGTGGGGACGCTATTTGCGGTACCTTCGACAGTGCCATTGATCTCAAGCTTCACCATGCCTTTTTCGATACTAAGAACTTTGACTGAAAGGTTGGACCGAAAGACAGCATCCAAATTGAACAGGTGCCTAGCATGATCTTCGGATACGGTCCACTGGGAATCGGTACGCGCTGGCTCCAGAGGCAGCAGTCGCTCAAGCATCATGGTATTGATTGGCGTCCTAAGTAGTTCGACCTCGCGCCGCTCCAGAGGCTGGTCAGGGCAGTATTGTTCCCACACACCGTCTCGTTCAAGGACTCGGATTTGGTCGCAGTCTGTTCGCAGGCTATGCCGAATCTCCTTGCCGGCAACCCAGTTTTCCAGCTTGGCAGTCAGATACTTGCGAGCCGCCGCTGTTTGCTGGTTCTTCTGAAAAGCCACAATTTCATAGAAGTCGTGAGAAGCCTTGGCCTTTAGCTCAGCAGAGCTTGCTTCTTGTCGGGCATCGGCTGGCTTGCTCTTGATCCGCAATTGTCCATCGACCTCCAGTTCAACCTTGGTTCGAGTCTCCAATTGCGCGATGTCGATGGGCTGTTGTAAGCGTCGTGCGCTGGGTGAAGCGGCTCTGCCAGAAGCCGTCTGGATAGCAGCGGTGGTCGCCAATGCCCAGCAGAGAACCTGACGGCGACTGAGCCTGTCTAGGGTCTTGATCGAATGAATGGGTGACCTGTAACTGAGATCCATAGTCTTTTTCCTTGTTGCCGTTTCTGACTAAGAACTTGCTGAAATCGGACTAGACGCCAGCAAGTTCTTTTTGCTAGCATGCTCCCCGCCCTTAACGTATGTCCCCGGCTGGTGGATTGCGTCCATGAGTGTGGTGTGTCCCTGGCTGGAAGGTAGTCCAGCGGAGTGGTGTGTCCCTGGTTGGAAGTTGCTCGACGTGGCAACTAACCCCTTGGGCGGTGGCTTACCGTTAAGCAGTCCCTGAGATTACCCTTCGGCAAAGCCGCCCTACCGCGACCAGAACAGCTAGCCCTGTACGATATAGATGACCGAATTTTCCAGATTTGCGCATACCTCCCATTCATCCAAAACAGGGCTTCCAGTTCGCAAACTGAAGGCACGGAGATCATCAAGCGGGCTGATTAGATGTCTCATTGTGAGACGATTCATGTCAAATTTGCAATGCTTTGAATAAATTTCGTTTTTTTGAGAGGACATCGGCTTAAGACACGTATCATTTTCGTTTACATAAGCGTCTATAGGATAGGCATTTAGACACTTAGTTTTGCGAACAAGTGTTGGTTTGAGCTAACAAAGTCGGATTGCGGTCCTTCTTTTGCATATACAAAAAGAAAGGCCGTCGACTCGCGGTGTACTCAGCAAAAGGAGCCTCGTTTCCCTGAGTCGGCGTAGCGAACGATCTATTGGTCAGTTGCGTAATGAACTTAACGGCTCAAGCAACAACTAGTAAACAGAGGCAACAAAATTTGCGGATTTGAATGCGGACAAACCGGTTACTTGTCGCACTTCATATTTGCACGGTCGGTTTGAAGAGTCGTTATTAGTTTGAACTAATGAGACTTAGCGTTTGTTTTTTGAGTCTCAGGATGAGGCTCGTGCCCAGCCGTGGGCGGATGTTAGCGGTCGGAAACCGCATGGAAGGGTAAGCATCCACCCGCAAGCAGGGAAAGGTTGATTCAAATGCATCAGGATTATCGAGTAGTATTGATTCGTGAGCTTCGCGACCAACAGGTCAAATACGCTCCCAAAAACCATCGGCTGGAACAAGCCGAGCGGGCTGAGCGACTATTGAGCGAGTTGGATCTGGGGCGGGAGTATCCGTATGAGTTCATCTATTTTCGAGTCACCGACTTCCGCCCAGACGAGAACGCTCGACGGATGGTGGCCGGAGAAGATGCCGCGCATGACCTGCGACTGTTCGTAGAAGATGTGACCGATTCGCTAAATTTATCGGTCGAAGAAGCCAAAGAGCCGGTACATTCGGTTGAAGACTTGAGCCGCATGTTTAACGTATCGACCAAGACCATTTCGCGATGGCGGGATCAGGGTTTGGTTAGCCGTCGGTTTGTGTCCGAAGGTCGAAAGCGAGTAGGCTTTTTGCACAGCAGCGTTGAGCGATTTGTTGCTAAGAATCGTCAGCGTGTGCTGCGTGGCGAGCGATTCAGCCAACTTTCAGACGACGAACGGGCCGAAGTGATTCAACGGGCTCGAACCATCGCTGCAACCGGGGCTAATTTGTCCGAGGTGTCCCGACAAGTTGCCGCCGCGCTGAATCGAAGCGTGGAAACGATTCGCTACACTCTGAAGAACCATGACAAGGCCAACCCCGAGCAAGCTGTCTTCCCAGACGCTCGCCAGGCTTTATCCGATGGTGACAAGGTGGCCATCTATAGCCAATATCAACGCGGAACAGGAATTGGCCAGTTGGCTCGCCAGTATTCGCGCAGTCGCAGTGCCATTGTGCGCATTGTGAACGAGCAGCGGGCCTTGGGAATCATGGAGTTGCCTTTCGACTTTATCGACAATGCAAGTTTCAAGCGACCCTCAACCAAACTAGAAGAGGAGATACTGAGCGACTTGCCGGAAGCGATGATTCCACCACGCAAGGTTCGTGCGCCTTCCGGGCTGCCGACCTACTTGGCATCGCTGTATGACGTGCAGTTGTTGACGCGAGAGCAGGAATACCATCTGTTTCGCAAGATGAACTACCTGAAGGCTCGTGCCAGCCGACTGCGCGAAACATTGAAGGTGTCTGAGCCCAGCGTGGCCGTGATGGATCAGATCGAACACTTGTACCGTCAATCGGTAGAGGTTAAGAATCAGATTGTTCAGGCGAATCTTCGTTTGGTTGTCTCCATCGCAAAGCGGCACACGCAAAGTACCGATGATTTCTTTGGACTAGTAAGCGACGGCAACATGTCCTTGTTCCGTGCTGTCGAGAAGTTCGACTTCTCGCGCGGCAACAAGTTCAGCACCTACGCAAGCTGGGCGATCATGAAGAACTTTGCGAGATCTATTCCGGACGAATTCAAGCACAAAGACCGCTTCCGGACAACCGGCGAAGAGGTGTTTGATATGCGCGAGGATACTCGATGTGACCACGTTGCCGAAGAGGCGGCTCAGAAGCAGCGTGTGATGCAAATCAATCGCATCTTGAATAGCTTGGACTATCGTGAGCAACAGATCATCATCCGACGTTTCGGCCTGAATCATCTGGCTGAACCACTAACCTTGAAAGAGGTCGGCGCGGAATTGGGTGTGACCAAAGAGCGTATTCGACAGATTGAGTCTCGAGCTCTAAGCAAGCTGCGAGAAGCGGCCGCTATCGAACACATCGAAATCCCAGAATAATATGCAATAGTTAAAACTTGATCTGACATTAACCAAGGAAAGAGGTTAGTGTATGCCGGTTGCTAGCAGAAGAGAAGTTGCGCAGCAACTGAACGAATGCTAGCAACCGGCGCGCGAGCCTCGCATAGGCTCCCTCAACAAGGGACAAGGAGTGTCAGATGTCGAACGAACGAAAGATCATTGAAAACAAAGTCGGCATGCTTAAGCTGGCTGAGAAGCTCGGAAATGTTTCCGAAGCTTGCAAGGTGTTTGGTTACTCCAGAGATAGTTTCTATCGCTTCAAGCAGCTCCACGAAAGCGGTGGCGAAGAAGCTCTCAAGGAGATCTCTAAGAAGAAGCCCGTGCTGAAGAATCGCGTGGCTCCTGAAGTTGAAGCGGCCGTGCTGAAGATGGCTTTCGAGCTACCTGCACATGGTCAGGTGCGTGTCAGCAACGAACTGAAGAAACAGGGCATTCTGCTATCGCCTGGTGGCGTTCGCAGTATCTGGCTACGACATGACTTGGAGACTTTCAAGAAACGGTTGAAAGCTCTCGAGGCCAAGGTCGCTCAGGAAGGCGGAGTGCTTACAGAGGAGCAAGTCGTTGCTCTTGAGAAAGCCAAACAAGAAAAGGAGGCCCACGGTCAAATCGATACCGAGCATCCTGGATATTTAGTGGCTCAAGACACCTTCTACGTTGGAACGCTCAAGGGTGTTGGACGAATCTACCAACAGACCGTAATCGATACTTACACACGAGTCGCTTTTGCTAAGCTCTACGATCGCAAGAACGCGCTGGTAGCAGCCGACATGCTCAACGATCAAGTGATTCCATTCTTTGAGCATGAAGAGGTTCGCGTGCTTCGCGTTCTCACCGATCGTGGTACGGAGTACTGCGGCACGCGCGAGCACCACGAGTATGAGTTGTATCTAGCTTTGGAGAATATCGATCACACCAAAACCAAAGCTAAGAGCCCGCAAACCAATGGTATCTGCGAGCGTTTTCACAAGACGATTTTGCAGGAGTTTTATCAAATTGCTTTTCGCAAAAAACTCTACGAATCGATCGAGCAATTGCAACAAGATGTCGATCAATGGTTACAGCACTACAACGAAGAACGTCCTCACAGTGGACGATACTGCTTCGGTAAAACTCCGTTGCAAACTTTCAAAGATTCTAAGCAGTTGGCCGATCAAAAAATGCTCGACCAACTCTTACAGCCCAGTGCGTAATCTGGGTATTTGTCGTCAGATCAAGTACTGGCTACTACAAATAATACTGGAAAAACCTCCTGCTGGCTGGCGACCTTCGCTTGCCAGCTCTCCACTAACGGCAGTTGGCCATCAGGCTGACTGCCGTATATTGTTAATCCATCAAACGTCCAGATTGCGCACTTCCAACGCATGTTTTTCGATGAATTGGCGCCGAGGTTCCACTTTGTCGCCCATGAGTACTCGGAACATTTCATCTGCGGCTGCGGCATCGGTGAGCGTCACCTTGACAAGTGTTCGGTTGTCACGATCCAGCGTTGTTTCACGTAGCTCTTCTGGATTCATTTCGCCTAGCCCCTTAAAGCGGGTTAGCTGCATGCCGCGCTCACCGGCACTGCGCACAGCGGGAAGCAGCGAACGCAGGTCGTCGATGCCAATGCGGTTTTCCTCGCGATGCAGGTGGAATTTGGACTCAGTGCTTCCAGTTCGTTGTTCAGGTATCAGGTCCTGGACTCCAAACCCAAGTTCGGCTAGTTCCTTCAGGCCAGAATTGATCGACTTGACTTCATGCAATTCGACGTAGTGGGCCAAGACGCCATCACCAGTGGTGTCTACCAGGCCATCTTTGCCCTGGCCATCTAATTTGATGTTATTTTGCTGAATATGTGTATCCAGCGCTTCACGGCCATGGAACCAAAAAGTGTCCTTGCCGACCGTCAGCAAAAAGAACGGCAATCGCTTGGTTTCAGCATCCATGCGCTGTGCATGAGCCTTCAGGTTAATGCCGCGCCGCTCCAGCGCGACCAGAGCGTCTTCCATGCTTGCCAATGTTTCACACAGTCTTCGCATCTGCGGGCCTTCAACTCGAACACCAGTTTCAGTCTCCAAGCAGCAGTCCGTAAGACCTCGCTCAAGCAACTGTGTCTTCATTTGATCGTCGGACTGGACGTAGTAACGAGACTTACCACGAACTACGCGGTACAAGGGGGGCTGAGCCAAGTAGACATGACCACCGGCTACCAAGTGATACATTTGACGATAGAAGAAACACAGCAGCAGTGTTCGAATGTGGGAACCATCCACGTCGGCGTCGGTCATGATGATGACCTTGTTGTAGCGGCGCTTGGCGATATCTTGATCGGTACCGATTCCGCAACCAATGGCCTGGATCATCGATTTGATTTCTTCGTTGGCCAGCACCTTGTCTTCGCGACTCTTGTAAGCGTTGATGATCTTACCACGCAGGGGCAAAATGGCTTGAAACTCTCGAAATCGCCCGCCTTCAGCGCTACCGCCTGCTGAATCGCCTTCCACCAAGTAGATTTCACATTCTTCCATCTTGTTGCTGATGCAGTCGCGTAGCTTGCCCGGCAGGCCGCCGCCGCTGAGCGCATTCTTTCGCTGTCGAAGCAACTCCTTGGCCTTACGAGCTGCCTCACGCGCCTCGCAGGCGATCAAACCTTTCTTGACGATGGCTTTTGCGCTCTTCGGGTTTTCCTCCAAGTAAACCTGCAACGCTTCGCCAACCGCCGCATTGATGATACCTTCCACTTCGCCATTACCTAGCTTGGTCTTGGTTTGCCCTTCAAACTGTGGGTGGGGCACTCGTATGCTGATGACGGCGGTCAACCCTTCGCGAAAATCTTCCCCAGAGGGAACTAGGTTCTCCAGCAGATTTTCTTTCTTGCCATAAGCGTTTAGTGCCCGCGTTAACGCCGAACGAAATCCTGATACGTGGGTACCACCTTCAATCGTGTGAATGTTGTTCACGTAAGACTGAACGTTCTCGGTATACTCGGTAGAATACTGCATGGCAACCTGGTAGCCTACTCCTTCACGTTCGCCTTCGATCAAAAGCACATCGGGGTGAATCGCATCGCTGGCTCGGTTCAGGTGTTCGACAAATTCAACGATGCCACGTTCGTAGAAGAACTCGTCTGATTCACCAATTCGCTCGTCGGTAAAACGAATACGGACACCGCTATTCAAGAAGGCTAGTTCTTGCAATCGTTTGTAGAGCGTATCGAAGTTGTACTTGGTATTCGGAAAGATGCTTCCGTCTGGCTTAAAGGTCGTCTTGGTACCGATCTTGGTGGTCGCATGCCCCTTGGCGACTTGGCCTGTCGCTATACCGCGTTCATAACTTTGGGTCCACACATGGCCTTCGCGGTATACCTCGACTTCGCACCAGGCGGACAGGAAATTAACGACGGTTACGCCCACACCATGCAATCCCCCCGAGGTCTGATAGGCTTTCTTCTCGAACTTACCACCAAACTTCAGCACCGTCATCACACCCTCCAGCGTGCTAACATCGCGCTGCATCTGTTCGCTTAACTGAGCGTGTCTTGCCACAGGAATACCACGACCATCGTCCTCGACGGTAACCGAGCCATCTTGATTGATCTGAATGGTCACGGACTTGGCATAGCCTGCCATCACTTCATCAATCGAATTATCCACCACTTCGTAGACTAGATGATGCAATCCCTTGAGCGTCGTGTCGCCAATGTACATCGACGGTCTGGCTCGGACGTGCTCGATGTCGCTCAAGTGCTTCAGCGAATCGGCATCGTAGCCGGAACCGTTGGCCAAGGTGATTTCTTCATCGGGCGCGGGATTCGATTCGTTTTCATTGGTTGCCATAGATTTCGCATTAACAAAACAAAAGTTAAGGTTGGCGAGCCGAACTGGGTGACGCCAAAAACAACCGTTAGGCGAGTCTGGATCAGCAGGGCGATAGGCTGGTGAAAACCAGGCAGAATGCCACAAAAGGTTAGGCCAGATTGTACCAAGGTTTCCACGGTTTGCCTGGCCCAAATCGCCTGAAATCGGTGGAATCGCAAAAGAAGAAATCGACCGACTGAGCGGTCATCGCCATAGACGCGGATCGCTCCGTCGATCTCAACGCTCAATCACACTCACCGAACACTAATTGCACTAACCGTGCCATCGATCTGGCCAATCACCATCCGGCAATCCAGTCGCAACAGGACGAACTTACTCTTCCATGACATCCGTTTCACGGGCCTTGGCTAAATCAGTGGCTTGCCCCTCGAACTTCTTGGTTAGTTCCTGAATCTCATTCTTCAAACGATCGCGATCATCTTCACTGATTTCTTTGTCTTTCTCAGCGGTCTCGATCAGTTTGTTGGCATCGCGGCGAATACTGCGCACCGCAATTTTTGCCTCTTCCGACAACTCTTTAATACGCGCCACAAGCTTCTTGCGCACGTCCATGCTCAGAGCTGGAATGTTGATGCGGATGATCTTACCATCGCTCTGCGGATTCAGTCCTAAGTCGCTGGCGACAATGGCTTTTTCGATGTCCTTAATCGTACTGACATCGTAAGGTCGAATGACAAGTTGATTGGGTTCTGGGGCTCCAATCGATGCCAACTGCTTCAGCGGGCTCTGGGAACCATAGACCTCCACGCGAACGCTGTCGACTAGGCCTGGGTTGGCGCGACCGGTACGAATGCCATTGAGCGCTGACTTCAGCACAGCAATCGCCTTTTCCATACGCTCTTCGGCGTCCAGCATTACTTCGTCGCTACTCATAGTTAAACTCCTTTGCTGAGTGGGTGAATCTGCTTTTGATGAACTAGTGCAAAAATATCAACATGAACTTTAGCCGACGGGGCCAAGTGTCGCTCCAACTCGCGCTCCAACTCGCGTTCCCACTCGCGCACCGCTGACCGCTTTGACTATGTTGCCCTCTTTCTTGAAGTTGAACACGAGGATGGGCAGGTTGTGGTCACGACACTGCAGAATGGCTGTTCCATCCATGACCTTAAGGTTCTGTTGGATCACCGTGTCGTAGTCCAGTTCGCGATGTAAGATGGCGTGTGGATTTTTCTCGGGGTCTTCGCTATAAACCCCATCGACGCGGGTAGCTTTTAGAACGATGTCTGCCCCAAGCTCCAGGGCACGCTGCGTAGCCGCTGTGTCGGTTGTGACAAACGGGCTGCCCGTACCGGCGGCCAAGACGACGATACGTCCCTTCTCCATGTGGCGAATGGCTCGACGCCGAATAAATGGCTCACAGACTCCGTCCATGCGGATGGCAGACATGACACGAGTCATACTGCCAATCGCTTCCAAAGCAGCCTGCAAGGCCAAGGCATTGATGACTGTTGCCAGCATGCCCATGTAGTGAGCCGTCGCCTCTTCGATGTTCGATCCAGACGAAGTCTTAAACTGTGCGCCTCGCAAAATGTTGCCGCCTCCGACTACCAATCCTATTTGGCACCCAAGGTCATGAGCCTGCTTGACCTGCCCAGCAATCGTCGCAGCCTCTTCCATGTTGATGCCACGCTCGCCAGCGCGGCATAGGCTTTCGCCGGATAGTTTCAGTATCACTCGACGATACACGGGACTGGTAGTCGCATCAGACATAGAGTCAACTTTTAAGCAAGACTAAGCAGGATGGTATCAACCAAGCAGGATCTAATTAACCGACGGCAACACGATGATAAGCCACGACCTCTGCTCCGTCTGCAAAGCTCTGGATGGCCGCCTCGACGGACTTGGTGTCATCCAAAGCGTAGACTTGATTGAGCAAACATCGATCCTGGTCAAGCTTGGTGTTGTCTGCAACAAAGCGGTCTAATTTACCCGGCAGGATACGATCCCAGATCTTTTCCGGCTTACCCTCAGCCTTGAGTTCAGCTTTGATTGCGTCTTCGGCGGCCTTCATCACTTCGGGAGTCAACTGCAGTCGACTGACGTACTGTGGAACCGTCAGCAGAGGCTTGCCCAATCGCTGTCGATCTTCATTTTCCACCTGGATTTGGCTGCGAATCGCTTCCGTTTCTTTAGTGACAAAATCCATGTCGAATTGAGTATAGTTCATGATGGACGGCTTCATGGCAGCGATGTGCATGGCAATCCCACGGAAGAACTCGGCGCCACCAGCCTTCCCTGCATCTTTGTAAGATACCAAAACGCCGATCTTGCTTCCGGCGTGAATGTACGAGGCAAGCTTCTCTCCGGCCAGACGATACAAAGCCGACACAACCGTTTTTTCACCCGTCTTTCCGGTCTGATCAACCAGTCGCTCGTTGACCGTCATGCCGTCAATGGTCAGTTCGCCCAGTTGCTCGGGAGTTTCCACGTTATTGTCTACGGCCAGCTTCAGCAGCCGATTGGCCAATTCGATGAAACCTTCATTTTTTGCCACAAAGTCCGTTTCGCAGCTCAGAGCTAGGACCGTGCCCAGGTTGCCAGCTTGATTAATATGACAAACCACCACGCCTTCGCTGGCCTGTCGGTCGGCTCGCTTCTCCGCCACCTTTTGGCCCTTCTTGCGCAAATAATCAAGTGCTCCCTCATAGTCTCCATTGGACTCCTGAAGGGCCTTCTTGCAATCCATCAAGCCGGCTCCCGTCTGCTTGCGAAGTTCGGCAACGTCACTGGCTGAAATCGTGGTCATAATTTTCTCTCTACCAAATCACTAAATGTCTAAAAGGGGATTGAGCAAGTCGCAGCCAAGCCGTCCATACGACTTGGCTTTCAGATGCTGTTCTTGAAACAAAGAACCTTCCTGCGAATAACTAGGCTTGTGCCGCAGTTTGCAGTTGGGAAGACGCCTCCGCCGAAGCGCTCTTTTGTAGGTCTGGATTCTGGGCCTTGCCGGCCAGAATCGCATCTGCCAACTGGCTTAACAGTAGCTCGATCGAACGAATCCCGTCGTCGTTGCCAGGAATTGGCAAGTCTACCAACTCCGGATCGGAATCGGTGTCAATTAAAGCCAGTGTCGTGATTCCCAAGCGGCGTGCTTCGCGAATGGCGTTTTTCTCTTTCGATGGATCGACGATCACCAAGCATTCTGGCAATCGGTTCATCGTTCGCAAACCGTTCAAGTTACGATAGATCTTGCGGTATTCACGATTCAGCGAAGACTGCATCTTTTTTGAGAAGCCGTTGATCTGCTCCGAATTGATGATCGCTTCCAGTTCCTCCAATCGCCCCATCCGCGAACGAATCGTGCGAAAGTTCGTTAAGGCTCCTCCCAGCCATCGCTCCGATACAAATGGCATCCCACAACGCTCGGCCTGCTTCTGAACGGCTTCCGTAGCTTGTCGCTTCGTGCCCACAAACAGCACCAGACTGCCGCCAGCGGCCACCTGATTGAGATACTTCTTGGCTCGCAGCAGACCTCGTAGCGTCTCGCGAATGTCCAGAATGTGAATGGAATTCTTGATGCCGTAAATGTACGGCTTCATTTTCGGATTCCATCGACTTACGCGGTGTCCAAAGTGTACACCGGCCTCGATCAGCTTTTTTACAAACTCACTTTCCATCGTAACATCAACCTTTCTCGATTTTTGCCTGCTCGCCAATGTGCTTCTTGAAGCAATCAACTTCCTGCATTCAACCGGTCCACAGATCGATCAAACGGCTACGGAGGTAACTGCAACACACAGACCAGCTTTTCCTGGCCTTCGGGCTGCTTGGCAGTTTGGGACTGAAACAGTGTACGCCTGAACAGTTTAGGCGCAACTCTCAAGACCCGTGAGCATATCGGCCCGGTGGGTGGATCGTCAACGCCTAAATCAAGTGACGGCGACCTTGATTTGGCTGCGAAAGGTCAATTTTCAGCAACTTTACTTGGCGCTGGCCCCCATTGCTTCGATCAGAATGACCAGGCTTCGGAGCATGACTGCCGTTCCGCCTGCATCTTGGAAGGCTTTTGCGGAATCAAAAAAGGCCGGTCCAGCGATATCCACGTGAACCCAAGGGGTTGTTCCCACGAATTCTTGCAGAAATTTGGCCGCCGTGATGGCTCCTGCCCAGCGTCCTTCGCCCACGTTCTTCAAGTCGGCCACTTTGCCTCGGATTTGCTCCGAAAAATGATCGCTCATAGGCAAGGGCCAGACCTCTTCTCCAGCCCGCTCGGCAGCAAGCTGCAACTTCCCCTGCAAAGCCGGATCGTTAGACATCAATCCAGCGATATCTGTACCCAAGGCGACCATGCAGGCCCCAGTCAGCGTGGCCAAATCGATCAGACTTTCAGGCTGCTCTTGCAGGGCCACGTCCAACACATCAGCTAGAACCAATCTGCCTTCGGCGTCCGTGTTGTGGACTTCGATGGTCTTTCCACTTCTAGCGGTCAAAACGTCCCCCAGTCGGTAACAGGAACCTCCGATCATGTTTTCAACCAACCCAACCAAGCCCACTACAGGATGTTCTAATTGCAATCGAGCGGCGGCCTGCAGTGTCCCCAGCACGGTAGCCGCTCCGGCCATGTCGCATTTCATTGTCAGCATGCTGTCGGAGGGTTTGATCGACAGGCCGCCACTGTCAAAGGTCACTCCCTTGCCAACCACGACCAGTGGCTTAACCTTCTTCTTGCCGGGATAACGCAGCACGACCAGCCGCGGTGGTCGGCTGGATCCGGCAGCAACAGCCAGCAGCGAGTCGCAACGCTCGCGCCGAAGTTTCAGCTCGTCCCAAATCTCGATCTCCAATTGATTGGCCTGGGCAACTACAGCCGCCCTCTGTGCAAAGGACTCTGGATAGATCACGTTAGGAGGCAGGTTGACTAGCTCGCGCGTCAACAACATGGCGTGCCCTACTTCAGCACCCCACTTTGCTTCTGTTGAATCCAAGCCCAGCCAACTGAGTTGCCCGATTGGATGAATTTGCCTTTCCTGCCGCATAAGGTCCTGACCATGGCAGCCGTTGATGGCACCCACAACAGCGGCTCGGGCTGAGTCGGAAGGCAATTTCCCAAAATCAAAAACGACCTGAGATCTTGGTCGATTGGCAAGAGTCTTGGAGGCCAGTGCCGCACAGCGATAGGCTTCTCGCGGCCCAAAAGCTTCGGCTTTGCCGCCACCAACAACCACAGTCAAGGGGTAAGGGCTGCCAGGCATATCATGGAACATTTGAATTTTTCCAACTTGGCAGGCCACTTCCTTGCGTTGACTCAATTGCTGCAGGAACCGAAAGGCCGTGCTGTCCTGCGCGATCGCTGCTCCGGCTATCTTCAGTGGCTCGTGAACCAAGATAACCAGCGCTTGGCTATCAGCAGGTAGCCGTTCGATACAGTTAACATTCATACGAATTCAGACTCCGTGCGACGCCTAGTGAATTGACTCTACATGCGAAAGAAAACTTCGGCAGCTTCTACCCTATTGCTCATAAACCGGTTCAGGCGGACGTCCTAGGCCAAACCAAGCTGCCAATAGAACACCAAGGACTCCAAGTATCCAAGTACCCGCCTTTAGTTCCGTCAGATGTCCAAGGAAATAACTCAGGCTGCTATCGGCCACAAAAGGGAAATGCCACCACTCGCTGACCAGTGTCAATGGAATCGCAGCCAAGCCGCAGATCAATCCCAATCGCGGCGAATAGACTCGTGAGGCAAATCCGCATCCCAATCCCATGATGGCACCGGGTATCGCTAAGGCGTAAAATCCATATTGCAGCATCAGGCGGTACAACCCGTAGCCAAACGCTGCACCTAACGCCATGCCTATAGCCCCGCGAAAGATAACCACTGTTTGAGAGGGGATGCTGCTGGATTGTTTGTCGGAAGGCATGGGCGTATTCTTTTTCACTTAGCATGCAACGGCGATTTCAATAAGACTCAATCGGGCTGTAGAACTAACTTCCCCGTTAAAAGACTTTGCTTGCCGACCGTATGCGACTCCTGTAGTTGATGAGCAAGGGCGGTTTGGCTCAGCGGCAATACGCGATCGATTAGTGCTTGGATTTTGCCGCTGCTTAACCAATGATTGATGTCTTGAGCACATTGCAATTGCTGCTCGGCAGCAATCTTGAACATGACCACGCCTAACAGCGAACAGCTCTTGACGTAAAAAGGTCCCACGGGAAATTCAGGTCTAGCGGTGCGGCCAGCCATCAGCACCATGCGACCGTTTTCACTTAAGCTGGCCACAGCCATGTCAAAGTCGGGATCTCGCAGAGTCTCCCAAAATACGTTGACGCCACTGGGAGCCAAACTGGAAAGATCCTGTGCGACATCACTTATCTTGTAATCGATCACGTGATCCGCGCCCATTTGGCGGCATCGCTCCGCCTTTTCAGCTCCACCGGCCGTCGTGATGACCCGAGCACCAACCGCTTTGGCCATTTGAACTACCATCGACCCCACACCGCCAGCTCCGCCACGCACAAACAACGTTTCGCCCGCCCTCAAGTGGGCTCGGTGAAACAGGCCCAGGTGAGCGGTAACGCCCACCAGCGCGCAGGCTGCGGCCTGGATATCGCTGACATTTTCGGGAGTCGGATAAAGCCATTGAGCGTCTACCGCAGCCAACTCAGAGAAACAGCCCTGTCGCCCCATGAGCCCCTGATTGCTACCCCAAACTCGATCTCCCGGCTTCAATGACTTAACGCCGGCAGCTACCTCGACGACCGTGCCTGCTAAGTCACATCCAAGAATGTATGGTTCAGGCAATTGCCAATAGTTGGCACCGCCGCGAATATAAGTATCAATCGGATTGACCGACACCGCACCAACTCGCACTAGCACTTGCCCAGCAGCCAACGTTGGCTCAGGCAAATCACCATAACGTATCACATCCGTCGATCCGGTCTCAGTTATGTAGGCAGCTTTCATGATCGATTGGTTGTTGCGCTTCAGTGAGGCCGTAGATACAAATAAACGTCGAGCTTGCTGTGTAGGTTGACCATTGTAGCAATCACAGTTAATGCAGCAATGAGCTGGCGCGCAATGTCAAGTAAAGGCTCTTGGGATGTGTCAAAAAGGTCTCAGCGGCTTCTTTTGATTCCCGATATTCCATCGCCAGACCAGCGGGATCTTGAGTCCAAGGAATAGCTCGCTTCTAGGGTGGTATCTGTTATAATAAAATCAGCTTGTCTTATCGTAGCTGACGACTTTCTGCGTTGTCGTTGCACAGACTGCATTGCATTTGCGTTAGCCCGACTCCTCGATTTTTGCAAAGTGTTGATTATGTCGAACAGAAGCCCGTTTCCTGGGATGGACCCTTGGTTGGAAGAATACTGGGGAGACGTCCATACAAGGTTGACTACTTATGCAAGTGACCAGCTACAGCCTGAACTGCCTGCGGGGTTGCGCGCCCGAGTCGAAGAATATGTCACGGTCGAATCGAAGGAAGAAGATGAGACTTGGCGACGGCATTTCGTACCGGATGTGATGGTCACACAGTCGCCCGAGTCCCCTAACCCATTGGCCGAAGCCGCTATCGCGACGATGATTGATACCGAAGCACTCGATTTGCCTCGAGTCAAAGAATCTGCTACACAGCGCCGGATACAGATCGTTGATACACAATCAGGCAATCGAGTCATCACATCCATTGAGTTTCTAAGTCCGGCCAACAAGATTGGCCGAGGTAGGGAGTTGTTCAAACTAAAGCAAAATGATTTTCTCGAAGGAGGTGTCAGTGTTGTAGAGATCGATTTGATTCGCGCCGGACGTTGGTCCGTTTCCATTCCAGAGGATTATGTTCCAAAGAACCGACGTGACCCTTATCGAGCTGTTGTTGTAAGGGCTTCAAACTGGCTGCGCTGTGAGTACTACCCGATCAGCGTTGGAACGCGCCTTCCCAAATTGAAAATCCCGTTGCGGGTCAGTGATGCTGATGTTGTATTGGATCTACAGTTGCTCTTGAATCAAGCATACGTCAATGGTGGTTATCGGGATACTATCGACTATAAGAAGCCGCTCGCAATACCATTCTCTCCCGCCATCGAGGACTGGATCGCAAATTGGCTCAAGACGAACGCTAGTTGATCTCGTATTCCATTTCGGCTTCTTGGATGCAATCCGCAGTAAATTCGATTCCCTCGTAAATCTCTCGCATCGATAACGTGCATTCAAGAACTGGCAGTTTGATGTCGGTCTTGATGCCTTCGATCACTTCACGCAAGAACCCGTCTGCGGTTCGGCTCATAACTATGGCAATCGGTTGATGCTGCTCCAGCGCGATGTAGTACTCCAACGAGGCGATCGTCAAGTAAGCGGCCATCTTTTCATCCAAATCGTACCGACGAGTCGACGGCGAGAGGACCTCGATGATCAAGATAGGTTGGTCCTGGAAAACGGAAGTTGGCTCGTTGGATTTGCATACGACCTGGAGGTCCGGGTAATAAAACCTCTTCATCCCCGCCCGATGGATACGAACTTTGGTGTCCGAGTTGAATGGTCGGCAAGGATTGCCTTTAAGTAGTGTGGCGAGTGAGACCAGAGCATTGACTGAAACCATGTTGTGCCGTAACGTGGCTCCGCTCATCGCGCGGATCCAACCGTCTACATACTCGTTCTTGCTCTGAGCCAGTTCCTCGAGATTCAAATAATCGTCTACACTGAAATACTCTGGTCGTTCTGCACTACTCATTTTTGGAAACTCCCAGTTTTCTTGGCGTGAGTCCAATGATCTTATCATTCGCTCGCTCAAAAGCTGATCCTTAGGTTTCGTGCATGTGGTCGCAAACTTCTAGGTTCAAGTGTGGTCGCAACTTTCCAGGTTGCGAGTCGGACAACCGATTGCCTTCGACAAGCTTCCAGCTTGTCGCCATTTCTGGGCGAGCGTTACGCTATTGTAGCGGATTATAACTGACTGGCGATCGTCAGTCGAATTTGTCGCAAAAACTGACTTTCTGGCAGACGCAAGATATCTATCGATCCACTGATTGGGGCATGCCTACCAGTAGATATATCGAACAAAACGCTCTTGGTCGGCTGCCGATAGCTGTGAAACTGAAGGTAACAGGTAGCGATTTTCTTCTGTATCGATCAATAACTTGCCGTCATCGCCATAGTCGATAGCCTGACTGGCGCTCCAGCGCAACAAGAATTGTTGCTGGCCCACTTCAGTCTGAACGTCACATTCCAAAAATCCTTGGCGAAGATCGATCTTGTGAATTTCGCTAATCGTCCGCAGCAGATATCGTTTGCGCACTGATGCCCGGATCAATTCCTGGTCGTCAGAAGGCCAGTCCGCAAGACGTCGCAACATTCCCAGCTCGATCTCGTCACCTTCCTCATTCCAGCCTCGAACGCTCAGGAATTCTTCTGGGCAACTGGCCGGGAATGTCCTGGCCACGAAGACGCTACCCTGAATCAAATCCTCCAGTTCTTCAGTCGGCTCAACGCACAGTTGTCCGTACCGGCCCGATTCAAATCGCACCTGATCGGGTGACAGCCATCTGAGCCGCGTTTCGTCACGATCTGATTGTGGAAGTGAGTTATTCGGTACAAAGTCGCCAACAGCCTTCTGAGCCTCTGCTGGCGAGTCGCTAAGCTGATCGCGTGATGGGACCTGAGCGCCCTCGTCCATTGCCGCTATCAGGTGATCGACATGCGGCGTCTTAGTCACCTGAGTTTGAATGCGCACCATCCTAGCGTAGATGCCATCGCGGGACAGTAGTTCCTCGTGGCTGCCATGTTCGGCAATCTTCCCACGGTCAAATACAAAAATGCGATCGGCGTTACGAAGTGTCGACAGCCGATGAGCGATGGCCAGCGTAGTTCGTCCCTTAACCAATCGTTCCAAGGCTTTCTGAATACTGCGTTCCGACTCGGCATCGATATTGCTGGTAGCTTCGTCCAGGATCAAAATCCTTGGATCATAAAGCAGAGTTCGCGCGATCGATAGTCGCTGTTTTTCTCCACCTGAAAGCCCCGAACCTCCCTCGCCCAACAGGGTTTCGTAGGCCAATTGCTGGCGACAGATGAAGTCGTGGGCTCCCGCCGCCTTTGAAGCCTCCAGTCCTTGTTCGATGGTTGCTTTGGGTCGACCATAGCTCAAGTTCTTCCAGATCGTGCCGCGAAACAAAAACGAATCCTGAAAAACGATGCCAAGATGTTCACGCAATTGCCCAGCAGACAATTGTCGGACATCGATGCCATCGATGCGAATGCTGCCCTCCTGGACATCGTAAAAACGGCTCAGCAAATTCACCATCGTCGTCTTGCCTGAACCGCTTCGGCCAACGATGCCAATCATCTCACCTGGCTTGATGCGAAATGAAATATCCTGCAATACCGGTTGGTTGCGATCATAGCCAAAGGTGACTTGATCAAAAACCACTTCACCCTGGACATCATCCCAAGGCGTAGGCGATTGCGGATCGGCAACTGTGCTGGGAGCGTCCAGTAGTTCCAACACGCGCTTGCTACCCGACAAGAAACTGGTCAGCCATGTAGTGAAGTTCGATAGCGCGCTTAGAGGCGCATAGAACATCGCCAAATAGGCTAAGAATGCGATCAGTTCGCCAAGCGACATTTCACTGCCGATCACATCGCGCCCGCCCACATACCAGACGATCAACCCGCCAAGACTGAATACCAACGACATTGCAGCCGCGTAACGATCGTTGGTGAAGTCGACCCATAACCGCCACTGACGCAGGTGATTGTTCGACTGCTGAAAATTGCGGTATTCGCGATCCTCCTGCGCAAACGCTTTGACAACTCGAATGCCAGAAAGCATCCCGCTGAGTACGGACCACTGTTTGCTGGATGCGTCGCGTAAGCGAAAGTGTTTCGGATAAACCTTCTGCCAAAACACCCACGATCCCAAGAACACCAGAGGAACAGGGATCAGCGTGTAAAGAGCCAGTTTGGGATTCAGCCAAACCAGCATCGCGCCTACACCCACCAATTGGACCATCTGCAGCAAAAAACCACCGGTCAGTTGGTGCATCAGGCCGTGAAGGACTTCGCTGTCATGAGCCACTCGGCTGAGCGTAGAACCGACCTGATGCCGATCGTAGTAGACCACCGCTAGTTTTTGCAGCTTTTGGACCATCTGCTCACGCAAAGCCGTGGTCAGTCCAGTACCTATGCGAGTCGCCACGTGACCTTTGACGACAGAGACCACTGACAGAACGACACGCGCGGCCATCAAAGCCAGTACAACTACCAATAGCGCCTTGGTGAAATCGATCTGACCCGATGCACCGGCCTGATGCCCCAAGATCTCGTCGACCATGTACTGTTGCAACTTAGGCGGGATCAGTTCAGCCACCACGCCTACGACAGTCAGGCCGCACAGCGCCAGCGCTCCACGCAAATGCGGTTTCAGCATCGCGGACAAGCGACGCAGGATGTGACCTTTCTGAAGACATCGCGGACAGTCGTCGTGCGCATGCTCCAAACGCAGCCCACAGCCGTTGCATCGCGGCGGATCCAGGTGGGGATCAACGTCCAGGCCATCTTCGTCACCATGCTCCCGTAACTTCTCCAACCGCCGCGAGACTTTGTGAAAGCGACTGGCCAGCGCGTTGGTGAACCGCAATAGATCGATCCAGCCTTCCTTGGTCTTGGCCTGTAGCAAACCCGAACCAACGCCGGAACGAGTGCGAAACTCGAGAACGTCTCGCCAGTTCAGTTGCAGGCTTGCATGACCCTGGCAATCGTCCGCATGTTGGTGGACCCATCGTCGAGCCAAATTAGGATCCGCAGGCAGGTCCTGGACGATGGACACTTGGTCGGTCGTAACCACCAACCACTGCTGATCGGGTTGCCCGTCCAAGGCAATATCGGTGTCTACAGTTAACAGAATGCGGTGCGAATGCGAGCCAGCCCGGTCGAGCGCGTGATGGGCATACGCTGGAACAAGTACAGAGTGAGTCAACGAAGGAAAACCATCCTGTTTTCAAGAGTGTCGAACGCTAGTAGAGCATGACGGTTGGCATGCCGACTAAGAACTGGGGCTTGCTACGGGCGATAGCTACAAGTGGATAAAACACAGATGCGCCCCAATTCTTAGCCAGGAAGCCTACCGGGAAAAGTCTCATGCCCGGAATTCTTGTGTAACCTGTTCAACAGGAGAAAGCGACAAAGCCTCTTGTGCTCCGCAATTGTTCTTGCAATTTTTGACACTTCTCGCTGATCGCCGCCACAGCTAACAGCAAAATCCTACTCGTACTCGTACTCGTACTCGTACTCAATGAAATGGTACTCGTACTCCTACTCGGAAGCCCAAACGGTGTCGAGTAAGAGCACGAGCACGAGTACGAGTACCGCACAGGCTGAGTACGAGAACGATAATGCAGTCATTCCAGAGTTTGGGCAGCACTTGGTGGTGGTGATCGGCGAGAAGTGTCCAATTTTTCTACCGGACGGGTGGCTGTGGTCGAGCCCTACCGAAACATTTGCCCTCGCCCGGTTGCTTCAAAGGCGTTTTGAAAGTGGCGTATCTTGGGCTGGCAGTTCGGATCTCCATTCCAGACCACCGAGATCACATCGAACCGGGCTGGTTGATTCAGTAGCCGGTGACGCTTCAGATAGGTCAGCGCGGTGCGCGTGATCTTGTCTTGCTTGTCCAAAGTAACTGCGGCTGATGGGTCCGCGTCGTGGTCACTACGCCAAGTCTTTACCTCGACAAAGACGATCACCTGACGGTCAACGGCGATGATATCGATTTCACCTAACCTTTGGCGGTGCTGTCGCGTCAGGATGCGATATCCCTGTCGCTTCAAGTAATCAGCCGCAATCCGCTCGCCGCCAGCGCCCAAGTCCTCGTCGGGTCGAGCCTGTCCAGCTTTTTCTCGATTCCAAAAAATAAAGCCGCCGGTTCGTAACCAGCGGCTTAATGGTTCAAGCGGATTGAACATGTCACACCAGCGGATGGTGGTGTTAATGAAGGCGAACAGACTGAAAACGTGGCGACAACGCTTCTAGCCTGTCGATAGCATTGGATCGATCACTTCACAACCAAGCTGGCCGCGTCCACGGATACACGCTCCCCCAGATTCAATTTCCAAAAAGACCTTAAACGCGACGCTCTTCCAGACGAACCGCCTTGCCACTGCGATCTCGCATATAGTAAAGCTTTGCTCGGCGCACGATGCTCCTGCGCTTCACTTCGACCTTGTCAATTTTGGGCGAATGCAGAGGAAACTTGCGTTCGACACCCTCTCCGGCAACGATGCGTCGGACCACAAACATTTCGCGAGTGCCGCTGCCACTGCGAGCAATAACCAGACCGGAGAAAATCTGGATACGCTCTTTGTTGCCTTCTAAAATCTTGGTGTGTACGTCTACCGAATCACCCACTTCAAACTGTGGAACATCATCCTTTAGCGAAGCCTGCTCGACTAATTCCAATACCTTTTGGCTCATTACTACCTAAACTCCCAATTGAATTGCATACCTATCAAGCTAACGCCAGATGACAGTCTTTCAGCCACCAGCCAGCACTCGTTGGATTCTTAGAACTCAATATCGTCCTCAATTTCGCCTTTGTTGACTAGATCAAATTATGACCAGATGAAGAGATTTACCCCCCCCAAGTGGTGAATGCGGTCGACTCTCAGCCAGAATTGCGCAAAACCTTAAGTTAGCCGAGCGGCAGAACTGTAGCTACCGTCGCCAGACGGTGGTTATCGAGCAAGACCACCGTCTGGCGACGGTAGCTACGGCAAATTTTCAAATGCCTCACTGCTCATTGGTTTCGCCTGCGCCGGAACTCCAATTCACTCGATTCGGGGTCGAACCAATCCCAGGTTTGATTGAGAGCCTGGTCCACGGCTTGCAACCTTGCATCGGTGGCGGATTGAGAGCTACGGGGTTCGCCTTCTCCGCTGGAGCGTTCATTGAGACGATTGATCACCCAAAGCACGTCCAGGGCAGAAATTCGCCCGTCACCATTGACGTCGTAATACAGAGGCTTCAGCGGATTGTCTAGATCACCGACCAACCTGGAGCCAGGCGTGTTAAGCAAATTGATTATCTGAAGCGCATCAAAAGCTGTGGTGCGTCCATCGCCATCGACATCTTCCTTTAGCCAAGGATTCTGCTTGACCGTTACGGGAACTCCGATGCGTACTCGCGCCGCCTGGGAATCTCCGATCCTGGGATCGTGAATCACGTAATGTAGCGTGGCAATCCCTGTGAAACCTGTGGCCGGAGTGAATCGTATCACACTCTTACCAACAACCTGCGCGATTCCCTGAGCGCTGACTGGTGGAGTACTGATCCGAATCGTCAGGTCGGACAATTGGCTAGAGGGATATTTGTCGTTAGCCAGCACTCCGATATCCACGGTCGTGCCCATTGAGGTGATGGCTTGGTCTTCAGTAGCGGTCAAAATGTCGTCGTCTGCAACAGTTAAGACCGCCGTCCCATTTAAGTATCCGGATGTAGAAGCCGTAATGGTGGGGCTCTGCGATCCATCAGGAATCGTGTCGTTGACGACGATGACCGTGAAGGTGGTACTGGCGGCTCCTGCCGGAATCGTGACCGTCGCCGGCACGGTTGCTTCGGAGGTATCGTTACTGGACAAATTAACCAGTAGGCTGTTTGTCAGCGAACCGTTACGTGACAAAGTTGCCGAGATGCTACGACCGCTCTCGCTGATCGTATTGGTCGCAAGGGACAGGCTCAGAGCGGCCTTTTCGTCGTCGGTAACCGTCAAAACGGTAGACGCAGCGGAAGCGCCCGAGGCAGTCGCTCGAATGGTTACCGATTGATCACCATCAAGGATGGTATCATTCACCGCAGTGATCGCAAACGTGGTAGAACCATTGCCAGCCGGAATGGTAACTGTGGCTGGCACCGAAGCTTCGGTGGTGTCGCTACTGGAAAGGCTAACGACCAGGCTGGAAGTATTCAGCCCAGTCCGCGACACGGTTCCAGTCGACCTACCACCATTTTCAGAAATCGTCGTTGGCGAAAGAACCAATTGTAGAGTCACCGCTTGGCTTGGAATCAAATCCACCTTGCGATTTTCACTTTGCACGACCACATTGGAAAATGAGACAGGCTGAGCTAAAGCACCTCCGGAAAAAGTGACCGTATAAGTGCCGGCCGCCACCTCCAAAGAGTATCCACCGGACGGGCCAGTTTGCGTTTCATAACGCGAACTACCCGCCGTAGCAACAACGGTCAAACCAGCCATCCCCTCGCCCACCGTGTAAAAATTGTCACGCTGGATCAAGTCCGTATAGGCGACTCCCGTGATGAAGACTTTGTTCGACGAACCACCAAAATCCTCAGTGACCGTAGTTGCGTTATAGCTAACTCCACTAATTCGATAGGTCCCGTTTCGTACGCCAGTTCCAACTTCGTCAAAAATGTTGTCCATCAAAATGGGTCTATGCTTTGTACTTTTGACCAATGTTTCATGAGCCATCAGAACATTGCTGGTTTGATCAATGGGATTGGTGGAATAGCGCATTGCAATGTTCTCTCCCCACGACTCACCTCGGTACCCCGCCTTGGCAATACGAGTGCCAAAATCATCCCCCTGAGGATGTTTATGTTCGAAGTAGTTTCTATCCAACATGTCCTGCGAGTGAGCCCTCGCAGCATTGATTAAAGCCTGATTAGGAGCCAGAGGCTGTTTCGGAGCAGTCGTGATGGTACCCGCAGGCAACCCCTGATTCAGGCTAACACCATATCGAGCCACCTCCGCCGCCGGAGCCGCGCGACCTCGGTTGATCAGCTCAAGCAACAACTGCTCGTGGTTAGTCAGCGACACAGCAGCCAAAAGTCGCCTGCATTCCAATTGTTCAAACGATAGCATTGTAGAACAATTGCCCTCAATAGTTTGCGGCCTTA
>JBIIJD010000064.1:0-30357 GCA_044234105.1 Aureliella sp. | reverse complement strand
AGCGATTGGACTTGCGATTGCAATTCCCTTGGTGATGGCCATCAATACCGTGAACAATCGCATTCGCCATTTGGAGGAACTGGTGGGTTCCAGCATGACTCGCTTCTTGGAGGCATTTCACGTAGGCTTGCGACGTTCGGGTCAAGATCGCTCCTAGCACCTGCAACTGATAAGTTTTTTGATTCACCTTGTGAGAGAGCTTTAGATCATGGCGTCTGGCAATGTTCTGGTTGACGATTGGGAAGTTGAGGTCGAGGAAGATTTTTATCGTCCGCGACCTCCCAGCGACGACAGCGAGTTGGATTTGACTCCGATGATCGATATGACCTTTTTGCTACTGATCTTCTTTCTGGTTTCCTCGCGTTTGACCGCAGAGGAGACTGTGGATTTGCCCAAGGCCAGGCATGGGCATGTGGTCTTGTCAAAAGAGTCTGTCATTGTGTTGATGCAGCGAGGTTCTGGACAGCAGGCCGAAGTCTTAAGGGCTGACGGGACCGCTTTTTCTGATGACTTGGAGCAGCAAAATGCGGAAGTGGCCCAGTACGTCGCGCAGGCGCTGGATGCTGGCAAGAAGCATGTCATCATTCGTGCCGCCGGTTCGGTAAGGCACGGTGAAGTTGGTCGAATCAGTAAGGCGATCTCGGAATCGCTTGAGGAAGGATCGATGATCAACATCGCTGTGATCGAAGCCAACTAGAGAAAATTGAATAATGAACCAGAGGTGTCAATGGTTTTAGGACCGGCTAAAAATCAGAGGAATTTGTATCGTGCTTAAAATTCGATGCCCTGCATGTAGCGCGATAAGTACGATGAACGAGCGTCTGTTGGGGCGAGAGATTGGTTGCCCCAAGTGCGGTCAGCGTATTCGTATCCCCGACGCCGAGCGGTATCAGTCAATGCAGCAAGAGGCTGCTGAGACCAAGGACTTCCAAGATCAATTGACTCGGACCCTTGGGCAGTTGGGCGGTCAACAGCCATCACAGGCTTTGGCTTTGGGCGAAGCGGATGCTGCCAGCGATATTCAACGGGTCATTCAGGGCCTTAGTGGGCTGAACGATGCTTTACCAAATCATCATAGTGCCATGCATGAACGTGATCTGGCAGCGGCTAGAGTCGAATTGATACGCCCAAAGGTGCAAGACAACCAAGATATCGACATGACGCCGATGGTGGATGTGGTATTTCAGTTGCTCATTTTCTTCATGCTGACCGCTTCGTTTGTTGTGCAGAAGAGTATCCAGCGTCCTGCCGAGCGTTCCGAAGAGCCCAGTTTGACGGTGACGCAGGTCGAGGAAGATCCGGACACCGTGCATATTCAAGTGGATGAATTTAATGCTTTCAACGTGATCATTAATCAACAAGCCACACCGGCGGCCGGCAAACAGGACTTGATCGTTTTGCTGTCGGATATGCAATCGACTTCTCCATCCGGTCGTAGCAAGTTGGTGGTCGATGCTCACGAGAACTGCATTCACTCAGCAGTCGTGTCAGCTCTGGATGCTGGGCGCGAGGCACAGTTTGAAAGTTTTGAAGTTCGCACGGTCGAACAGTTTGATTAAATCGGATCAGCCAGTTCGTTTTTGTTTCTTTGACTTCTCAACCCAACACCAGATAGTCTGACATGAATTCTTCGGCCAAAAAGTTGATCGATCTGATGGAAGCCAAAGAACTGCTGTCTGGCGATGTAGTTGCCGAACTTCGGCGACAGGTGTCAGAAAGCAGCTCGCGGCTAACTGCCGAATTGCTTGCGAAGGTATTGGTTGACAACGGTCATTTGACTAAGTTTCAAGCCACCAAGTTGATAGCGGAAGTCAATTCATCCATCGTTCGCTCGGCCCCCAAAGGCGTAGAGGAACTTGACCTGAAGCCAGAGAGCCAGGAGGCTGAGTTGATCTTGGAAGATGGGCTGGATGTACTGGATGAAACCGGCGGCATCGAACTGGAAGATGATGCGTTTGGTGTCCAGACTGCTGATTTGAGCGCTGGCGAAGACTGGGCCAGTGACACACGCGATCATTCATCCGCAGACGCATCCGCTTCAAAAGCCCGCGATACGAAAAAACGCTCGAAGGGAAAATCCGATTCCGCGCAGGACGCAGACCTGCCCGCACTACCCGTCAAGCCGGTCAAGTCCACGCGGGGCAAGGCATCTTCTGAAAACCCGTGGGATTCATTTCGGATCATCGGCGTCAGTCTGATGCTGGCGCTGATCAGCGTGGCCGGATTCTTCTTGGTGCGGTGGTTGCTGCGAGGTAGCGCGGACGAAGCCATCAAGCGAGCAGATACAGCCTACCAGCAGCGCAGCTATGAGACGGCGGCTACCATGTACGGCAATTTCGCCCAAACCTGGCCAACGCACACGATGGCTTCTTATGCCAAGGTTCGTCAGGCGCTGGCCTCGCTGAGAAAAGATGTGGAAGGCACTCCGAACCCCGTCGTTGCTCTTCGTACGGCTGAAGCCGTGTTGCCAGCCCTAGCCACGGAGCCCAAGCTGAACGAGCAACAATCGGATTTGGCCGGCGTGATGGTAAGCCTTGCTGAGAAATTTATCACTCGAATCGATGCAACGGATCAAGCCGACCAGCGCAAGACCTTGATGGACGAAAATGAGAAGTTGTTGGCTATGATCAACGATCCTCAGTTGGTTGGATCGACTCAGCGCACTCAATTGGCTCCCACCTTGCAGCGAATCGAAGAAAGCCGCTTGAGGCTGAAGCGGGAAATCCAGCGGGATGATGAACTGAATCAAACTCTGGGCGAATTGGATCAATTGCTGCAAGATCAAAAAGTTGTTCAGGCTTATGAGTCGCGTCGCAAGCTGATCGAACGTTATCCGCTCTTGGAAACCAACCCGCAGCTTAATGATCGAATCGCCAAAGCATCGGAAATCCAAAAAGGTCTGGTTAAAGATGCGGACCAGCGAATTGAACTGATTGACTCCAGCAGTGATGCCGAAGTCGCTAGAGCATTTGTCTTTGCTGAACAAAGTGGGCAGGCGGCTTCTGTGGCCGAAGGGACACTGATCTATGCGAATGTCAAAGGAGCTGTGTATGCTGTTGACGCTCGATCCGGCCAGGTGAAGTGGCGCAAGGCGGTGGGTTTGGGCTTGGATAGTCATCCGCTGAGACTGGATGATAGCAACAACGCAGATGTTTTAGTCGCGGAATCGGAATTGGGGCGCATCGGTCGTTTGATCGGCGAAACGGGCAAACCCAAGTGGACCGCTCAAGTAGGTCAACCATTGTTGATTCCTCAGGTGGACGCCGATGATATCGTGCTTTCAACACTTGCTGGTACAGTCGCTTGTTTGGATTCGGTCAGTGGTCGCGCGAAATGGTCTAAGCAGTTGCCACAACCATTGCGGATTGGTCCAACGTTAGGGCAGGGTGCCAAGTACATCTATCAAACCGCCGAGCACAGCAACCTGTATGTCTTGGATCGTCAGCAAGGTAACTGTGTGCAAGTGGTTTACTTGGGACATCGACAGGCAACGATTTCAGTGCCACCAGTTCAACTGCTGGGGCATCTGTTCGTGATAGAAAACATCAATGCCGACGCCGCTCGAATACGTATCCTGACCACCACAGACGAAGGTCTTGTTCAGGCTCAAGCGCCTATTTCCGTGGATGGAAACGTGCATGCAGTCCCGCAGATCGATCGTCGCCAAATTTTGATTCAAAGCGATTTGGGATACACCTTGGTATTGGAGGTCGATCCCGCAGCAGAAAAAGATAAAGTGGTGGTCATTGGACGAGTGCCCAAAAATTTAGATCAACCGCAAGATTTTTGGCTGGCCTTCAACAAGAATCGGATCTGGTTGGCGGAAAATCGGATGGCTCGTTTTGATTTAGACGTTTCGCAAAGTAAGCTGGTGCGAAAGTGGAATCAATTTGAAGGAGACCAATTTGTAGCTCCTTTGCAATTGATTGATGACACACTCATCCACGTGCGTCGGCCTGCCGGAAGCCTTGGAGTCAAGATGGGCGCGCTGACCGCCCAGGAAGGGAAACTCAGTTGGGAAACTGAGCTTGGCAGTCCTTTAGTGCTTCTAGCCAAAGCAACCGACGAGCGCTTTGATGTCGTCAACTCCAGCGGAAGTAATTTTGTGCTGGCCAGTAATAAGCCGATTGCTCAGCGTGCCGAAGTCAGTTTGGGGCAGGGTAAACCTGGGCGAAGGTTCTCGAACCCAACGTGGCTAAATGCAACTACCGCCGTGATGCTCAATCAGGCCAATGCCGCCGAGCTGGCACTTTATCAGGCCGATGGAAATCCTCGCCTGAAATCGGTGCGAGTCGCTTGGGGATCTGCCAAAGCCAGCACCGATGCTGTGGCGGTTGGCAACAGGATCGTTGTGGGGCTGGATAATGGGCTGTTGGTAATGATCGATCCAGCGACAGGTCAGATGATCGGTACACCCTTCCAGGTAACCGCACTCAAACCGGGGATCCAGATTGTCTGGAATCGACCTGTCTATTTGAGCGGCTCACAAACATTAGTGGCTGCCAGCGAGGGACAGTTAGTGCGGTTGGCAGTAGGCGATTCACTTCGTGAGCTTAGCAAGGAGCCCTTGGAGTCGCCTTTGCTTGGACCACTGGCTCAGGTCGGTGATTATGTCGTTGCCGTACAATCAAGCGCAGGCAGTGAACAGTTGGTCTTGTTTGATCCAGAGAGTCTAAAAGTCGTTGGTAATCATACGCTAACGGCAAACGTGATCGCAGGTCCTTATTCAGCAGAGCAGGGCGGTTTGGTTCAAACCGATCGGCATTTGGTTGGATTAGACGCAAGCGGCAAAGTGTCTTGGACGATCGATTTCCCTAACAGTCAACTGATAGGTCCGCCTGTAAGCAGCGCCGGCAATTGGGTGCTAGCCAACCGATTGGGCCAAATCTGGGTGATCAATTCCCAGGATGGCACGATCAGTGGTAGTGTCGATCTGCGACAGCCGTTGGCCACTCTTCCGCTGGTGCTGCCCAAGCGTATTTTGATCGGCAGTGATGAAGGTACGGTGCTGGCAATTGCGTTTCCAACGCAGCACACGGTGAAGGGAGGCCAGCAGTGACGATAACTACATTTCTGCCGCTCTCCTTATTGCGGTTTGCCATCGCCTGCCTATTGACGGTGTTCAGTTTACCTGCTCAGTCTTTGGTGCTTGGGCAAGACGAAATCGCGGTCGAGGAAGGACCGCTGATCGATCAGCAGCCTACCGACTGGATTCACTTGACTAACGAAGCAGGCGGCGGCTCCTTCCAAGTGATGCCGCTGAATCTGCCTAATCGTCCCAACATCACTCGGCCAGAACCAAGCCAGCGCTTGCCTGTTGTGCTAAAGTTGTTTCCGGAGCGTCGTTACGAAATCGCCTGGAAATGGATCGATCGCATCGATTTCTACGAACAAATGGTGCTGGATGAAGCCAAGCAGCGGTTGGCCGACAAGGATTTTATCGGTGCCTTTCAATCGCTCAGTTTTTTGATGCGACGTTATCCGGACACTCCACAACTGGAGGACTTGCGACAGAAGTTTTTGTTCAGCAGTCTTTCAGCCAGTTATGCGAACAGTCAACTGGAACAAACGCTGTCCACTCTGGAGGAGCTGCGCCAAACAGCACCCGACTTTCGAGCCGATTCGGTGGCCAAGGCTATCAACACGGTGGTGGGAGCCTTGCTGGATCGACTGGAACAGCGCGGGGAATTATCGGCGGCTGGTCTTCTGGCTGCACGAATCAAAAAGCAGTACGGTGCGATCGAAGTGATTCAGCAGCGTGAGGCCCGTTTGCAAAGGCAGGCCGAACAGCTTCTGACGGCCGCCCAGCAAGACTATGCGGAAGGTCGCTATCGTGAAGCTTACAGTAAGGCTCTGCAGACTATCGGTTCGCCAGCCGTTGCTCAGCGCAGCAACAAGTTGTTGAAGAACTTGGCCAAAGTGCATCCTTTGGTGCGAGTTGGCGTTACACAGCGCAGTGGTCAGTTAGACCCCAGCAGCTTGACCAGTTGGCCTGCCAGACGTTCAGGGCTGTTGGTCCAGCGGCCGCTGATGCGTTTTTTGCAAACTGGCAATGAAGGCGGCAACTATGTCTTTGCCATGGGCAAGCATCGGCTTAGCGACGACTACCAACAGTTAAATCTGTCATTAGATGCGAACTGGTCTAGCACCGGCCAAGCCGCTCAATTGAGCGAATTGATGGTGCAGCGAGCGGACCCGCAAAGCCAGTTGTATGATCCTGCGTGGGCCGCGATCATGGGGTCGGTGGAGATCGCTGGCAGCAATCAAATCCTGGTCAATTTGCGCCATCCGCACGTCTTACCTCACGCTCTGATGCAGTGGACAAGTGCCAGTGAAGACTTGCCATCAGCAGCTCTCACTGGCTCCTATCAGCGTTCTAGTGCTGACGATCAGCAGGCGATTTACACATTGAGATCCACAGCCAAGCGCGAAGGACAGCCGGTGGAAATAGTCGAGATCTTTTATCAAGACTCCAAACAACTGCTGAACGATCTGGTGCGAGGCCAAATCGACATGGTCGATCAGATTTATCCAATCGACGCTCGGCAGCTAAGCGCTCACGCTGACATCAAGTTGCTGAACTATGCGCTACCCAGCACACACCTATTGATTCCCGTTTCACAAAACCAGTTTTTGCGAAGCGAGAAATTCAGACGCGCCCTGCTGTATGCAACGGATCGAGAGAGCATTCTGCGGGGAGAAATTTTAGGCAGTTCGGATCCTCGCGATGGTCAAGTGATCAGTGGACCGTTTCCGCTTGGGCAACGCGAAAGCAACGCCTTGGCTTACGCATATAATGAACAGGTCCGGCCCGCAGATTACAATCCTCAGTTGGCCAAATTGTTGGTTTTGATTGTTCAGCAGGAATTGACCAAGGCTGCCAGCAAACAACAGCAGCCGCCTCCAGTGCTGGAGACATTGGTTGTGGGTTGCCCTGATTATGAGTTGGCTCGAGTCGCTGTGCAAGCTCTGATTCAGCAGTGGGCAATCGTAGGAGTACCAGCCCAGATGTTGATCTTGCCCGATGGACTGGATCCACAACTGGTTCAGAAATGCGATTTTGTCTACGTTTGCACAACCATGTGGGAGCCGGCCACGGATATTCAGCGATTATTAGGCGGACGCGATGTCACGGCCAGCGATCACCCCTATGTGGTTCAAGGTCTTCAGCGCTTGCGCGATAGTCGCAATTGGCGAGACGTACGCAATTCGCTGCTGGATCTGCATCAAGTGATAGCCTTTCATTTGCCCGTGTTGCCGCTGTGGCAAGTGACGGATCGTTTTGCTGTACGCCGCAACGTTCAGGGTGTTACGGATCGTCCCGTATCGTTGTACCAAGACGTCCAAAATTGGCGCATGGAATATGCTGAACTCTCTCGGTAGAAAAGATTTGTAGTGCTAAAGCCGTTAAGCAATCTTGTTCACTTGCAAACAGCATGCTGCTACCCAGCGGTAGTCGGCAAGCGGTCTACCATCATCGCGCTTTGGATGGCCGTTTGGCAGTTTACGCTCGGGTTGTGGGCTACAGCGCAGGAGCAGGCGGTGTGGGAGTATGCACCGTATCGTGTGCAGATTTGGCATGCCTTGGAACCAAATCTCAATGTGACTCAGCAGGCCAGTCAGCGATTTCTAGAAGATTTGGAACAGGAACTGCGGCGAGTGTTTAAGGCGACCTGGCGCAGCCATATCCAGCCGATGCCCGAGCGGTTAAAGCCAATCGTCTTGAGAAATCAGGGAGGTCTCACTTTTGATGACTTGTCACGTAACGAATGGGTTCTGGTCGTGGCCGCTGGTCGTTCAGAGACTCGTTCGATTCGCACCTTTCAGGCCGCTGCTGAATCGTTGTCCGAAGTGTTTGTCTCACCCGCGACTCAGGCCGCTATGGAGAGTATTCAAGATCAGATGCCGCTGGATCCGAACTCTAGTGGCGGTCGGATCATGTCTAAGCTAATGGTCCAGCCGGGTGGCGATCAAGCGATCATGCAATCACTTGTCTCTCAGGAGATATTGGCTGCATTGGTACCGCGAGCTTATCTGAGCGATGACTCAAACGTCCGAACGATTAGTACTTTGCTGCCTTGGCAGACAGAAGTCATGTTAGATAATCGTGACAAGCTGTTTTTGTTGGTCGTTGGATCGAGAGATGATCAGTTTCACGCGCGTGTCATGGAATTGGATTGCACCACGCGGTTAGCCGGGCCCATGGTGGAAGGTCAAATCGATCAATGGTCTCAGGTATCGCGACTGACCAGTCGCTTGATTCAACAGGCATTCGCGCCGATCGCTAGAATTGAAGAGGCCGACGACTCGGTGGCAAAGCTGCGCCATCGCGCTGGAGGTCTGATAACACCTGACGATCAGGGCAATCCATCTCGGATTCGCGTTGGCGATTTGATGCAGCCCGTCGTACGACGCGACGATCAAAACGGTCAGCCCGTGTTGTTGCAGGCTTTGAAGTTCACCTATGCGGCAGTCACTCAGTCTGATGGCATAACGATGTCGGCCAACGTATATACCTACTCGGGTGGACCTGGACTGAAAGGACGGCAGAACCCTCGCACGCGACGGTTGTTGCTGAGGGTTCGACCCGTCAGTGACAAGAGTCAATTACAAATCGTGGTTCGTGGTCAGCGGGAACGCGCTCAGGCAGGTTGTGCGATCTACACCAAAGACTGGTTGTCCGACCAATTTCAATACCTAGGTCGTACCGATTGGAGCGGCCAGCTACCGATTGCGGCACCGCCCGTCCGGGTGAGTGTCATGCCAGCATCGGTCAAAGCGGAGCGTGCCTCGCAATTGCGAAGCGCTCGCGAATCGGCCATCCAGCAGGCCCGCTCCGAATACCAACAGAAGTTACAACAAGCTGAAGCTCAGCAAAAGGTTCTGCCGCCCTTTGATGTTAGTACTGTCGTGGTTCCCGAAGTTCCAGTCGATCCAGCTACTTTAGTGACTTTGAACGCGCCTCTTCTTCAGATTTACGTCAAGAGCGGTGATCGTGTTTCAGCCAGACTGCCGTTTGTCCCAGGGCTGGTTGGCACGGAGGTTGCCGAATTGAATGACGACAGCTTACAACTTCAAGCGGAGTCCATGGTTCGAGGTTTTCAAGGGGAAATATTAGACCTGGTGGGTCAGCGTAACCTTCTGTCTGCCCGCGTGCGGCTGCATATTTCGCAAGGGCAGTTGGACCAGGCGGCCAAACGCATGGATCAACTGCGGGGCTTGAAAGATTTTAACCAGATGAATGATCAATTAAGTTTAGTACAGCGCAACATCTTGGAACGCTTGGACGCCGGTGGAGTTCGGTCGGCTCAAACGCAGATCGATCGAATGTTCAAGAGCACGCGGGATCTGCTACAAAAATTCTTGCAGGATCAGATCGTGACTGAAACCGACGACGCCTTAAGGCAGGCGGTAGCTGCAGGTGCCTCCGGTGGCTCATCAGGTCCGTAAGCCTCGTACTCCCGCTCCTGCTCGTAATCGTGCAATCGTAACTTCAGGGATATCCGAGCACGAGCACCATTTCATTGAGCACGAGCACGAGTACATAGTTGTCAATCCCCAAACGACACATATTACCCATTGAAACTCCTGGATAACCAAGAGATTTGGACGCCAATAGCCACTGCCATGTGGCTGGGGTTGACTTCAGTCGTCCGATTCAGAATCCAGATCCTTGGGCTTGCGCCAGCTAGGGCGTTTCTTTCGTGCTTTAGGGTGATGTTTGGCTTTCAGTTCCGGAGCATCGCTTGGCTTGAGCGACATCGTCAAAGGCCGAACCGATCGGCGCACTAGGGTGGCCTGCAGGCGAAGCTTTTGGATCTTGTGCAATTCGTCTATCTCGTACTCGACTTCGTCTCCTGCCCCCAGCGGACTGTTGCCTACTTGCTGGACTTTCGAGAAATGAAAAAACACATCCTCCCGTAGATCTTCAGAGCGAATGAAGCCTACTTTCTTCTCAGGCAGAACCTTTACCACAATTCCTATTCGCATAACTTGCTCGAATACTAGGCTTTGTTTCCAATGTGGCGACAAGCTTCTAGCTTGTCGAAGAAGTGTAACAATTCCTTCACAAGCTAGAAGCTTGTGGCCACAGAAATTTGTCAAATGACGGCTTCAGCAACAAAGCCTAGAGTCTATTGAAAAATCCATCAAAGACATTCTAATTGCCGCAGTTGGATTCACCAGCCGAAACTCACTAAGGCAAGCAGCAGTTGACAAGTTACCTGTAACTACCGTTGCCAGACGGTGGGCCAGCACGGCAACCACCGCCTGGCGGCGGTAGCTACAGGGGAATTCATTTCCGTCGCTGGCCCTAGTTGACAGAAATATCCGCTGGAGCTTGAACAACCCCCACCAGATTCTGAACCACTCGATCGCCAATTTGTCTCATGGCGGCTGGCCACATGCGCTCGGCTTGTTCAAAGACAACATGCGGGGAGACTCCTAGAGGCAGCCAGAATCCTTGATCGAACTGTTGATCCAGCACTCCAGCATCCCAAACGACCTGCCCTGCATAGATCCTGACATCGCATTTGGGATCGGTCAGCAGAGCCTTCAGGTGGTCGATCTGAGCGGCAAAGAAGACGCCTTCGCCTGTTGAGAATTCTGCCAGTTCTTCGCGCTGGTGCATGGCAACAACCGGGCCAGAATCGGGACCTCCCATGTAGACCTTGCCGTCAAGTTTCGACTTTCCGGTTTGTCCCATTAGCTGCCATATCGCCGTGACTTCACAGGGCAGCGGGCGGTTGAGCATTACTCCGACGGCACCTTGGGCCGAATGATGCACTACTAGGCAGACGCTTTCCTGGTACTGGCCATCACTCCAGCCTGGCGCGGCTACCAAGAGACTGCCTGTCAGATTGTAGTTAGGGTTGAAGGAAAGCCGACCGCTAGACATCGTTAGGTTACTCTCTCTGCCAAGGTGACAAAAATATAAAACTCATTGAACGCGGGAAGCAAATGCTGTGCCAAGTTATGGTTGGCTTCCATGGACTTGGCCTCTAAATTTCGCGAAGAAGCTTGTCTTATTCTGGATGGTAGTATGGAATTCCTCGTTCCAAGGCTCCGCCTTGAAACGCACCGTCTTCGAAAGGCTCTGCCTCGCACGGCAGTTCAATTTCTCCATTGGCAGGTTCGTAAAAACCGCAGGCGGAGCCCAGTAACCAGTTGGTGGTGATCGGCTATACTTGTCCAGTGAGCCCAGCGATAGTTAAGCCAGCAAATTTCGAAAGCGATAGATATGTTTCGTTTCCTGCACGCGGCGGATATTCATTTGGACAGTCCCTTGCAGGGCTTGGTTCGCTATGATGGCGCACCGGTCGATGAACTGCGCGGTGCGACTCGACGGGCACTGGAGAAACTGGTGTCGTTGGCTATCCAGCGCCAAGTCGATTTTGTAGTCATTGCTGGCGATATCTATGACGGCGATTGGAAGGATCATCACACAGGCTTGTTTTTTGTGTCGCAGATCAGCCGACTGCGCGACGAGCAAATTCCGGTCATCATGATCGCGGGTAATCATGATGCAGCAAGCAAGATGACTAAGTCGCTTCGATTGCCTGACAATGTGCAGTTACTATCCTCGACCGAGCCACAAACTGCCACCCATCCACGGTTGGCTGAATTGGGTGTGGCCGTCCATGGACAGTCCTTTGCCAATGCGGCCGTAACCACCAATCTGGCACGAAGTTATCCCAAGAAAGTCAGCGGTTTGTACAACATTGGAGTCCTGCATACTTCGCTTGAAGACCCACAAGGACACATGCCGTATGCACCGTGCAAGCTGCATGATCTGAGGCAAAAAGAGTATGACTATTGGGCTCTAGGCCATATCCATCATCGCCGCATCGTCAGCCAAGATCCTTTGATTGTGTTCAGCGGAAATATTCAAGGTCGTCACATACGCGAGCCTAGTGCCAAAGGTTGCTACTTGGTAAGTGTCCAGGCGGACGGCAGTACTGAGCTAGAGTTTCAGCCCTTGGACGTCTTCCGGTGGGAATTGTGCCAGATTGACATGACGGGTTCAGATCGCCCTGACGACCTGTTGTCCGCGTTCTCTCAGCAGCTTGACCGGCTGCGCAGCCATCACGACGCTCTGCCGTTAGCTGTGCGCGTTCTGGTTGAAGGTTCGACCACCACGCATCAAGAACTGGTTGCCAACTGCGGTCATTGGATGAATGAACTGCGAGCCACCGCAATTTCGGCATCCAGTGGTAGCGTGTGGATCGAAAAGGTGAAATTTCAAACTCACAGGCCGGCTGACTTGCAGTTCGACCTGACTGACCGTGGCCCTATGTCGGTATTACTGCAGTTCATGCAAGAGTGTCGCGATGATGAAGTTTTGCTGAGAGAATTGGCGGATGAGCTGACCGACCTAAAAGTCAAGCTTCCCAGAGAGCTGATCGAAGGTCCCGATCGCATGGGCCTGGACGATCCCGATAGCATTCGCAGTTGGTTGGATGAAGTGCAGCCATTGATAATCGGCCGACTAGCGGACAGGAGAGCCAAATGAGAATCGTCCGCCTGGACTTGTTGGCCTTTGGTCCGTTTACCAATCAGTCGCTCGACTTTGATCATTCGGGCGAAGGGTTGCAGTTGATCTACGGTCCTAACGAGGCTGGTAAAAGTTCGTGTCTACGCGCGCTGCGGCAATGGCTGTATGGAATAGATCATAGTAGCCGCGATAATTTTATTCATGATCATCCCAAGCTGCGAATCGGCGGTGCCATCGAAAATTCATTGGGAAAGAGACTGGAGTTCGTTCGTCGCAAGGGAACGAAGAAGACGATCCGCGCCGCTGATTCCGACTCGGTGATCGAACAAGATCAGTTGTCGCAGTTTTTGGGCTCGGTGGATCAACAGGCTTTTGTCGGTAGATTTGCCATCGATCTGCAAGAGCTAGTCACCGGCGGACAAGCCATCGTAAAGGGTGGCGGCGAATTAGGTGAGGCTCTGTTTGCAGCGGGCAGCGGCTTAGCCAACGTCCGCTCTGTTCAGGCCAGTATTCAAGATCAGTTGCAAGAACTGTTCAAGCCAGGCGGTACCAAGCCTAAGATCAATGCTGATTTGAAAAGACTGATCGAAGCGAAAGAACAGATACGATCTGCCACTTTACCTAGTTCCCAGTGGAGTGATGTTGACAATCGGTTACGGGATATGCAGCGGCAGCGTGATCAATTGGTCGATCAGCATGCGCAACTTGGCAATCGACTTCGCCATCGGGAGCGGATTCAAAAAGCGCTCCCGCTTCTAGCTGATCGCCAGCGTCTGACCCACGAGCTTCAGCCGTTAGCAGATGTTCCCTTGCTGCCCCAAGACTTTTCAGCTCGTTGCGGCGAGACTGCCGCACATTTGAAGAATAGTTTAGAGGCACAAAACAGATGTCGCCGCGACATCCTGCAAGTAGAGCATGCAATCGAGCGAATCCAGTTACCCATGTCGCTTCTGAAACAACGAGTCGCCATCGAAAATCTGCAGGCCAATTTGGCGACCTACCGGCAGGCCCTTCAGCAGCAGCCCGATGTAAGAATTCAATTGCAGCTTGCCAGCGCGAACGCTCAACGACTTTGGTCAGAAATGGAACGCACTGGTCCATTACCACCGACCGAAAGTTTGCAAATGGGACGCTCACAACGCAAGCGTATTCAAGAGCTGGCGGCTGACTATAAATCGTTACTGAGTCAGCAAACCAGCGCTCGAGCTTTGGTTGACAAACTGAAGCGAGATCTTGATCACAAGCAGACGCAGCTTGAAAGGGCTGTTGATCTAGGCAATCCCGCAGAACTCAAGCGAGCGATCCGTAACATTCGAAGTCAAGGAGATGTCGAGCAGCAGATTGCCAGGCAGCGTGAAGCTGTCATGTTGATGCAGCAGCAAGCGCGAGCTGATTGGCAACGCTTGCCTTTGTTTGAAGGGACGCTGTCAGAACTGGTCGAGTGCCCGGTGCCTTTAAGAGAAACAGTTGATCAGTACGAAAAGTGGTTGGCGGATGATGAAGCCAAAACAGCCGCTCTGCAAAAGGAGATCGAAAAGACAAACGAGCGACTTGTACAGCTCGATAGGAAGCTCAATCAACTTTCGCTGGAACATGATGTACCTACCGAAAACGAACTGCATCAACTGCGCCAGCAACGTGACTTGGGTTGGCAACTGATTCAGCAAGTATGGCGTCCAAACGCGTATCCTGCCGACCGGCCAGATAACGACCTATTAGCAGAGGATTCTGCGAAGGGAGGAATGGAAGCCGGCAATTCTGATGCCTTGGATGTCGCAATTTATGACTTTGTGCGCCAGTGGGCGCCTCATGGTGATTTGGCGACGGCCTATGCTAACTGTGTGCGGGCGGCAGACCAGCTGGCGGACCGATTGCGTTGGGAAGCTGAACGCGTCGCAGAGAAGGCCAGCTTGACAGCGGAGCGAATGACCTGTGTCCATCGGTTGCATGAAAATCAAGCTCAGCATCAGCGGCTGTTGGAACAATGCGAATGTCGGCAACAAGAGTGGCATCAGTTGTGGTCGGCGGCCGGCATACGACCTCGGACACCGCGTGAGATGCGCGAGTGGCTCGCGCGGCATTCGAGCCTGCTCAATGCGGCTCAGCAGATTTCACAAGGTCAACAAAGCTTGGAAAGCTTGGAGTCGAAGGCTGCCAGTGCTAGACAATCGCTGTTGGAGCGTCTAAGACCACTGTCCCCGTTAGCTGGGGACGGCGTATCGCTTGTAGAGTTGATTGAAATCTGCGAATCGGCTGTGGAAGCGAGCGACGAACTGCTTCGAAAGCAGGCTCAACATCATAAAGAATTGGACCAACTGCGTGAACAATTATCGCAGGCCGAGTTGGATCTGCAGAAGACCGATCTGCATTTGCAGAATTGGAGATCGGATTGGTCGTCAGCCGTTGCCGCTTCGGCAGTTGTCCTACTGGGAATGACAGACGAATCGTCGCCCAGCGAAGTCAATGCGGTCATGCACTCTTTGGACGAATTGTTGGAGTCGCTCAAGCAGCAAAGCCGCAGCCAGCAGGAAATCGAGTCGATGGATCGCCATGTGCAGCTCTTTGAGGAAGAAGTGCGCCGAGTCCAGTTGGAAGTCTCACCTGATGCCGAGCTGTCGCAACCAGCCTTGCAGGTCGTTGCAGATTTGTCGTCAAGTTTGCAGTCGGCCTGCGAGCAGCAACACGAACTAAAACAGTTGCAAAAAGAGTTGGCTAGCCTTCAGGAAAATCTGGTCCAGGCCGATGATGACGTTCGACGTTACCAAAAGAGCCTGGACGATTTATGCAAGCAGGCGCTCTGCGACCAAGCGGAACTTCTGCCTGAGATTGACCGCCGCAGCATGGAGCGACGGCGCCTGGAAGGTAGGCTTGCCGATATCCAACGACAGCTCGAATCTCTGGCGACTGGTCATTCGGTCGAGCGATTGATTGAGGAATGTTACGACTGTGATACTGACCAAATTGCAGCCGATATCGAGCGTTTGACTGAGCAATTGAACGATTTGGACTCTCAGAAATTGTTGATATCTCAATCGATTGGCGAATTGCGAAGTGAGCTGGCCAGGATGGATGGTAGTGCCGCAGCCGCTCAAGCGCAAGAGAATGCAGAGCAGCTTTTGGCGGCGATTCGCGAGGACAGCGAGCATTACGTTAGATTGCGTTTAGCGTCCGCAGTGCTTCAAAGGACCATCGACAGATTCAGGCATTCCAGTCAAGGGCCAGTGCTGGAACGTGCTGGCGAACTATTTTCAGAACTCACCTTGGGCTCTTTCTCCGGTTTGCAAGCCGAATATGCTGAAGATGGTCATGCCATTTTAGTGGGCGTGCGACCTAGCGACCAATCGAATGCTCAAACCAATGTTCCAGTGGAAGGTATGAGCGCTGGAACGTGTGATCAGTTGTACTTGGCGTTGCGATTGGCGCTGTTGGAATCACATCTGCAGGACCACCAGCCCATGCCGTTAATTGTGGATGATATTTTGATTCAGTTTGACGACGATCGATCACTGGCAGCGCTGAAAGTGTTGAATCGCTTAGCTCAGAGAACACAGGTCATTTTTTTCACTCACCACCTGCGACTCGTGGAGCTTGCCCGCATGCATCTCAAGAGTCCCAAGCCGAAAATTCACATGCTGCAGAGCGGTGATAATTCTGGGCCAGAGGTTAGCGCACTGGCTGCAGAGTCATTTAGTCCTTTGGGCTAGGTGGTAGCACGATCAATAGTTTTTTTAGAAGGGGCTGAAATGCTGTGCCGCAGTTGGATTCCGATTTTATCTTGGTTGCTTACAAGCTGGACCCTATGGGCCAGCGAAGGGCAGTCCATCACGTGCCAGGGTAAGCATTCACATCACCTGCAAGGCATATGCGTTGATGAACAATCGATCTATTGGAGCTTCACAACACAATTGGTTAAAACTGATCGAGCGGGCAAGTTGCAACTTCAAATCCCTGTAGCCAATCACCATGGTGACCTTTGCTTCGAACAAGGGAAGCTGTATGTGGCTGTGAATTTAGGTAGATTCAACGATGCTGATGGAAACGCAGACTCGTGGATTTACGTTTACCAAGCTGATACTCTGACCGAGATCGCCCGACATCCAATACCACAAGTTCGGTATGGTGCTGGCGGTATTGGAGTGCGTGGCGGGAAATTCTATGTTGTTGGTGGATTGCCGAGCGGAATGCAGAAGAACAATGTATTTGAGTTTGACAGTCAATTTCAGCTTGTTAGGCACCATCAAATCGATAGCGGCTATACTTTAATGGGTATCCAAACCGCAACCTTTGCTGACAGTCGGTGGTGGTTTGGTTGCTATGGCAATCCAAAAATTCTGCTTGTTGCTGATGAGAACTTTCATTTGCTTGGTCGATTCGAATTTGACTGCTCGTTGGGAATTTCGGTCACGCCTGACGGACAAATGTTAGCTGCTAGTGGACGGTGTAAACGACCAGAAGGTTGCACTGGCCAAGCACAAATCGTGGTGCCTGACAAAGAGACTGGTTTGAGATACCTGACGAAGTGAATCTGTTGAACAAAGGAAAAGAGCAGCATGAAGATCTTGATGCCTATCGGTGACGCTACTGAAACGTTGGACACTTTTTATGCCTATTATCGACTGCCTGAAGACGGTTTCCAGGTGGTTGTGGCTGGCCCGGAAGCTAGGCTCTATCATACTGTCTTGCACGAGATACCTCCCAATCCGGACGTTGCATGGGATATCACTCAGGAGCGACCCGGCTACCACCTACAAGCATCCATTGCTTTTCGCGACATCCGGCCAGAAGAGTATGTTGGAGCATTTATCACGGGCGGTCGTGCCCCCGAGTACTTACGATACGATAGCCACTTGAAGGCAGCGATTCGCGCGATCGCAGAAGCGGGTAAGCCCATTGCCTGCCTGTGCCATGGTATCGAGATCCTGACCGCCGCCGATATTATCCGTGGTAAGCGCGTGACCACCGTCCCCAAATGTGCTATGGACGCCCAACAAGGCGGTGCTATCTACACTGGCCAGCGCTGTGTCGTCGACGGACAACTTGTCACGGCACAGGGTTATCAAGACAATACGCAACTGCTACTGGAGTTCCTGAAATTGCTCAAGTCGCTTTAACGTTTCGTAATCAGGATGCATGTCAAAGCTTTTCAAAAAGAGTACGTTGATAATTTGAACAGAAGGCAACGAAGATATTCGGCTGTCAGGCTGGCTGATTGAGCGGGGGATTGGCCCTGAGTGGCAGACTGATGAACGGTGACATAGCCTTGGTAGTCGATTCTTTTTAGTCCTTCGATGACTTTTGAGAAATCGATGCTTCCTGCCTGATGGATGGGGATCACATCAAACGCGACGACTCCACGGCACCAGGTTTCCAGATGCGTCTGGCCGTTGGAATCGAGCTGTTGATTCTGCAAATAGACATTAAAAATCCAGGGTGCCAAACGCTCAATCGTTGCGGGGCCGTAATCCTGGTTGCAGAGTTGCAGATTGGCCGGTTCGAAGATCAATCCAAAATTTGACCGATTGATTTGTGTCAGCGTCTTCTCAATCGACTCCACGGTCTCGAACAGACTAAGCGTGTGACATTGATGAGCCAGTCGAATTCCCAGTTCGCCAGCTCGATCAGCAGCTCGTTGAGCCCACGGGATGTCCTCGGCCGACTTCAGAGCGACGCGAATCAACCGAGCATCCAACTGCATCGCCAAGTCGAGCGTTGGCTGAATGTCGCGTAGGGACTGTGGACCCTGGTCATTGTTGTAAACGATATCGAAATTGCCCGTCAACATGGTGACAGGCAATTGGGACTGCTGCAGAATGCGCCGAGCATTGGCCACAACGTCTGGCGTCGAGTGGACTCCAACTTGAGAGGCTCGCATGCACAGGCCGCGATAGCCAGCTTGTACAGCGACGCTTGCCACTTCATCCAGTGTTAGAATCGGGATTTCCTTGGACAAGAACCCTTCGGCGATTCGTACCGATAGCGACAGTTTCATTGCAAATTAGACTTAAGTTGATGATTCAGAGTAAGAACTTGACATGCCGAGTTTTTCAGCAAGTAATTTAGCTTGCCAGAACAAGAAACGATTTTTTGCTAACGCTGTTAAGTTCCATAGCCTATGATCGCCCATATTGACGCGGCGCACTCTGGTTAAGTAACGCAGTGCGTATACCAATTCCCAATGGGTTTATACATTTGCGGAATATCACGACATACCTAACGTTGGTTGGCGTCCTTGCGTTATTCATGGCCAATTGGGCTTTTTATACAACACTTGTGGTCGCATGCCTATTCATTGCGTCTGCGATAATCCAAGGCCAGCGCCGACCAGCCATTTCGCTGATGACAACTATACTGCTGACAGGACTGTTGGCAAGTTGGATTGCGCTCGCCCAAATTGGAGGTCCATGGAAATTGGTGCATCAATTTACCGGACACGAACCCAACATTGCCATGTCAGAAGATGGCAAACTAGTTGCGGGAGTGCAAACCACTAGTGTCTTCACCTTTTACCGCCACTGTTTTGCTTAACCAGCTTCTCTATGAAATGCACAAAGTTCAGATGCTACATGAGTGCGGCTGTGGGAAAAAGGTAAAGCGTCAGATGGCGCTATACCCTTTTGGTGTTCTACTGGGACTGTGCTATACTGAATTGGTTAAGTTCATCTACAACTGTCGAAAAAGGGGCAGGAAATGACCATACAACTGCACCTAGACGCTGCAACTCAGCAGCAGAGTATCGAAGCGGGATTTGCGAGTGTTGAAGAGTATCTGCACAACCTTCTTCAGCGGGACAAAAATCGAATTGCGATTCTGAAAGGCATTCAGGACGCTGATTCTGGAAATACTCGGCCATTTGAAGATTTCGACAAGGATTTTCGTTTAATCCATGGAATTGAGCGGGGAAAATAGTTCCCTTGTTTCGCGTCTCGATTTCTAACTTGGCTGAAAATGATATCGAGCTGGCTTTTCAGTGGTGGACTTAAAACCGGTCTGTTTCGCAAGCATCGTAGTGGTACGGCTCGATTCTCCAGGCTATTACCACTTTGCGGTCGATGCCAGAGCGCTGTCCTCTCGCTTCGGAATCGGCTGAAATTCGGATTCCGATTCACCAACTTCTGTTCGGGCTAGGTCGAGGTAAAGCCACTCACAGGATACTATTTCGAATCTCTGGCGACTCAGTTGATGGGAAAACCGGGATGGAAGGCTTTGCTACACTCACTGTTTTAACACTACAACGCCTCTGGGTCGAGCAGCAACGGCAAGAAACATCGGGGTGTCGAGCGGCCTATGGTGGAATCCACCATCAGATTTTCGTTGACTCCTCGATACTCGGCTGTCCGGCGATTGCAATAATTCCTGATGAGGGGCGTGAAGTACTGCGTGGTCGTCGGCTTGTGTGACGTTAGACAGCCATACGAGGCGACTGACCCAGGAGAGTTTCTTCGATTTTACGAAGTTTTAGTGGTCGTTGTCAGCACTACTCAGTTGAAAGAGGTAGGAATGGTGGTCGTTGAATTTGCTCGAGAGGTTGAAACCGAACTTATCGTGACGGGCGCGGATTGCGCAGAGCCTTTCGGTCGCGGTGTCGAAGATGAGGTGAACGCTGCATTGCAAGCGTCGCCCTATCGCCCGATTCGGCGAGTGGTCTGCAGTGTGCGGCAAGGGGTTCTCCTTCTTACCGGCACCGTACCCAGCTACTACATGAAACAGCAAGCGCAGGCTCTTGTGAAGAGCTTGGGGGTGGAACGCTTGGTCGTCGATAACCAAGTGGTAGTCGAGCGGTCTCGATCTTTCACGTTCGTTGGTTGCCACGCGCCCTGATCAGTCACCTTTACTGGGCTACAATGCGATCTCGACTCATCTCATGGTCTTCGATGCACTGCCTCATGTGGAGGCCAAGGGCTTGCCAAAGCGGGAACTCTGGCGAGTTCCACTACGACTGGTACAAATTCATCCGCCGCTCGCCTTACGAAGTGCCTGATAAGTAGCCTAACCGGAAGTATCCGCGACGCCGTTCCAGTACAGTTCTAGGAAGTCGCGTTGGTCTCGTTTTGCATTGATGCTTCGAATGGATTTGGCCAGTCACCCCAGCGGCTTAGGTACTGTTGGTAGGCGGGATGTTCGCCAGCTTGTGACTCGATCAGCCGCTTGACATCGGATACTCGGGCTTGCTCCTGTTCCAACGAAAGTTGCCCAGTCAGCAGGCAGGTTCTCAAGAAAGCAAAGTAGGTATCCAGTACATCGCAGCGGCAGTATTCGTTGATCTCTTGGATTCTACCTTGACGGTAATAGTCATATACCATGTCGCCTTGAACGTCCATTTTCCCGGGTTTTCCCAGAAGCATGGCGGCCAAGTTCAGGCCTCCGCGATACCAGGTGGAGCCAAAGTTGGTCAGCACTTCTTGGATGTCCAAATGGGAGTGCAAGTTGTACCGATTTCTCTTTTGATCGTAGGCTCGATCATTCAAATTAAACCACTTGGGAACCGATACGCCGTAGCGATAGGCGGCGTGTTCCATCAAGGGAATGTCAAAACCGCGACCATTAAAAGTCACCCAGGTGGGATGATCATAACGTTCCCAGCCGGTCCAGAAGTGTCGTGTGATGATGTGTGGTCGATGCAGCGGTTGGTCCAGCGAAACAATCTCGATCAACGAAAAGTCGGCTCTCAGCTTGGCAACGACTACGGCAACTGGAATCTGAAAGGTGTAGGGAACAAAGTCCCGACCGGACGTTAGTACTAGTTCCTGACGAAAGTGCCGTACCGCTTCGTCTGCCGACAACTCACGATCTGGGTATCGTGTCTTGGCAATCAGTTCGCCATCAGCCACGCTTTCAACGTCGAACAGCAGATACCGAACTTCTTGAGCTGTACTTCCCATGCTTCACCCTATGGCAACGAATCAAAGGCCATGATGATAGCATATTTCACTAGCAATTGTTGACGGCTAGCGAGCCTTCCGCTGTGCCTCGGCGCGTGCCTTCTCAAGAGCTGCCGTTTCGTTGGATAGCTTATTCTGCGGGCCAGCGGGGAAGTACTGAACGTCGTCCAGAAGATAATAGGGACTTGGAAGTGTTTGCCCGGCTACCGAGACCTGACAGCCAGCCAGCGGGGCAACCGAGCCGCACAGCAGCAATCCGATAGCTGCTACTTTCCATGAATTGCTGGTTTTGGGGTAACTCATGAAATTTCTCCGCGTTTTGCAGTCAATTCTTACATGGGCCACAGGTGGCAATATTAAACACTAATCATGTCAAACTATGATGGTTGTATCGGAGTTGCAGGCCGGATGAGTTGAATCCAATTGTGCAATAATCCACGCCGTTTTGCCCCCAGGCTGTTAAAATGAATGCAATCTCCAACGTCTGGATCGCTGTGCGGGCTGCATCCAATGACACTTTTGCTTAAGTGATGACCAATGACTAGACGCTTTGCCAGTTCAACGCTTATTGGAGGGTATCGAATGAGTCGGGCAGCCTGTCTGGGGGCTGTTTGGGTTCTCGCCATTCTGCCACCGGATAGTCGTGTTGATTCAGCACAGCCCACCGGCGACTTACCGCGTCAAGGGTACTATGTGGCTCGTGACATCCTTCGGATGGGCAACGTGGTTGAAGCCACCCAGGGGTTTGAGTCCTTGCTGAAGAGTTCTCAGCGAACTTTCACCGATGGCTGGATCGACAGTGTGGCCAGCCGAGTCATGTTGGGTGAATGCCTTTATCATAGTGGCAATCTGGCTGGTGCGCTGGAACACTATGATCAGGCCATTGTGTTGGCGAGGAATTTTCCGAGTTGGTTAGATCAATTCGACTTCGGGACCGTGCCATTGAGCCTCATGGAGCCAGCCGCTAAAGGGATCAACTGGTTCAAGCTTTCGCGCCCTAGTCGCTCATTAACAGTTCCCGATAGCGTGCAGTTGCAAGTCGATCTGAGCCAAGTTCGCAAAGACGCACAGGGCAATGTCATTGCTCCAGTGGCTGCCTTAACACGACTGGACTCCAGTGAGATCCTGAGAACACTGGGAATCGCGTTGATGCGGAGATGGCAAATCCTAGGACCTCTATCAGCGCGTTCGCCGCTAACCGCTCCAACGGTACAATATTTTTCACAAGCGATCCAACAGCCGCAGCCCTGGGCGCAGACCGCTTGGGTCGCATTGCGGGGATTGTCGCAACTGGCGCGTGATGAAGCCAGTGCCATTCAGGCTTTATCATCAAGCACACTGGTGGCAAATCAAAACGATTATTTTATGTCACCGCTAACTTTATTGGTGCTTGGTCAGATCGCTGCGCAGCGAGGTCAGTACCAGTCGGCCATTGTTCACTTACAAGACGCTAGCCTGCTGGCCGCTCAGTACGAGCAGTATGAGATCTTGGCGGAAGCTTTGTTATGGCTGGGCGATGTGGCCTGCGCCAATGAACGTATCGATTTGGGCGAACCGCTTAAGTCTGCTGCGGTTTGGTGTAGTAAACGTACCGCACTAGGGCAAGCTGCGGGTGTGATCGCGGCTACTGAGCTACAGATTTACGCAGGTAACCTCATGGAGGCACGAAAACTTGTGCCTCGTGAGATGTCGCGCTGGAGCCGTGACTATGGATTGCCGCGTTTTCAAGCAAGATTGGCCTACAACGAAGCGCTGCTAGCTGCCAACGAGTCTCAGAATGATCTGGCTTGGCAGCGTCTGGATATGGCGCTGAATCACATGCGTGGAAATGTGAATATCGGAGCCATGCCAGTCAGCACCTTTCAGAAGCAGCTTACGCTAGATCTTTTGGCTCAGGGGCATTTATCGCGCACCGATGGGCAGGCCATTTTGTCCAAACTGCTTGCTGAACCGGGCCGAGTTGCTTGGGAGCTACAACCTTTGGAAACGCTTGCTGCACTGACAATTCCCACGGGAGCGGCTTACGTTCGATGGTTAAGACTGGCGGAAATGAAAGATTCGGCAGACATGGTTCAGCGCATCGATCGACTGCAACGTCAGCAGATTTTTGAATTGTTACCTTTGGGCGGTCGCCTGCATTCTTGGCGTCACGCATTGCTGAACCCGGCGCATCAATTGCCCGCCCAGGTCGTCCCCATCGCGGCGCGCGCTGTGCAGCGAAAGCCTGAACTACAAAGGCTTCCAGTGGAGATATCTACGCTAACAGAATCGCTTCGACAACTGCCGGTCCCGCTGGATGATCGTCAGGTGAAAGCCGACGCTCGACAAGTTCTCGCAAAATTGGAGGGGGCTGCCGACCAATTCGAGGGCCAACTGCTAGTGCAGGCGCTTGCCAGGCGACCGATGGATCGGATCGTACCCCAAGCATGGGAGGCAAATCGTGTCCAGAAATTACTAAGCTCGACTGATACGCTTCTCGGTTTTGTGGTTGCCGGTGAAATTATCTATGCAGTTGCGGTAGGACAGAAGGAGCTTGAGGTCTGGCAAGTTGATGATGCAGTGGCGCTTTCAAAACGGCTTAACGAACTGTATCAGCACATTGGGTTGATTCGAGGGGCGGGGAAAAAAGGTCCGGCGGTAGATTTTTCGCCTGCGGCCAAATGGTGGCTCGCCGCGCAAGAACTGTACGGACAACTCTTTTCTCCGCGTGCCCAGGCAATGATTCAAAACTCCAATCGCCTGATCATCGCTCCACATGGGTTCTTGTGGTATGTCCCCTTCGAACTGCTGATTGGACCCGATCAGACTCCGTTGATCAGTCAATCCGCTATAACCTACGTTCCGACTTTGGGTAGCCTGGCCATGGCCGTTTCACAAGAGGAACCGGCCAGGGATCCACTGATCATCGTGGGGAACCTGTTTGCAGCGGACAAGGCAGTCAACCAGCGCGAAGCCAGCCAACTGGGTGACATTGTCGACAGCAGTTCAATGATCTTTTTAGACCAGAAGATTCAATCTGCATCTGCCCAATGGTTGAAAATACGCACTGATCCTGTGATCGTTCTTCAAGGTCTGAATAGCGCCAAAGATAGCTGGTCCATCCGAGTGCTTCCGCTGGATAATAAGCCAGGAGGTCTGCTTAGCCACTGGGCCAATTCACCGCTAGCCAGTCCAAAATTGATTGCACTTCCAGCATTAGACACGTCGATTCGATCCGGCGATTTTGGCAACGGCAATGATCTGTTGCTGCCGGTAAGCGCGTTTTTGCTGAGCGGCAGTCAGGCTGTGATCAGTCGCTGGTCTGTAGGAGGTATCAGCAGTTCCAGATACTTGCAGCGTACTTTTCGCGAGTTGAAGCAGTCACCCAGTCTTTCGTCCGCTCATCGAAGGGCGGTCCTGAGTCAGTGGGTCGAGCAATTCAATACTGAAGACGAACCCGTGCTGCCGGCCCATGCTGAATCGCCCGCGGTGACCGAAGGTAATCATCCGTTGTTATGGGCCGGCTATATGGTCGTAGGTGATCGGAAGTCGACTGAACCGACGAAGGTCAAGTGATTCTGAGCTAGCGAACTGCCGAAGAAAATGATTATTTGTTATTAGTTATTTGTTGATGCGGAAGCCCTGAAAATTTGGAGTTCGCCACAAATTGGGTGTCGTCTCTCATATCCGATCAAAATGGTAAATCAAAAATCATCAATAACAAACAAAAAATTTCCAAAAGAACCAGATTTTTTCGTCCGGTGCCTTTCAAAGGGGAACTCTGGCGAGTCCCACTACGTGTTGTCGTTTGCAGAGGTTGATGTTTGGCTATGCTTGGGCTAACTTCCGAAGAACCGTGGGCAAGATACCGCCGTTGTGGTAGTAGTCCAGTTCGACAGGTGTGTCGATTCGCACCATCACTTGAAACTCTTTGACCTGACCATCGGCTGAGGTAGCCCGAACGTTGATCTGGCTGCGGGGTTGCAGTTTGTCTGTCGGAATATCAAAACTCTCGAAGCCGGTCAGTCCCAGCGATTGCCAGGTTTGTCCATCTTTGAACTGCAAAGGCAAAATGCCCATGCCGACCAGATTACTTCGGTGGATTCGTTCAAAGCTGGAGGCGATCACGGCCCGAACGCCCAACAACATAGTGCCTTTGGCGGCCCAGTCTCGACTGCTGCCTGTACCATACTCGGCACCCGCCAGGATGACCAGCGGCGTTTTCTGGTCGCGATATTTCATGGCAGCATCGTAAATCGTCATCTGCTCGCCGCTGGGGACATGCACGGTCACACCTCCTTCAGTACCTGCTGCCATTTGATTGCGGATGCGAATGTTGGCGAAGGTGCCTCGGATCATGATGCGATCGTTGCCGCGTCTTGAGCCATAACTGTTGAAGTCTGCAGGGCTGACCGAATGCTCCATGAGAAATCGTCCGGCCGGACTACTCTTGGCGATGGAGCCGGCTGGTGAGATATGATCAGTGGTTACCGAATCTCCTAGCACGGCCAGACAGCGAGCAGCACTGATGGGCGCTGGGGCGGTCGCCTGAGATTGGATGCCTTCCAGAAAGGGCGGTCGCTGGATATAGGTACTGGATTCTTGCCACTTGTACAAACTGCCTTCGGTGATTTGAATCGCGTTCCACTTTTCGTTCGAAGTAAATGCGGCTGCATACTGTTTGGCGAACAATTCGGGCACGACGCACTTTTCCTCGACGCTTCGGATCTCCTCGGACGACGGCCAAATGTCCTTCAGATAGACATCTTTGCCGCTAGAATCTTGTCCCAGGGCCTGTGAATCGAAATCGAAATCAACAGTACCCGCCAAGGCGTAGGCTACCACCAGCGGTGGACTGGCCAAATAGTTGGCCTTGGTATGCGGATTGACTCGACCTTCAAAATTGCGATTTCCGCTCAGTACAGCGGCGGCTACCAAATCGCCTTGGGTAATCGCTTCAGCTACAGGCTCGGGCAGCGGTCCGCTATTGCCGATGCAGGTGGTGCATCCATAGCCGACAGTCTGAAAGCCCAATTGATCCAGCGACTTAGACAAATTCGCCTTGTCCAGGTAATCGGTAACCACGCGCGATCCAGGGGCCAATGAGGTCTTCACATAGGGCTTCACCCGAAGCCCCTTGGCGACCGCCTTCTGAGCCAGCAGGCCCGCTCCAATCATGACCGATGGGTTCGACGTGTTGGTGCAACTGGTGATAGCTGCAATGACCACAGAGCCATGACCAATCGCAGAGCCACAACCTTGGACGGTAGCCTGAACGCTTAGGGCTGAAGACTCCAACCCGTAGCCTCGCTGTGCGATGGGGGCTGTCAGTGCTGTCTTAAACTCAGATTTCATCTTGCGCAGCGTAACGCGATCCTGTGGGCGTTTGGGACCTGCCAGCGCAGGTTCGATGGTTCCCAGGTCCAGCTTCAGGACTTTGGTGTACTCGCAGGGCTTCGCGCTAGAATCTACGAACAGACCCTGGGCCTTCATGTAAGCTTCTACCAGAGCTACTTGCTGTGGACTGCGCCCGGTTCTCGCTAAAAATCGCAAGGTCTCTGCGTCGATGGGGAAATAGCCCATGGTGGCACCATACTCGGGTGCCATGTTGGCAATGGTAGCCCGGTCTGCCAGCGACATGTTGGCGACACCCTGTCCAAAGAACTCGACGAATTTTCCGACTACCTTTTCCATCCGCAGGATTTCGGTAACACGCAGTACTAGATCCGTGGCGGTGACACCTGGAGGCAGAGAGCCTGTGATTTCAAAACCCACGACTTCGGGCATTAGCATGTAAAGCGGCTGTCCTAGCATGCCGGCTTCCGCTTCGATTCCACCCACACCCCAACCCAAGACGCCCAGGCCATTGATCATCGTAGTGTGTGAATCGGTTCCCACCAGAGTATCAGGCAGAGCTACCGGACCTGCATGATCCTGGCGAACAAAAACGCACGGAGCCAGAAATTCTAAGTTCACTTGATGCACGATTCCCGTATTGGGAGGCACCACGCGAAAGTTATCAAAGGCTTGCTGGCCCCATCGCAAAAATTCGTAGCGTTCTTGATTGCGCTGGAATTCGATGTCGACATTGCGCTCCAAAGCGTCTGCGGTACCAAAGAGATCTACCTGCACCGAATGGTCGATCACCAGATCGACTGGAATCAAAGGATTGATTTTACGTGGATCACCGCCTAGTGCCTTCATTCCATCACGCATGGCCGCCAAATCGACAACGCAGGGTACGCCGGTAAAATCCTGAAGAACGACTCGGGCGGGCATGAAGGGAATCTCAAGTTCCGCCGGTTTGGCTGCCTGCCAACTCGCCAGATTCTTGACATCTTCTTGTGTGACCACATATCCATCACAGTTGCGCAGTACCGCTTCTAGCAGGATGCGGATCGAGTAAGGTAGGGTGGCAATCTTGGGAAAGCCCTTTTCCTGGAGCTTTTTCAAGCTGTAAAAACCTATCGGGCCATCCGGTCCTTGAAACGTATCGCGAACTTGGAAAGGATCTCTTAAGTGGGTAGGCTGCGACATGAGGTCTGACTTTCTTCTGCGCTGGCTAAAATAATCCGCAGACAACTGCGGCTGACTGTGAAAGCGGACATTGTAGCCAAGCTTTTTCAAGTTGTCCTGGCCAGGGTGCAGATTTTTTGGCTTCCCAAGATTGGCGTCGTCTGGACTGGTCGCTATTGGACTGAAGTGCCGGTGTCCAGCGGCTGGGTTTCAGACTGAAATTCCGCAGTCGACAGGCCAGTGGAAGCAAGAATGCCGCAAAAAAAGGGCACGCGATTTCCGCATGCCCTAGCAGTAATTCACTGGCAAAAAGAGATGAACTAAAGGCTAATTCTCGACCGGTGGAAGCGTTATCTTGTCTCCCGACTCGATTTGAAAGTTAACCGTCTTACAGCCTTTTTCTTTCAGGAACTTGGTAATCTTCCCGAATTCAGCGGGTAGCTTGCTTGCCTCCTCGCTGATGTTGACGTAGCATCGATCCCCGCGAACGTGAACCTTCACCTTGTCCGGATTGGGCAAGCCTCCTGTTTTGACGAAGTCTTCAACAGCCGCCTGAAGTTCCTCGATCGAAATTTTCTCGGATGCCTGAGCCACCGTTGTCAGCGATGGAGGCAATCCAGGATTCTTCGTCTCAAACGGTCGGATCTCCGGGACTACGTGGATGCCTGATGTCACCTTCAAAGGTGCAGGTGCGCCAACGTCATAAGTTGCCTCAACGAAGTAAGCTGTCCAACCTTTTTCCGGCGTGGCAACCTGGGCCAGCGTGGCTCCGCTGCTATCCAGCGTGATGGACTGGCTGGTGTACTTCTTGCCCAGCGTCTCCATGCGAAAGTCTCGAGCTTCCGGGTTGGTTGCTTGCCATAATTTCAACTCAACCGGTCGATCGTTAGCCTGAATTTGAATTCCGCTTTTAGTGATGTTCCATTGGAAATCAGGTAGTGGCTGATTCTTTTGAATCATTGTATAAAAAGCTAGAACGGTGAATGGAACATCGCTGCCGCCCAAGCCGTGATCGGTATTGGGGACATAGCGAAGTGCTTTCGGGCCTTTCAGTTGATCCCAGTAGAACTGAGACGAATCAGGCAAGAAGAACTGATCGCCGGCTGCATTGATAACCAGCTTGGGCATCAGCAGCCGATCTTTGTAGTTGAGCGGATCTTCCAGCTTGTAGAGATCCTCCAGCCTTGGATGGTCCATGCGCTGCATGATTTCATGTTGAACGTAGTTGCCGACAGCCGGCGCCCAAAATCCATACGCAGCAAAATGATGCCGCATGGAAATGTTGGTGTTGACGACATCGATCACCATGGGGGCAATACCAACCACGCGATCGTCCACGGCACCGGTCAACCAAGTTGTCCAGCCTCGCTTAGAACCGCCAGCAACTACATATTGATCAATCTTCCTTTGACCGCCTTCGGCAGATGCCATGAACTCGGTCACAGCGTCCATGGCTCGCACCGCAGCTTTCACCATAGCGCTGCGAACAGGCCACCCTGAGTCGCCAGTTTCCAGAAACTTGTCCCACGTATAGCCGATTATGTCATCTTCGACTCGCGGCTGACCGTCGTTCTCGAAGATGAGCGGTTGGTTGGGGATGTTCTTTAGCTGAACGATTACAGACTTGGCAGCTTTAGCTAATGCGGCTACGCCAAAGCCGGCTGAAGTTGGGGCTTTGTCACCATTGTTGCCTCCATCAATCATCAGAAAGCCGACGTTTGACTTGACGTCGTCAGGGAAATTCAGAACCAACCAGTGTTGCCACTCGGTTCGATTGACTTTGTCGGGTGTCAACCAATTCTGCGAAATCATATCCAGAACCACTTGGTTCATGCCGTCGGCGGATTTGGTTGCAGATACAACCTTCCAGGAATAGCTAGGATCTGGCTTCTTAACGTAGCGATCCAAATCTGTTAATTCAGGAGCCTGCTGCCCGTATGTGGCTGAAGCAGGTATCAGAAGAACTGCCAGCAGGGCAGCGGTCTTAGCCCAAAATCGAATACCAACTTTGTTCATCGTTTTTACTATCCTCTCTTAAAAGTGGTTGTTCAGTAATTGATCGTGCGGCATTAGGGGGCAACATGGCAGTGCCTTAGCTACCACGGTAACCAATTCTCGCAGGTCTTAATGCGGATCAGTTTGCCAAAACCGGCGTTTAGAGTAATCGAAATCGCCGCTTTTCAATAGCCACCCAGATGAAAAAGGGCGGAAATACCCTGAAATCTGGAAGCTTCTCTCATGTCCAATCAAAATGGTAAGGCAAACGGACAATAAAAAAATACCAGCGAACCCACAATCTGGGAATTGCAGTCTAGATGCAAAGGCTCAAAGCGTAAAATTGACGCGATGGAGCGCTGAGCCGTCTATCCATATCCTTTGCATCTAGGCTGCAATTCCCAGATTCGCGCGCTCGGTACAGGGGATACGCGGACCTTTAGTCAGTTGCTAGACTCAAGACGTTCAGTTGTGCCAGGGAGCTAAGGCACAATT
>JBIIJD010000114.1:0-9712 GCA_044234105.1 Aureliella sp. | reverse complement strand
CTCGTCTGGCAAAAGTTGCTTGGCCATAGCGTCCTCCATGACGTCGGGGTACAAAAATAAACATTTCTGCTCCAATGATTACCAAATCCAGTTCGCTGTGAAAATAGGTTTTGTTAGAGTGTCTAAGATAAAAAGAGCTTACTGAAGGTGCCGGGCTGCGAGTTGATTTTGAGCAATTTGTCTCTTGCAAGTTCGAGGAGCTGACTCCTGATGGCTTCTGACAAGGGGACAATTTGTCGGGATTACCGAGTTCTCATGCGAATTATCGGTATATGGAACTCATTGCCGGGTCAGTTCGCTCCAGAACCAATCAAGGCTCTCGATCTAATGGTTCTGGAAGTTTTTGCCTGTACCATAGTGTAGAGCATTCCATTTTTCACTTAGAGGCCACCCAGGCTCGGGCCACCCTCAGTAGATCATCCCTGGCTGACTCATCCAGTTGATACCACAATTCAAGTAATTCGTTATAATTGAGGAGGATGGTTTCTGATGTGGGGACGGATATGGGGACGGTGCTAACCAGTTGCATTTTCCCTAGGGAACTAGTTGAATATTCGAACCCCATAGGGTCATTGTTTCAAAAATCCCTAGGAATCTGCCGGCATCCGCAGCCGGTTTCTTAGGGATTTTTTTTGATAAGTGCCGTAGATGCTTCGGAATTTGCTTTAATACTACCACCAGCGCGGCATTGGCCCAATGTCGCTCGGTGACTTATAAGTTGAGTTCCAAGGTAAGCCGTCGAACGAAAGCGGCAAACGCAATAGGTTGCCACTCGGGTTTGGGCAGCGAGAAATTTTCGATAGCCGAACAACCCAGATCAAAATTGAAGCCTTCAATTGCCAATGGCCAAACCGCGCAACGCACAAACCAACATTACTTCCCTAAAAGGAAGAAGAGATGGTGAGAGTGCATTCGTATTCTACCAAAACGAAGTTCCTACAGGACGCAGAAGGTACTGCGCGTTCATTGGTTTCGATGGTTCTTCGGGAAATTTAGTGGCTGAAACCATTTTCCTGTAGATTCGTGCCATTGCTCTTGTTCGCAATCGTACTCGTAATCGGATGAAGTAAGGTATGCCTTTTCCAGTTATGAAATATATTCGAGCCTATCACCTGTGGGAGCATCAGCGAAACAATTCGCCCACTAAAATTCCCGAATAAGCGTTTTGATGAAGAAGTCTACGCCATGCAGTAACTTTGGCTGTTATTGCCAATACAGTTGGGTTTCTAGATCTATTGCATAATGTTTATAATGGTAGAGTGTGGAATGTTGCGTTGCATCTAGGCCCCATAGCATAAGTTGTGACCATGTTGGTTCCTCTGATGCTGGTCATGCATTTACTTACGTTCTACTTAGTCCTTAGCAGAACTGCAGAAAATGGGAAAACTTAATGCAGGTAACGAATTCTCAATGAAATCAGTCCAACCCAAAGGCGGGCTGACGACCGGCTGTTGATAAGGTACTTTGACCGTCTACCAGTCAATCATGAAACGAATATTCTTATCGAAAGCGTGCACCGCCAAGAACAGAAGCAGCGAAATGCACTCTCGGCGTGAGCTTTTTCAGATGGGCTTGGTTTCGGCGGCAGGACTGTTGTCAGCTCGAAATTCGATTTTTGCCCAGTCACTCGAACAATCATCGAAGCCTCGCGTCATTGTAGTTGGCGCGGGATTCGCTGGACTGGCGTGTGCTTATGAGCTGACCAGTGCCGGCTATGACGTCAAGGTCTTCGAAGCAAGAAAGCGAGTTGGAGGCCGCGTGCTGAGTCTGAAGAATCTCATTCCCGGAAAGAACGTGGAAGGTGGTGGTGAGCTACTTGGTTCGAATCACCCTCATGTTCTAGCCTACGCAGCCAAATTTGGATTCAAGTTTCTCGACATCACCGAAGAGTACGCGACACCTCCGATGATTTTGAATGGAACCAGACTGACGGAACAAGAAGTACACGAGATCGAATCAGAGTGCGAATCGGCTTACACCGCGATGACCCAGAATGCCCGCTTGGTGGATGCCGCCGAACCTTCGATGACAGCAGATGGTAGGCGATTGGATCAGCGGTCAACCGCCGAATGGATCACAAACCTGGAAATCTCTAAGCTTGCCAAGAAGCTGTTAACGCTTCAGTTCACTGTGGATAACGCAGTGGCAACGCAGCGGCAAAGCTACCTTGGAAATCTAGCGCAGGTCAAGGGAGGCGGCTTGGAGCGATACTGGACAGATACCGAACTGTATCGATTGAAGGGCGGTAACCAGCAGTTTGCCTTGCGTTTGGCTTCTGAGCTTGGTAATCAACGAATCAAACTGGACTGCCCCATCCGTGAGATCATTGCCACGAACACGGCAATGGTTGCAATTGACGCTGGCGGAGATCGCTACGAGGCCGACGACATTGTCCTGGCAACGCCGCCCAGCACTTGGTTTAAGATTCAATTCAACCCTGAGTTGCCAAGAACGCTTGCGCCGCAAATGGGTGCTAATGTGAAACACCTTTCGGTGATCAAAGAGCCGTTCTGGCGCAACATCCAATGTTCGCCAGACGCAACAACTGACGGCGACATTGGTCAAACTTGGCACGGAACAGACGGACAAAGCGACGCAGGGCTGGTCGCTCTGGTAGCCTTTAGCGGCGGGCCAGCCGCTGAGGCCGTCCATCACCGCGCTGTAGTTGATCGAAAACCCGCTTATACAAAAGCCTTTGAAGAGTTGTTTCCCGGATATACTCAACATTTCATAAAAGGGCAAATGATGGACTGGATTGCCGACCCATGGACTCAAGCGGGCTATTCGTTTCCAGCACCAGGGCAAGTCACCACGATTGGTCCGATCCTTCACGGTGGTCTTGATCGACTGCATTTCGCTGGAGAACATTGCTGTTATCAGTTCGTTGGGTACATGGAAGGAGCCCTGCATTCCGGAGCATCGCTTGCCAAGCGCATCACCCAGCGCGATGGCATGTAGTGGGACCCGCCGGAAATCCTCTACAGCGAGCATTCAAGTGTTTGAGGAATTGGTCATTGGTACAGTAGTCAACCTTAGGCTATGATGAGCCGAATTCGCGAGTCGACTTCATCGCCACAGGGTCTCCGCTCGTGGAACTTCATATTGTTAATCATCGGTTGCAGGCTTGGTTGAACCGTGGTGAATTCATTGAGTTGAATTATCGCGATCGCTTGGCTGGAACATTTAGTTGAAAAAGAAAATTCTAATGAATCCGACTGCCCTATGCAGAAGGCATGGCATTGCCTTGTTTGAGGACGACTCGATCCGTGTTCAAGGTTTGGTTCGGGAGTCAGGTTTGCTTCGGGGGTCAGCCAATAAAGAAACACACCTCAATTCGTAGTCATTGCGTACGAAGATATGGCCGTCCGAAATTGCTGGCGGAGCCCAGACGACTCCGTCGCGGCGGTTGAGTTGAATGCGAGTAGGTGAAATCAATTCGCTACGCGAGTGGAGCTGGAGACCGGTTGGGGAGAGCGTGCCGAAGAGCAACTCTCCTTGCTCGTTGACCATGATCTCTCGATTCCCCGCTTGAATGACGTGAATAGTGGCCCAACGATTTCTCTTGACGGCGCTCTTGTCCTCCCATACGCGATCTCCATCGTCCAATTTCAAACAACGCAGCTCACCGTAGCTGTCCACCCCGTAGATATACTGCCCTTTGATGATAGGATTGCTGATCATGCAATGTAGAGCGTCTGTCTTTTGCTCATCTTCTCCAACGCGATGCCAAACCTTCTCGGCGGATGGCATTGTCAAATCGAGTCTAATGAGCATCGAGCCGTCGTAGAAAGACGAGACAAACAACAAATCGTCCTGGATGACCGGGGTTGGCACGCCGATCGGCATGTTGCGAGACTGCATGGGAATACTCCAGAAAAGATGACCGTCCAGTGGATCTAACCCACTAACACTTTCTCCGGTCCAGCAAACTACTACGTCTTGATCACCTTGCCGTACCACTACTGGCGAGCTATATCCGGCCTTTTCATCCAGTGCCGTCCAGCGCGTCTTGCCTGTTTCTAAATCCAGAGCAACAACGCATGAATGACCTTCGCCCGATGCAATCTGAATCACCATGTCCCTGTAGACTAAGGGTGCAGCCGTGATTCCCCAGATCGGCATTTCAATCTTGAGTTCATTGTTGAGATCGCGAGCCCAAATCACTTGTCCGGTCTCGGCGTTCAAGCAATGGAAATGCCCCATCGCTCCAACGCTTAGCGCTTTGCCAGAGTCAATGGTCACGCAGGCTCGCGGACCCGCTTTGTAGCTGATAGTATATGGTGCGTCATAATCATGCTGCCAAATCAACTTTCCATCAGCAACATCGAAACACAGCACGCGTTCGACTTCGGATTCCGGTGCGGAAAGGTCACGTTCGCCTTGTCCTCGATCAGTCACATAGACCCGGCCAGCAGCCACCGTCGGTCCGCTATACCCTGGACCGATGCCAACCGACCACTTGGCTGGCAGTTGACCAGCAGGCATTAGAGTTGCAATGTCAGTTTCCCGCAGCACAGCGCTTCGATCCGATCCGCGAAACTGTGGCCAGTCCTCTGCGATCAAACTTGCAGTTGCCAGAAACTGCGCGACGATGCAGAGAAATAATTGACGCGGAGCAATAATCACTAACCGGGACATTGACTACCTCAAATAAAACGAACGTTTCCAATCAACCCACACTGAACTCTGACCGCACACAGAAAGACTGTCAAGCAGATTCAGTAACTCAGTTTACCCGAACCGGTCGTGCCTGATGTCCGGCAGTTGAGGATTTTCGAGCCATTTTTCGGTTGAAGATCAAAACCGATCAGCAGGACAAGCCTGCCGGATTCCAGCTTTCGCTTCACATACAAAATGGTTGAGAAGACGTACGGTATAAAATTTCAAATGCCGTACGATATACTGCAGGGTGCCTTGCGTGAATGAATGTCTCATGCAATTTCGAAGCTCAAGCCACCAAGAGGGGGCACCAAGCGAAACATAGAGGAACACTGCACATGGATAATTTAAGGCACCGTTATCTCTTAAGTCTGCCGGATCTGCCGCTATGGGTAGAGACTCGTGATCTATTGTTGTGGGAGGGCTCGAAGGTCATTGAGAATCCAACCCAGAGCGGCTTTGTGGTCTGGAGAATGGAGGATGGTATTGGGTCTGTGGTCGGTGAGCCCGAACCGCAAGCCGTGGCTTTGGCTGCTCGCGACGTACCAGAGCTACTTGCCTTTGAAGACAATATCGAGCGACTGCGATCTCACCTACCGGCGTTTCAGGCCGAGACCGCAACGATCTTTACCGAGCCTGAACTATTGCCATACGTGCCGGCCCATCGAAGTTGTGAAATCAGCCTGGACGAGATCTCCGTGCAGAGTCACCTGCCCGCAGATCTCTTGGCCGAGCTATCCAACGTGGCTGAAGATGGAGTGACAATCGTGGCCGCCTTTGACGGTTCACACCCAGTGGCTTTTGCCTATGTTGCGTCAGAGACCGAAACGCTCTGGGACGTGTCCATCGACACGATTCGCAGTCATCGTCGCGAATGGGCTCCATGCGATTCTGGCGGCATGAACGCACAATCTATCCAGTAGAGTCTGGGTGCCGAGTAACCGATGCTCTGACGATCGAACCACTGTTTGGTGGTCCGCTTGCAGTAGCTTTTGTCAGAAAGCTCTTTGCTCATCGCCATAAAATGCTCAGAAAACACCTGGGGGCGTATTGATTGCCGCCTCGGTAAAGAATCCTCCGCGCTCTCAGAGACTTTGCCTTTCAAACTTCCTTGCGAATTCAACCTGAGTCGTAGAATCCGTGCTTCAGCGGAAAATAAAGTTGGCGCACTTGCGGATGTTTCTCCGCATTTACTATTGTTGCCGAGTTCTAGCTTACTGAATTAGGTCGATAACCCACGACTGAATATCGAAAGAAGAAGATTGAAGCAATGCTTATCAGCCGCAATCAAGTTAATCTAACGGTCTTCATCGGTGGCCTAGCGATTGTTGTGGTTTTTGGTACGGTGTTTGCCGTTTTTCCAACCTATCGAATGCTGGACGGCAGCAGCGTGCGACGTCCGATATGGAATCCACCGCAAATAGTGATTCGCGAAGCCTTACAGGGCCTGACGCCTGACGACTTGGCTCGCGCCGAACAGGACCCTCGACAAAAGGCTCTCGTCGATAAGCTCAGAAAGCCAATCATCTACCAGCCAGGACCCTGTTGGCTCGGCTCGCCCAAGCTCGAACCGAACAAGCCAGCCAGAGGCCGAATATACCCTACGAACAGCTTGTTGTATGTTTTACTGGGATCGATAGCTGCTTACGTCTTGCTACTAAAGCGTCTCGGCATACTCTAACAATTTACGCCATCCCATTGGCTGGACAAGCACTTGCAATCCGATCAAAACCGGCGACTGGGGCTTCCCCAAAACTGGCTTGTGCCATGCGAGAAGTTCGTGGCACTGCCGTCAAAAAAGTTTGTCCGATAACTGCTTCGGTTAATCTGAGGTACTGTAGGAACTCTACGTTGCCAGCAGTCGTTGTAGGATGGATAGTAGGACGAACGCGGAATCACGTGATAGTGATTTCCGTGGGGATAGACATGATATTGAGTCACGGGGTACGGATACGGATATGGTTGAATGTGAAAGTTTTGTCCACCACCGTAGTACCCAAAGTACTGTGCCTGAGCGGATCCCGTCCAGAAAGTTAGTACGACGATTGCCAATGCGGTGCTAATTGCGATACGAGCCATATTTCTCTCCTTTGTTTTATTGATTTATACGACTGGGGCCCGACATGGTAGGCCAAGGCAGAAAGCTGCCACTCATAAATAGCGAGCGACAGAATGAAAAGGGGGCATTCTCGAATCGCAATTTCCCGATTTTTTTGACAATTCTGGCTGATCGATTGTCAGTGGTTCGCAGTACGTCCCAGCCTTGTACCAGAGCCATCAAGTTTAGCCCTAATTGTGTCCGCTGGGATTCCTGCGCTATTTCGGCATCGACGCTGCAAGTAGAACGCTATTTCGGCGATAAAGCGAAATACTTTAATTGACGATCAAAGCAATCGTTGCCGAATTAAACAAAAAAAGCTTCCGCTGTTGCGGAAGCTTTTCTTGAATCGCTAGAGTTCGATAAATCAAATTGCTGCATCAAACCAGGAAGCGTTGGGATTGCCCGGAAACAACCATCCAACACCACGCCTTTGCCTGGATAGCTATCGCTTGCTGAACTGAGTCCCTCGGCGGGCACCACGCAGACCGTACTTCTTGCGTTCCTTCATGCGGGAATCGCGAGTCAGGAAGTTCTCATCGCGTAGCGGCTGAAAGTTAGCCTCATTCAGACCCACCAGTGCTCGAGCAAGGGCCATTCGCACAGCACCAGCTTGACCGGTTAGTCCACCGCCGGAAACGCGAACAGCTACATCGACTGACTTGGCCGCATCAACTGCCGCCAATGTTTGCGTCACCAATATTTGATGCTGAACGGTTGGGAAGAAGTCTTCCAGCGACCGGCCGTTGATCGTAATCGTTCCTTTTCCAGGTCGAACACGCACACGAGCTACAGCGCTCTTGCGTCGACCGGTTCCAAGACTATCGCCACTGACTTTATCTTTTTTGACTGTAACCATTTCAGCTCTGAATCAATAAACTTTTTTGATGAATACTGTGAATTCGTTTTAGGGGGCCAACCGCTGCTATTCCCTGGAAACCTAGGCACCAACCTGCAAGGGATGGGGCTGCTGAGCTTGATGCGGATGCTCGGGACCAGCATAGATCTTTAACTTGCTGAGCATGCGTGTGGCCAACTTGTTCTTAGGCAACATACGTCGAACGGCATGGTAAATCAGATCTTCTGGCTTGCGTTCCAGTCGCTCCTGGTAGCTCTCCATCTTTTGTCCTGGGTAACCGGTGTACCAAGCATAGTGGCGAACTTGCATTTTGCGACCGGTCATGACAACCTTTTCGGCGTTGGTCACGACCACAAAGTCTCCAGTGTCAACGTGCGGGGTGTAGGTCGGACGATGCTTGCCCATTAAAACCATAGCTATTTCGCTGGCCAAACGACCCAGCACTTGATCGGTTGCATCCACATGAAACCACGTTTGAGGCAACTGCCCTGGTTTGGCAATGGTTGTTTTTTGTGTCAGAGTACTCATTTGGTTAATTTCAACTTTATACAATATTTGCTGGCTCAGAAAAAACAGTCCTTGCTAAGGCGTCCCCCAGTCTGGATACCAAGTCCGGCAGTTTATCGCTAAAGTCCTGATCTGGCAAGTCGTTTTTTGCGTGGGAATCGATTGAAAAACAGACGTTTGGACGCGGTGCTATGCTTTCTACCGCTTCCGTGCGGTAAAGGTCGGCATGCGCATGCCTCGCGCCGCAAGCAAGTTCGTAGCCCTCCCCCCCTTGCGGCGCTTTTCAAGCTGGTTAAAACGTAGGCCGATCCCGCCTGAGTCTGTACGAGAAATTGTCCAAAGTCAGCGAACCTAGGGCCTTTTTGCTCAGTACATACAGCAACCTAGCGGTCTGGATAGTTACCATATCATTTCGCCTGAACTGAACTTTGTGATTTTTAACGGAGCCAACTAGGGAGATGACAGAATCTAAGAAATCGACTTCGACCACTTCCAAACCGATGATCGAAGCGATAGGGTTGTCCAAGTTTTACGGTCCTTTCGCGGCAGCTCGAGACATCAGTTTCCAGGTGTCAGAACGGGAGTTGGTGGCGTTCCTAGGCCCCAACGGTGCTGGAAAAAGCACCACCATGAAGATGCTGACGGGCTATCTGGCCCCCAGCGAAGGCGTAGCTCGCATCGCCGGTCACGACATGTTTCATGATCGACTGGCGGGATCAAGGCGCTTAGGCTACTTGCCCGAGAACGGACCTCTGTACCCCGAAATGACGCCTTCGGATATGCTGGCCTTTTTTGCCGAAGCTCGGGGAATGAGCCCCAAATATACCAAAGAGCGAATGGAGGCGGTGATCGATCTTTGCGACTTGGGCACCGTTGTTCATAAGCCGATTGGAAAACTGTCCAAGGGCTTTAAGCAACGCGTAGGGATGGCTCAGGCCCTGCTTCACGAACCAGATGTGCTGATCCTGGACGAACCAACTGCCGGTTTGGACCCAAATCAGATACGCGAGGTGCGGAAGACGATGCGGAAATTGCGCGAGTCTAAGACCATCCTGCTTTCGACTCACATTTTGCAGGAAGTCGAGGCGATGGCGGACCGCGTGATTTTGATCAACGACGGTCGCAAAGTTTTTGATGGTACCATAAGTGAATTACGGTCCCGAGAGGACAATTTAGAGGTAGCATTCCATAAGTTGACCGGCGCCGCAAGTTAGTACTTGAACAGCCGTCCCGCTCTGGATAAAAATCCTTGCGTAGCGGGCCTGTCAGCGGCGACTTCGCCAAAAGAATTGAACACTCATGAATCGGCTAACAGCTTTCCACCCCGAAGAAGCTCAAGCTGACCGACGAATTTTCCATCCTTTACCCTAACCAATGGTAATAGTGCTAGATCATGTTCAGTGAAGTATTGAACCTGTTGTTGCCTTTAGTGCTACTGATCGGAATCGATCTGATTTTCCTACTGCTCGTCTTCTTGGCGGTCAGTTTGCTGGCTAAGCGCAAGCGAGCCGCCTACGCTGTGCTCAGACGGAATTTCCTAGCCTACTTCTCCAATCCAACGGGCTACGTGTTCTTGTGCCTGTTCGTGC
>JBIIJD010000113.1:0-9945 GCA_044234105.1 Aureliella sp. | reverse complement strand
GGCAACAGGACTGGCAACCGTCTCATGGGAGAATGGGATGCCAAAATTCTCGATCAACAAGGAAAAAACCGAAAAAGCTAAGGAGATGGCTGTTCAAAAGATTCACGAGTTTCGTGATGAACAGTTTGGATCCCAACCTGATGCTGGGCCTATTTCTAGCCTACGTGATCGCTTTGATTCACATCGATAGGAGTTTGCTTGATGCCGAAACACCATTCGGTATCGTTGTTTTCTCTACTCTTGATGATCGCCTGCGGCTGGTTTACAGGCTGTCAAAGTATGATACCCTCTGGCGGTTTGATGCAGCGTGAGGTCGCAAAACCGTTAATTACGGACCACCAATTGCGAGTCATGGTAAACGAGTTCGTTGTTTATTCAGCGCGTCGTATTGAATTGCGAGCCGACGAGATACTTGCCGAAACGAATGATGTTGCTATCCGCAAGAACGCCCTGCTGTGGAAGATTAATGGGATTGCAGCCTGCTTTCAAGCCGGGTCTCGGCACGACCCCTTAGGTGCATTTATCGATGTATGGGTACTCAACCGGCAAATGCTCAAGCTAGCAGAGTCACCGAATGGTAATACTCTGTTCGGCCCCTACCAGTCCAAACTCACCGAAGAATATCTCGCATTTGACGATCGACTTCAAGACATCAAGAAGACCGTCAGCAGCGACATCCCAATTGCTGAAAAGATAGTCAATGAATTCGCAAACGAATTCCCATTGACAGGACTGTATTTCGATCGAGAGCCGATCGCATCTCGCTATATCGAGGAGATTCAGTCCCCATCCACCGAGTTGTTGCAGGTTGTGGCGAATCTCGACAGCAATATTGATGATCTAAGAAAGTTGACCATTCTCTATGCTGAGCATCTCCCTAAACAGGCGCGTTGGGAAGCTGAATTAATGTTGCTGGATGTCTCGCAAAGTTTCGTGCTGCGGCGGCCATTACAAGATTTCTCCACAATCACAGATGCTGTCACTCGAATCGCCGATACAACACAACTGGTACCGCAGTTGGTGGAGTGTGAGCGTCGAATCCTAGGGGAAATGGTGTCGGCCGAGCGCCAAGTTACGCTACAAGAATTTGAGCAAATGCGAAGAAATACTGTCCTGCAATTAGAAACCGAAAGGTCGATTGTTCTGGATGCGGTACGTCAAGAGCGAGAAACGATATTGGCATCGCTTCGCGACGAACGGATTGCTGTTACAGACGAATTCAGTAAGAAAGTGACCGAAGCGCTGCAAGCGACCGACACGATTACTCAGAAACGCTCACATGAATTGGTTTTGCAAGCGCCCAAGGTAATCGACCATTTTTTTTGGCGAGCCACTCAGTTCAGCTTGTTAGTTATATGTTTGGTAGGTGTGTTAGCTGTCCTGTACGTTCACAAGAAAACCAACAGTTCGACAATCAGTCGAGTCCCCGAGGCTTCTTCTCATCGGAACACTCAATTCCCCAGAGTTTACGAAGACCAACAAAACAGAGCTGCCTAAATCTTGGACTCGCAAATTCAACATTCGACGGCTTGCGCGGTTCCGCTACAAAAAGCAGATGGCATTGGGCTGACGCGGTAAAGTCGAAGATAGCCAGCAAAAGTTGCTGAAAGCCTACCGCCCTGGCAGGGACTATCCTAAGGATAAACACATTCATACCGCACGGTCCGTTGCGGGACACTCTCCTTAACGATCAATATCGTTCAACCGCGAAGAAATCGGGTGGATACAAGCATATCCCTCGACACACTTCAGCATTGCACTTGCCATGAACGCAAAACGTATCTATTGATTCCCATGTCTGTTTTAAACAACCCATTCAGGCAACAAGTACGGGCGTAGGTGATGGATGAGAAAAACGATTGGCTAGCAGACTTGCGGAGTCCAGATCTTAAATTGCGAGCGTTAGCAGCCGAAAAGCTATGCCAAGCGGGAAGCGAGGCTTCTGTTGCTGCAGTGGATTTGGTTCGCGCCTGTGGCGATGACGAGTCCGTCAGCAATTGGGCTGTAGCCGCTCTTGAAGGACTAGGAATACCTCCCATTAGCGCAGTTGAATCACTAGCTGCCTTGGTACTGGAGAAAAATTCGTTGGTCGCCTATTGGGCGGCAACGCTGTTGGGCAGGCTGGGCTCCGATGCAGTTGACAGTCAAGCAAAGTTGGCAAGCGTGCTGATATCATCGCCAGAGAGTTCTGTCCAAGAGCGAACTGCTTGGGCATTGGGGAAGATCGGTGCAACTTCCTCGGAAGCATTGAGGGCCTTGAACCAAGTTGCCAAGGGAGACAACTCAAGGTTGTCACGGTTAGCCCAAGAAGCACTTGATCAATCAAAAAAATGACGCACTTTGTTCAGGTTTGGTTTTAAGTTTTAGGATCGATCTTGGACAGCCACTCGCCAGCATAAGGAACTGACCCATTCGCTTGGTGTGTCGTGAAAAATGCTATTCGAAATGGAATTTGACTCAAAAGGCAAGGAGGCCCTTGAGTGGCAAAGAAGAGAAAGGTCCAGAAACCGAAAAGCGATTCGCGACTGTCAACGATTCTCTGGATGATCGTTACAGTCATTTCGGGAGGCGGAGTTAGTGGGTACTTAAATCCAGACCTCCCTCTAGTTGGCTCGATCGTCAAGAGTTTGAATCTGAATCCTACCGGCGCTGGATCTGCGCCATCTGATATTCATGCGCAACAAGAGATCAGTAATAGAAATGGAGGATTGCTAACCTCAGCGCACATTCCTGCAACTCACAACGCAACGTCCGGCCAGATTGCTTCATCACAGAAACCCAATGACCGGCTGTTGATCGCTACTTTCAATATTCAGGTTTTTGGAACCAGCAAACTGGCGAAAAAAGATGTCATGGCAGTTATCGTAGATGTCATTCGCAAATTTGACATTGTCGCCATTCAAGAAATCCGCGCCAAAGAGGATAACATCCTGCCAACACTTATTGATATGATCAATGCTGACGGCAATCGGTACAATTTCTTGATCGGGCCAAGACTTGGTCGCACAGTCAGCACCGAACAATACGCCTTCGTTTATGATACCAATCGAATTGAATTTGACCCAAGCTCGGTGAGAACCATTGCAGATCCGCGTGACTTGCTACACCGCGAACCGATGGTGGCCCGCTTCCGTCCCCGTACCAATTGGCCGGATCGAGCGTTTACTTTTTGGCTGGTCAATTCTCATACGGATCCCGATGAAGTCCCGGCGGAAGTTGCGGCATTAGCAGACGTCTTTCAAGCCATTCGATCAGATCCGTCTGGCGAGGACGATGTGATTCTATTGGGAGATCTGAACGCAAGCGAGAGTCAACTCGGTAAACTTGGAAAAATCCCGGGGATCCGATGGGTCGTCCAAGGAGGAGTCATGACCAATACTCGTCAGAATAAAGCGTATGATAACATTATCTTTGACGGACCATCGACAAGCGAATACTCCGGAAGATGGGGTGTATTCAACCTGGAAAAAACTTATCAATTGACCACCGAACAAGCACTGCAGGTTTCCGATCACTATCCAGTTTGGGCCGAGTTTGGCATCTGGGAAGCTTCAGGCGGAAGCCAACTTGCCGGACGCGGTGCTGGACCCGCTCGTTAGATCATCATTACAGCGACATTCACACCAAACTACGATGTCGACACGAGCAGAAGTAAGCAGCTCAGTCTTGACATTGAGATTTGTAAGGATTCGGCGGTGGAACAGTAAATTGAGGAGCAGTAAATTGAGGAGGTTGTGCATATATCGGCTGAGGCAGATATTGCTGCGGTATGCCAATGGATTTAGAGGGTACTGTTCCGAAATGGCACATTCCTAGCGTATCGCATTTCCATTGCTCAATGCCACGACACAGGCTACATCCAGTGCTGGTCCCAATAAGTAGAAGTGAACAAATTACTCGTAAGTATCGCATCGACAAACCTTGGTGTCCTGAAGAAGCATGATTCGAAATCGCCTTCAAGCGGAATTATGAACCTTTCTCCCGCGCAGGCGCGAAAGAGCAGCCTGTTTTTAGACAGATTATCCTAGTTTTCGATGGCATCGCTTCACTAATCGTCATATTCATACCACGGTGAATCCGGATCGAAGCGCTTCACAATGAAGTTGCTTTCCTCCCGAAACGATTCACACAAGGGTGAACTATCGTCGCCAATTCAAAGTTCACAGCAAGTGAATTCTTTTGCTTCGAGACACCTTTCATACTCGTCCTATTCTCGAACGGGGATCGGGAGAAGCGCGAATTAGCATCCTTCAACAAGCTTCGATCGTATTTCGAGCTGACTTTATTTCAATGTTCACGGTGTTGAGGTTATGAAGTTGATTGAATTGGACATCATGTGGGACAATCTAAGCACTGGCTTTGACACGTTTGGTCACTGGCTGGCAAAAAAATAACTCAGCAAAGTAGACAGTGCCTCGTAATGCGTTGCCGCATCAATACCATCTGTACCTATGGTCCAGAAAATGATTACTTAGCGAAGCCAGACCCTTCCGGCTTTGCACGATGAGTTAACGCGGCTACCAGAGTTGCCCAATTTCTCAAGTTCGAACCCGTTCTCATTCGGACTCCGAACGAGAACTCTGTGTTAACTCTGGAGGCCCCCAAAAAGAGAGAGTCAGAGAGTTCGGGACCGATTTTTCGCAAGTGCGGACGCAAACCCAGGGTTGCGTTTGTGAGTGCGAAAATCGTTACCAAAACAGAGAGCGCTCCACCACCCCTCCGAAGGTCGCAAAAACGCTAGAAATACTGGGTAGAAACGAAAAACGCCCGGCTATCGATCTCTCGACGCCGGGCGTTAAGTCTTTTGGTCGCCAAAGTTAGAACTTTGACGAAAGCTCCCCGTACCAACCCTGAATACGATCTTTCTCACAATCGCCATTTTCATAAACTGTTCAATATCAACGACTTAAAAATTCCGAGCCGTGATCGCTCTGTCGCTAGAGTATGCCGCGTTACGGAAAAGTCGTTTAACAGAAAACCCATTTTGGCTGCCACCGATCAGGTCTCGAAATTCATTGCTCCTGTTTAACAGCCAATGCGAGAACTCGGCTCTCTATTCACAGGCTGTGAGCATTGAATGGGCGACGGCTCCGACAAGCCAAAGCATATATTCTATGACCATCCGCATCCAAAAGAAGACCATTTCACTCGCCATCAAACCGCCAAAATGCTGGAGCGCAGTTTTTGCACAGGGCGGCGGCTTCACCGTGTTGGGAAAGGCTGGCAAGGCACGCATGCCGCTTGTTTGCGGCGAGTAACTGACTGACGGCCGGGTCGAGGTAGCATTCCGTTTTGGTATTGCGGCTTCAGCTTGTATACTTCGGCAGTGCGGCATCTCCGCCGACAAGAAACTGCCGACCTGAAAGTCCTGCTAGGAAAACTGATTTATGACACGTGTCGCACTCATCTACCCACATCAACTGTTCGCCGACCATCCGGCACTTATCGATGCCTCGCAAGCCGTGCTAGTCGAGGAACCGCTGCTGTTCAATCAATACGCCTTCCATCGCCAGAAGCTGATCTTCCACCGCGCTACGATAATGCACTTCGCGGCAGCGCTCCGAAAGCGTCGCATCAAGGTTCATTATATCGAAGCGAGCGAGATGCCCGATACGGCAGCGATTGCCGATCGGCTACAGCAACTTAAGATTCGCTCGGTGCAATACGTCGATCCTTGCGACGATTGGCTATCGACCCGACTCGCAGCGGCTTTGGAGCAGCAGAAAATAGCAGCGTCCGTGCTCGATGACCCGCACTTCCTCACTCCCCGGTCAGTAATTAGTGACTTCACAGTCGGCAAGAAGCGCCTGTACTTCACCGGATTCTACATTGCCCAACGCAAGCGTCTGGGCCTTCTGCTGGAGAAGGACAATAAGCCGGTCGGCGGTCAATGGAGCTTTGACCCAGAAAACCGCAAGAAATTGCCGAAGGGCATCGCCGTTCCGAAACTGCGGTGCCCTCGCGAGGGGAAATCCGTCGAAGCAGCGAGGCAGTACGTGAGGGCGAGTTTTTCGAAAGCGATTGGTCTGGATGCGGAGTTCGGTTATCCAACAGACCATGCCGGGGCCGCGGTCTGGCTCGACGCCTTCGTTCACGAACGGCTGGCGTCGTTTGGCGACTACGAAGACGCCATCAGTGCGGAGCACGACGTGCTATTCCACTCGGTACTGACTCCGATGCTCAATGTCGGTTTGCTTTCGCCTCGCCAGGTGATCGAAGCCGCGCTGGCTCAGGCTGAACACGTTCCGCTGAACTCTTTGGAGGGCTTTGTCCGTCAGGTTGCCGGCTGGCGAGAGTTCATTCGGCTAGTCTACCTGACTCATGGAAGAGAGCAGCGCACCCGCAACTTCTGGGGATTCACCCACGACATCCCCGCCGCGTTCTATGACGGCACAACCGGCATCGAGCCCGTGGACGCAGTCATCCGTCGTGCGCTGCGCACTGGATACTGTCATCACATCGAGCGGTTGATGATCTTGGGCAACTTCCTACTACTCTGCGACATCTCCCCCGACGCCGTCTACCGCTGGTTCATGGAGATGTTCATCGATGCCTACGATTGGGTGATGGTGCCAAACGTTTACGGCATGAGCCAGTACGCTGATGGAGGGTTGATGACGACCAAACCCTATATCAGTGGATCAAGCTACGTATTGAAGATGAGCGACTTCAAAAGAGGCCCATGGTGCGCGACTTGGGATGCGCTCTACTGGCGTTTTGTCGATCGAAATAGCAATTTTTTTGCGGCGAATCCCCGGATGTCCGTGATGGTGAAAATGAAAGAAAAGCTTGGCGAACGGATGGCCGAGCACCACCGATTGGCGGATGCCTTCCTAAAAGGATTGCACGCATAGCCCTCTCGGCAATCTTTAATGGCGCACCGCAAAAGTAAACCTGATAAAGTTGCCAAGATATGCGCGACCTGCGGCCAGCCATTCAATTGGCGAAAGAAGTGGGCCCGAGACTGGGAGCACGTCCGTTATTGTTCGGATCGGTGCCGCCGAGCGCGGAGCAGTCCATCAGCGGCTAGGAGGTGGGGCGCGAGGCGTTGAGAAACAACTCGTTGCACTCGTCTTCGAGAACGCCGCCGATAACTGTGCACTTCCATCCGGGGGCACGGCGAACCACTTCATCAGCCGGAATGTCGATCTGCCGCCAGCCGTTTTCCCGTAGGAAGCGGATGGATGTCCCGAACACGACCTGCCCGATACCGGCCCAAAGGATCGCCCCCTGGCACATCGGGCAAGGCTCGGCTGTCGTGTAGAGAACCAAGCGAGCGGGGTCGATGCCGCAGCCGGAATCGGCGAACCGCAGGATGGCGTCAATTTCCCCGTGCAGGGTCGGATTCACGTCGGTGCGGTTCCAACCCTCGGCGGCGACCGTGCCGGTATCCCCGTCTACGATGACAGCTCCAAAAGGCCGGCTGGGGCAGTTGCCCGTGAGGTCGATCGCCCGCCGCATGTGCTGCTCGTGTTCAAGTTCGTTCATCGATTGCCTCACAGAATAACGTTTTTCAACACGCACAACACCAGCAACCCGCGTCCAGGTTGCGAAGCAATTCGGCTGAGGAATTGATTCCGTCCTGCCCATCATTATCGTTGGTGTTGTCGGAATACTCTCCAATCGGCTGTGTATCTTCGAGCCGCTGGGATTGATCAGAGGCGACCGAACGGCACGCTTTGAAGATTAGATCTCGCTAGTCAGCCTTGGCGTTGCACCGCGATGAAGTAGAGGTCTTGATCCTTTCCAGATCGAACTGATGCTACCCGCCAATGCATTGTAAAAGGCATGCCATCCTTCCGGTAATTGGTGGCCGTACCTTCGAAGTTACGTCCGGCTGCCAGGTCTTTACCGAGTTGATCGAGTACGGCGTGATCGGTGTCTGCGCCCTGAAGCAGAGACGGGGACTTGCCTAATACTTCCTCGGAGGTGTACCCGGTCAGTTTCGTAAAAGCCTCATTTACGTACAAAATCGGTGTTTTCGCGGTCGCCTCGGTCACCATTACCGAATCGAAGCAAGTGGAAATGATTAGATCGGCGATGGGGCCTAGATCACTGCTAGGAACAGACTTGCTGAGTTGCATTATTAGGATTCCTTCATCTGAAGATCAGGCTTTGAAACAAATTCGAGAAGATTAATGTGTCCAACGCGCGAATCTCGTTTTAGCCCCGTTTCGAGAAGCCGATAGAGTGTCGATAATTCGCTTCCGCTCTCGATGGACCGGGCAACTCGCAACGCATCCGCAACTTCCTCATCCGCGACGCCCTGCAACCGTAAGAGCTCTCGCGCGTCGTGCCAAGTGGGAAGCCAGAAAAGGGCGAGCTTCAAGTGATCCACGGTGCCAGCTCGCCGTAAAAAGTGCTTCAAATCAAGGATGAAATAGACCCGCTTTTGCAACGGCGAAGGCTGCTCGATTACACCCGCTTCGTCAAATACGAACTGGCCAGGCGCAGGGAACCAATTGAGTCCCAATTCCTTCAAGCGGCGGGCGGCATCAATCTCTTGTTGTGAAAAACGCATGTCATAAGTTACCAAAGTTACTTTAGTCAGTAGGCAGAAACACCCACAGTGAGGGCCTTCCACAGTTGCAGTGGACGGCACGACCCAGGAGTCCCAAACCAGCAAGACTCAAATAGACGGAGCTACGCGCCGCGTCCCAAAAGCCGATGCGTCCCTTCGATCGCGGTCCTTCCAAACGGCTCTGCACGCTAGGGATCGGGTGAAAAATGGTCTCGATGAGCGCAGGCCTGATAGATTCTCCGTCCTGAAGGCCATCGAGTAGACGCGTCGTGGCCCGCAGTGTCTCGGGCGACTCGCCCTCAGCTTGAGCGCGTTCATCAATTTCAATGACGCCACGGCGACTCAGCGTCGGCAGCGTCAGAAGCCCGATGAACGACCACAAGGTGAACCACAGACTGAACTCGATCGTGCCACCGGCCGTACCCAAACTTGCTGATCCAACGAGCCAGGCTGCAATCGCGAGACCCGTCAGTGTGAACAAAATAGACACGGCCCGTCCTCGTCGCCAACCCCCAATCTTCACCGCCAATGACCGTCGACGCATCACGACCTCGAACCCATCGTCTTTAAGTACATCGTGCCACATTTTCGGCACGATATGCAGACGTGGCCGCAACACCCCAACGACGGCCCCTGTGAATCCTTCATCCCTACTTTGGGCCACCGCGATCGGAAGGGCATCGCTCGCTGCAACCGATTTGCGCTCGATGGGTGTCAACTGGAGCGGGGACATGAGTTTCGCCAACGCCAAGCGACCACCAAGAAGAAAGAGACTGATTAAAGAGCCGGCCAGCACGGTTCCGGCAATCCCTCCCCAGCGTCCAGCTACCAGGATGGCCATAGCGGCCAGGAACAGCAGGGCTGCGTGAGCAGTCACTCCCCGCGCGAGACTAAGAAGATGGCGTGAAAAATGCTGGTGATTCCGGCCGAAACGCTTGGGTAAAAAATATCCGCCAAGTAGGTCAAAAGGCAACTGAATCGCTGCATAGATTATCACAAACCACAAAAGCCCGCGAGCTTGTCCCCCTATCGTCGAATCGATGTTTTGCTGAATTCGGTGCGGTAGATCGAAAAACAGACCCAAGGTCGCCAGCGTCACGAGCGTACCGACCGCAGATATGCCCAACCAAAGACGAGCACGGCCGTATCCTAACTCAAAGGCAGCGCTTGGGAAGGAATCGGAGCTGGTGGTCTCGTGCCCGCGACTACTCGATTCAGCAACCTTACGACTACCTTTCAGCATTCCCCCAAACACAAAGTTGTGCAGAGGAAGGACCGCTCGCCAACAGAGCGGGAGCAAGTCTTCGGCCAACATAACCGGTAGCTCCTGTCAAAAAAAAATTGATCGGCTGGTAGACTCCCGCAATTTTCCGCAACTTGTTATGGTTCAACCGCTTGGCATCAATAAACTGATAAAGTAGTTA
>JBIIJD010000171.1:0-2531 GCA_044234105.1 Aureliella sp. | reverse complement strand
TTGGGATCGTCAACTTCTGGGGTAATCCGCCCGATGTGGCGAAGCTGCGTGGTGAGTTGTCGGACTTGCTCTTGTTCTCGGGCATCGATGCCATCGCCGACAAGAGCGACAAGATCGTGACCGAGATCACGGCCCTGGCGAAAGTTCGGGAGAAGGACATCCTCGAATGATTCGCACTTACCGTGACATCCGGTACACGCTCAAGCGGAGCAAACGCAAGACCGCCAGCATCTACGTGGAGCGGGACGGCCAGATCACGCTCATCGCCCCCGAAGAATTGTCGGTCCAACAGATTGAAAAGGTGCTGGAGGAGAAACGCCGCTGGATTTACAAGAACTTGGCCGAATGGCATGACCTGAACGCCACCCGCATCGAACGACAGTTCGTGAACGGCGAAGGGTTCTTGTATCTCGGTCGGTCCTATCGGTTGAAGCTCGTGCCGAAGCAGCAGGAGCCGTTGCTGCTGAAGGACGGCTACTTCTGCTTGCGGGCCGACCTGCGACCTGCGGCCAAGGCCGTTGCCGCCTTCAAGGATTTCTATCGGGACAAAGGGCTAGTGCGGATCAACGAGCGGGTGGACTTTTTCAAGGCCCGGATGGATGTCGAGCCGAAGTCTGTCAAGATTCTTGATCTCAAGAACCGGTGGGCATCGTGGACGCCGGGTGGCAATCTCAACTTCCATTGGAAGTGCATGATGTCCCCGGCGAAGATTCTGGATTACATCGTGGTCCACGAACTCGCCCACCTGATCTTCCCAGACCACTCACCGAAGTTCTGGAACGAGGTCGATAAGCTGCTGCCCGATTTTTCCGAACGGAAGGAATGGCTGCGAGTGCATGGGGCGGGGATGGATTTGTGATTCAAGAGCTTCGACCCCCGCATGGAGGCATAATTGATAAGTGTGATTGTGACCACGAATCCCAAATACCAGGAGTCAATGCACCAAACTAGCTATTGCATTCTTGAAAAGCAAACACTTTCCGATGTTCATTGCTAAACGTTTTGACCTTCAGCAGTCTCCTGTTTTGTCTCCAGCTATTACCAGTAGTTTCTAGCTTCCCCTGCCATCGTCTGGAAAAACTGCCAACCACCTTGCCTTATTCAAAACCCTAGGCACTACTATTTCAGAGCCGTCGGTAGAAGTGTAAATGTACACTACAGCCTCAGGTATGAGTCCACATAGACGGCAGGGCTCGGGCAAGGGTTCATCATCGTGGACAGTTAGTTGGTTCTTTTTGCGATGCCAGCATCCTCTACATGAACCATCGTCGGGCATACGATACGGACCCCTTTCAAGTTGCTTCAGCCTTGATTTAAGACTCATCTACCTAGTCCCTTAGATAACTCCTCCAGCTCAGACAGTCTCTGTTCAAAGTCGACGGCCACAGGGGGGCCAAGAACTCGGTCCAAGATCAATTTGGCCGCAGATACGTCACCATCGACAGCAGCATTGACGAGCGACTTTACGATTCGCTTTAGGTCATCACCCTCCACAGACTTCATTAGCTCTGTTCTGAGCTTTTGAGCCCGCTTCGCATTAGGGTTACCCTTGGCTAGGCGGTTTCCGTTAACAAAACGGCCATTGCCGTCTCTACCGTTAGCCACCGTTGTTGACGGTATCTGTTCCATTTTAAGGCACTCCCTTTACATGTTTGAGTCGATTAAATTCCTTTCACCCTTTTGCATTATCATATTCAACCAATAGCTCAGTTAAAAGCATGTCTGGTTCGCCTCTTGGTTGAACCCGATTGCGACTGAGAACCAAATGGCCAGGCAGCCTAGACGGCATCGGCTCTCAGCTCGATTAGCCTCTGCAGCACTTGATTCGCGAGTACGTGTTCATTTGCCAAAGAAAGATGATGCAACGCTTGCTCTAAGTGGTCTTGTGCCCCACCTGCTGCCCCACCCCCTGCATTTGGCCCTTGTATTTGTTGGCCAGTCTGATTCCTGTTGGGGGTATTAAGAATACTCAGAGCCGAAAGCGTCAGCGACGTAATTTTGGCAAATTGGCTTTGGCATTTGGTAAATTGTGACGAAGCGAAGGGCCGGGCGTTTTCGGAGACGAGTGTACCGGCGCTAACGCTTTGGGCTCTGATTTGATCAGGACGGTCCCCTTTTGCGGAGCCCATTCAGAGCCCGGAGCGTTAGCGACTGTTGTCTCCTCAATCCTCAATCCTCAATTCCAAATCACAACTCCGAACCCTAACTCCGCCGCCAAGTTTTTCGGCGTCCAGTGGTCTGCTAATAAGTTTGGGCAAGGCAAGTTTATGAGGCAAGTATGTAGACAAAGGGTGCGGTTGTTGGCCATTATAATGATGTTCTTGCCGTACAATATCTGTTGTACGCCAGTGGGCTATCAGGCTCACATTTTGGTTAATTGAAAGCGTTTTTAACGTGTTCCAAGGCTGTCAATTGGCACTTGAAACGGTACCAAGCGTTGGCGCTTGAAACGGTACCACTTATTGGTTGTTTGCGCCAGTGGTTAACTGGTCCTGTTTGATACTCTATTTTTCGGCTGCGGACCCGGTTGG
>JBIIJD010000170.1:0-2538 GCA_044234105.1 Aureliella sp. | reverse complement strand
TAGATGTTGTGGCGATCAGCGAGAAGTATCGTTTATTGTGATATTTCCGCAGCTTGAGTCGACAACTATACGGCTTAACTTGATATAACGGTTCGTGGGAGTTAATTGTTAATTGATGATCCGGTTTGAAATAAGCTGGCTAGCTCAGATCGAACTATTATCAGGAAAGTGCGGATTGTCCACATTGTCGCTGACCGCTCCGCCGGTCAGCTAATCTTACTCAAACTGCAAAAATCATTTCAGCTACAGTTCCGCCACTTATACAAATAAAATCGCTTTACCACCCAAATTGTGAGACCAGCCGTGGAAGTCAATGCCGACCTGCCAGATCCTGGGCAATTCCCTGATCGCGATGTTGTTGTCTGGGACGGACACTGCAACTTCTGTCGTTCGAGCGTCGAGCGGTTGCGAAGGATGGACGGCGATCGATTAGCATACCTGAGCCTGCACGATCCGCGAATCGCCAAGCTGTGTCCCGATTTGACGCACGAACAGTTGTTGCAACAGATGTGGCTGGTTACGACTAGCGGCCAAAAGTACGGAGGAGCCGACGCAGCGAGATATCTAAGTCGCCGACTTGTACGACTCTACTGGTTAGCACCAATACTGCATTTGCCAGGCTGTATGCCGCTGTGGCGCTGGTGTTATAATCAAATCGCGTTGAGACGCTACCGAATTGCTGGCAAGAATTGCGACTCGGGAACCTGCAATTTAAAATAACTCACCTTTGAACAAAGAATTGCCATGAACAAAAAGCTTCTTCTGTTTTGCATAAGTTTTATCCTGATTGAATCTTTTGGTAGCCACTTGCTAGGTGACGATGCCGGGCAAAAGAAACTGGTGCTGGTGGCCGGTCGACCTTCTCACCCACCTCGAATGCACGAACACAGCGCTGGCATGCAACTACTGGATCAGTGCCTCAAGCAGCAGAATTTGATCAGTTCCCAAGTTGTTCTGGGAGGATGGCCAGAAGACGAATCGATCTTTGACGATGCTGATGCGGTCGTATTTTTTATGGACGGAGGACGAGGCCACGAAGTGGTTAAGCGAAGAGGCAGTCGGCTGGAACGAATCGAGCGATTGGTAGCAAACGGGAAAGGCGTTGGCTTCATGCACTTTGCTGTAGAAGTGGTGCCGGAACAGGCTGGAGATCATTTGAAGCGATGGATCGGTGGACACTATGAGCATGAACTGTCTTGCAACCCGATCTGGACAGCTAAATTTGACTCCTTGCCCGAACATCCGATCACGCGCGGCGTGCAACCATTTTCCATTCAAGACGAGTGGTACTTCAACATGCGTTTTGTCGGAGACATCTCTGGCAACCAACCTGCGCAGACAGAGGACCTTCGCTTTGTTCCAATCTTGATTGCATCCCCTAGTGATGCGGTGCGCGACGGGCCGTATGTCTATCCCCAAGGCCCGTATCCGCATATTCAGGTTAACAAGGGTCGAGCCGAAACGTTGCTATGGACGGTTGAACGCAAAGACGGTGGGCGTGGATTTGGTTTTACCGGTGGTCATTTTCACGACAATTGGGCCGACCAGAACTTTCGCAAGATTATGCTGAACTCGTTTTTGTGGCTTGCTCAAGTAGACGTACCGGAAAGGGGAGTTGAATCAAAGGTCACGCCTGAAATGCTCAACGCCAATTTGGATAAAAAGTAAGGTTCAACTAAGATTTCTCGAGGTTGCAAGATGGACCTAAATCCAGTTGACAACTACCTGCACGGAAGCTGGGAAGCGCTGGGTAACGGTGCGCCAATGCTGGTGGCCCTGGGGCAACTTTGCAGTGACCGATGGGTAAAAGCTTCCCCCGAACTAATCAACTTGGACGGATTGCCTGATGAGTCGTTAGCCATCCTATTCTCTGCGAAAGACCGAGGCATTATCGAGATCCGAGCCGTCAATTCGGCCTTTGACCCCGCAGCGAGATTACTGGCCGTGTATGTCGAGTCCAATCCGGAACATACGATCGCTTTTCGCGACAAAGAAAACCCGGAGGTGACCGTTAAATTCTTAGAGGGCTTTCGTCGACTTTGCGAAAGGGGCATGATCATCCATCATATCTATGGCGACTTTAGTCTGGCTCCAAGAGCGATCGACTTGGCCCGCTCGATCACCGCACAGTCGGTACAATATTGCTTGGACAAAGCCACCGACTTCGGCCTGCACGACTAGCTCAGGCGTGACTTCACCCGATTAGACCCACTTGGGAACTCTAATGATTTCCACTACGTTGAGGGTAGAAATAGTGGAATGGGGACACTCAACCTTGCCTGGGGCTTAGCAATAGCAATAGAAGTCGCGACAATCCAGGCAGGTTAGTGGGACTAGTGAAATACCAAGCATAGCACTTGCGAGGGGTATCAATCCAAGCTATGTGTCCCCCATCCTCTCCCCAAATTGTCGGACAAAGTGCTCGTTCGGTAGAGTAGGGAGGTGTCGCGGTGGTTTAGGTTCAGCCTAGCTGTTACCGGCCCTTTCGTCTGCCGGTGCCTCAATAGCTTTACCGTGCTCCGTTTCCACGTCTCCCCC
>JBIIJD010000169.1:0-2551 GCA_044234105.1 Aureliella sp. | reverse complement strand
GCAAGTTCTCCGTGAGTGTTATAATGAATCCAAGCTCGCCAACTGCCCATCGGCACGCTTGCCGACAAGATCCAAAACTTTCAAGTCGGCCCCATTAGAGACGCTGCGCACCGAGCCATCTCCGATGACTGCGGTAAACGTGCCTGGATGCACCGAGCCAAACCCTAACTCCTGTGTCTGCTTCGCATTGACTCTCATCCAGGCGGGTCGGGCCTGTGTGTCACTTAGCACTGCGACTTCTGGACTAGGGCCTGGCTGACCAGCCTGATTGAGCTTGGGACCGAACATGCGCATGGTAGGCCAATCCGATGGAGCCAAATAACCATAGGCTTCCCAATAGGGATGCCCGTCCGATTTTGCTAGTTCACGATTCGGTGCGTTAGCGGCCTTTTCGACGATCAGAAAAGTATTCGACGAACCATCCGTGATCGATTGAAAGCCAACCTTGGGAAAGGTCACTGTTTTGGCACCGGTGATGTTATGATTGTAGGCTTTCGAGATAATTCCCGTATAAACATACCGTTCTTCATGTGGCTTAGGATCTCTGTTTCGCTCCCAAGTAAACCCCCATCCCGCCACGTCATTCCAACTACCCATCACTCCTGCGTAATCTCCAGGCGATACGACAAACGTACCCATATTGACAAACCTTGGACCACGAGAGGGACAGACATAGGTTGGCACGGTTTGTTGAATCAATGGAGTGCCACCGTCTTTATACCCATACTGACTGCGTAAGTCTTTCAGATTTCCCTGCTCAATGAAAGACAGGATCTGAAAGGCCCAACTTAGGTTCTCCATTCCAAACTTTGGAGCCTTTTCTTCGTCACCCAGCATTGTCTCAAGCTGTCCACCTGACGTCGGAAAATGTTTGAACGTGGACTCAAAATTCAAGCAGCCCAGGCCAATCTGCTTCATATTATTTTGGCAACTCATTCGTCGAGCCGCCTCGCGCGCTGCTTGAACGGCGGGTAGAAGCAGGCCAACAAGAATCCCAATGATTGCGATGACGACCAACAATTCAACCAGCGTGAATGCCGCTGATCTACGAAAGTAAATACGCATCAGACCTCTCCTCTGCCAAGTAAACTGCTTCTCCATGAGACCGGTTTCATAACCGACTCCATTATGGCAGGCTTACAGGCTACGTCAAGCCCTTTGCCATGCCAAAATGAAACCGCTTTCATAGACGGGCGTTTTTGCATTCGTGGACGAGCCAAATTCGCTAAGATCGGTTAAAATCTCCAGGTTTACCTCATCCGGCACTACCTCGCGACCATCTATTCAGGCCGTTCAACGCTCAGCCACCGTACTACCAGGAAGTCAAGCTACCCCATGGACTCCAAAGTTACCATCCAAGACATAGCCAGACGTGCCAATGTATCCAAAAGTACTGTCTCGCGCGTCATGAACCAGACAACCCCGGTCGACGAGAAGAAAAAGGCCGCTGTCCTAAGGGCCATAGCTCAACTAAAGTACAAGCCAAACGCCTTTGCCCGTGGGCTGGCTGGCGGTCAATCAATGACCATTGGAATTGTAACGCAAAATATCGGAAGCCCTTTTTACGACTCGGTGACCCAGGGAATTATCTCTGGTTTTTCTGGAAGCGATTATTCACCGATTTTTGCTGATGGTCAGTGGCAGCCTGAGATAGATGCCGCCGCCATCAAGACCTTGCTCAACCGCCAAGTGGATGGCCTGATCATTATCGGCGGTAATCTTTCGGCAGCCGAGCTAAAAGGGGTCATCGGCGAGAAGCCGCTTGTTCTAGTAGCTCAAACCGTAACTGGCCTGGAAGACCTGTGTATCAGTATCGACAACGTCGAGGCTGCGCAGCAAGCCACACAATACTTGATTGATATGGGACACCGCGAGATCGCACACATTACAGGTATCAGCGACCAGCGAGATGCCATCGATCGGCTGGAGGGCTACAAGATCTCCCTAGCAAAGAAAGGGATTCCTCTAAATCAAAGTCTTATTGTTGAAGGAAACTTTAGCAGCCAGTCAGGCGTACTGGCGGTCGAATCTTTGCTCACTCGAGGCATGAGTTTTTCCGCTATTTTTGCTGCTAATGACGAAATGGCGACGGGTGCTCGACTGGCTCTATACCGTCGCGGCATCCGAGTTCCTGATGATGTCTCACTGATCGGTTTTGACAACCAGCCCGCCGCAGCCTACATGACACCACCGCTAACCACCATTGCCCAGCCCGCTCGAGAGATGGGGGCTGCAGCCGCAGAAATCATGCTCCATCAGCTCAGGCGGGAACCCTTTCTGCGACCGACGTTTCCTGTAAAAGTGGTCGTTCGAGAGTCGGTTATTCGACGTTGAGTAATCAAATACTCTTGCAATATTTTACCAATTACCGAAGATCCTCTGCCTCGATATTGGCGAAGCAGAGGATTGGTTTGGGTTGTTAACCAATTGAGCGATTGGCTAGTTAAGGAAGGGCTGGCACTGAAAGTTGTGTCAACTCTTTAGCCAAGTTGGACCTAGTGTCCAAGATATCTTGAACCAGCACGGTTCCTGACTTATCGACATCGGTTCG
>JBIIJD010000172.1:0-2581 GCA_044234105.1 Aureliella sp. | reverse complement strand
TGTCAATTGGCGCTGAAATAGTACCAGTGATTGGCAGTTGAAATAGTACCAGTTGAAACAAGGAAGGGCATGCTGAAGCTTAATGGTTTTCGATTTACCGAAAACCATTAGGGGAAGTCAGCATGGTGAATCAGCTGGGTATGGAAAAATCAGTGTCAATTAAGCAGTTACGAGCGCAAGGGCTTAGCCAGCGGGAAATAGTTAAGGCGCTGGGAGTATCCCGTGGGGCAGTCATTAGACACTCGTCAGAAGGCAGTTCAAACGGTACCAAAGCGCCCACCGGGTCGTCAGAACTGCAGGCAAGCTCAAACAGTACCAAAATGCCAACCGGGTTAGAGGGGTTGGAAGTAGCAGAACCGGACATTAGACCGAAAGTATCCGGTAGTGGTCAAAGGAGCCTATGCCAACCGTACCGTCAAGAGATATTGGCTAAGTTAGAGGAAGGCCTAGACAGTCAACGCATTCATCAAGACTTGGTGAGCGAACATGGATTCACTGGCAAGTATTGGTCGGTCGTGCGATTCGTACGCAGCTTAGGCAAGAGCAGCCCACTTCCCTTTAGAAGGATGGAAGTCGAACCCGGGTGGGAATTACAGGTCGATTTTGGTACGGGTCGGCCTTGCGCAGACCACACAGGTCAAATTCGCAAGACCCACATTTTCCGTGCTGTACTGAGCCACTCGCGCAAAGGCTACACCGAGGCGGTCACTCGGCTAACTACAGAGAGCTTCATCAGCGTACTGGAGAACGCGTTTTGGAGCGTGGGCGGAGTGCCTAAAACGGTGGTCTTTGACAACGCTAAGTGTGCAGTGATCAAAGCTGATTGGTACGATCCAGAACTGCATCCGAAGATCGTTGACTTTTGCAAACACTATGGCACAACGCTCTTGCCAACGCGACCAGCCACGCCTAGGCACAAAGGCAAAGTGGAACGCGGAGTAGCCTACGCACAGAACGCCATCAAGGGTAAACAGTTCCATTCGCTGGCAGAACAAAATGAGTTTCTTTGCCACTGGGAGAAGACGGTGGCCGATACTCGTATTCATGGAACGACAAAACAACAAGTCTCAGAAGCCTTTGAGAAGAACGAACGAGGGCAACTCGGTTCGTTACCAAAGGAACGCTTTCCATACTTCCAAGAATCACAACGACGAGTCTCACGCGATGGCCACATAGCAGTAGGCCGCGCCTATTACTCGGTCAGCCCAGAGTACGTGGGCTGCGATGTGTGGGTCCGCTGGAACTCGAAAACAGTCAGAATTCTCAATCAACGATTAGAGCCAATTGCCATTCACTGTACCGTGGAGCCAGGTCGCTTTAGCACCAGCAGTAAACATATTGATCCACGCAAGACGCACTCGATCGAGCGAGGAGTTGAGTATTTGCTAGGAAAAGTCAAGTTTTTAGGCCAACATGCAACTCGTTGGGCAGAGGACACGCTGGAGGCTCGAGGAATCGAAGCGGCCAGGACAATTCAAGGCCTGCTAAGCCTATGCAGGAAGTATGAATCATCGCAGATCAATCAGGCCTGCGAAGCAGCGTGGCGCAGCAAGTGCCACAGCTATCGAGCTATCAAGAAGCTATTGGAAAAAGAAGCCATAAATTGCCAACAAACCATGAATTTCATGGATGACCATCCTGTGATCCGCTCAATCACAGAGTATGGTGAGTTTGTCAAACGAGCCATTCATGGAGGTTAAAGAAATGTCAGATGGATTGATGAGTACGTTGAAGAAACTACGGCTCTCAGGGCTAGGAGAATCGCTGGAGATTCGCCTACAGGAAGCCTCTAGTCGCGGCTTGGGCCACCGGGAGTTCTTGGAGCTGATACTGCAAGACGAACTGCTTGTACGTAGCAGTCGAATGATAGATCGTCGAGTTGTATTGGCGAATTTTCGCGATCAGAAACGCTTGAGCGATTTTGACTTTGCATTTAACAACTCCATTAAGAAGAATCGCATCTATGACATGGCTACAGGTCAGTTCGTCAGGGACAAACGCGATGTGCTGTGGCTTGGTCCACCTGGGACTGGAAAAAGCCATTTGGCTCAAGCCATAGGCTGGGAAATCATCCGGTGTGGCTTCAGTGTGTATTACCGATCCATCTTTGATTGTGTGCGAGATTTCCTCCATGATGAGGCCATGGATGGGCATCAGAGAGTCATGCAGCGATACCTGAAGCCTGATTTATTGATCATTGATGATATGGGAATGAAGCAGTTGCCAAAACGTTCCGGCGAGTACCTTTTCGAGATCATCATGCGCCGACATGAGCATCGATCGACCATGATGACTAGCAATCGTCCACTAGAGGACTGGGGAAAGCTAATTGGTGATGTACCCAGTGCTACAGCCATCTTGGATCGCTTCTTACACCGAGCGGAGTTGGTGCAAATCAGCGGCAAAAGTTACCGGCTAGATAAGTCGATCAAAAGTTCAAAAAGTACCAAAGTGCCAACCGGGTCCGCAGCCGAAAAATAGAGTATCAAACAGGACCAGTTAACCACTGGCGCAAACAACCAATAAGTGGTACCGTTTCAAGCGCCAACGCTTGGTACCGTTTCAAGTGCCAATTGACAGC
>JBIIJD010000063.1:0-32292 GCA_044234105.1 Aureliella sp. | reverse complement strand
AATTGGCGTCGACTGCGCTGCCGCTATGAAAAACGTGATGACATTCACGACGCTTTTCTAGCGATTGGATGTCTCATGATTTGCTGGAATCGCTTAAATCAGTTTTGTTAGAGTGTCTAAGTCTTTTTGTCTTGACTTGCGAATCCGTTTGGCGATCTATCACCGTGCAAGGAAGAGCATAGAGTACATACTATGGCGTGGCGACCAACAAGCTGGGTAGTCGAAGGAGAATTGGATAATACGACGCAGGGTTGGACGATCGGCTGGATTCGGTTGGAAGGACGGAAGGAACCACTGACGTTGAAACTGTTGGGCAATTGCCATCCCGATCTGGCTGGCTGGAAGTTCCGCATCGTGCGAACCGAACCCTGTCCCGATCAAGAGGGCGAGCCGGACTTCAGCGGCATTGCCACGGACCAATCGGGTATGATCGGCGATATAACGGCCGGCTGGTCGTACACTATTGCTTCCATTATCACTAGAGCGGCGAGCGCAAAAATGTGTGCAGTGCCGCCAGCGCTGGCCTACCACAGTCAATGTTCACTGCGCCTATTACTTCAGAGTTTCATGGATTGCCTATAGAAAGGCTGCGAACAGTGGCGTGGACAAATATCGCTCGCCTAAACTGCACATCATGGTAACTATCTTCTTGCCTTTGAATTCGGGGCGTTTAGCCACTTGAATCGCGGCCCAGGCGTTTGCTCCAGAACTGATGCCAGCCATAATGCCTTCTTGACGTGCCAGCCGTTGCGCCCATTCAAAGGCGATGTCATCCTCCACGCTGATCACATCATCCAGCAAGCTTTGATCTAGATTTTTGGGTACAAAGCCTGCACCAATCCCTTGGATTTTGTGTCTACCGGGTTTGCCACCACTGATCACAGGCGATGCGGCTGGTTCAACGGCAATCACTTTGAAGTCTGGGTTGCGAGCACGAATGTAGCGAGCAACGCCGGTGATGGTGCCGCCAGTGCCCACACCGGTCACAATGGCGTCGATCTGTCCCCCTGTATCCTGCCAAATTTCAGGTCCCGTCGTCTCTTCGTGGCTCAGCGGATTGGCGGGATTATCAAACTGTTGTGGCATCCAACCATTGGGGTCATTGGCCAGAATTTCTTCTGCCTTGCTAATTGCACCTCGCATGCCTTCGGCAGCAGGAGTTAGAACCAAGTTGGCTACAAACGCTTTTAATAGTGCGCGTCGTTCTACCGACATCGACTCTGGCATGGTTAATGTGAGTCGGTATCCTTTGCTGGCAGCAATGAAGGCCAGCGCAATACCCGTATTGCCGCTGGTAGGTTCGATGATATGCGTGTCTACTTTCAGGACTCCTGATTTTTCAGCAGTTTCGATCATGGCTCGACCGATACGATCTTTCACACTGCTCATCGGATTAAAGAATTCGCACTTGACGAATACCGCACCACCATCTGGTGGTGCAAGTCGACGCAGTCGTACCAAAGGAGTATGGCCAACGGTATGGACGATGCTGTTATAAACGGTTCCGTGAGGCATGTGACTTTCCTTAAAGAGCTTCCTGTGGACTACCGAAATCTAACGCTGCCGATGAAGACTGCGAATGACGCTGATCATCCGATCGATTTCGGCGTGAGTGTTGTAAATGGCGAACGAGGGACGTATCGTCGATTCCAAGCCGTAGTGGCGTAGTGAAGGTTGAGCGCAGTGATGTCCGGTTCGTACCGCGATGCCATGCCGGTCAAGCTCTTTTCCGACTTGTTCAGTGCTTAGCCCATCGATCACAAACGAAACTAGTCCGGTTCGATGTGTGGCTCCGCCAATCAATCGGACGCCATCCAGTCCCGAGAGCTCTCGCCATGCATGCTCTAGCAATCCATGCTCATAGCTGGCCACAGATTGGATGTCGAATTGTCGCAAGTACCTTAGAGCAGCCTCCAAGCCGACTGCATCGCCAATACTGGGCGTGCCCGCTTCGAACTTATTGGGCGGAAATGCATAGGTAGTTTCGTCAAAAGTCACGCGATGAATCATATTCCCACCACCTTGCCAGGGAGGTAGTGTCTCTTGGATCTCTGGTCGAATGTAGACGGCACCAATTCCTGTGGGTGCATATACTTTGTGTCCAGAGAAAACGAAAAAGTCACAGTTCAGCGCTGTAACATCGATGGGAAGGTGCGCAACCGATTGTGCTCCGTCGATGACGTATCTGGCTCCATACTTATGAGCCAAGCTGCCAATTTCTTCCACGGGCAAAATGGTTCCTAGAGTGTTCGAAGCGTGTGTCACGCTGACAACCTTCGTTCTTAATGACAAAAGTCGACGGTACTCATCCATCATCAGTTCGCCACGGTCATCAAACGGAATGACGCGAATTTTGGCACCACGCTGACGAGCTACCATTTGCCAAGGCACGATGTTGGCGTGATGCTCCATCTCGGACAGTAAGATCTCATCTCCCTCTTGCAGCGAAGCCCCAACTGTATTAGCGATAAAGTTGATGCCCTCGGTTGTACCTCGAACAAACACGATGTCTTCTACGGAGCCAGCGTGAATAAATTCACGAACCGTTTCACGGGCCGATTCGTAATGATCCGTGGCTCGAGCTGCCAACGTGTGGGCCGCTCGATGGATATTCGAATAATCCCGAGCGTAAAAATTTGACATGGCATCGATCACAGCTTGGGGCTTATGAGTCGTTGCTGCGTTGTCAAACCAGATCAAATCGTGACCGTTGATCGATTGATCAAGGGCCGGAAAATCTGATCGCACCGAAGCGACGTCCAGCGGCCGCGATGGCGTGACAAAGCGTCCGGGAGTCATGCTGGCAGCCGATGGGACCGATGCGCCGCCTACCGAGCGTTCGCTGGGCGATTTGCCTCGGCCAAGCTGCTTGGCAAACGAAAGCCTCCGCAGTTCGTTTTGAGCAACCTCGGCCTGCTGCAGCGAAGCTCGAAAATGTTCAAAGGCGATGGGGTGTTCCTGCGGTGCCTTCTCCAGCCGCTCGATCGCTTCCTGAACGGTCTTCGGTAAACTTTTTATTGGAAGGTGCCCAGGCATTGGCTGCGGTAGCTCCGGCGAAATCGCCGGGCTAGCAGGTTGGCAATCCAAACCAGCACAGGCCGACTCGAAGGCCGGCACGTTTGCAGGGTTAATCGCTGGCGGAGATGCCAGCCCAGGCGCAGCTTCGGATTGCAGGCTGGCGGGGTGCGCCATGCCCGGAAAACGAGCAAAAATTTGCTCCAGCAATGCTCGAGAGCTATCCTCGCTGGGGACCGCTCCGAACGCTGTCGTTGGGGGAGTGTGCTCTGACATGGTTTAGATTCCTGAACCATGATCAAAGGACTTGGGGACACGTTGAATGTAGTCGTGGTAGTAACCCACTTCAACATTTTCCAAGACGCCAACGGCATCATCGGTTAAAACCGCAGCAGAAAAATAAAGGGTCAACAAGTAGGAGCTAACACCTAAACTATCCAGTCCCATCAATCGAGCCGAAAGACTAGGCGCGATTTCGCCTTCGATCCCAGCTTGATGCAATCCCACAACCCCTTGATCTTCCTCGCCTACGCGGACAAGCAGAATATTGGTCGTGCCCGAAGACTGACGCGATTGATAACTATTGGTGACCTCCAATTTGTCGCACGGTATGATCGGAACGCCACGCCATGATATCACGGGGAACCCAAAAATACTCACGGTCACTGGCGGAACACCGCGCCAAGTACATTCTCTCAAGAAAGCGGCGATTGCCAGTGGATGTGCTAGAAAGAAGGCTGGCTTCTTCCATACTAGTGCCAATAGCCCATCCAAATCATCTGGAGTTGGTGCCCCGTATCGCGGAGAGATGCGCATGGCTGGATCAACGGAATGTAGCAGTCCAAACTTCTTGCTATTGATCAGTTCCCATTCCTGGCGTTCTTTGATGCCTTCAATCGTCAACCTGATTTGCTCTTCCAGTTGATTGTAGGGGCCGTTGAACAGGTCTGAGACTCGCGTATGGACTCGAACTACGGTTTGAACCGACGACAGCGTATATTCGCGTGGCGTGGGTGTGTAATCCACAAAAGTCTCGGGGATCTCCACGTTCTCTGCAAAACCCGACACTAGATCGATATTGCGTTCGCCGTATCGATTGACTGTGGATCTCAATTCCTGGTGCTCAGCAATTGCCTTCAGAAATTCGGCTACCAAGTTCGGATTTTCGGATAGGAGCAGATCCAGATCCTTGCGTGACAGCGTGAGCAACACACAGGGAGTGATTGTTCGGATGGTAGCGTCTGACGGCTTGTCCGAAGTGAGATCAGACTCTCCAAAATACTCTCCTTCGGTCAGCAAAGCGACTCGCAGGTTGCTGCCGTGCATGCCCTTGCTTAAGACTTCCACCTGACCTTGAGCGATGATAAAGAACTTGCTGCCATCTTCACCTTCTACCAACAGCTTGTTCCCAATGGGGACACTTGCCATTTTGCGGCTCATTTCTTCCTTGTGAGCCAATTACTTGGAGGCAGGTTGATAGATTTGATCAAACAAACCACCGTCGTCAAAATGTTTCTGCTGAGCCGCCTGCCAATTACCAAACACGTTGGTGATCGTTTCGAGTTTCAACTGCGGGAATTGAGCCAGCAGTTCCTGCGGCACTCCTTCCGTGGAGGATGGTCGAAAATAGTATTTGGCAGCCAGCTTTTGACCATCTTGGCTGTAAAGGTACTTCAGATAGCCTTCGGCAACTTGTGCGGTGCCGTGTTTCTGCACGTACTTGTCAACGACGGCTACAGGCGGCTCGGTCAGCAGGCTGATCGAAGGCACCACAATCTCGGCAGAGCCATCGGATGCCTCTTTCAACGACATGAACGCTTCGTTCTCCCAAGTAATCAGCACGTCACCCAGTCCACGCTGCAGGAAGGTGTTAGTGGCTCCCCGTGCCCCAGAGTCTAATACTGGGACACGTTTGTAGATTTGAGCTACAAAATCGCGAGCACTCTGTTCTGCAGCAGCCAACTTTTCGGCTGGCACGGTGCCCAGTTGGCTCAAGTCGCCCAGTTCTTTGTGAAGTGCATAGGTCCACGCAGACAGGTAGTTCCATCGGGCTCCACCGCTGGTCTTGGGGTTGGTCGTGATGATGCTAACGTCGCCTTGGACCAGGTTTCCCCAGTCCTTGATACCCTTGGGATTGCCTTTGCGAACCAGAAATACGATCGTTGAAGTGTAGGGTGAACTGTTATGCGGCAGTCGCGATTGCCAATTTGTATCCAGTAGGCCGGTTCGCTTGGCCATCACGTCGATATCGTAGCCAATCGCCAGGGTCACTACATCAGCTTCAAGGCCATCCATCACTGCGCGAGCTTGTTTACCTGCTCCACCGTGGGATTGCTCAACCGTCACCTGCTGCTGATGTTGCTGCAGCCAATGTTTGGCAAACGACTCGTTGAACTCCTGGTAGAACTCGCGGGTTGGGTCGTAGGATACGTTTAATAAGGTGACCGGCTTGGCAGGACTGCCGCTTGTATTTGGGCCACCCTCGGAATTGGGTGAACCACTGCAGCCTACAGTTAGGGCTAGTAGGTTGGCACCCAAATACAATGATATCCAAACGGTTGGCCGGCTACTAAACTGAAACATGCTTCTTCCTTGTTTGGCGTTTCTAATTCTGACTGATCATGAGATCAGAGTGAAGTTGTGCTACGAAGTGGGGACAAGCTTCTAGCTTGTCCGAGGTGCTACAAAGTGGGGACAAGGCTTCTAGCTTGTCCAAGGCAATTGGCCGGAGTTTTCCGCAACCTGTTAGGTCGCGACCAAAACGTTCGAACCCAGTGAATTTGCGTGGAAACAGAACTAGACTTTCTATAATTCCTCTGATCGCAACTGCCGTGCCAATTGCAAGTTCGCGAAATGGTATCAAAATTGCTACTGGTTTGAACCTGGATAGGGGAACTGAAGCTCACCTACCATCTGTTGTGAATTCGTGATGGATTGCGACCTTCGTTTAGCCGTTCAACAAACGAAAAATCAGCGATTCGTTAGGCAATCGAAAATTGAGTCGGCTTAGACTTGACCGCGACTTGGTGCTGCGACCGGTGGGTTGGACGAATGATTTGGAGATGAAGTTTCTTATGCTTGTATTGTTTCTAAGGCTGGGAGGCCATCTTCTATGACGGCAGGCCGTGATATGTGATGGCGTGAGCGTTGTATTTGCTGGCCGTGTTTCTTGGATGTTTTGTCTAGGAATGAACTTTGAGTGAGATCCATGACCTACTGCTTGAAGTGTGGCGCGAGGTGTCGCGTCACATCGAACTGACCGAATCGGTCAAGACAATTGCTCATTTGTTGGCCGAGCGTTGTCAACTGCGAGCTATTCGTCTGGATCGATTCTCGGACGAAGGAAGTCGATTGGAGACGACTGTGAGGGAAGCGGTCTTCGGTAGTCCGATGGCTGCGGTGGTCACCACGCTCAACCCAGACGAAGTGCATTTTGTTCATCATTTGCTCGAAAGCCAAGATTACCTGATTGGCAACAAGCCTGACGACTTTCGGCAGTTGTCTCGACTGGTGTCTCCCAATTTAGGTTTGATAACTGTGCTCTGTCCCTTGCCCGGAGGCCCCTTACCCGGAGGCCAATCAGTGGTAGGCTTGGCGGTGATTGAGTTATCAGACAGCGCCGATCTGCGAATTTGGCGTAGGCTGCTGCGCGAGTTGTGTGAGCCCTTTGCGGTGGCCTTAGCCAATGATCGGAGGTTACACGAACTGAAGGTGCTGCGCGAAGCGGCGGATGCGGACCGGCGAATGCTCCTGGAGAAACTGGGTCGTCATCAAATACATGACGAAATTGTTGGAGCCAATCGCGGTCTTAAGAACGTAATGGAGCGGGTCGAATTGGTAGCCAGGTCCGACATGCCTGTTCTGATCCTTGGTGAAACAGGAACCGGCAAGGAAGTCATTTCTCGGGCTATACACCAACGCAGCCAGCGGGCCAGTGGTCCGTTTGTACGAGTCAACTGTGGAGCCATTCCATCCGAGTTGATTGACTCGCAATTGTTCGGCCATGAGAAAGGCAGCTTTACCGGGGCCATGGAACAACACCAAGGCTGGTTCGAGCGAGCCGATGGTGGCACTCTGTTTTTGGATGAAATTGGAGAACTGCCGTTGGCAGCTCAGGTACGACTGCTACGAGTCCTGCAGGATCATCAAATTGAACGTGTGGGTGGAAAGAACACTATTCATGTCGACGTACGAATTGTCGCAGCGACTCACCGTGACCTGTCCAACATGGTGCGAGAGCGATCTTTCCGCGAAGACCTTTGGTACCGCATCAATGTTTTTCCGATTTTCTTACCTCGTTTGCGTGACCGAGTCGAAGATCTGCCTACGCTAGTAAAACACTTTGCCCAGCGGGCTGCTGACCGATTCGGGTTGCCTATGGTCTCGCCAGCGCCCGAAGATCTCTTAGCTCTAGCCAACTATCCTTGGCCCGGCAATGTCCGTGAGCTGGGAGCGGTCATAGATCGAGCAGTGATCCTGGGTCGAGGTGTATGCCTGGATGTCGCCGGCGCTTTGGGGTTATCCAGACAATCACAGCCTGAATATGACAGCGGGCCAACTTTTTATGAGGTGGTACCAGAGAGTAGTTCGCCGCTGCGATCGCGAGAGGTGTCAGCGGCCGATGCCCCGATCGTGGATTTGAATGAAGCCATGCGTCAACACATCAAGAAGGCGTTGACAGCCTGCAGAGGTCGCATTGAGGGCGAACTAGGGGCCGCCAAAATGCTTGGAATCAATCCATACACACTGCGAGCGCGTATGCGAAAACTGCAAATCGATTGGGATAGTTTTCGCTAGCTTTCGCCATACCGGGGCTTGAGGAGCTTCAGTGCTTTGTGCTTCATCAACGCAAGTTCTCAGGGTTCGAGCCATGTGGTCGCGACCTTCCAGGTTGCGAAATGCGTAGCCAAATGGCATGGACAAGCTAGAAGCTCGTCCCCACGTTTCAGATTTGATGAAGCGCTCGGCTGCGCCAACTAGGATAGTTTTTTTCGAAGATACTTAATGAATAGCCGCCAGCTTGAGTATTTCAAGTTCTCTGTCGCGCCTACGATAGCAGCTTCTGAATCACCTTGCCGTGAACGTCGGTTAAACGAAAATCGCGACCCTGGTAGCGATATGTTAGCCGCTCGTGATCGAAACCCAGGCAATGCAGCAGAGTTGCGTGCAGGTCGTGAATGTGGATTGGGTCCGCAACGATGTTGTATCCGTAGTCATCGGTTTCACCAACGACCGTGCCAGGTTTCATTCCGCCACCTGCCATCCACATGCTGAAGCATCGCCCGTGATGGTCGCGACCATAGTCATCCTGCAGGGAACCTTGACTATAGACGGTCCTGCCGAATTCACCGCCCCAAATCACCAGGGTGTCATCCAGCAATCCGCGTTTCTTCAAGTCGGTGATTAATCCGGCTTGTGCCTGGTCGATATCGTTACATTGTTTGGGGATATTCGAGGGTAAATTGCCATGATTGTCCCAACCGCGATGATACAACTGTACAAATCGAACGCCGCGTTCTACCATCCGCCTGGCCATTAGACAATTGGCGGCGAAGCTGCCAGGCGTCTTGACATCAGGGCCATACAGCTCCATCGTTGACGCTGATTCGTCACTCAAATCAGTCAAGCTGGGAACAGATGCCTGCATGCGGAAGGCCATTTCATATTGCTCAATCCGAGTACCGATTTCTGGATCGCCGTCACGAGACTGCTGGAGCTGGTTAAGCTTTGCAAGTCCATCAAGCATCGATCGTCGCAGGTCACGGTTAAGGCCGCTGGGGTCGTTTAGGTACAGAACTGGCTCGCTGCCACTACGAAACTTCACACCTTGATGGCTTGAAGGAAGAAAACCGCTACCCCAGAGTCGATCGAGCAGACCTTGATTGGAATCGCTGCCCGAGCCATGAGAGATCATCACAACAAACGCCGGTAGATCTTCAGCTTCACTTCCCAGACCGTAACTTAACCAAGACCCCATCGAAGGTCGACCTGGTTGTTGCGAGCCGGTTTGCATAAAAGTGATCGCAGGATCATGGTTGATCGCCTCGGTGTGCATCGACCGGACAATACAAAGATCATCCACGATCCGGCTTGTATGCGGCAACAACTCGCTGAGCCAAATTCCCTGCGATCCACACTGGTGAAAATTGAATTTAGGTGCCACTACTGGAAAGCTCTTTTGTCCCGAAGTCATCCCGGTCAATCGCTGACCCTGGCGAATGCTGTCAGGTAACTCGGTTGCGTGCAGTTCTTTCAATTTGGGCTTGTAATCCATCATCTCGAACTGGGATGGTCCACCCGACTGAAATAGATAGATCACACGCTTGGCTTTGGCAGCGAAATGAGGAGCCTTGAGAGGCTGGCTGCTGCCAGCTTGTAGGGATCTAGTCAGTTCAGGCATCAATAGCGTCGCCAAGGCCGTAGAGCCCACGATCGAGCTACGCAGGAACTGACGTCTTTGTATACGATTTACTTGTTGGAAGGTTGATTGCATGACTGGACTATCGCTTAGAAATGGTTTCATCAAGATTCAGCAGTGTACTGGCTACGATGGTCCAGGATGCAAGTTCCACTGGATCAATGGCGCTAGCCGGCGGAGTGGCTCCGGTGGTGTTGAAGCTCTGAGCTTTCGATGGCTGGCTGGCAAATTGCTTTCTAGCAGATTGCAGTATGTCACTCAAAATTTCACGTTCAGCAACACTTGCTTTGCGAGATACGGATCGGAGCATGCCGACATCTATCCTATCTGAGGCATGTGAACCGCCGTCCCAAATCATGATTTGGGCTAACAACCGCGCGCATTCGATGTATGTTGGATCATTCATCAGTACCAGCGACTGCAGCGGAGTGTTAGTTCTTGCTCGCCTGGCCAAGCAGACTTCGCGGTTGGGAGCATCAAAGCTCATCATCGAAGGAGGTGGGCAAGTACGTTTCCAAAACGTGTACAGGCTCCGCCGATAAAGCCCCTCACCCACATCGGCCACATATTTACCTCGCCGTTCAACCGTCACGTCTTCCCAAAGGCCATCAGGTTGATATGGCTTGACACTGGGACCTCCCACGCGAGGTTGAAGCAGGCCACTGATTTGCAGAGCATTATCCCGGATCGTCTCTGCTGGCAATCGATATCGAGGTCCCCGAGCCAGCAAACGGTTTTCCGGGTCACGTTCAATTAGATCTGGGGTCAGCCGCGACTGCTGCTGATAGGTGGACGACATGACAATCAGTTTTTGCATGGCTTTGACGTCCCAGCCCGATTCGATGAGGCGGCAAGCCAAGTAGTCCAGCAATTGAGCGTTGGAAGGAGCATCGCCGGTCAATCCAAAATCTTCAACTGTCTTGACCAGTCCAGTTCCAAAGTAATTCTGCCACCATCGATTGACTAAGACACGCGCCGTCAGCGGATTGTCAGCGCTGACCAACCAACGCGCAAGGGCCAAGCGGTCCTTGGGGTGGTTGGATTGCGGCGTGAGCAGAACCCCAGGTACTTGAGATTCTACTTTGTCCGTCGGCTGATCGTACTGTCCACGTTTGAGGATAAATGTCTCTCGCGGTGGATTCATATCCTTCAGTACCATCACAGCGGGATAGGTGTCCTCAATGGCGGTCTTTTCTTTCTTGGCAGCATCGATGTTGGCTTGCAGCTTGGGGTATTCCGCATCGGTCTGCTGGTCAAGCTGTTGAACGTGTGCCTCCAAGGCAGCAATTTGTTGATCAAGAGCTTTGGTCTTTTCTATCTGTTCGGTCGAAGGAACCCTAATGAATGGCTCGGCACCAATAAACTTGCTGTAGGCGGCCTGCTTCTCCTCCAGAGAATTGAAGTACGAATAGAACTGATAATATTCTTTTTGAGAAATTGGATCGTACTTATGATCGTGACACCTAGCACACTGCATCGAAAGGCCCAGGAAAACGGTGGCGACTGTGTGAACTCGATCCGCCACATATTCGACACGGTACTCTTCTTGGATAATCCCGCCCTCGGTGTTGTGGCCTTGATTGCGAAGAAAGCCAGTGGCAATCAATTGATTCTGCGTTGGGTCCGGCAGCAGGTCTCCAGCAAGCTGCTCAATCGTGAACTGGTCAAACGGCATGTTTTGGTCAAACGCGCTGATTACCCAGTCTCGCCACGGCCACATCGTGCGATCTTCGTCGTTGTTATAGCCATTGGTATCTGAGTATCTTGCCAGATCCAGCCACTCCAAGGCCATCTTTTCAGCATAATGCTTTGAACTGAGCAGTCGATCGACTGCTCGTTCATAGGGTTCGTCAGTTTTGTCGTTCAGGAATTCTTGCAACGGATCCACTGTTGGAGGCAAACCGGTAAGGTCCAGTGAAACGCGACGCAGCAGCGTTGCATGATCGGCTCTGGGCGAAGGCTTTAACTGTTCTTGTTCCAGTCGCTTACCAACAAAAAAGTCAATTGGATTACTAGGCCATTGAGATTGAACGACAGTCGGAAAGGCGGGTTGAGTTGGTGCAATAAAGGCCCAATGATTAGAGTAGTTCGCTCCCTGCTGAATCCACCGTTGAAGCAGAGCTTTCTGAGACTCAGACAGGGGCTTTTTGCTGCTTGGTGGCGGCATCTGCACGTCATCGTCTTCGGACATGATCCGATCGACCAGTTTGCTTTGCGATGGTTGGTTTGGAACGATGGCGGAATGAGCAACCGCTTCTGCTTGAATATCCAGTCGCAAATCGGCTGCACGACTACTTTCATCAGGCCCATGGCAGGAATAGCAATGGGACGCAAGAATCGGCCGTATCTCATTCGAAAAATCGATCAACGAATTATCGGCAAGCGATTGTGCCAAAAGATGATCGCACAGAAACAGACTCGCAAGGAAACTAGCCCAAAGCAGACGATCTACGAAAACGTATAGCAACATGTGACCGAGTATCCAAAGCAAAGACAGCGGCTGGATTCAGCACAGATGCTGAACTGGTGAAACCAGTATACTATGAGCCGGCATTCCATTGAATCGTCTAACGAAGGCCAATCGCAAGAATTGGCCAACCACCGGTAACCGAAGGACGCTTGACGATTGTAGCTGTCGGCTACAATGTATGCTGTTTCTGTTCTCATTCCTTATAGGAGACCAACCATGTTTCGTATGCTAACAGTCTTTTGTCTTATGGTCATTTCTGCCCACTGTGTTCATGCCGGCGAAGGCGGGTTTATCGACCTATTCAATGGCCAGGACCTCGATGGTTGGACTCAACGCAATGGAACCGCTGTCTACCGAGTCGACGACCAACAAATTGTTGGAACGACTGCGGAAGGGAGCCCCAATTCGTTTCTGTGTACAAATCAGTTGTACGGCGACTTCGAGCTAATGTTTGATGTCAAGGTTGATAGTCAACTCAATTCAGGTGTGCAAATTCGATCGCAGAGTATCGGAGATGAGCCAGACGGAAGAGTCAACGGGCCTCAAGTTGAAATTTCGACCGACAAAATGGCTGGCTATATTTACGGTGAAGCGGCTGGCGGCTGGATGACGCCCGATGATCATCGCAAACCGCATGAGCATTTTAGGGAGAACCAGTGGAATTCATATCATATCGTGGCCGTTGGCCCCAACATTCAAGTTTGGCTCAACGGTCAGCAAATCTCAGATCTGAACCACCCAGAAAAATTTGCATCTCACCCTCGTGGTTTCATCGGCTTGCAAGTTCACAGCATTGGTCGCGGACAAGGCCCCTACGAAGTGAGGTGGCGAAATTTGAAGCTTCGAGACTTATCCAACTTCAAGCCGCTGTACAACGGAAAGAACCTGAATGGTTGGAAGACTACTGGCAATTGGCTGCCGCAAGAAGATGGTTCGCTGTTGATCCAGCCACGCGCGGGAGAAACAGGTTGGGAACGCTACGATGCCTATCTGTGGTCCGAGAAAAGGTACAAGGATTTTGTCTTGGACGTGCAGTACATGTATCCGCCAGACGGAAACAGTGGCATCTATTTCCGTGTCGCAGACCAAGCGGATCCTGTTGAAGAAGGAATCGAAGTCCAGGTGCTTGACTCATCTAAGAAAGAAGGTCCGCTCGGGCACCACGATCACGGTGGAGTCATCCGCACGGTCGGCCCCACGAAAAATATGTCTCGGCCCCCCAATACGTGGAACCGAATGGTAGTCACTTGCATCGGCTCACACCTTCAAGTCGAATTAAACGGCCAGCCAATCATCGATACTCAGTTGGACAAAGGACCGATGAAAAATCGACCGCTGGAAGGATACATCGGCCTGCAAGACCACGGCCAGCCCAACAACCTGAAATTCCGCAACATCCGAATTCTCGAGTTGAATTAGCCCAATTGTCCAATCCAATCAATCGGCTATTGTTCCCATGCCTGATTCTAGGTTCCGATCCGTCGACAGCGGCACTTTGAGTCGTAAGCTAAACGTAATCTCTGGAGTTTCACTCAGCCAGAGATTGATGATGGCAGCCATTCCATTCATGCCCAAGAGACTAATTCTGAAACAGATCCGCCAAATGCAGGAAGTTCAGAATTGACTGTTGTGCGAGTTTCGCGAGGACACAGCTAATTATTTGAGGATCGACCGCTGGCATCAATCCTCCCACACGCCTTCCGGAATCGGCTTAGCCTCGACGAATTCCACGAGAACGCCATCGGGCCCGCGAACGCGAAAACTGTTGTGGCCCAGCCGCTCGTCTGGTCCAGCGCGGAATTCGACCGTCAATCAGGACCAGTAGGCCGGACGGGTCAGATTCTAAAATGCTGGCTAGCGCCTGATCAAAATCTGGATGGAATTTGAACAGCGTCTGCGGACAGCCATAAAGCCGTCCCTTTTCAGGTAGGTTCAGTTCGCGACGCCAAGCTCGGTGGTTTATAGCGTGATTGGACTTAGATAACTCAGGTCGCTGGTAGTTCAGTCATAAGAAATCCAGCAGTTCCCGAGGGTCATCCCCCGTATATGCCGAAAAGAAGAACGTGGGCACCAGAGTCTCAGTTGCATCGTGACGCAGCCCACGCTCAGCGGCTTGCTTGAGAATAGTCAAACTGCGCTGCTGCCAATGCTGGATGTCTTGGAGCGAATCATAAACCACAGGCGAAGCGCTGTCAGCAACCATGGGAATCGCAGCAGTTTGTCAAAAGTGAGGGTGCGGGGACTTGAACCCCGGACCCACGGATTAAAAGTCCGATGCTCTACCGACTGAGCTACACCCTCAATTTTCTCGCGAACTGGTACTTTACCAAAGACCGCAGATTTAGAAAAGGGTTCACAAGCCATTCCGCGCAGTAGTTCTGACCGCGTTTGGTAAGTATGTCAGTCAGTTTCCAATTGTCACCGTTTTCCAGTTGACGACGGATCGATCCTAGGCTAAGTCCAAGAGACAATCGGCCAGAGTTGCTCTGCATGAAGTCGGTGGCTATTCGGCTTCAGCCTGGGCCTGCTGAACAGCGGCCTGCTTGAGCAATTTAAGCAATGCAGCGCGCAGCTCCCTTACTTTCAGCGGCATGGCAAGCATCATTCGATTGGGACCGGTTTTGGCGTTGCGAATGATGTACTGTTGCTTGCGATCAACCAGCAGGATTGCCGGAATATGTGCCGTGTGAGCATCGGTAGCGAACTGGTTGTAGGCATCCAGCGCGCTGGCACCTAGCTCGGGAGCACTAAAAACCACACAGTGCGCCGGCAGGTCTTCTTCTGGAATGAATCGAGCCAGCGCACGTGATGGATCGCTGATGATCAAGACTCGATAGCCTCGCTTTTTCAGCTTTTCTCGGACCAGATCTTGGAACTCGATCTTGCTTTCCACAAGCATTACTATCTTGTTGATGCCTTCCGTCGAGGCGTCTTCGCCGGAATCCGCTGCGCCACTAGCACCTCGTGCTTGAGTGTTTGTATCGCCGGTTTGTAGTCGTTGAATTACGGTCTGAGTGTCTTGTACGATCTCGGCAGGGGTTTGGTATCGCTTGGCAGGGTCAAATTCCATCGCTTTGTGAACGATACTGGCAACGTTGCTTGGGATGTCTGGATCGATCTTGTGGATGTGGGTAACTTCTCGAAAGCGAGAAACATTCAAGCGCGCCATGCGGTCCCTGGTTTCCGTCAACGGCGAGTGCCCAGTTAGAATATGGTATAGCATAGCACCCCAAAAATAGAGGTCGCTGCGTGGATCATCCTTGCGAACACCCGAACCCCGTTCCAGCGCCGCATAATCGATCGCTCGTGCGCTGGGGCAATCGGCCAATGCGGTTTCGTCACTAGTATCAGCCAAAGCGGCAAGACCAAAGTCCACTAGTTTCGCGCGGCCTTGAGCGGTCACCAGCACGTTGCTCAGCTTCATGTCTCGGTGAGTTACTCCAAGAGTCGATGCGTAGGCCAGACCACTAGCCACATCGCTCATCAGCTTCAAGGCGGTCAGCGGTTCGATCTTCTTGCGAATATGGACTAGCTCTCGGAGGGTTTGGCCTTCGACAAATTCCATGACCATGTAAGGATTTCGTGGGTTACTGTCCACCTCGTGAATGGCCACAATGTTAGGATGTTGCAATTGCAATCCCACACGAGCCTCGCGAAAAAACTGCTCCACCTGAGTTGGCTCATTGCGGTGTCGCCTTCGCAGGACTTTGATAGCAGCCACTCGGCCACTGTCGCGATGAACGGCTCGATAGACACGCGCAAAAGTACCGGCACCAATCAGATACAGCACCTTGTACTTGCCATAGAAGTATCCGGTGCGTTCACCCTTGAGCACTCGGTCTACTTGCAGATTGGTCAGCAGTTCACGTCGCAGAAGAACGCTGATCAAATCATCGCAGCCAACATTCTGAACACCGACCTCGGCCCATACCTGTTCCATGGCCAGCGGTTCCACTAACCCTAGCTCGACTACGCTTTGAGCAAACTGATTTGGTGTGAATTCCATGAAGCTGTTAAGTGGTTTCGGTACGTCCGACATCCTGCGAGGCAAAGTTAGGATAGTCGCTGATTATCTTGATACTAAGCCAACGTAGGAGAAAACGCAAACTGTTTCCGCAACGAAGACAAAAAAGCCGTGTGACAATCGCTTGTCACACGGCTTTTCCCAGGAGTTTTCCACAGCGATGTTTGGAGAGTGAACAGCCTGCGGTAGGAGCGAGTTGAGTTGATCCCAAGTGGAACCAAGGTGGCGATCTTGGCTCGAGTGGTTGTTGTTGTGGCGAAACGTTCAACCGGGTTACTTGCCCCTAGTTTGTAGTTCGGGGCTAGTCTTGGCAGCCACCTAGGTCGTTGAGTTTTTGAAGGAACTCGTCACGTTCTCGTCGGGTCGCCTCCAAGTCAAATACCAGGTATTTCATGTCCAGTCGAAGTTGTCCCAATGCCTCTTGAACCAAAGTCAAAATGCGTCGTCGTCGAACGCTGCTTTCAGTGACTCGTCGCAGTGATGGAAGCAATCGAATGCGGTGCTCGATCGGCAGTTGCTCGATGGCTTGGGTCAGTTCCAGAAGGTCGGCAGGAATGTCGTCGTGCTTTTGAGCGGCGTTGTCTTGTGACTTGATTGTGGTCATCGTCTGCCTCCGGGAAGTGAATGATTTGGGGGAGCTGGTCACCAGAGCCGTTGTACTGCTTTGGGTGGTTGGCTGGTGCTTAGCATCTAATGCAGGCGGGGTGCCACTGGGCCAGTGAGATTGGATAATATTCTGTAAGTCTCTAATTTTCAAGGACTTAGAATAATTCCGATTTTCCATTTCTTTTGCCTGTGTTGCATAATCGAAACACAAAATGATCTGGATAAATGCGGTAAGTTCTTGTAAAAGCTGAACTTACGAACAATTCAACGTCATGGATGGCCGTGTTGATGTTTCGCAGCAATTTTATGACCCCCGATCCAATTTTGCCGCCTACGCAAGAGGCGACACTTGTTGCCCAGGTCGACATGGGCCTTCTGGTCCCCAAGTTGACAAATGGTGCTGGAAGCGGTCGCTGCTGGCCATCGGCAACTTTAGCCGTTATTGCAAGTTTGTCCTTTTGCTTGATGACCCAGTCTGCCTTTAGCCAGAATGGCGATTCTTTCGAGGGCGGGACTCCACGTTGGATTCTAGTCGAAAGCGATTGCAAAGCTCAGTTGACTGAGCACGAAATCAGTTTGATCATGCCGCACAGTGGCCGCACTAGCGAGCTGATGGAAGTTTCCTGTGATCAGGGACAATTAGTCATGCTGGCCTACCCGGTCGAGCCTGCCGCAGTGCTGAATGAATTTCAACCAGAACTGTGGGTGCGATGTGCGGCAGGACGAATTCGTTTTGGCGTGCGAGTTGTATTTCCCAACGCGATTCATCCAGTCAGTCAAAGTCGATTGACTACGATTCTTTGGGGGGATGGCTACGAGCAGCCTGGGAACTGGCAGCGATTGCAAGTTAAGCAGTTGGCGGATCTATTGCAACAAGAAACGGTTGCTATTCGAAATCATTTTGATGTTCAACTGGATTTGAACCAACCCTACGTCGATGCCATCGTGCTGAACGCCTACACCGGACCAGGGCGCTATCGAGTTCAGGTGGATGATCTAGCTTTGACAGGCATGATCCCACTGGCGTCGACCGGCGTGCCGTTACCAGTCAATTGGCGACAGCGCTGGCGCTGGCGAGAAGAGGAAGGCGTACATTTTGGTTCGGCACCTCGGTTTCCAACTTGGATTGAATATCAAGGGGAACAACCGGCGTGGCTTCAGTCGTTAGGATTTAGCGGTGTGCTGCTGAGCAGTGTTCCGCAGCCAAATGATCTGAAGGTTCTGCGTGAGGCTTCGCTGCAGGTGATCTGTCCGCCGCCCGATTCGCCTGAGGGGTATACGGATCAGGAGATGTCTGCCGTGAAAGGCTGGCTGGTTGGAGCGGCGTTGAACCGTGGCCAAGCTGAATCGGTGCGTGTGCAGGCTGCACAGGCCAATAATCTACCCGATGCGTTCAAACGTCCGCTTTACGGTGAAGCGCTGGAGCATTTTTGGTTGTTTGGTCGACTAGCTAGTGAAGTCATTGTGCCCGCGCCGGATCCCGTCTCGGCAGGCCAGGTTGTGGCTAAGCGACAGTGGCTAGCCAAAAGCTTAGAGACCGTGCAAATTCGGGGAAGCGGCCTAGTATCAATTCAGTTGGGAGCCAACCCAGCTTTGATCGAGCAGTATCGAGTGGTCAGTGAAGTACTTCAATCGCAGCAGCCTTCAGCCGCGCTGGCCAATCCACTTGGCGTTCGCTACGAGGCAATTGGCGCGGTGATGGCAGGAGCAAAAGGTATCATCTTTCGTAATCAGTCTGCACTGAACGCACCAATCGATGTTCAGGCGGCAGAGGATCGAGCCATCGAAGCGGCAATACGATGGACCAACAGGGATCTGCGTCTTTGGAGCCCGTGGATTTTGGTGGGGCAAAAATTGGAACCGCCAAACTTGAGTCGCCAGGACTATTTGGCTGCGCGCTGGCGATCCAAGGATTCAGAACTGATTTTAGCGCAGGTGGCAACTCAGGAGTCCCAGTGGTCTTTACCCGCGACCCGGACGGAACCCTTAATCTTGAGGATTCAGGATGGTGTCGAAGTGCCGCAAGTGGTTCGTTTGACCGAAGGTCGCGTCGAACTGATGACTGTGGAGACCAAGAATGGTCAACATCAGTGGAGCGTATCCGCTCCGAATCCATGCGAGGTCTTCGTGGCCACTCGCAATCCTCACATACTGAACTACGCTAGACGAAGGCTGCAAGATCAAGCGACGGAATTTGCTTCGGATCAACTGGAAATTGCCAGCTACTGCGTCGATCAAATGGCGGAAGTGCTTGGGGCCAGACAGCAGTCTGAATCGCCACTTGGATCGCAATCGAATCCATCGGGGACACCGATTCATTCTGGCCATGAGCGAAGGTTGGTTGCAATCCAGAATCTCCTGCAACGTGGCTGGCAGGCGATGCAAAATCAACAACCCACAACGGCAACTCGTCTGGCACTGGAGACGCTCGAACAGACTCAGTCGGTCATGCACGAATCCTTCATGCAGGCCACAAGCAACTTGGCTACGGCCCAGGCTAGTCCTTGGATTCTGTCGCCTTCCGCATTGAAGTACCATTGGCAATTGGCTCAGGCTTGTGCGCGAAGTCAGTGGCAGCCGCTGCCAATACCTGGTAGTCAGTTTGCGAATCTGCAAGAGATGCTTGATCACGGATGGTCCCAGCAACGACGACTGGAAGATCAAATTGATTTTCGAGTGGAATTGGTGCCCGCATCGTTGGATAGTCCAGGTGGTCTGCGTCTGGCCTCCTATCCCAGACCTACTGCTTCCAAGCAGAAGTCGAATGCTGGCACCCAGAGTGATCAAGCCTTGCAACTGGAGTCAATTCCAGGCGGATACGAAGGTGCCTCGTTGCGAGTGCGCAGTGCCGGAGTGCCTGCACGACGTGGGCAACTTGTGCGAATCACGGCACAAGCCTACGTGCGAATGGCAAGTGTGCGAGATGCTACGGCGGGATTGTTGATCTATGATAATCAGGCAGGGCCAAGTCTAGGCCAGTTGGTACGTGGTCAGACGGGCCAGCGAGTGCCCGTTGAGCTGTATCGATTTGTGCAGTCCGATGGTGAATTCCGCGTGTTAGCTGAATGCCGTGGTGCCTGCGACATTCAACTAGAAAATCTTACCGCCAGTATCATTCGCCCCGTTTCAGCTTCGTCAGCATATCAGACGCTGCCGATCGATACTCAGTTGTACCCAGAAAAGGGAAACGACCAGTTGACACCTCCGCCGGGGAAGGGAAACTTCCAGACTGTTCCCGTCGAACCTCGCGCACAGTCGCTGCAAGCGGATGGGGCATCCATTTTCCAGCAGCGCTGATCAGCAGTGGAACCGAAGTAGATCGCCAGTGGAGTGGTTTGGCAATTCATCGCCAGCGGAATCAAAGGGGGCTGCGATGTTGGAAAATTTCTGGTCGCAACAACCTTCGGGGCTGAATCCGCTGGTGCGAGACATGCTGCAGATCTGGCTTGCCGGTGTGCAGGCGGTGACACCTGATGCGCTGGTGCGCAATAAGATTCGTCAGGATGGAAAGTGGCTGGTGATTGACGATCAAATCGAGATTAATTTAAGTGCTACGGATCGACTGATTGTGGTGGGTGCAGGCAAAGCCTCTGCTGGGTTGGCCAGCGAATTGCACAAGCAAATCTTCCAGCACTGGAAGCCTTCTCATAAGACTCCAAAGGTCATTGGATGGATTAACGCTCCCCAGGGGACATTCACGGGGACACTGCCTGGAATACATCTGCATGCCGCGCGGCCAGCCGGAGTCAACTTGCCGACGATCGCTGCGGTGGAGGGAACCGAGCAGATTCTTCAGTTAGTCGAATCGGCGGGCCGCAAGGACGTTGTACTGAGTCTCATTTCAGGTGGAGGATCGGCTTTGCTAGTGGCCCCGGCCCCCGGGGTTTCGCTGCAGGACAAGCAGGCGCTTGCTCAGTGTGTGGCGGCTAGCGGAGGTGACATTCGCCAGCTCAACAGCATCCGTCGTTGTTTGAGCCGAGTGAAAGGTGGTGGATTGGCTCGTGCCAGTCGGTCCGGGCGGCTTATTTCTCTGGTGATTTCAGACGTTTTGGGCGATCCACTGGATTTGATTGCCTCAGGCCCCACCGTAACGGACCCGCCCGCAGATGCTCAGAAGGCGCTGGGGGTGCTGAGCGATCTAAAACTGATCGGTGACCCCAGGTTGCAAGCGGTGGTCGCCTATCTACAGACAATGAATTCGAAAGGGCTAACAAAAAATGTTGTTCCCATGAAGCCAACCCAAGATCAACTGGCTAGCTCCCCCTGCACTATCGTACCGCATCATGATGCGGCGTTTGTGCCCGTTTCGCAGATTGAAAACATCATCTTGGGGAATAACGCAGACGCTGTGGATGCTGCTGGAGTGAAGGCGGTGCAGTTGGGATATCGCTACGTCATGCAGTCGGCTCGACAGCCCGAGGGCGATGTGACCGACGTTGCTCGAGTGGGCTTGCAGGCTCTGCACCAGTTGCATCAACAGCCGGAGATCGATTGTTGGATCTCGGGCGGTGAGCCAACCGTGGTGCTGCCAAGCGACGGAGGTGGAAAGGGAGGTCGCAATCAACAGCTTGTACTGAGTCTTCTGGAAAGTGTTTTGTCCTCTCGTGATTCGCTGATCAGCGGCGATTCTGAGTGGGCATTTATGAGTGCTGGTACCGATGGCGAGGATGGTCCGACGCCAGCGGCCGGTGCATGGATCAGTTCACAAAGTCTCAACGCTGTGCATGGAAATCAAAGCGATATAGCTGATTATCTTAGACGGGCCGACGCATTTCACTACTTTCAACAGCATAGTGGCTTGCTGGTTACAGGGCCAACGGGAACTAACGTCTGTGACTTGAGAATTGCGATTCGCGGTCGGCATTCGCACAAGTAGCCATTGTTTCGTTACAATGGTGACGCTCAAAGCGGGAACTGGCCCCGCAACTGGGTTTCTTTATTGGTAGATGGGTAAGCGGACAGGAAATGGAAGAGGCAAGGCAACGTATCGCGTGGCTAGTTGAACAGATCCGGCATCATGATCGCCAATACTACCTATTGGCTCAGCCGGAGATTACCGATCTTGAATACGATCGGTTGATCAACGAATTGAAATTGTTGGAGTCGCAGCATCCAGAATTAGTACAGCCTGACAGCCCAACGCAGCGCATCGGCGATCAGATCGTAGGCGATTTGCTTTCGGTCCAGCATCGCCTACCCATGCTATCGATAGAAAACACCTATAGTTTGCAAGAGCTGGCAGATTTTTTGTCTCGTGCTCAAAAGACTGTCGGTGAGCACCAGTTGTCTTGGGTGCTAGAACTAAAGATTGATGGAGTTGCCGCTTCAGTTGTCTATGAAGATGGCGTTTTAGTCAGAGCAGCTACGCGCGGCGATGGACGCGTTGGTGACGATATCACTCACAACATTCGCACTATAGCTGACGTGCCCTTACGATTGAGTGGTCGGCCACCCAAATTGTTAGAAGTGCGTGGTGAAGTCTACATGACCAATCACGATTTGGCTCAACTGAATCTTCAACAGTCCGCAGCCGGATTGCCGCCCTTTAAGAATACTCGCAACGTGACCGCCGGTACCATTCGATTGCAAGATCCCAAGCTGGCCGCTCACCGAAAAATGCGTTTTTTTGCTCATGGGATGGGATATTGCGAAGGTGTTCAGGCCACTAGCCATATCGAGTTCTTAGAAGAACTTAAGAGCTACGGGTTGCCGGTCACACCACACGTGCATGTGTTTGAATCAGCCGAACAGGCGCTCAGCCAAATTGATCAGATTCAGGAGAGCTTGCACGAACTTGACTTTGAAGTCGATGGAATGGTGCTAAAGGTGAATCGATTGTCCGATCGAGAAGAACTGGGCAGCACCACCAAGTCGCCGCGCTGGGTCGTAGCATACAAGATCGATAAGTATGAAGCCGTCACACAACTGAACGAAATCGTCGTGCAGGTTGGTAAGACAGGCACTGTGACTCCGGTGGCTGAACTGGAACCTGTTCAATTGGCTGGCACCACGGTCTCCCGAGCCAGTTTGCATAACGCCGAAGAGATCGAGCGAAAAGACATTCGAGTGGCGGATTGGGTAGTTGTCGAGAAAGCTGGAAAAATCATTCCCCACGTGGTTCGAGTTGAATTGCATCGTCGACAAGCGTCAGCAATTCCCTACACGTTTCCGCGCCAATGTCCCGTTTGCGAAACTGATTTGGTAAAAGACCAAGGCGGCGTCTATATCCGCTGTCCCAACCCGCACTGTCCCGCCAAGCTGCGTCAGCAACTGAGCTTTTTTGCTGGGCGATCCGCTATGGACATTGATGGCTTGGGGGAAAAAATCATCGATCAGTTGCTGGATGCGGGGTTGGTGCAGAACTTTTCGGACCTGTACCGGCTGCAGGAGTCACAGTTGCTCAAGCTGGAACGGTTTGGTCAAGCCAAAGCCGACAATCTGTTGGCTGCGATCGCGTCAAGCAAGCAGCGCGGGCTGGCCAGGGTACTGACGGCCGTTTCGATACGTCATGTTGGTAGCCGAGTAGCTTCTGTACTGGCCAAGCATTTTCAGGATATCCAGCGTTTGCAATCTGCCTCGCAAGAGGAACTCGCTCAGGTCAGCGAAGTCGGTCCGATCATCGCCCGCAGCGTCTATGGATTCTTGCACGGAGAAACTGGGCAGTCCATTATCGCGGGACTAGCCGAAGCGGGAGTGCTGTTGAGTGAGCCGGATTCGACGAGCAACCAAACAGGCACTCAGGGTATATCGCTGGCTGGAAAAACCTTGGTAGTGACCGGTACACTGGTTAAGTACAAACGCCATGAGATCGAACAGTTGATTCTACAATTGGGCGGCAGAGCAGCCAGTTCTGTTTCTCGAAGCACCGATTATGTGGTGGCTGGGGAGAATGCTGGCAGTAAGCTGGACAAAGCCAAGCAGTTGAATGTCCCAGTGTTGACGGAAGACCAATTTCAGCAACTGATCCGTGGTGCTATCGGTTCTTGATGGCAGCTCCAATTCGCAACTGATGTCAAGCAGCGCGTCCCTGCCGCCGCAGCCTTTTGCGTTCGCTTTTGCTCATGTAACGATCAGACTCTTGGTCTTCATCGTCATCCGCTTCAGGGCGAGAAGTACCAGGCAAAGGTCGAGCGCTGCTAATGGGACGGATCGAGGCGGACGCACTGGAGCTTGAACTCTGCCCGTCGTCAGGCTGTTCAGCGTCGGGTGGTGACAATTTGAAACTGGACAGCGAAGGTAGTTTGATCTTGCTGAAAGTTGCTGCTGTAACCGTCCAGGGTAGCAGCAGAAGTCGTTTGGTTCGGCCAGTGGATTTTGATCCTTCCTGGCGACGGTTTTGGCGTGCCGCCTCTTTTTCCGCTTTCTGAGCGGCCTTGGCCTCTGCTTTGGCTAGGGCTACGGCTTGACGATCAGACTGTTTCTCCGCTTTTTGCTGCGCGGTAGCTTCGCGTCGCTGCTGGCTGCCGGAAACTTTGCGGTACTCATCGGCGTCTTCTTCCGGCACGTCTCGGCCAGGCCACAGTTTGAAGCTCCATCGTTTCGGCACAAGCTGAGACTCAGGTCGAGCAGTCGCCGCCGGGGACACTCCACTTGTCTGAGCAGGTCGGGAACTATCGTCGCTTGGAACCGGTTTTCGGTTGGACAAGCTAAGAGGTCCTGGCTTGCTGGTAACCGCAGCGGCAGGCCGAACTGCAAGCGCTGGACTGTTAGCCATGGACTGGTCCGCTTCATTCTCATCCGGCTCTTGGGCAGGCTGTTTCTTGCGTCGCCGTTTGGGCTGAACATCATCGTCGAACTCTGGCCGGCGGCGGAAGAAGGCGAGAGACTGCTGGAACTTCTGAGACCAGTTGCGCTCCGCCTTTTGGCGAGTCATACGGCTACGCAGTAAGAATCGTCGTTGCGCCTCGATGTAAACATGGCGAAGGAAAGTCAGTGCGGCTAGCCAGATCGAAGTTAAACCTCCCAGCCATAGAGCGGACTGCAGCCAGTAACGCATCTGAGGCGTTATCGTTATACGAAGACCATCCTGAGCTAGTGCCGCGCTACCTGCCCAAGCTACCAGTCCTAGCAGCCAGAAGCCCAAGCTGAGTGGTACCGATTTTAACTCGGTACATAAACGCAAACCCAAGACGCCAACAAGCACCGTCGTTGTGGCTTGCACAACAGCTTTGCCGCTCCATCCCAAGTTCAATCTGGACCAGTGATCCAGACCTTGGCCCAACAATTCAGTGACGTGGGCCGTTGAGTCGATGCTGGCTAGTAGGCAGGTGATGACAAGCCAAAACCACAAGCGATACTCGCCACTGTAATCGTCTAGTTTGTGACGTCGAATTTGAAATGTCAGAATCGTTGCACCCAGACATAGTAACCACAAATGGCTACCAAACCAGGCAGCCAAACTTTGTGGATGCGCTGCGTCCAGAGTGGTTGCCAAAGGATGTCCGTACCAGGGTAGGCTACCGCTGACATAGACCAAATAGTGGCCGATCAGTAAGAGAGACGTAACCAAGAAACTGACAACCACAATGGTCCAGTAGCTACGGCGTCGAACCGGTATCAACTGGACCAGGCGAAGGCCACAGGCTTGGCGAACATTCAAACTATAGCCGGCATCTCGTTTGCCAGTCGCAGAGCCTGCGCGGTCTGCGGCATTGGATCGGCTAGAGTTCACATTAGCCGTTTCGTTTTGCGAGGCATCCAAAAGCACTCGACGGCGACGATCCATGCGTGAGTCACCAGTCAGTGCCATGAAAGAAAGCTCCAAGGGGAGGCCAACGTTACTCAAATTTTTCGGGGAATGTCCAAGAGTCCCAGATCAGCACTAACGCCGTCAAGACGGAAAAACCGTTAAAGTAGGACTACCCAAAGCAATTGATTTCATTGTCTTTGTGGGCAATCGGGCTTCGGGTCGGCAATGGCGTGATCATGTGGAATTTGCGGATTTTCCGATAAAGTTCAGCAATCTCCGATTTTGAGGGATAGCGAATGAGTGTTAACCGAAGTGGAATTTTTGACCTGTCCCTTAACGCAACCTAAGTTTGATTAACTGAATAGATTGCACTTTATCAATGCTAGCTTCGGGCTGGCTGAATGACTTTGCGCTAGCTACTCGTTTTTGCGACTTGGTAATGCAGACGACCGCCCCAACATTAGCCATCGATTCACCAGGCATGACTGGTATTCCAGCGAAAGCTGTCGTGGAGCAACCGATTCCCGATCGCTTGATTCGTGCGCGCCTGGGGCCATACGCTGCTTTGTATTACGCACTGCGTGCCAAGCATCCACCTGCCGCAGCTCATTGTTTACGAGTGGCGGTGGGTTGTTCGAAATGGATCGGCTACTTGAATCAGCCGACCGCTGTACGGGATATGCTGGAGATTGCTGGTTTGCTGCACGACGTAGGGAAAATCGGTGTGCCCGACGCTGTGCTTCAAAAGCCTGAAGCACTGGACAGTACTGAAATGGTCGCGATGGAACAAAGTCTACAGCATGGCATCGAGATGCTTTCGGCTGCCGGTGCTGCACAGGCGCTGATCGAAACCATTGAGCAGTCGCGATTTGCCTTCGAAACGGGATTAGCCACCAACCCGTTGGCTCGAATGCTCAAGATTGTCGACGCTTATGATTCGATGACCACAACACAAGTCTTTCGGTCGGCTTTAAGCCGCGAGCGCGCGGTGGACGAATTATTTTCTAAGTCGGGGACTCAATTTGACCCTGATCTGGTGAGCAATTTTGCCGAATTGATCGGACAGACTCGTCCTGAATTGGAAGAACAAGTCGCGCAGCGTTGGTTGACTCAGTTGACCGGCGGTTCCAATTCTACATTTTCAGGCTTCACGGCCATCGAATCGTCGTTAGGTACGCAGGGTCTTGTCAATGTACTTTTCCACCACAGGCTGCTCGACTCACTGAACGACGGCACCATCTATCTAGACAATCAAGGCAAGATATTGCACTGGAATTCGGCTGCCGAGCAGATGAGTGGCCGATCCTCAGAATCGGTCTTACACTGCATGTGGTCCCCTGCTCTGTTAGGGTTGCAGGCTGAGGATGGTCAAGCCTTGGATCGCGACAATTGTCCGCTGCAGAGTGCTTTGGCGACCAACACAAAGTACTCAGCTCGATTGGGTGTAAAACACGTCAATGGGAAATCGAGCAAAGTGGATTTCACGGCGATTCCCATGTTCACCTCGGCAGGTGGTTTTGCTGGGATGATTCTGCTGATACGTGACGCATCGCTGCAAAGCGAACTGATGCAGCAGGTTCAAACACTACATGCCAAGGCGACTCAGGACGCGCTCACCAAAGTTGCGAATCGCGCAGAGCTGAATCGTCGGCTTGAAGAATTTGTTGCTGAGCACTCAGCCAGTGGCGTTCCAGGCTCGGTCATCATGTGCGACATCGACTTCTTCAAACGCATCAATGACAAGTTCTCCCACCAGGCCGGTGATCAAGCATTGATTACCTTTGCAAGTATCTTGCGGGACAACGTGCGAAAGTCGGACTTAGTGGCACGATATGGCGGGGAAGAGTTTGTGATCTTGTGTGACGCCTGCGACATTACCATCGCACAGGCTCAAGCAGAAAAGCTTCGCCGAATCGTCGAGACCACGCCTGTGCCAGCCCTCAACGGGGCGACGATGACCTCCAGCTTCGGTGTGACGCAACTGCAAGTAGGTGACGATCACGATACGTTCCTGAGTCGCGCGGATCGCGCTTTGATCACAGCCAAGGAAAGCGGCCGAAACCGTGTCATTCAATTGGGGTCAGGGCTATCAGATCCAGCTCACTTGGCAGCTAACGCACAAGCACAGGGCCGTCCATCGGCCAGCGATCAGCGCAGTGGCTGGTTGAGCTGGTTTGTGGGGCAAAGCGTTTCGATCCTTTCGCGTGAGTACCTTTCGGCGGTGCCTCTGGAGATCGCTCTACAGAAGCTGGAGGGTTTTGTTAAAGATCATGCTGCTGAAGTGCTATCGACAACAAAAAATCAACTATCCGTACGCATCAAGAGCGTCGCGGGAGCGCGTCGTCGTGGCGAGCATCCTGTGCCAATGATATTGAACATCGACTTTCTGGAAGTTCAGTATCGCAGTCAGGCCAGAAACGCAGCTTACCAGAGTCGTACAAATTACCAGAGTCGTACAAAGTTCACGGTCAGTTTCTGTCCAGTAAAATCTCGCGATCGTCGACAGTCGGCCTTTGAGGGCCAGGCCCACCAGATTCTATTGAGTTTCCAGGTTTATATCGTGGGCCAGGAGATCGACGAGCAACTGAAACTGGCGATCAACGAGCCTCGATAAGGATCTCTGTCGAGCCGTTTATCTACATCTATCGGCGCAACATGCGCTGGCTGTGCGGCACTTTGCGTGTACCCCTTATTGCCAGTTTGGACGTTCCCGCATATCGTTTTCAACACTGCGTTTGAAGCATCGCTCCCGCATTGCGACTGTTTGTGCCGGATCTGCGCGGGGCTTTGCGGTTTACGATATCTAAAACGAATCTTTTTGTAGAGGTCTAACATGGCTTTCCAACTACCCGCCCTACCCTATGCCTACAATGCTCTTGAGCCACACATCGATGCCAGGACGATGGAAATTCATCACACTAAGCATCATCAGGCCTATATCAACAACGTCAACAATGCGATTGCCGGTACCGAGTGGGATTCGCTAAGCGTTGAAAAGCTGATTGGCAGCTTGGATTCAGTGCCAGAAGCCAAGCGCAATGTGGTACGGAACAATGCTGGAGGACACGCCAATCACGCACTGTTCTGGACGGTGCTTGGTCCAGGTGCTGGCCGGCAACCTACTGGTCAACTGGCGGCAGACATTGCAGCTACTTTCGGATCCTTCGATCAATTTAAGGAGCAGTTCGCCAATGCAGGTGCTACGCGCTTTGGTAGTGGTTGGGCTTGGCTGTATGTAACCGAGGGTAAGCTGGCAGTGGGCTCGACCGCCAATCAGGATAGTCCACTGATGGGCAAGCAGTTTGCGGGAATCGTTGGTACTCCCATCTTGGGTCTGGACGTTTGGGAGCACGCTTACTACCTGAACTATCAGAATCGCCGACCAGATTACATCGCCGCCTTTTGGAATGTAGTTAACTGGAACGCAGTGTCTGATCTCTACAAAGCAGCCAAGAGCTAGTTGACTAGCCCTTTCCTGAGAACGTGCTGATGTTGTGCCTAACGAAAAGGCTCTGGGTTGTCTAGGGCCTTTTTGCTTATGGTCATGGTAAGCATAGCATACCAGTAGCTTCGACAATCAGCATCAAAATGCGTAACTTGCTTTGTCATGACTGAAAACCGGAGGATCAATGACACAAGAGCCACTGATTGCTTTCGACTATAAAGCTGTATTGCAAGTTCTGCAGGATCACCAATTGAGATTCTTGCTAATTGGCGGTCTCAATTACTTTCTGGCACATCAGGCAGTTGCTACTCAAGATATTGACATATTCATCGAAGATAACCTGGAAAATAACGACATTTGCGAGTCGGCCCTTGTCGAGTTGCAGGCTGAGTGGGGAAAGACGGATGCTGATTGGGGGCCGGTTAGCGAGAAAATGCCTGGTTGGATGGAATCTCAATCAATTTACTGTATGCTAACAAAGCACGGGCCCATAGACGTGTTTCGAACAGTCCCTGGAATCGAATCGTTCGAACAGGCGTGGCAAAGATCGGTTGTGCTTGAGTTGAGCGATTCCCTTCGGGTTAGACTATTGTCGGCACAGGATTTGTTGGATTGTCAATTGGCGATTCCGGAAGCATGTCGGAGATTGGATCGAATTGTCTATCTGAAGAAAATTCTGCAAAAGTAATTTGCTTGAGGCAAAACGAAATGAACGATGAATTTGCTGTAGAGCAGAGTAAGCGTGATGCTAGGATTACGCTTGCGCAGAGGATCGCTTGGGGCGACAGTTTACTGGCTCAATTGTCTGATTCACCGAGCTATCGTGCCAAGTGTCGGATAGAATCAAGACTTGCCGAACAGGCGGTATTGAATCGCATAGTCCAGCAATGGCTGGATTCACGGCAGGAGCAATTAAATAAGAATGATGACCAATGAAAAGCGAAGTGTCCCAGGACATGGGGACACGGTGCATGGGAACACTCAACCTTTAATACTGAAAATCTGTTCGGTTGAGTAGCTGAGGGTGTTGTTAATAGCTTGGCAAACAAGTCTGCAACTTGCCATATCATCTTACGGGCGACCGACTTTTGCTATCAACTATTTTGTGAAAAAGTTGAGTGTTTGTTGCTTCTCAGCCGCTGATTAACATGGACTCGGTCGTGCAAATGGTCTATAGGCCATAGTAGGGGACTACTATTCTGGCCAATTTGGGAAGCGGATAATCATGAAGCGTGTTCTGGCTTCGGCAAGTGTAGCCCTGTTGGTGATCGTATCATTTGCGATTTTTCTAGGCAGCTTTCCGAGGTCGGTTAGCGGTACTGAATTCTCAAACACCAATGGCCAATCACACGCTGCTGGGCAGCCAGCTCGCCAAAATTCGGGGTGGGTCAAGTCAACTAAGGCTTCCGGTCAGGAGCAGCACCAGGAATTGCATACCAGTTTTTTTCAGCCTCCAGGTGACCAGAGTGTTTTGCCGCCATTGCCTTCCCAGTTCCCGCCTCAGAACTCTGGAGCGGTACTGCCAGCACCTATAAGGTCACTTCCTAATCCTTCGAACGTTTTGCCCGAGCCCTACCCCAACCAGCGTACTACTCCAGCTTCAAACGCTTCCTACCCACAGGCAATTCAATCGGACAGCGCTGGTTTGCGAGTTCGTTCGGTTGCAAATTTAACCCAGGCCAATGTTGATGGCTCAATGGCACATCTCCGCGATGCTGGGCAGATAACCACTGGGTTGCCCTTCGTTACGCCGGCACCTGGACGCTACCCTACATCACCTTACACGGGGCCTCGGGCAGCGCCCACTTACCAGAACATTGGCTACCAACGGTCTGGACCTGCAACCTACAACTTGCAATCGGGAGGAATCAATGCTGCTCAGCTTCCTCAATATCAAATCACACCGAATCAAAATCCTATCTTTTCCGCCAATCCGCCAGTTGGCATCTATCAGGCATCCGCTCAACAATGTCAGGTACTGCCACCTCCGTCCTTGCCACCTGACGGTATGGCAGGTCAAACCTATGTTCCACCAACGATGACGCCCAATTGGAACCCCAACCTCTATACTCAAAACAATTTGGGATATAAGCCACTCTTCACGTTGGGGCAGGAAAACTACAACGTAGTGCTGGGGCGCGGGTTGATCGGTCAGCCCAAAGCATACGTGCCCGGCCAGTGCATTCGCAACTTCTTCAGATACCTGACACCTTAACATCATTGCCAGCATTAAACTGACCTTGAGTTGTTGATGCAAGATCCTGTAGAGTCGAACGTGATGGCGCGTTTTGTTTCAGTAGAAGTCGCAGGGGCGATTTCTAGCGGCGCGTGCATTCACCAAGAAGGAATCGGATGTGAACGCCACTTCACGAGTCTGGATGATCAAATTGGTTGTTGTACTGCTGATGGTAACTGCCATAAGCGGTTGTCGCATCGGCAGCATGGGGCAGAATACTGTCGGTGTGCAATTATACCAACAGGGGCGGTATGCCGAGGCGTTGCAGCACTTTCAGGCGGCACAGTCTAATGATCCTTCCAATTCAGATACTTATTACAATTTGGCCTCGGTCTATCACAAGATGGGTGTTGCGCAGAAGGACGCCAAACTGATCGAGCAGGCTGAGTCGCTCTATCATCAGTGCCTGGACATACAGCCCAATCATGTCGATTGTCACCGCAGCCTAGCCGTACTGCTTGCTGAATCCTCCAGACCTGATGCCGCTTTGAGGCTGCTGAAAAATTGGTCGAATAAGAATCCTCAAATGCCAGATCCGCGAATCGAGTTGGCTCGTTTGCATCAAGAGATGGGACAGACGAAAGTCGCCGAGCAGTATTTGGATGAAGCCCTGGCAATGAATCCAAACGATTCACGAGTGTGGGCTCACCGCGGCCAATTGCGAGAAGCTTCAGGCGATCTAAATCAGGCGCTCTACAATTACCAGCAGAGCCTGGCGATCAATACGATTCAACCCGAACTGTATCAGAAAGTGGCCGCCCTCAATGTGCGAATCGCTCAACAGGGGCTACCAAACAGCGGAGCATGGACCGCTCAGAATCCGCCGATCAACGGCAATACCGCGCCGACGCAACGCTGATCAGATGATGTAGGGCATGCCGTTTCCAGTTCAGAGATTTTTTTCTAACCTATCGCCATTGGGGTCATCAGCGAAACGGCTCGAACCTGTTTGAACTTCAGTTCCTTATTCAACTCGACGGCCACCAACTCATCATTTCCCCAATCCATGTGGGCAAGTATCTAATGACACGCCCTCCTTATGCACCCAGACATTGACAAGCTGTGCCATGATACTCGCCGGTGGGCAATGATCTTATTGGGTCGCGAATGCTCACCCCCCCCACTTTGGAAAGGTCCGAGAATCTTCGGAAAAACTACTACTACTACTACTACTACTACGGCTTGAGTTATACTGGGAACTCATTCCGACCAACTTGTGGTCCCACGACTTACTTACAAAAGGAGCAACCCATGAAGACCATCGCAGCTTTGACACTCTTGAGCTTGGCACTACTGAGTGTGCCGACGGCACATGCGGCCCTAATAGAATCGTTTGGTACTGGGACCAACACATTCACGATGACCTTTGAGCCCATCGGCAATCCGGGA
>JBIIJD010000009.1:0-108486 GCA_044234105.1 Aureliella sp. | reverse complement strand
TTGATTGCGAGCTATCAAAAGTTAGTGGTTATCGGCAGGGGCTATTTGACGATTGGCGACATGCTGAAACGTTGAGGATTGCGACTAGCCCATCAGTTGCTTTGACAGCGTTCATTCACTATTCATCGCCAGACGATCCATCTCTCGTGGATTTGCGAGATTTACCAACTGACTTGCCAATACCAGGCGATGCGCCTGAGCTAGCTGTAGAGCCTGAGAATGCACAGGATAAAGGGTCGCCTGGAGCTGATGAAATCGACGTTCCACTCTTTGGTCGCATTAGCGCAAGTCGTATCGGGATGCCAGCCTTTACCTTCCTGATCGGATTGGTGGATGGTTTTAATCCCTGTGCAATGTGGGTACTGCTTTTTCTGCTCTCTGTCCTGGTCAATTTGCGCGTACGCTGGAAGATTCTGGCAGTGGCCGGGACGTTTGTCGTCGTTAGTGGACTGGCCTATTTTGCCTTTATGGCGGCCTGGCTGAACGTGCTGCTGTTTGTGGGTTACCTGAGATGGGTTCAAATCCTGCTGGCGATGTTGGCCATCTTTGTTGGTTCGGTTCACGTCAAAGATTTTTTTGCTTTCAAACGCGGCTTGAGTTTGTCGATCCCCGAGTCGGCCAAGCCCGGTATTTATGCGCGGTTGCGGTCAATTGTTATGGCTGAGCATCTTTATGGTGCCATTTCAGGAGCATTTGTATTAGCAGTCCTGGTTAATTTCATCGAATTATTGTGCACCGCCGGACTTCCAGCGCTGTATAGTCAGGTTTTGATGATGCAAGATTATCCGCCTTGGAAGAACTATGCTTACCTAGCAATGTATATTGTAGCCTACATGCTCGACGATTCGATCATGGTTGGTATTGTTATCTTTACCCTTGGTAAACGCAAGTTGCAGGAAAATGAAGGGCGATGGCTGAAATTGCTCAGCGGCTTGTTCATCCTTGCTTTGGGTTTAGTTCTGTTGCTTAAGCCAGATTGGTTAGTGTAAGTCTGAAATGAACCAGTACCGCTGCGGCGAGCTGGCCTCAGCGCTACGACGAAGGCTGATATCGCAACCCTTCGCAGGAGTACATCAAACGCCAAATGCGGCGATACCGCTGACGAGCGTCCCCGCGCTCGATCTAACGCTTGAGCGCCCTGAATTCGTAGCGATCATCATGGCCCAACTTATTTATGTCTTGGTGCGTAAGGAGGGCGTGTCATTTGTACTTCGCCGTCCACTCATCTCCGATTGGTTCCAGGTTCTCGAGCATGCTTGATCATGCTGAAATCATTTTGCTGGCAGCCTGATCGGCTAGCGAAAGCAATCATGTTTCAGCGAGTTTTCTGTCAATTTTCGCTGAAAGCCATTAAGATTCTGATACTGACGAGCTTGTCTGGGTAGTGAAATGACTGAAAAGCTAGCCACGAGGTGCCAGACCTTGTGTCCGCGAAAATCGGAGGATGGCTTCTCCTGAACCTATTCATCGAGCGGCTTGCAAACTGATCGGGCCCCTTTGACTCCTTCGCCCAACTGCCCCCCTCGCCCAACTGCAAAATATTCGGGATGATGGAGGTGTTTTAAGTCCGGATCTTTGTAGCGCTCGGCATGCGGAACTCTAGAGATGGTACCACTGATTCAGTTTTTGGCCGATAAGCATGAAGCTCTAGTCGTTAGCATCTTGGTCGTGTTTGGCTTGCTTGAGGCGGCTTTAGGTTGCTTCGCGAACTCCAAACGCAGCAAGGTGGATCTGCTGGTCGAGTCGATCAATACGGTGATCTTGATGGGCTTGACCAAACCTCTGATCGTAGTGCTTACACTGGCCATACTAAGTCGAGTGATACCCTGGGCCGAAGGTAGTGTGAGCGGGTGGCCATTTTGGTTTTCTCTGCTGCTGTTTCTATTGGTTGATGACTTGCTGCAATATTGGTATCACCGCAGCGCCCACGAGTACAAGTGGTTGTGGAAACTACATCGCGCTCATCATACCGCAACGGAACTGGGACTGTTAGTCTCTTATCGACAAGCCATCTACTATTACATGTTGATGCCAAACATTTGGTGGCTTGGCGTGTACACGTTTGTTGGTGGCGGTGTTCCTGTTGCAATCGGAATCGTGCTGAAACAACTGATCATCATTTCATCGCACAGCTTGATCACCTGGGATAGTATTTTCCACTGGTATTTGGCGCTGAAACCCATCTTGCGAATCGTTGAAAGAATAGTCATTACCCCAGCCTTCCATCACGCGCACCATGCTGTATCGAAAGTCGACGGGATTGGCAATCCTAATGGCAATTTTGGCAACATGTTTTCCATCTGGGATCAAATGTTTGGGACCGCCACGTTTGTTCATGCGTATCCCAAGGAGTATGGAATACCTTGTGATCCGCTCGATAACTGGCAATCGCAAACGTTTTATCCATTGATCAAGTCCGACAAAGTGGGTTCGGAACTATCGCGAGACCATCAATGGCAAGCCACCACTGTTAATGAACCAGCCGTTTTGACACTGGAACCTGGCGATTATCTATATTGCGTTTGCGGCCACAGCAAAACCCAGCCCTTCTGCGATGGCTCACACCATGGAACTAAATTTCAACCCATCCGATATAGCGTCAAACGGAAAAAAGAGTATCGACTCTGTCAATGCAAGCTATGTGCCCATGCCCCCTTTTGTGATAACTCACACTTGCGCAGTACTCGGCCTGTCGAACGAGAGTCGCCCTAGTGCTAATTGAAGTTAGATGTCGAACGATCAGAAGGTCCAGCCCGTAGGATTCAATGACATGTTGGTGGAGTTCAGCGAGCAGTGTCGAACTTCTAATCCTTTGAGTTCAAGAATTGCCTGTCACGACAACGTCGCTTGTCAATTCCAAAGCCGAGTCGAACAGATGGTCGACTAGTCGTACTCGCAACGCGCTATTCGACGTTTCTAAAAACTTCGGGCTGCGGCGTGTTGGCAGGTTCCAAGTGCTAAGCGCTAAGTCGCGATCTGACCGGTAGGAATTGGCATTGTTCAAGGAGTGAGCACCGTGACTGGACTTCGTTTCAGTGGGCAACTCGACTTGTCTTTGATCGTTGGCAACTTGAGCTGTCGTTTCAGTAAACATGTAGATCGACAAATCAAACAGGTATTCCTGCTGTAAAGGGTCGCTCATTAACTGCGAATCTTCCGCAAGTGCTCCACCACCTCCGCCTCCGGAGGCTGGAATCGTAATTTGTGTTAGTTCTTGTGTTAACTGACTTCTGGCAGCCAGGATGTCAGCCACCAACACGACACCGCTTTTGTCCAGGTCCACGATGCTGCTTGCCGTTGCACTCTGTGTTAGGGCAGCTCGAATCGCCAAGATGTCTGCGACCAAAACCGTAAACTTACCACCGTTCGGCCCGGTCGACTCGCCCTGCAGATGGCCTACGTAAAAGACCTCCGGTGCAGCCAGTCCTGTGTTGGCATTGGCCTTCACGGTGACTCGTAGCCAACGATTCGCGATGGTGTTACTGGGCCACGTTATCAAGACTCGGCTGGGAGAGCCCCCCTGCACGGCCACAGAGCTTGGCTCTGGAACAACTTCCCAACTAGCCACAGGGTTCGCATTTTCATTGAAAGCCCCCGTGGGACTCATTTGAAAAACAAAGTCTCCAGAAGTTACCGCTCCAGGCAGATTATCGATATCAAACACCAAGCCATTGATGCCTCGTGTCGAGTTAATGAGGTTGTTTAGGCTGAGCAGTTGCGGCGTCGATCCTTCCTTGGCAAGCACTGCGCGAGCATCGATGGCCTGAGCGATACCAGTGTCTGCAAAGCTGGAATTGGCATGATAGATGTATTGGCCGACTATTTCAGCGTTGGCCTGAAGAGTGTTTGGGCGGCCGGGGGTCAACACGCCACCGTTAGGAAAATTCGTCGTTCGGTTCGGTGCTGCCTGGAACTGGAGATCCAGAGCACCGTCGCCGGTGTCCAGTACCTCGCCCCCGTACCAGGCTGCCGAACTGGAGGCTGAGGAATCGCCAGCAAAGCGAACTACCGCATCCACGACTCCGCTGCCGCTTGCATTGAGAACTCTGGTTCCGCCAATGTATGCGGGTTCATTGATGGCTGCCAATGCAACCGCATCGATGACAGCCGCCCAAGGTTGTGAATCCAAGAATCCATCGTCATTGGTATCGTAGTCAACACCCATAGTCCCTGTAAAATTGTAGACCAGCAAGAGATTGGCCGAGTTTTCTAATCGAGGTGAGCCTGGGCGGTTCAGATTCAATCGACCTGTAGCAGCAGGAATATCATAGGGAGTTGACGTTTCGTAGTTTTCGCCGATCAACAGGAGATTGTTGGAGCCAAAACTTGCGGCTGACAATGGCAAGGCAAAGTCAACGGTGCCCCGCGCTGTTGGACTATCCGTTTCCAATTCAATTAACCACACGTTCTCCAGATTATCCGACGGTGACAAACGGATCAGTTCGATGAACTCACGCGCGTCATCGGCGTCACTTGGATTCACCAAAGCCTCGTTGATGCGCACGGATGGTAAGACTAGAGGGTCGACGTTGATCGTCAGCGTTTTTGGTAAGGGGTCAAGGTTCTCGCCACCATTGGCGGTGCCGCCATTATCTCGCACTTGAAAGGTCCAAGAGGTGTAAGGAGCGCCACTGCCGTCCTGTTCAGGTGTGAACACTAGGTCTCCAGCAGTAATCGAAGCTACTGCGATGGCCTGATTCACGATAACCGGGGAACCGCCCAGCGTCAGTGAGCCGGCGGCGGGCAGGCTGCTGACGACCACGGAATCCAAAAAATGGGCGGGTGAATTGTTTGGATCAGTGAATCCGAAATCATCGACGCCAAAAACATAAGGGACATTCTGGTCCGTCACGACCGTCTTGTCCGTGCCCATCGGTGGTTGGTTCACGACAAGCGCAGCGGTCAGCCTATAGTCGGCTACGACCGGAATATGATCCGAGACGGTCGTTAATAGATTCAGCACCGTGGTCCGATTTGTCAGTCCAGCCAGGGCGGTACTGCTTGGGCTGTTGATACTGGAGTTGATTGAGACCGATCCGTTGTTTCCGAAGGCACGATAACTGCTGGCCCGATAGTCTAGTCCGATGCCATCGGTCAATTCTCCGCTGATGAGCTGAAAATCAAAACGATCATCCAGTCCACCGCCGATCAAGCCAGGCGATGCCGAAGCTGCTGGAGTTTGAGTGAACACGTCGATAAAGCTAGGGTTGTCGCTCCAACTGCCCATTCGGTTGATAGGATCAAAAGCTTGGCCGTTGCCAGCGCCGATCATGGTTTGAAAGGCTGGTTCGCTACTGGTGTAAAGATTGTAGTCGCCCACGTAGATGATATTCTTGTTTTGCCCCAGTGCATCGGCGTTGCTGCGAATTGCCTGGGCTTCAACCTGCCTCCGGTTGCGACTCTCCTGATCATCGGCCGCTTTCCAGTGACTGTTATAGAGATAAAAATCGGTCGAACTGCCCCCACCGACCGGTTGGAAGTGATAGCGTAGCGTTTGTCTTGGCTGACCACTAACACTAGTAAAACCCACGGTGGATTCACTTAGTAACTGAAGCGTCAAGGTATTAAATACGACACCTAACGTTCCGGAACCGGTAGTGTCTCCATCGACAATCCCATGAGCGTAGATGCTCGCTCCGGAGAGTCCATTCAGTAGGCTGGCCACCGCTGCAGATGTGTTGGCTTGACTGTAAATCTCCTGCATGGTCAGTAGATCGATGGGTCTGGAAACACCGCCCACGACTTCACTGCCAATCGCTTGTAGAATAGTGTCCAACCCTGGCCTAAGCATGTTGGGCGCTGAACCTGCTGCAAGGTTGTAGTTGACGATGCGCAGGTCCGTGGTAACGGACGTTGGGTTGACATAGTTGGTTTCACCCGGAGTCAGTGAGGCAACAACTGGAGTTACAGGCAGATTCGTGCTACCGCGAGCTGGGTCGTAGACAAGCTGAGCAGGCAAATTGCCAGTGTCCTCCAAGTCGCCATTGAACCAGGCCGACACTGCGATCGACGAATTACCAACTATCCGTGTTGCCGCGTCGGGAGTGCCTTGAGTTTGAGTCAATGCCACTCCGCCATAAACTAGATCACCTACGTCGCCGTCCGACCAGCCTACATGATCGATGATGGCAAACCCAGCAGGTAGATTGTCGACAACTCCATCGTTGTTCAGATCGTGATCGCTGCCCTGAACAAACGGGCTTGTGGCACTAACCAGGTAGAAAGTAACCGACAGTTTGCTCAGAGCTCCGCCCGGTTGATCAAATTTCGGATCGGTGACAACGGTAGTACCTGATGCTGCACCGTGACCGCCGGTCGGGCTTTTGATCATCAACAGACCGTTGCTGCCCAACGAATGACCAGACAGGTTGATCACATAGCTGGCCACACCCGCCATGCCTGCGTTGCCGTTGAGCATGACCAGAAAGGTGTTGTTAAGTGACAAACCGGCTGATCCCAGCAGTTCAATATATTGGAATTTGTCTCCTAAGGTGGTGTTGCCTGGCGGGTTGACTTTTAGCTCGTTCAGTCTCAGGTTGACCGTTTCGTTGACGTTGATGACTTGAATCACAAACGACTGCTCAAAAAACAGACTACCCTGATCCGTGGTACGTATCCTGATGCTGTAACTATTCTTGGTCTCGAAATCCAGGGTATTGGTAGCTCGTAAGATATTTCCGCTCAGATTGAAACTGGCGTTATCGGTGCTGCCGGTCCCTGACACTAGCGCGTATGTGAAGGTGTTGCCCACATCGGGATCCAAAGTCGACAGGGAACCCACCACCGCATTGCTGCCAGCGTTCTCCTGAATCGTTGCATTGGATAACGTTAGACCGGTCGGAGCATTGTTTCCGGTCGTTTGTACCGTGAAAGTTGCCGTTGGAGGAATTGCTTGACTGCCAGCCGCCGTAAAGGTTGTCCAATTCCCTGTCGTATAGACAATGTTCTGAATTTGAGCAGCCGTTCCGGTGACGCTTGACGCAGTGTACGCACCATTCTGATTCGAAGCTCCACTGGCTAGCCCCAATGAAAAGCTGGTAGTGGCTGAAGCTAGTGCGGCAGGCAAATAGGTCAGACTGGAGGATGAGGACCCCGAAGTCAGAAAAGCGCTGGAGGCAAACGCCGACACCCAAGCTGAACTGGTGCCTGTCGTGGGTGCCGTTGAACCATTGTATGCAAACAGGTTGTCACCGGAGGCATTCAAAGCAAAGCTTCCGCCGGTCACGTCAGAGATGTTCGTGGTGCTTGCCCCAGCGGCCCACTTGGCTCCAGTACCACGCGTGGCATCATAGTTGAACTGAGTTCCGGCACCGAAGGAAGCGCCAAAAGTGATCACGCTGTTGCCTTCGTTGGTTGACAACGCGGAGCCGGTCCAGGCGTTGTCCGTGATGGTCAGCACCGTACCACTATCGATACTTCTAAGTAGTACAAACGAAATCTTGTCTGGGGTCGAAGCTTGATAGCCGGTAAAGACCAGATCGCCCAGCCCCAGCGTTGCCAGTAAAGATCGATCCTCCAGCCTTTCAATTCCAGGAACACAAAGGCGAGCACGGAGGCTGGATCGCACGTTGCGTGTAAAGCTTCTGCTGAAGAGACGATGGTTCCGCCTGAGCATTTCCACAAATCCTTGAGGAGTTGATTAGTAACAGTTCCATTTCACTATCCTGCACAGGGAGAAACATACTGTTGTGATTGGGTACTAATGTAATTCGAAGGAGAAGAATGTAGTCAGCTTGGAACCTCACCACCACTGCAAATTAACTATTCTTTCATGATCATTTTCTGTGATGCTTGGACTCTCGTTTCGAAAGAAGTCTAAGCTAGACGGCCGCGTAAACTACTGCCCGGCAAGTATTGCTAGCGTTTCGCGTCAAGGATTATTACTCAGGCTAATGATCCGGCCTGCTTACTTGGCAACCAGCAGCACATCCCTTTCTATGCTTTTCTTTCATTGTCTAGCCTTGCTGCGCTCCGCACTTGCCTTAGGAGGACTGCTAAGACTAAAAGCGAGTCGATATCAGAAAATTGTCTTCAATAGGCCGGGGCCATGGTTTGAGTAGGCTGGGGTCACATTTTGTCCACGGGCGAGAATTTTGGAAAACGAAAACCGAGTTGACACGCTTTCGATCGTAGGGCTTTCGCGCCTGACGATTCGATATTTGAAGGTGGTTGGCAGTAACATGCTGATCGCTTTTCGGCGTTGGCAGCGTGACGATGGTGCGTCTCTGGCTGCGGCTGTCTCGTATTACATGGCTCTATCCTTGTTTCCAATGCTACTTCTACTGACCGGCGGCTTGGGTTTGGCCATGCGATACTCCGAGTTGGGGAACGACGCTCACCAGCAGATACTATCGATCGCTGCCGAACATTGCTCCCCGTCTCTAGAAGCCAAAATTAGCGATGTACTGGACGAGTTTCAGAAGCAGTCTCTAGCCAATGGTCCGATCGGCATGTTGACCACGCTGCTGGCTGCTATCGGAGTGTTTTATCAGTTTGAAAGAGCCTTTGACAAGATCTGGCGTTTACCCAGCCCGCCGGAACAAAATTGGCTACGAGCATCGACCCACTTGCTACGCAGGAGATTGTCTGCATTCTTTTTATTAGCAGGAGTTGGTGGGACTATATTCGGAGTTTTCTTGACCAACCTGGCGGTCGCTTGGCTGAGTCGTTGGCTGAGTAGCCACCACTTGTCTGCAGCCTATCTTTTGTCGTCACTGGACAGCGTCATCACGATCCTGTTGAATGCCTTGGCGTTCGGCGCACTTTACCGCTGGTTGCCCAAGCGTCCGATCCAAGCTGGTGTGGCTTTTCGATCGGGTCTGCTGGTGGCTGCGATTTGGGAAATCGGTCGGCAAGTATTAAGTTCCATTGTCATTGGCAATCAATACACGACGGCCTACGGAGCCATCGGTTCGTTTATCGGCCTGTTGCTTTGGTTCTACTGGGGGGTCAATATCCTGCTATTTGGTGCCGAATACGCCTTTGTTTTGTCGCGTCAGAGCCCTCGCCAAGCCAATCTTCTGAAACGATACTCCTCTGGCCTAGACGACTCACTGGTCGACTCGCCATCTCTTCAAGCTGCTCGTACTACAGGCCCGTCGCGGCTTGTCGCATAGCCTATATACGGTGCCAAATCTGAAGCAATTTTGATCTTGAAGCTCAACAATTTTACTTGGGGGGCTTTCCATGATGGCGCAAAGTCACAAACTTTACCTTTTCAGATGTTGCTCACTCCGCTTTAATATAATTTCTCGAGTTATGACCTCATCGCCGCCCTCCGCCCAATTACCCTGGACGCTTAGCAATCGACAGTTGACCATCGGCTTGATCTCGTTGACGATCATTCCCTTTCTGTTCGTGGTTCTGCTGTATTTTTCTGTACCCACCACCCCGGATCCCAAACTGGATGTTCAAGTATTGGTGGGACCACGCAACTGGATCGCCAACGATGGCGTCCAGACTCGACTGCTGCCCAGTTTGATTATCAAGAATCCGACTGCGGACCCATGGCAAAACGTAAATATGTCCATCAACGAACAGTTTTATTATTACCACCACCAACCGCTACAATCTGGCGAGGAGCTAGTTGTGCCGCTGAAATTTTTTCACACCAAGGGCAACCAGAATTTTCCTCCTGAGAACCAGCCGCTGAATAAACTGATGGTCTTTGCTCAGATACCTTCTGGTGCGAGAGCGATCGCCGAGTTAGAAGGTCACCAAATACCGGGCTTGGGCACAGAGCCAGCTCCCAACGACGGCTCAGCCCCTACCGACAGCTCCCAACCGCAATAACCAAACTAGAAAGTTGCCTTCGATGATTCGCAGTTGTTTCCGTTTCATGCAATCAGGTTGGCCTGTTTCTTCTCTTGTCTTGTGGATCTGTTTCGTACAGACGCTTGCAGTTGGAAGGTTACCGGCTGCGGAAAAGCAATCAAAGGTTGCGAATTGGCCAGGTGCAATTCAACTGACACTGGTGGATCAACCAGTGATTCACTACGCCACCTTTCAGAGCCACAACATGAAGGTTGTAGAACTGGATGGCCAAATCTTTATGACCCATTTAAGGACTCGCAACGAAGCGTATACACAGCAAGCCTGGCGACTATCGCGCAGCCTGGATGGAGGGACCAGCTTTCAGACTGTCGCAGAAGATACTGCGGCTACGAATCCACCTGTCCTTGAGGTGAGCCAGCTAGGCGAGCTATACATGATCCGGGTGGATTTTGTCAGCGGCGATGCCTTCCTTGACCGCTGGTTAGTGGCTGAGCCAAAATCTGATGCTACGCTGGTAGGCACAACGCGAATACCTGGTGGCGCGGCAGGCAAGTATGCGGCGCTGATTGACCAGCCTCGAGGGCTACTCTATTTTTTCTCGCACAACAACTCTTTCCATCGGCTACGACTGGACGGTAGCTTGCTGGATTCTCGAACTCTACTGAAGGACGGTCCCAATGCGGCTCTTCAGTATCCACATCTGTCACTAACCAGCGATGGCATTCTGCAACTGGCCTGGACCACGGTCAAGCACAGAGAGTACCTGTACTGGGATATCCATCATCTTTACTCGACCGATGGTGCTGATACGTTTCGAACTTGGCCGATCGATCCTTCAAAACCAAATGTACCGTTGTCGATTCCAATAGTTGCTGATGACACCGGGCCTGCACATAGAGTGAGTTTAGATGATGAATTTCAGGTTCACACCTGGCTGGCCAGCAGTATGAGTACGGCAAAACACTGGCACGCTTTGTATCTTGCTCAAACTCAACCACCCCGTCAGCACTACATGCGCTACTCATTGAGTACCGGGAAACGAGAATTGGACCAGCATCCCAAAGTGGCCGGCCAGCAGATCCAGATCACCGGCCTGGACGGATTTTTTGTGGCTGATCCAGACGATTCGCAGACGCTTTACATGGTGGGCAGCGATCAAGGTCGATTGGCCTGTTTGGTCAGCCGCGATGCAGGCAGTAGTTGGCATGACTACGCAAGAGCCGAGCAGCCTATGAGTATGTATTCGATCGGCGGCTATCGCTGGACAACCAGCCAAGGGGCGATTATCGGTTCATTTACGGATCAGAAGACATCAGAAGATGTCTCGCTGCCTCAGTCCAGCGTTTACTTCTTTCGAATCGATCGAACGAAGGACTAGAGCTCAGAAAAATCTGTTACAATCTCTGTAGCTCTATCTCAACAGGTCCCTTCAGTCCGCAATTGACTCAAGAGGCTTAGCTATGCGACGTCAAAAAGAACTCGAAATCGATTTAAGACCACGCAACAATCTATTAAAACTGTGGGCTGTATTATTGCTTGGAGGACTGCTCGCAGCACGCCTTTTGCCCGACCCCGGTGGCTCCATTTTGGGAACAGTGGGGCGCATGGGATCATCGTTGGCGCTGGTGGTGATCGGCATTCTGGCATGGCTGCAGGTCGGTGAAAGCTCGCGGCGATACGCGTTGCTAATCACAATCGGTATGTTCCTAGGGACTGTTGGCGATTTCTTTAATGCCAATTTGCTAACGTTCATTCCGAAAATTCAGCCGACTCTAGGAGCCATCATCGCTTTTGGGATTGGTCATGTTGTCTACATGAAGGGTATGTCAGAAGTTCTGAAAAGCATTGCCGAGCTGAAGAGCTTCAAAGTAATAATTTCGATTCTGTTTTGGCAGGTAGTGGCAGTGGTTGGCTGGTACACAGTGGTTTACATGGCTCCCGAGCCTACCCCGCTGCTTTGGCCTGCCTTGGGCTATACGATGCTGCTTGCCGGTACCGCTGGCTTGGCAACGGCCATGGCAATGCATCGCCGCCCTGTTTGGCCACTAGCGCTGGGAGCCGCCCTATTTTTGATCAGCGATCTAATCTTGGCGGTTGGGCTGTTTCGTGGATCTTTTCCCTTTCGAAGCGAAGCGGTATGGCTAACCTATGGACCGGGCCAAATGCTAATTGTCGCTTCGACTTGGCTAGTAGATCGCTTTAGGAAGCAATGAGAGAGATTTTATTTCATGGCCAGGGCAGCCAAGATCGGTGCATCACCAGCGAATACAATGCGAGTATGCCAAAGCTCCGAATGCGAAAGGTCGCCCTATGTTTGATTTACTGCATAAAATTATTCAGATCGAACCACCATTTAACATGATCATTCTAATCATGTTGATCATTTTCTCTGGCGTGACCATCACGTCAGTGGCCAGCCAAATCCGTAAGTATTATTGCATGCGTGAGGAATTGGAATTCAAGCGAGAAATGCTTGCCAGGGGAATGACTCCGGAGAAAGCTGATCAGTGGCTACGCACCAAGCCCCCCAGCAGCATTGGGTAAGTGACTGTTCGACTAGGTTGCCGAAAACGGATTGGGCAATTCTCCTTGCTCATACACGATGTGTGCTCGACCAACCAGCAACGGATCGACCGAAGCAATGGCCGCCACATCTTTCTTGGCGTAAGGCATTCGATGCAAGATGTATCGCATGGCGTTCAGTCGAGCGCGTTTCTTGCAATCCGATTTGATCACTGTCCAAGGGGCATCTGCGGTATCTGTGTAGAAGAACATCGACTGCTTGGCCTTAGTGTAAGCATCCCATTTATCTAGCGATGCCAAGTCAACAGGAGAAAGTTTCCATGTCTTGAGCGGGTGAGCCTTCCGCTCTTCAAACCGCCGCCGCTGTTCATCGCGGCTCACCGAAAACCAGAACTTGATTAAATAAAAACCGCTCCGTACGAGGTTGCGCTCAAACTCGGGCGCCTGGCGCATGAACTCTTGATATTCTTCGTTGGTGCAGAAGCCCATCACTCGCTCGACACCGGCCCGATTGTACCACGAACGATCGAACAAGACGATTTCGCCGGCTGTCGGCAGATGTTCCACGTAGCGCTGAAAATACCACTGACCACGTTCCACTTCACTTGGCTTCTCCAGCGCGACCACTCGAGCACCACGAGGGTTCAAATGTTCCATGAATCTCTTGATCGTTCCTCCTTTGCCTGCCGCATCGCGACCTTCGAACAGGATCACCACTTTTTGCTGGGTAGCCTTAACCCAGGCTTGTAGCTTAAGTAGTTCAACCTGCAATCGGTATTTATATTTTTCGTAGGACTTGCGCGAGAGCAGATTCTTGTAAGGATAGCCGCCTTCTCGCCAATCAGCAGATAGTTCGGCATCTGAGTGGACAAGCGTATTCTTGCCTGGCGAGACCTCGTTAAGCACTTGATGCAAAACAGCAGCGTCATCCGGCGATGCACCGCTGAGAATCGTTCGCAGGGATTTAGCCAGCGTCTGAATCTCTGAAGCCGAATTACTGCGCACGATGGAGTTAACGGCCTCGATAATTGCCGATTGCGCGCCGTCGGTCGCCTGATTGACTTCAAAGCTTTCGATCTGTTCCGGGGATAGATGGGGCGATCGATCTCCATCGACAACCCGCCTTGTCTTTCCATTGCCAATGGTTGATTTGGAAGTCGACTTGCGCCCGGCGCGTGCTGGAGCTGGCGACTGCTGTGCATCGTGGACTTGGCTTGAAGCGTCGGCGGTGGGCTTGGTCATAGTTTGGCTCGATACGCAAGAATTACACTAAGTCTTCGCCTCCTTGCCTTGGATTGGGTTGAGTCACCTTTCCCGGATGCTCCCCTAAGTATAGTCCCAATGTAGGTGCGGGTCGAATGGCCTGAGCCTGCGGCTAAATTTCGCGGGCTGATTCTGGTGCCTAGTCCGTTTGCTTGGGTTATAGCGAATCAACAGGCTTAGGAACCGTTGGTGACCTATCGTGTTGCCGATCCAACTTCGCTTAAAGCGGCAAGCAACTCTCTGACCAACAGGCGTACTGAGGCTAATCCTTGCTGTGGATCGGCATGCTGGGCCATCGTGCGAACGATGGCCGATCCGACGATTAATCCATCAGCTACCGGGGCCAACATCCGTACATGCTCTACTCGGCTGATGCCAAAGCCGATACAAATTGGCAGCGTCGTGCGCTCTCTCAGCCAACTAACACGATCCAGCAAGTCGGCGGGCAGTTCCCGACGCTCGCCAGTGATTCCGGTGACTGACACAAAGTAAATGAAACCGCTGGAACTTTCGGCAATTCGCAGCATGCGCTCTTGAGAGGTCGTTGGAGTTACCAAATGCACGAGACTATAGTCCGCCTTTTGGCACAGCGCCCGCAGCCAGTGCGCTTCTTCGACCGGAAGATCGGGCACAATCGAGCCCGCAAATCCGGCTTTCTGCGAGTCCAACAAAAACCTCTCCGCCCCCACTCGCTGAATGATCGAATAACTGATCATCGATAGAATAGGCATCGAAAGCTGGTCACGGACCTGCGAAATGGTCTGCATGATATCGGACAGACGGATACCCGCGCTCAAAGCCCGAGTGTACGAATCTTGAATTACTGGACCGTCAGCGATAGGATCGCTGTAAGGGATGCCCACTTCAGCCATGGCGCACCCCTCCTCCTGCAAGAGTTGCAGCAGTTGAGCCGTATGTGCCAATGAGGGATCCCCAGCGGTGATAAAGGGTAAAAACGCTTTCTGGCCTTGGCGTCGAAGCTCGGCAAAACGATCGTCTATGGCTGACATAATTTCCTATTTCAATTGAAAGGTTACTAATACTCGCGGCCTGTCAAGCGAGCGATCTCGGCTGCGTCTTTCTCACCGCGACCACTCAAGCACACCAACACGACCTTGTCTCTAGGTAGTTGACTTGCCAATTCGATAGCCTTGGCAACCGCATGCGAAGACTCCAGTGCCGGCAAGATACCTTCCATCCGAGCTACCTTGTCAAAGGTCTGCAGCGCTTGATCATCGCGGCACATCGTGTATTCCACTCGACCCTGATCCTTCCAGAAGCTATGCTCTGGCCCCACGCCAGGATAGTCCAAGCCTGCTGAAACGCTGTGTACCGGCGAAGTCTGTCCGTCGTCGTCCTGCATGACATAGCTGAGCGTCCCATGCAGGATGCCAGGGCTACCATAAGTCAGCGGTGAAGCGTGCTGACCAGGATCAGACGATCGCCCGCCCGCTTCAACACCCACCAGTCGCACCTGATCATCCTGGATGAACGGATAAAACATGCCTGCCGCATTGGAACCGCCTCCAACACAAGCCACAACCATATCTGGCAAACGCTCAAGAGTCTGCAAGCACTGAGCGCGAGCTTCGCGACCAATCACCGACTGAAAATCGCGGACCATCATGGGAAACGGATGTGGTCCAATCACCGATCCAATGATGTAGTGCGTATCCTCGACCGAAGCCATCCAATCTCGCATGGCTTCATTCACCGCATCGCGCAGCGTTTGTGAACCGCTGGTCACCGGTTGCACCTGGGCTCCCATCAAATTCATGCTAAAGACGTTCGGACGTTGACGACGCACATCCTCGGCACCCATAAAAACTACACACTTCAAACCAAAATGGGCACAAGCTGTCGCTGTAGCCACACCGTGTTGCCCCGCTCCAGTTTCGGCAATCACCCGAGTCTTACCCATGCGCAAAGTCAAAAGCGCCTGCCCCAATGCGTTATTGATTTTATGAGCACCCGTGTGATTCAGGTCCTCTCGCTTAAACCAAATCTGCGCGCCGCCAGCCATATCGCTTAAGCGCTTGGCATGATACAAGGGAGAAGGCCGTCCCACAAAATTTTTCAGCAGCAGATCCAGCTCGGCCCGGAATTTGGGGTCCGCTTTAGCTGCCTCATATTCGTCGACCAATTGGTCCAACGCCCGAGTTAAGGTCTCGGGCACAAAACGACCGCCAAATTCTCCAAATCGACCACGACGATCCGGAACCTGTGTAAGTTGATTGATTTGTTGAGTCGAAGTCATCTAAAAAGCTCATTAGTAACTGATAAACCAAGGGTGCAAATACCTGGTAGCACCGCCCGGCATGAGGATGCCAAGTCACCGCGACCGATTACAAAATATAATCGTAAACTCTTAAAGCCGCAGCCACAAACTCTTAAAATACTCCGACTCGGGGCAGTTGGCAGACACCGGATGGCAGGCCGCCGCACCCGTCTTGGCAAGAATTTGCATATTGCGTGGCGTAGGATGGGGATTCAGCGTTGAAGGCAAGAATGCGGTTCTCGCGGCGGACCGAACCAGTCGAGTAAATTCGGCATCTGGCAGCAAGCCAGCACAAGAACAGGTCAGCATCAACCCGCCGGGCACCACCAACTGCATGGCTAGTCGGTTCAGGTCAAAATGTTTTCGAGTGCCCTCTTCAATTTCCGCTCGATTGCGAATCAGCTTGGGCGGATCAAGCACCACAATATCAAACTGCCTTCCCATACGCAGCATATCACGCATGTAAGCAAAGGCATCGGCCTGAGTGAACTTGATCTTCGCCTGGTTCAAAGCTGCGTTTTGCCGAGCGACCTTCAGTGGTGCCTCATCCAAATCGACACCAATCACTTCGCTTGCCTGCCCTCGACTTGCCGCCATCACCGAAAATCCACCGGTGTAACAACACAGATCTAAGACACTGCGTCCTTTGCAAAGTTCGGATAGCCTAAGTCGATTATCACGCTGATCGCAGAAAAAACCTGTTTTATGTCCGGTACCAAAGTGAACTTTGTATCGAGTCTGATTCTCGGTGACAATCACTTCGTGAGGCATCTGAGGACTATGTCGGCTGGCCAGTTCATAGCCTTCTTGGCTCAAACAGTGCGGACTGGAGCTGATTAGCCAATGTTGTGTCCCCAAGCGTCGCCCCAAACGCTCGACAATTTCTTGAACACGTGGCGCCATCGCCAGGCTAAATACTTCTGCACTTAAAATCTGGCCATAACGATCCACGGCCAACCCAGGAAACCCATCCGCCTCCGCATGAAGCACTCGATAACAATCGGTCGTTTCATCTAGTCGCAACGTCTCTCTGCGAAGGCTGACCGCACGATCCAAAAGCCCATCCCAAAAAGGTTGGCCAGGTGGTTGATCGGACCATCGAAGAATTCGCAAAGCTATTTCCGACTTCGGATTGTACAGAGCATACGCAAACTGTTCCGGTTGTCCGCTTTCGGTCTCTAAGTGGCTGACTCGTACCCAATCGCCCAGCCGTGGCTTGCCCACCCACTTTTCGATCCGATTGCGATAGACCAATGGGTGCGACGTACGCCGTTTCAAAATAGCTTCCGGCAACTCTCCAGTGGCTTCACACGTCAGCGATGCACAAGAAGCCACAGCTTTCGCATCAATTATTCGTTCGAACGGCGGTTGCGGAGTCATGGATTTTCGTGAGTTCATAACGTTTACACATGTAGGAATTTAATCGTAGTTGGACAAGTATCGCTGATCGCGTTAAACGTCCGGCTTGATCCCAGGCAGATACTCGAGATCACGAGCATTGTTTGTCGCTATAGGAATATCAAGCGTTGTAGCACTCGCAGCCACCCAACCATTTGCCGTTGAAAGTACTCGCCCAAGTCGCGTAGCCGAATCAGTTAGAAGAGCCCAGTTAACACAGGTTTGCTTGGTTTGATAGACAATCACGTAGTTTCCTCGGACATAGTCGAGCAGGCGCCCTCTCCGTTTTTCACCCCAATTGCCTTTGACCATCCCGTGTACAAGTTCAGCATAAGTCATGAACGAAAAAAAATGGCACTTTTCCTATGAAGTGGGGCGCAAACGAGGCGAATCGGGCATCGCTTCGAAGACCGTATGACAATACGTCCGTATCGACGAGAATGCCATTCAAATCAATTTCTCAATATGTGGGGGTAACTGGATCTGCATCGCAATATTCTCTCCTGTCGCTAGCTTTGAACTTCTAGCATTCATTTTAACTACTCATTGGGATTTCATGTCTGACATTAGTGGCAAACCTGCCACTTTTTAGTTTGTCTCGCCAGGGACTATTGTACTAGCCAACTGGGGAATCTCTAGGAATTATCGGCTTGCGTGCGGAATCTAACACAATTTCTTCATCGACTTCAAAAGTCGCCTTATCCTGCCACTGTTGGCTAGAACGTTTGATTTTGACACCTTGAATTGATCAACATACAGATAAATTTGTGTATGATAACAAGGGGCGTAATAAGACGCGATTATTTTGTTTAAGGTAAGTGGATGGTTTTGTATCGACAGCTTGTTAAGCTTTGCCTTTTGGTCAGCGTGACAGTTCTTCTCACAGGACATCTTGCGCGAGCCCAGGAGGAGTCTGCGCCTGGTGAGGCTCAAATCGAGTTCTTTGAAAAACATGTGCGACCGCTGCTGCTGGAAAATTGTATCGGCTGCCACAGTACAGCAGTTGGCAAAGTCAAAGGAGGGCTTAGCCTAGATAGTCGCGACGAAATCCTGGCTGGGGGCGATAGTGGTCCCGCGATTGATCTAACTACACCTGATAAAAGCCTCCTGCTGGACGCGGTGCGCCGCGAGTCGCTTGAAATGCCTCCCGAGAAGCCGCTCTCGGCAGCTCAGGTTGATATTTTGCAGGAATGGTTGAGCCAAGGCGCTCCGTGGCCAAAACAAACAGCCAGCGATCAAGATGCTCAGAATTGGCAGCAACAGCGAACCGCTTCGCACTGGGCCTGGCATCCCATTGAAACGACTCAATCAACTCTTGCACATGGCCATGACTGGTGCCAAGGCCCTGTCGACAGCTTTGTTCTTCAAACTCTGCAGCAGAATCAACTAACTCCAGCACCAGCCGCTTCACCCGGCGAATTGCTGCGACGATTGCACTTCGACTTAACCGGCCTACCGCCCACGGCTCAGCAGCAGCAACAGTTTCAAGACGCGCCAAAGTCCAAGGACTTTCTATCAACTTATCATCGACAGATTGACTATTTGTTGGCCTCGCCGCAGTTCGGCGTACAGTGGGGTAGGCATTGGCTGGATCTGATGCGCTATGCAGAGACGTTGGGGCACGAGTTTGATTACCCTATTCGACACATTTGGCATTACCGCGACAGCGTGATCGACGCTCTGAACCAAGATGTCCCTTACCGACAAATGATCATCGAGCATTTAGTGGGCGACTTAGCTGCATCGCCGCGCATCCATCCACTGACCGGTATCGATCACAGCCTGGCTAGCACGGGTTGGTGGTGGTTGGGTGATAGCGTGCATGCACCTGTGGATATCAAAAGCGATCTAGCTACACGCATCGAAAACCAAGTGGACGTCTTTTCGAAGTCATTTCTGGGTATGACTGTAGCCTGCGCTCGGTGCCATGACCACAAGTTCGATGCGATCAGCTTGAGCGATTATTACGGCATGGTGGGTATTGCACAGAGCACTCGGCGTCGCTATGCGATCACCGACCCCCATGGATTGATTGCTCAGCACCGACGATCGATGCAGCAGGAAATGGAACTGGCAAATCAATCGGTCGACCACGCTTGGCAATCGCTTGGCCCCGACGATGTTTCTCGCTGGATAGAACAACAATTGTCTCAGTGGCGATCGATGGCTGACAAGGAGTTGCAAGAACAACTACCACCGGAATCTCCGCTATATCCCTTGCGGCTACTGATCAAGCAGCAGTCAGCCGGTGATGACTCCCAGCCTCCGTTCGCCGACCAATGGCAAGGACTCTCGACCAAGTTATCTGAAATGGAGCAGGCCTTTCGTGACTGGCAAGCCGATAGCCAGGCTCTAGCGGATTTTCAGAATGGATTACCCGAAGGCTGGACGCTGGAAACGGTCGATCCTGCAAACTGGCTGAACCAAGCTTCAAACGTCGAGTGGTTTGATGAGGCTTTGCCGCTGCCTGAGCGCTCAAACGTTCTTCGTAGCGGTGTTTGGGGTCGCAAGCAGTACGTGACGTTACGATCTCCAGACTTCAAGGTGACTGGGACTCACGTTTGTGTCAAAATGCGAGGCAAATCGGCTCAATCGGTCGTCTGCGTGGATAACTATTTTATGGGCGAATTCCACGGACTGCTTTTTGGTGACCTGCGCAAGCCCATCGATCAACCTCACGATTGGGGCTGGGGCACTCATGCTGGCGATTTGCGGAAGTACATCGGACATAACGCTTTCTTGTCTCTTGAAGTAGAACCTGGCGCATGGTTCGAAATCTCGCAAGTTCGGATTGCGGATCGCGCGCCACCTGCCCAGCCGCATCCGTGGGCGATGGCGCTGATGAGATCGGAACCTACGGACTACAACGCTTTTCGAGACTTAGCCATCGAACGATTGCAACAGTCCTTGCAGCTTGTATGTCATCCGCAAGCCGCTGACTCACTGCATCAGGCTGATGTTGTTCGAAGTTTGATTCGACTGAACCCTCAAGTGCTACTAGGCGATGAGACTGCGGACGGACTGAAGCGTTTGGCCCAACGAATGCAGCAATTGGATCAGCAGCAACCAGCGGCGACTCTATTAACCGCTGCTGCAGAAGGGACTGCACGTGATGCGGCCGTCAACTTGCGAGGCAATCCGAATCGATTAGGCGACGTGGTCCCGCGCGGCCTGTTTCAATCGCAAGTCCCCTGGCAGGCACCGGCCGAGCACTCATCAGGACGTTGGGAGCTAGCACAATCTCTGATTGACCCCAAGAACCCACTGGTTTCGCGAGTGATCGTGAACCGCATTTGGCACCATTTGATGGGACGCGGTTTGGTCGGTTCTCCCGACAACTTGGGAGTACTAGGCAGCCGTCCCACGCATCCAGAATTGCTTGACTGGCTAGCAGGTCAGTTGATACAAAACGATTGGTCGATCAAATGGTTGGTCCGCGAGATCGTGAGCAGCCAGACCTACCAGTTGAGCAGCCTGCCCAGCGTAGAGCACTCAGAAAGGGACGCTGATGGATCGCTGCTGAGCCACCGAAAAATTCGGCGATTGAGTGCAGAGAACCTGCGAGACGCAGTCCTCCTTACCTGCGGAAGTTTAGATCAACGCCTGGCCGGTCCCAGTGTGCCCGTCCACTTGACCGATCAGATGACCGGACGCGGACGGCCGAATACCAGTGGACCACTGGACGGGGATCATCGCCGTAGCATCTACCTTGAGGTGCGACGAAATTTCTTGAATCCATTTCTGATCGCATTTGACTTCCCCATGCCCAGTTCCACCACAGGACGCCGCAATGATTCCAATGTCCCCGCACAGGCACTAGGGCTACTGAACGATCCCCTAATGGACCTGATGAGCCAGCGGTGGGTTCAGCAGATCGATCAGTTGCCTAGTCCCCATCGCCGCATCGAACTAATGTTTCAAACCGCCCTCGGTCGCCCGCCTACGGACACCGAGTTGCGGCGCTGCATGGAGTTTGTAAGTTCCTACTCTCAAGAGACAAACGAATCGTCTGAGCCCTCCGAGCAGTCAACTGACCTTACTGCTTGGCAAGACTTGGCTCACTTGCTACTGAATGCAAAAGAGTTCTGGTTCTTGCGCTAAGAATTAAGGTGCGCAAATGAAGTCGGTAGTTTTCTTGACCCTGTTACTCGCCTGCTTGCTGCCGAACCCAAGGTTCGTCGAGATGTAGCCTACGCAGAACCGAAGCTTGAAATTGGCAATTGTTCACAGACACAAATGTATTCCGAACGAATCGTGATTTGCCTACGGCAAACTGATAACATGTGTGACGTCATTCTGGCAATGCAAATGCAACCAGGCTTCCGCCTCGAGGCCGACCGCTTTTTCCGCCGCCGGCGGAAATGACTACGTACTGGCGGCCGCCTACCATGTAGGTGCTTGGGCTCGCGTTACCTCCGAACGGCAACTTGGCTTTCCAGAGCACTTGGCCGGTTCGCTTGTCAAACGCACGAAACATTTCGTCTGCGGTTGCTCCTATGAAGATCAAGCCTCCTGCTGTCAACAGTGGACCACCGTAATTCTCAGTACCGGTTGGTGGAATTCCGCGTGCCGTCAGTTCTGGATACTCGCCTAATACAACCTTCCATTTGATTTCTCCGGTGTTGAGATCGACGGCGTTGAGCGTCCCCCACGGCGGTTTGATGGCGGGATATCCCTCTTGGTCCAACCACCTTCGAAACCCTCCAAAAGCATACGATGGCTTCTGGAGCTCAGCTTGGCTGGTCGTTGGCCTGGGATCTTTCGCCGGATTATCCTCTCCACTTTGCGGCAAACTCTTGCTAAGTACATAATCAAGGATTGCGTTACGCTTCGCCTCCGACATGTCGTCGTACGCCGGCATGCGGCCGCGACCCTGCCGAGTCATTTGTTCAATCTCGGCGCGTGTCTTGCGTTTGTCGATATCTTGAAGTGGCGGGAAATTCAGTTCCGCGTTCCCCTTCAAATCCAAACCATGACACACGCCGCAGTAAAGCATGTAATCTCGCTGGCCTGGGTGCATTTTTGAACCATCTGCATGTCGTGTTTCAACCATCTGCAGCAACCATGGCATCTCATTCACGTTGACATAGTAGATCCCCTCAGGGTCAGCCGCTCCGCCACCCCATTCCATCCCGCCGTCGAATCCCGGAAACATCACCGTCTCGTTAAGGCTGGGCGCAGGGAACGGGCCAAAGTTAGGTGCCGCACGTATGCGGTCCAGCGTCATCTGGTAGGTCTGATCCGAAATGTTCGATGCATCGTCCACTGTGTAAGCCTGTCGCATCAGCGGCGGAGGCTTGGTAGGAAACGGCTGAGTAGGCCAAGCTTGTTCGCCTAGTAATTCGGATTGGGGCACTGGTCTCTCTTCGATCGGCCACAATGGCTCTCCGGTAACTCGATCAAAGACGAATAACAATCCATGTTTGGTCCCCTGTGCCACAGCGTCGATCAGCTTTCCCTGGTGCGTCACGCTCAGCAAAACCGGAGCGCAAGGCAGGTCTTTGTCCAGAAGATCATGATGCACGATTTGAAAATGCCAGATTCGCTTGCCGGTGGCAGCGTTTAGCGCGATGATGCTATTGGCAAACAAGTTACTGCCGTGGCGATCAGCACCATAAAAATCCGGCTCTGCTGTCTTAGTCGCCGCGTATACAATTCCACGTTGCTCATCGAGCGCTTGGCCACACCAAGGCATCAAACCTGTTGCCGTCTTATAGGCATCTTTCGGCCAAGTGTCGTAACCCACTTCGCCGGGTCGAGGAATCAAATGAAAAATCCAGCGCTGCTGGCCGGTTCTGACATCGAAGGCACGCAGCGAGCCCTTACCACCCAGCCCTCCCAGGATAAGCAGGTCTTTGTAGGTGACTCCCGGCGTATTGAGACCCGACTCCAATTTGACCGATCCGTTCTCGCCAAACTCGCGAATCGTTTGTCCAGTCTCAGGATCGATAGCGAACAAAAAGCCATTGACCGCAGTGAACAATCGCTGTTCACCACCTGACCCATTGGCCCAATAGACTAAACCTCGTTGGCGCGGACTTCCGGCCCCAGTATGTTCGTGAGCCGGATCCCACTGCCAAACTACTTGGCCGGTGGCTGCGTCAAGTGCTACGATCTTGCGAGTCGCAGTTGGGGTAAAAAGCACTCCATCGACGATCAAGTTATTCGCCTGATACTCGGCCTGATCACCCGTTTCGTACGTCCAGGCAACTCTCAATTGAGTTACATTCTGTCGGTTGATCTGATCAAGCGACGAGTGCAGGTTGCGAGATTTATCTCCCAGGTAGGTCGACCAATCGACGTTTTGCCCCAAAGTCAGGCTTGGCCAGCAACAGCAGGCATATATTAACGCGAGTAATTGAAGAAGCTTCATTCAGGTTTCTTTTCTGCCAAGTCACTGGAGTCGCAGTATAAAAGCTTATCGTCGCTATTATCCAATTCATAGATGAGCATCGCTGAGAATAGCGGGAAGTGGGAATCGCGAAAGTTATTGGCAACCGTTCACGCCTTGTGGTGGGCCGGCGAGGGGCAAAGGATTTGGTAAGGAAATGTGCTTATTTAAAATCGACAAACTGCTAAGTTGAATCCCCATTTGCATTGGCCCCGCTTGTCCCACCCTACCAATTGCGGGAACGTTTCAGTAATTGCGATCTACCAATTATGGCCGGGATAAATATGTTATGATCATCGCGGCAGTCAAACCTGCGACCATTTTCGAAGTTTCTCGTTGATCGAAGTTGATACTAACTTATAGCCATGAACGCGCCAGAAACCACAAATCAGTCTGCTGCCAGTCGTTGGCCCCCGATTGAGTTGTTCGCGTGGGCATCGGGCATTCTGGTAGTCACGATTTTTATACTGGCAGCGATGGGCCGTCGGTGGTGGTGTGCCTGTGGTAGTTGGAGTCCAGCGTCTTGGGATATCTGGTCATCGCATAATTCTCAGCATCTGGTAGATCCCTACTTCTTCAGCCACCTTTTGCATGGCATCCTGTTTTATGGATTCCTTCAACTGGTTGCCGGGCGAGCGTCGATGACCGTGCGGCTTTTGCTTGCGATGACCATTGAAGTCGGCTGGGAGTTGCTTGAAAATTCGCCTCTGATCATCAACCGCTATCGTGAGGCTACTATTTCGCTGGACTATTTTGGCGACTCGATCGCCAATTCCGTAGTCGATGTCATGGCCTGCCTATTGGGATACGCCATCACCGCACGAATCGGCTGGTGGACTGTCCCGTTATTCTTAACGGTAGAACTGGCCATGGTAATTGCGATTCGAGATTGCCTAGCACTCAACGTGTTGATGCTGGTCTGGCCCATCGACGCGATCAAGCACTGGCAAAGTCCTGGTTAACAGGTAATGTCACAGGATCGTTTTAGACCCCGAAATAGTACGATCTAAATACAGGATTTCCCATATCTGTAGCGACTGGCCAGTCGCTTGGACGATTTCTGAAGTCGTCCCTGATGCCATGAATAATTCTGCAAGTTTCCGAGGACGGCATGAGCGGCGGGGGTCGCAAGTGGATTGGTGGTATCTTAAAATCACGGAGCTATTAATATTACTGATAGCTAGGGCAACTTCATCGAAGAAACGAATCATGTTATTCAATCTAAAACGCTTTTCTAAATTGTCGGTCGCGGTAGCCCTGTGTCCTGCGGTAGCTTGGGCTGGTGAGGAGTCGACTTCAACCGTCGATTCGGGCGATACGGCTTGGCTGTTGGTCTCGACGGCTCTGGTACTGTTCATGATGATTCCAGGACTGTCTTTATTTTATGCCGGTTTGGTTCGAGCCAAGAATAGTTTGTCACTATTCATGCAGTGCTATGCGCTGACTGCAGTGATGAGCTTGGTGTGGTTTGCCGTCGGCTACTCGTTGTCTTTTTCGGGGAGCACCGGATTCTATGGCAACTTGGACTTGGCATTCCTAACAGGTGTGACTGCCGATTCGCCGTCGCGCGACGATGCTAAGACAATTCCTTTGATCTTGCATTTCGCTTATCAAATGATGTTCTTCTTGATTACTCCGGGTCTGTTCGTTGGAGCGTTTGCGGAACGCATGAAGTTCTCGGCCATCTTGATTTTCAGTGTGTTATGGAGTCTGTTGGTCTACGTACCGTGTTGTTACGGGGTGTGGAATCGCTTGAACTTTTTTGGGCTGGAAGGTGTCGTCGATTTGGCTGGTGGCATCGTGGTGCATATCACAGCAGGCGTAGCCGCGCTGGTTGCTGCCATTGTGGTTGGGCCACGACAAGGGTTTCCCAGGATGCCAATCTTGCCACACAATTTGCCATTTGCAGTTGTCGGTGCGGGAATGTTGTGGGTAGGTTGGTTTGGCTTTAATGGTGGAAGCCAACTTGCAGCCAATGGAGCGGCCGGCATGACCGTTGTCGTGACGCACTTGTCAGCATGTGCTGCTTCGGTCGTATGGATGGCCATCGAGTGGATTCGTAACGGCAAGCCCAGCGTGCTGGGAATCGCGACAGGTTCCATCGCCGGTTTAGCGGCGATTACACCTGCTGCAGGCAAGGTAGGTCCGCTGGGAGCGGTTTGCATCGGAGCCGTTTCAGCGATCGCCTGCTGGTACGCTGTGGCCAGACTAAAAGCCAAATTCCGTTACGACGACTCCTTGGACGTATTTGGAGTTCACGGTGTGGGAGGATTTGTCGGAACGATCCTGGTTGCCGTCTTTGGTTCGCACGTTTTCCCAGGCGGTCTTGGTGAATACGAAATACTTCCTCAACTGAAGATTCAAGTTCAAGCCGCGCTGTACACCATTGCGCTGTCGGCAGTTGTCTCACTAATTTTGCTCTATGCACTAGAGGCTACCATTGGACTGCGAGTCAACGCGGATCAAGAACTTACTGGCCTAGACTTAGCTGACCACGGCGAAAACGCTTACAACGTGGGGTAAAATCGCACGCTGAACTATGGGGCGTTCGCAAGACTGTTATTGAATTAAACGGTAGTCGTTAGAGTCGATGCCCTGAAAAAACCGAGATGCGCCTTCAACGCTATCCGATTGGTGGAGAAACGAAAAGACCCAAGGGAACCCAGCGTTCTCCTTGGGCTTTTCAAGGGTGAGTGATGGGGGTTGAACCCACGACAACTGGAGCCACAATCCAGCGCTCTACCAACTGAGCTACACCCACCATGTTCTAGCCGATAATCTAAGCGGACAGTCCTGGTTCGTCAATGGTTCGCAATCAGCTTCAGCGGACTAGTTGGCGTGTCGACGATCGTTAGAGCCGATTGTGCCTGACAAATTAACGTTTCGGTCTGGGAGCTCGATCCATCATAAAATACCCGCATCAGCGGTTGGCCCGATTCAATTTGGTCGCCCACCCGCACCATAAATTCGAATCCGACCCGCTGATCAACCGGGTCAGACTGCTGGTTTCGGCCACCCCCCATCGCAACTATGGCATGCCCTAAGGTGCTACCTTCGATTGTGGCTAACCAACCACTTTGGCTGGCCTTAAGCGTGTGAGATCGTGCAAGAGGCAGGTGCTCGCGAAACTTGCCTCCCTGAGCCTCGATCATGGATTGATAACGGGTTAGAACTCGCCCGTCATCCAGGGCCTTTTGTAAAAGGGGCAGGGCCTGCTGTTGCGATGTGGCACGTCCCGTTGATACCAGCAATTCGGCAGCCAGGGCCAACGTCAATTCCCGAACATCTTCGGGTCCGCCGCCGCGCAGTACATCCAGCGATTCGTTGACTTCGCAGGCGTTGCCTACCATCCGGCCCAAGGGTTGATTCATGTCGGTCAGCAGTGACGTTGTTACCACCCCCATTCGCGTTCCAGTCTGGATCAGGCTCGACTCCAGTTCCCGGGCCTGCTGGATGGATCGCATGAAAGCGCCCGAGCCCCATTTCACGTCCAAGACCAGAGCATCTAGCGATTCCGCTAATTTCTTGCTCATGATGCTGCCGGTGATCAAGGCCACAGACGGCACTGTTCCGGTGACGTCTCGCAGAGCGTACAGATAGCGATCGGCTGGTGTGATGTCTTTTGTTGTCCCCGTGATGACACAGCCAATTTCTTGCAGTTGTCGATTGATTTCTTCGGTCTGTAAGTCGCAGCGATAGCCCTCGTACGACTCCAGCTTGTCCAGCGTGCCGCCGGTGATGCCCAGTCCGCGACCGCTAAGCATGGGGACATCCAAGTCAAAACAAGCCAAAAGAGGTGCAAGTATCAGAGACGTCTTATCTCCCAGTCCGCCGGTCGAGTGTTTATCGACTCGAGGCCGGTCGCTACAGCGCTGCAGTCGACTGCCGCTGCCAAGCATTACTTCAGTTAGGCAAGCGGTTTCAGCTTCGGTCATGCCTCGACATAGGATCGCCATCAGCCAGGCCGAAACTTGATAGTCCTTGATCTGCCCACCGGTGGCACCCAGTACCATGAACTGAATTTCTTCGCTCGTTAGCTCCCCACCATCGCGTTTCTTTTCGATGATTTGTTTGGCTAGCACCTTATTCTCCTTCCATGCTGATCATGCGATCTAGTCCGGTTATCGCAACGGACCAATCGACCTTGCCCGACGTAAATGTTTCCCACCAAACAAGCAACACCCGGGCCAGGGCCTCCAATTGAACTGGACTGCGAGCCGTGGTGTTGATTTTCCAGAACTCCAAAGCTTCTCGCAACGAGCCTGCTGTTAATTGCCCAAAGCCCAATTGTTCGGCAGCCCATAAGGTTGCCGGCAACATCGAAAGCCCAGCTACCTCTGGCAGCCGATCAGCATGAATCCGCTCGCTGTAGATGGGGCGTTCAAAACCTAATTGAGCCAGCAGCCAGGCAAGTCGCATCACTTCGCTTAACTGTGGATGCTGGTTGGTTAGAACCGCTTCAATGTGGCAACGGTTCGTATTCAGGTGAGACCATCCCAATCCGCCCATCACCGGTGTTACCAAGTAGACTTGTGCTGAGTCAACCAAGAGTTCAGCGCCGACAACTTGGGAGATTTGGTAAAGTAGGCCAGGTCCGTAGGCCTCCCACTGTTCCTTAAGCGGCCCAAGACGCAGTTTCATAACCGCTTCGAAGTTGGGATGCAGAATCCCCAGCAACCTTTCGATATCCAGCACTCCGGCCCTGATTCGGCTGTGCAACTGGGGCGTTCTTTCGTTGTGCGCTAGGCATCTTACGCAAAGCCTTTCGACCAGCTCGCCGCTAGACTGGGCGTCTGGAGTAAGCTGGAAAAGCCAGTCCCAAATGCGCATAGGATCGACGGGGAGATTTTTACATTCCCCCCATAGTGAGGATGCTAGTTGTTCCTGCTCCGAGTCCGACCACAGCACGGACTGTGGATACTTCCAGCCGCAATAGGCTAGGTGAATTGCAGCCAGTCTGGGGCTAGTTTTCCAAGTGAGTTGAATTGTCATGTCAAATGAGGTTGCGAGATTTGCCAAATGCTGTACTATCTGGAACCTGTCTCATTTAGGATACACAGAAAGTAAGCCAATTAACAGCAGAACCTGCCTTTAACCCGATGACCACCATTAAAGAACTGAAACAGCAAGCGATTTCCGAATTCAAGAAGTCTCAAGACGACACGGGATCATCCTCCGTCCAGATTGCACTTCTAACCAAGCGCATCAATCACGTGACAGAGCACATGCGCACCAACAAGAAGGATTACGCAAGTCGCCGCGGTTTGTTGACCATGGTCAGTCGACGCCGGGGATTGTTGGACTATGTCCGACGACACGACCCGCAGCAGTATCTCGATTTGCTGGCCCGCTTGGGTATTCGCAAGTAGATCTTTGGTGAGTTCTGCGCGAACCAGCTCGCTCGATTAACACGGGCCGTGCCGTCAGACTGTACGTCGGCCCCCCCGAGCCTGAGTATTTTCTTAAGTGGGATCTACCGATCTAGCGGTAGCCGTGAGTTCTCGTAATTTCATTAAAGGAGGCCGAAAGTAACGGGGCAGCTCAGGCGGCTTTCGGTGTGTCTAATGTCAGGATCTTTTCGCGTCGGCATTTCTTCAGCCTGCGGAATGGCTACTTAAAGGCTGCCGAGTTACCGAGTTGTTGTAGACAAAATTGAAATGTGAATGGGTGTGTAATAAGGTGTAAGTTTAGAAGAGTATATAGGAACAGAAATAGTGAAGATTCGAGTAGAAAAGCAGATCGGAAGTCAGGTATTATCCTTCGAAACAGGACAATTGGCCAAGCAGGCGGCAGGTGCCGTGCTGACTCAGTATGGCGATACCATTGTTCTGAGCGCAGTTGCGTCAGGGCCCTCACGACCGGGCACAGATTTTTTTCCATTGACGTGTGATTATCGCGAGCGGCTGGCCGCAGCGGGCAAATTTCCCGGCGGTTTCTTGAAGCGCGAGGGACGACCGACCACTAAGGAAACGTTAACCAGCCGATTGATGGACCGTCCCATTCGTCCGTTGTTCCCTAAAGGCTTTTGTGACGAAGTACAGATTCAAGCGATCGTTATCAGCAGCGATATCCAGAACGACGCCGACGTTCTTGCGATGAACGGCGCCAGCGCAGCACTTTCGATCAGCAGCTTGCCATTCCAAGGCCCGCTGGCCTCGGTGCGAGTCGGCAAGATCGACGGTCAGTTGGTCCCGTTTCCAACCATCGAGCAGTTGGAAGAGAGCGAATTGGATCTGATCATTTCGGCTAACGATCAATCGATCCTGATGATCGAAGGTTTCGCTCAGGAGATGCCCGAAAGCGAAATGGCTGAAGCCATTCAATATGCTCACGGTATAGCACGTGAAGTTATCGGGCTAATTAACGAACTGGTCAGCCGAGTGAAGCCTGAGAAGAAGGAATTTGTGCCCGCTCCAGACAACGGCTTGTTGGCTCGATTGACAAGCCAGTTTGGTGATCGCTATCGAGCGGCCAAGACAACTGACGGCAAGTTGGCTCGTGCCGAAGCTGTGGCCGCTGTGAAAGCCGAAGCTCAAGCTGCGATCATTCCCGATCCTGCCGCCGCAGATGCTGTCAGCGCAGGCGATTTCAATACCGCTTGGCACGACCTAGAACAGTGTATTGTCCGCGAGCTCATTTTGGGTGGTACACGGCCTGACGGACGTGATCATACGAGTCTGAGAAATATCGAATGCGAAACCGACGTATTGCCACGCACTCATGGTTCGGCGGTTTTTCAGCGCGGGGAAACGCAGTCGCTGGTCACCGTAGCGCTGGGTACCAGTCGCGATGAACAGCGAGTGGACGGATTAGTAGAGGAGTACAGCAAGAAGTTTATGCTGGACTACAACTTCCCATCTTTCTCTGTTGGCGAGTGCCGTCCGATTCGTGGGCCTGGTCGCCGAGAGATTGGTCACGGTGCCTTGGCCGAACGATCGGTGGCTCCTGTTCTGCCCGACCCTGAAGATTTTCCTTACACGATTCGCGTGATCAGCGATATTCTTGAATCCAATGGATCGTCTTCGATGGCCAGTGTGTGTGGCGCGACGTTGGGTTTGATGGCTGCCGGTGTGCCACTGGGTAATCCTGTGGCAGGGATCAGCATTGGATTGGTCAAAGAGCAGAATCGCTGGGTCTTGCTGACCGACATTATCGGTGATGAAGATCATTTCGGCGACATGGATTTTAAGGTTGCGGGAACTCCAGAGGGTATCACCGGCATCCAATTGGATCTGAAGATCGATGGCATCAGCGAAGAGATCATACGTGCTACGCTCAAACAGGCTCGCGAAGCTCGTTTGGAAATCCTGCGCAAGATGCTGACGGCTATTCCTCGACCACGTACCGAACTAAGTCGATACGCGCCGCGATTGCTTCGCACCACGATCGATCCTGACAAGATCGGCTTGTTGATTGGTCCTGGCGGAAAGAACATCCGCGCCATCCAGGAACAGACGGGAGCCACCATTGATGTGGATGATGATGGAACTGTCATTGTGGCCGCAGTCAACGCGGATGGAGCTAAGGCCGCGATGAGTCGCGTGGAAGCCTGTACCGCGACCGCTCAAATCGGCAAGATATACGATGGAACCGTCAGCAGCATTCGCGACTTTGGTGCTTTCGTAGAAATTCTGCCGGGCCGCGATGGACTGGTGCATATCAGTGAACTGTCTAGCGGATACGTGTCCAGCGTAGAAGATATCTGTCAGGTAGGCGATCCGATGAAGGTGATCGTAATAGACATCGATGATCAAGATCGAGTTAAGCTGAGCCGACGTCGAGCCCTGGAAGAGTTGGGTTTGCCTGATGAATTTGCTAGTGCCGAAGGGCCTGGCGAGGGTGAAGAAAGAGTGGAACGCGCCGAGCGTAGTGATCGCGGGGACAGAGGCGATCGCGGTCGAGATCGTGGTGGCGACCGATACGGTGATCGTGACCGAGGTCGTCGCGGTGGTGGTGGCGGCGGAAGTGGTGGTGGCGGTCGTGGCCGAGGTGGCAGCGGCCGTGGCCGAGGTGGTCGCGACTAATTAGCGATCGTTGCTCTTGAAATGTTCAATTTTGTGGCGGGAAGGCTGGACTGTGTCGGCCTTCCCGCTGTTCTTTTGGCTGCCGCTGGAAGGTTCTGCAAGGTGGCACAAGCGGGGCCGTCAGCCGCGATCAAGCCGCAGAAAAGGACTTGGGCAGCTCCCAAGCGACCTGATCGATGCAGCCGGCGTCCACATAGTTGGACTGTGATACCGCGGCGGCAACCAAAGCCAAATCCGACAGTTGCGAGATGCGTCGAACAATTCCGCCGCTTAGCTGATAGATTCGCTGTACGGCTGATTCGCTAAAAATGGGTTCGCTACGACCCAGGTGTCGGCCAACCCACATCAGGTAATCGGTCGTCTGCGAGTAATCCCATGGCGGTAATTCGACCTGAAGTTCCACCCGATCGATCAGTGATCGACTGACCGCGCTGGCAAGTTGCGTTTCAACTGAAAAAATGACCGTCAGCGGAAAATTCATCGACAGAAGCCGACACAGGTCGGCCTCGGCGGCCGCATTGCAGCTTTCCGTGTCGTCGATCAGCAGCACCGTGTGTAAGTCTTCACGCTGAGCTGCCCGAAAATAATCGCACACCGATTTCCAGTCAGCCCAGTAGTCGTCTGCTCGCAGTCCGCCGCTCAGCCAACCCGCCAAACGATGCACTAGCTCGCCGGCCTGCAGACCCATCATCGATACTCGCAGAATTTGCAAATTGGGAACTTCCGCACACACGGGCGGATGATTGTGACAATGGCGCAGCACTGTCGATTTGCCGACCCCACTGGGGCCAATCAGTGAACCAACGCTGCGGCGATTGTTGACTAAGAATTCGATCCTAGCAACCGCCTCTTCTACCGTTGCCCCCATAAAAACCGGTTGCCGGTAATCGCTCGAAAAAGGAGCTGAATTTAATCGCCAATATCGCCAGTAAGTCACAATAGCGCCCCTGCTACGAAAAATCAATCCTCAGGAAACTTTTTTCCATGTGCGATTCATAAGACCTTTTCACATCGTCAGAGCATCGGATCGCGCCAATCGAAAACTTGAGTACAATCGTCAAAACACGACAATACAGCAACGCGGACCACAATGCTAGCTTCGATCGGATCGTCTGCTAAATCCAGCGCCTTGCATGCAAACTAAAGTCAGCGGTCTATCCCGAACCACGGTACTTGTCGATTGAAAAATAGGGTCAGAGGCAGGCAGTTCGTTTTATTCAGAGGGACCATCAATGGCCATGTCACGATTTTTCCTGCCGAATCTTCCTGCCAGCGGAGTAGTCCGATTGGACGATCAAGATGCACGGCACGCAGTCCAGGTCTTGCGACTGAGAGTCGGTGAAAAGGTGCGATTGTTTGATGGTCAGGGGCAGGAGGCCGATTGCAATATCGTCTCGACAGGTCGATCATGGCTAGAGTTGCAAATCGAAATGCGGGAGTCCATCTCGCGCGAGCTGCCTGGATGCCTACAGATGATCGTGTCCCTTCCCAAAGGCGACCGGCAAAAGACGCTCGTGGAAACACTGGTGCAGATAGGCGTTCACAGCCTAACACCGCTATCATGCCAGCGCTCAGTAGCTCAGCCAACACAGCAGGCAACCCAGCGGCTGCGGCGAACAGTTGTCGAAGCCAGTAAACAATGTGGTCGCAACCACCTTATGCACATTCAGTCGCCGGCTGAACTGACGACCATCGATCAGCTTCCGACGATTGTTCCTTCAGAAACTAGAATTTTCCGTTCTGACGCCACAAAAAAATCGGCAACGGTACAACCCTTGGCCTCAACGCATCCAACGGCCGCAACATTTCAAGTAGAAGATAGTCGCCTTGGGAAGTTGAACGAATTGAAGCTGTTTGCACATCCATATAGCGCCACTGAGTCCCTATATCAAGCGCTCAGACAAAGCGCGCACGAGGAACACTTGCCACCAACGAAAATGATGATTGGTCCAGAAGGTGGATTTACTGAGGAAGAGTGCCAGTGGTTGAAAGAGAAAGGATGGCAGCAGGTTTCACTGGGACAGCGCATTCTGCGCATCGAGACAGCAGCCATCATGATGGCCGCAACTTGGGCTGCCTGCCAGAATTCCGACGCTTGAACGAGCTAAACTTTACTTTACATGTCACGTCAAACGCAGCTACCAAAGCAACAAATCAAACTGGCATCGCAACATCTAAGACTTCAACTCTTCTGGCGTTCTGTCAGTTACCATCCGTAGGCTGTCCGGAACCTGGTACCTTAGTTCAGCAAAGCCAGCACCAAACTGCCTAACTGACAAAAATCGGAACGGCTTAGTAATCCGCCGTGGAAACAGCGGTTTGCCATGTCCCAGTGTCACGGAGCCAACCTGCACGATTACTTCGTTGAGTAGGCCCGCATCGAAGAACTGTCCAGCAAGATCGCCCCCACCGACAATCCAGATGTTGCCGGATCCGGCGGCCTTTTTCATCGCGTCATGCACTGGTCGCACGTCGCCATTGACAAATTTAATGTTAGTACTCGGTGCCGGAGACAACGTTCGCGACGAGAAAACCCAGGTGGGTTGATAGAATGGCCACTCGCTTCCCATCTGGTTCTTGGTCGTTACCGCGTGTCGAAGCATCCACTCATAAGTGGATGAACCCATGACAAGCGCAGCCACATCTGCAATAAATGACGGGTAACTCGTGTCGTTGACATCGCCTAGAGAGAACAACCAATCTAACGAGTCATCTTCGGTTGCAATGAAACCGTCAAGACTCGTTGCTGTGTAGTACTGGGTCTTCATAGTGTCGTTGCAGTCGTATCGTAGAACGTATTGTAATCTAGCCGGCAGCAAGGTGATCATTGTATCAGATGTCGATCAGGCTTGACAACTATTTTTGTGCCTCAGTGCCGAAGTGGACTTGGTTTTCGAGCGACTGAGAGGATTGTTGGATGCTTGGTTTAACAAAGGTTCAATCGATCATCCAGCCATACGCGAATTCATATAGCGTCATAGCGTTGCCTTATTATGCGACTTTCGCTCCTTCTTGGTTGCCTTGGTTTGCTTCTATAGAAGCTTTCTTCAACTGTTTCGACTCGGTAAGTGGCGGTCAGATAAGATGCCAATACTGGAACAGGAGCAAACTAAGGGAACGAAGGTATCGATTTCAAGATCGGTCACAGACATCGAGCGTGTTTCACGCGGAATCATGAGTCAGTGATTACTCAAGCGTTTCCGGGGCGATGAAGTAGGCCGAGATGCACAAGAAGGTGGTGCCTCACTCGCTCGGGTCCAGATTCGATGTTCATTGATTGCATTAGGGGTCGGAAGGCCAGCTTAACTTCACTTACCCCTCAACTCACTAGATGGCCATTCAACCCCAGCCACCCTTTGACGACCCCTCGAACCACCTTTTGACATCAACTCATCCCGCCGTTGATACCACCAGCCTAACGATCTCCGTGCCGAACGCCACTTTGCGATCGTCCTTTGTTGATCAAGTAACCTTGTAGCAATCTTGTAGCTGCAACACGCGATCGGCCAGACGGTCTGCTTCGGAGCGGCTGTGAGTGATGTGCAGGATGGTTACGCTGCGGGATTGTTTGAGTTCTTGCAACAGCTCGATCAGCTCTTCGCGTGTCTGCTCGTCTAGTGCGCTGAGCGGTTCATCGAGCAGAAGTACCGATGGTCGAAACGAGAGCGCGCGGCCTAGTGCGACTCGCTGCGCTTCGCCGCCGCTCAGACCGGCCGGATAACGACTGAGCAAGTGAACAATTAATAACTGCTGAGCCAATTCTGCTGTCCGTTGAGCGATCTGTGCGCTTGGACGACGACGCAGGTGCAGCGCAAATTCCAGATGCTCGTTGACGGTTAGGGTAGGAAACAAAGCCAGGTCTTGCGGGACATATCCCAAGCAGCGGTCGGCGGGTGAAGCCAGCGTCACATCGACATCGCCCACGATGATGCGTCCATGGTGGATGGGCCGTAGTCCGCAAATCGCCTCAAGCAAAGTTGTCTTGCCACAACCGGTACGTCCCATCAAAGCCACGTACTGTCCCGCTTCTACTCGCAAGGTTACGTCACGCAGTTGAAAGTTTCCGGCTCGAACATGCACTTTGTCGAGTTCAATCATGTCAGCGATCGACTCCTGTCCAGCGTAATACGACCAGGACTACGCTGGCCATTGCGACCATGATCAACGAAATGGCTACCGCCGCATTCAGCTCACCCACGCTCAGCTCCAAGAACACGGATGTCGATAGAACCTCGGTTTTCATTCGAGTGGTGCCTGCGAATACCATGATGGGGCCAAATTCACCCAAGGCCCGCGACCAGGCTATGGTGCCTGCAGTGATCATGCCACGCCAGCTTTGCGGTAAAGCAACTTTGACAAAAGCCTGCGCCCTAGTGCAACCCAGGGTCCGCGCGACCTCTTCAGCTCGTGGGTTGATCTGATCAAAGGTGACTCGCATCGTACGGATGGCAAAGGCACAGGAGACAGCAAACTGGGCTAGTACGACGGCAGGCCAGCGGTAAACGATCTGTATCCCAAGCGTTTCACGCAGCCAAGCATCTAGCTGCCATTGTCCGATTTTCAAGTGAAACAGAATTAGCAGGCTCAGCCCCAGAACCAGCGGCGGTAACACGATTGGGATATCCACCAGTGCATCGATCAGCCACCTACCGGTAAAGCGATATCGCGACAGCAAGTAAGATAGTGGAACCGCGACCCACAAGGACCAGATGGCAGACACAGTGCACGATAGCAAGGTCAACTGAAGCGATGCTCGTATCTCTGGCTTCAGTAGCACATCGCGAAAGTCTTCTAGCGATACAAACCAGATGTTGGCTAGTAGCATCAAAGCGATCAGAAGCACAAAACTGGATGACAACCCTCCCATGATCAGCAAAAAAATCGCGTCACGACTGCGACCAGAACGCCGTACTTCCAAGATAATCTCGCTTGACCGTCGAACCTAAGGGACTGCAATTCCAAAATTGTTGCCGTTGGCTCGCTCGGTAGGGCTCAACGGCTCTGCCCCATCAGTATAACTCTTACCGGAGCCGACGGGCAGGTTCAGCAACTTGCATGGCTGGTCTTCTTCCGGAGATTGCCGCCAAACCGCCAAAGTGGTCGATCCTCCACCGTCCATATTGATTCCGGTAAAGGCCCCAGCCTTCAGCAGTAAATGCCCCAGTTCGGGCACGGTGGCTCCGCGACTTTCCGGCTGACGCCCATCGATGGTCATCAGAAATAACTGCGTACCATCTTGACTCAGGCCGAAACCGGTACGCGGGTGCAAATCACGTCCGCTGGGCTGCGCCTGACCTTGGCTCAGGCATAACGCAAATCCGCTGATTGCCAGTTGGATATTCGATAGATCCGCATCTTCTGTCAGTTTGTCGATCCGTAAACTTCCATCCTTTGTAATGATCAGCGATGGGGTCCCAACGGCAGGTGATACCAGCGTTCCTTCCGATACCGCCAAGCCATTCAGGTCAGTGGGATCCTGTGCCGCGTAAGGGGCTGGCCAAGGTGAAAAGGAATCGCCATTGATGGCTACGACAACCGGCACTCCTCTCGCTCGAGCATCCCGTATGAAGTCGCGAACGGTTTGTCGGCGAGTCTCCTTTTCGCCAGATCGCCACTGAGTGATGCGACCTGTGGTGTGGTAGGTCAGATTCGGTGTTGTTGTATCGACGCGAACGCAGTGGATAACCATGCGCCTTGGCTCAGTCAACTTGATCGTTAGATGTTCAATCCCAGTGTGAAGCGTTTCAGCTTCTTGCCACTGAAACTGAGCATCCAAATTTGGCTGCTGTGCACTAAGCCAGCTTGGTTGGGCTGATACAGCGATCAACAACAGACAAAACGACCACCACCATCTAAAACAAGCGAGCCCCGTCAACATGCCATAGTTCCTGTCTGAATCCCCAATTCACCACACCCAGCGTCATTAAAGAAATTTCTAGCACGAAAAACTCTGAATATACGACACTTCTCGTCAATGGCCGCCAAATATTGGATTTGTTCATCACCAACTAAAGAGTAAAACTTGCGGAAAGCAGCTGTTCTCGCAAAGACGCTGAGCTCACCAAGCCCGAACCTGTCGACTCTCTGCGAGCTTTGCGCCTTCGCGTGAAATTCCTCAGAAGAATTTATGGTTCATCACGAGGCGTGCAAGATCGATGGTAGCATTCAGCAGGAAGTGTCGAAAAATACTATGAATCGGCCCCCTCACCCTATCCCTCTCCCTCAAAGCCGGCGAAGCGGGGCTTGCCCGAGTGCCATTACCATCGGCCTCAGCCAAATCGGAGGTCTCATGAGACTACTGACCAGCGACCTCCAATCGAATGCTCTGACTGTGGCTGTTGAATTCCGGAGCGTACATGCACTGCACATTAGCCATGCCGGTTGAATAGCTGCCTGCCAGTTGCACTCGCGCGGAATACTCGAACACGTATGTGCCACGTCTCAAGTAATCGATAAAGAAGTGACTGGCTGTGTCTCGTGTGGATTCATAGTATCCCAATCCGTCCTGGTAGCGATATCCCGACAGCACGTTGACCGGTTCGGTACCACTTCCTCGATGGTCGCGCAGGTGTACATATTCCAGATCGCGATCCACCTTTAGCACCAATCTCACGACCAGTTCATCACCAACCTGAACGGCTGCTGCTTGACCAGCTTGCCCCACTGGCTGCAGTTCGGGGCCACGGTCTGTATTGCGTTTGACGTACAGTTCCTTGGTGATCTGAAGTGGATTATTTGTGTGAGAAGTGATCTGATCGATATCCTGGAAATACTGCCAATGCACACTTCCCCAAGCGACACCTCTATCACGCTTGGTCACGCGAATTTCGCCCGAATCGGGGGTGACTTCTAATCCCAATCGCCGCTGCTGATAATAGCCAGTCCCGGCCTCGACCTTGTCAGGTTTAACCACCGACTGACCTAATTGGACCTCCACCAATTGATCCGAAGCTAGCAGATTGGTGCCGCGCAGCAGTAAGGCGTAAACAGCATCAGCCGTTGCCTTGGTGGTTTTCCAGTCCTGAGTCTGTTTCTGTTTCAGTAGCCAAACCTTGCAATCCTCGACCATCTGAGCGTCGCCAGCCACTTCGTCAAACGCTTCGATCAGCGCTGCTTGGGACTCGATGGGCGCGTGATACCACCAGTAAAATTGCTCTGCCGTCGCCCAGTACGTTCCCATTTCTTCGTTGGTCAGCGAACGTTCTTTCAGTGAGACCATAATTCTTCTGGCGCTGTCACGCTGATCGAATCGATGCAGGGCAAGGGCTAGATGCGCCTGAGATTGCAGACTGCCGAGTTGCAACCAATGTTTTTTGGCCTGGTCGAGCCAGAACTGAAGAGCCGACTGATGTTCGGTGCCAATCGGATGCTCTGGCAAGAAAAAACTGCGACCATAAAGATACATGGCCATCGTGTGGCTTAAAAAATTCTCAGGTGGCTTTTCATTCAGCCCGTTACCTGATTTTGAGGGACTGTCTTTGTGCTTTCGCATTGCCTCCAAAGCCAATTGATGTTGCTGGGCCATCCAATTGTCCAGCGCGGCTAGCGAACGGATGGCCGCGGCGGGATCGATGGCAACTCCCAAATGTCGCAGACGGCCAAAACCAGTTGTGATGTACAGCGTGATATAATCGCTGGGCGGTCCATCAGGAAACCATGCCCAGCGACCGTCGCCTAATTGCCGCTGAGCCAATTCAGTCAGCGCTCGAGAGGTTTCGTCGCGAAGCCGATTTTGATCAAACAGAATCCCAACGTTTCTTCGCGATTGACTTTCGGTTTGCGCCTGACGAACCCATGGCGATTCCTCGAGAACTGCCGACTTAATCTCTTGATTCTTTTGCATGGGGCTGTCTAGAGCGTCTGTGCCACGCCATTGCTGGAACACTCGCTCGATTTTTGGATCACTGGCAGCGATGTGCCCTGCTAAAGAGTTGGCGTACAGGCGATTGAACAGTTGCTCACTGCATTGATGCGGATACTCCATCAAGTACGGCAACGACATCACCGCATACCAGGCCGGGTTGGATGCCATCTGAACAGTTAACGATTGATGCTGGAGAGTCGAAGACTTGCCAAAGTCGATCAGACGCTGAAAGTGAAACTGCTTGGTCTGCTGACCACGAATAGGCAGCGGTAAAGACTCCGTCACCAAAATGCGCCTAGACAAGACCGGCAGATAGCCTACCTCCCCATCGCTCAATCGGCCAGTAGAGGCCACAGTGCGATAGGTCAACAGATGAATCCCATCAGGGACGCGGATGCGCCAAGACAGCGCCTGAGTGCCGCCGGCCGGAATATCAAACGGCTGCTGACCAGTCGAATTGGATAACTGGTCATCGAGTGATTGGTTTGTCTGTGGGTCTAGAAAATTAAGCGCAGCTTGACCGGTCTGCCGCGTCACCGAAAGATTCGTGACTTTCACGGTCATTTCCAGTTCATCCCCTTCGCGTAGAAATCGCGGAGGGTTAGGCTGGATCATCAGGTCTTTACTGGTCACCACTTCATCGCTCAGCAGTCCACCGCGAAGTTGCTGATCATGAGCAAAACCCAGGAATCGCCAGCGGGTCAGCGCTTCAGGCATGGTGAATTCCAGTTTGACCAGACCATCAGAACTGGAGATCAGATGCGGAAAGAAGAAGGCTGTTTCGTTTAAGTTTGTACGAGCAGGAATGCCGGCCAGGCTGATTGGAGGCGGAGTCGTTGTTGGAGAGCCACCGCCAGAATCACCAGTTGTTCCGACTGTAGCCTGAGCGGCTTCACCATCGGCGGCCAGTGCGACACCAGACCTGCCCGCTGCCGATTTTTGCATCATCTCGCCTTCTGGCATGGCCGCACTGTCCGGAGTTGCTGCAGCTTCCATGGCCATCATGGGAGTGGCAAACATTCTTTGGCCACGCCTAAAATAGAAGTTTCCGCCGAAACCACCGCCCAACATTCCAAAGGTCAGGCCATGCACGTCCAACATGGGGTATCGCCAATCGATGCCGCGTTGGTCCATGGTCCAGTGCTGCTGAAAAACTTGCAAATTCTTGGGCACATTGGCAAAATCGCGGGAATATTGCGAGTAATCCTGCCGAAAGACTCCGAAGCCCGAAATCCAGTGGTGCGGAGCAAAGACATCCAATGACGCGTCATACAGGGTAGCGACCATCTCGGCTGCCGCTCGCTGTGCATCGCGGCCTTGAATGACCGCTGTCCAGGTCTCCTTTTGTGCCGGACCAAGCTTCGAGACAAATCGCTCCCAAGTGATCTTCAGTTCCTTGTTGCTCCATGGGACATCGATTCTACGCGATTCAAGATAAGCCCTGTTGTGACTGACAAAGGTCACGTGCAGTGTCACCCCACCGCGCATCTGCTGGGTGATCGGCAATTCGATCAACGACTGAGTGCGGCCAGGATCAGTCCAATAGCGCTGGATGATCTTGCCACGATGTTCTACTTCTACTAGCGCCCGAGCCGTGTCGTAGCCGCTGCCCCATACAGCGCGCAGGGTCTGATCAGGTTCGATACTCGACTTCTCCAAGCTTAGCCGCTGTGGCAATCGTACTGAGTATTTTGGTGCGGCCACGTCTAGAACTTGGACAGGCAATTCAGACATGACCTCCTGGCCAAATCGATCTTTGGTAGCAAGCACGGCTCGGTAGACTCCAGCGCCCAGTTCTACCTCAAGCTGAGCGTGCCCGTTGGCGTCAGTTCGAATCGCTTTCTCAAAGACAACTTCGCCCAGCGGCCACGAGTGGATGTTGCTGGGATCTTCACTAGGCTTTTTCTCAGACCAGGGATCTTGCGGGTTGTGCCACCCACCGGCAAGATGACCTCGTGCGACCGACGCAGGTTGTTTCAATGCGTGGATTTTCACCTGTCCTGCAGCCGATTGCGACTGTCCGTCCAGATCGGTTGTATTAACGGCTAGAACTACCTGTTTGTCGGCTGTCTGCCACTCCTGGGCCGAAAGGTTAGCGCTCAGAGCGACATAGCCAGCGCTTACGGATTGCTCAGCAGATCGAGTTTCGCCGGTGCCATCGGTCACGTCTGCATAGACAGAATAGTGGAAGGTAGCTTGTGAGTCGGGCGTGGCCGATGGATCGGGCTTGGCTACAAAATCCAACTGAAACCGACCTGTGTCGTCGGTGGTGGTCTGTCCCTGGGCAATCTCCTGGCTGTCGCTAGAGGCGGGCGGTAACCACCACATCCGCCAGTACCACCAACGCGGATATCGCACCTGCCGAACCACTCGCCATTGGACTTTGGCTCCCGGAACAGTGGCTCCGGTATAAGCGGTGGCTTTTCCGGGCACCACAACGCTTTGTCCCAACTTGGCTGCCTCAAGAGCTGGCGATAGTTCCACTTCGAATTTCGGACGTTTGTATTCCTCAACGCGCACCGATGTCTGTCCCGGCGGGCCTTCCATCACTTGTACGATCATGCTGCCGGTCAAGCGATCTCGCGGTGCGGTGAAGCTGCCACTGAAGCTACCTAGGTCATTGCAAGCCAGCGTCAATCGCTCGACTTCCTGGTGATTGGCGTCCAGCAGCGCGACCACTACCGATCGGCGGCCCAAGGTTTGGTATGAATCTTGATCTTGATTTACAGAATAGCAGATGCCCTTAAATCGAATGGTCTGTCCGGGACGATAGATGGATCGATCGGTAAAAAACAATGTCTGCTGCGTCGTGTGAGCTGTAGGTTGCTGAGAATAATTGCTGAGCATGTTTGCCGAGCTGATGCGATCGTTTCCATGCGTGGCTAAGATCCATACCGGTCCTCGCTGATCGACGGTAAATTGAAAGTGCCCTTCAGCATCCGTAGTCACGGCCGGCAAAGCTGTCCGCTTGCCAGTTCCTGGCTCATGCTGCCAGCCCTGAACTTGTGCGTTGGCAATTGGCGTTCCCGTTCGAGCTTCCAGCACCAGCCCCGCCAATTTACCGTCACCCGACTGAATGCGCGTGACCAGGGCCATGCGGCTGACCCACACTTCCGCTAGGCTCAATTGATTGTCGGCATCTGCAAAGTCTTCACGATGGCTAGCAAGCAGCACATAGGCTCCGGGCGGTAGGTCCGTTGGGACTGACACTTCGTGAGTGCGACGCTTGAAGTCCTGAGTGACTGGCAAGTCGCTGGACCAGGTTCTTATAGGCCGAGCCGCCAGCAGTTGTCGCTGCTCCGGCTGGCCGAGCGATTCGGGAGACCATCGTTGTGATTTAACGAATTCAATAAAATCAAACTGAACCAATCGAAAATAGACTTTGGTTATATTTCGGTAATGCACTTCGATATTGGGCCAAGGATCGTTCCAGATGCGCTCCGTAGTGATCTGAGCTTCTCGGGCTTCGATCTGCTGAATCAAGTTGTAACAGCGTATCCCACCTGGAGAATCGGGAAAGCGATCAACGGCTTGGCTAGCCAATTGTCTAGCGATGGTCGGGTTGCCTGCATCCAAGGCAATCTGAGCCAAGTGGCCTTGCGCTTGCGCCCATAACGGGTGATCGCTGGCGATTTGTTGATATCGCCGCAAACCAGTTTCAAATCGCTGCAACTTTTCTTGACCGACAGCATGGGTGTTCGCAAACTCCAGTCGAGCCAGATCGATGTCCAGTCTAGCAGTGGGGTCCGAATCTGCTTGGTGGAATTTCAGCAGATCTTGATACAAGTGTACGGCCACCAGCAACGGCGCTCGCTTGTCAGGCGAATCTGGCTGCCAGGCCAGGAAGTCTTCTGCCGATGAAAATACGGGGCTATCGGCCAGTAGGTCATACGCATAGGCAGATCGCGAACCGGCTTGCTCGGCAGTCGTGTAGAACTGCAGCGCGTGATGGACCAAAATGTCGTACATCGTGGGGCGATAGATCACTGGCACCGTGCCCATCGCCAGCACTTTCTTATATCGTTCGATGGGCACCTGCTTAAGCTGTTCGGCAGCACGCAGCGAACGCGAGAACTGACCATCAACCGCTTGCAGGATGCGAGGCAAGTCCCAGGTGAGCAGATCGTCGTCTGGACCGGGCAGAGCAGGGGGCCGTGCGTCGTCGGCCGGTGGTGAAGCTTCTGCGACGGCCGTGCGACCAGCAAATTGCCAGCGATGCTGCTGAAAGAACTCCCACATCCAACTGGCCTGAATGGCCTCAAGGACTGGTTGCAAAGCGGGTTCGGCGGCGTCTATGGCGGCTCGCATCTTTTTCAGATGGGCATCGGGAGTCGATTCACTGGTGGCTACTTCCAAACGGATTTTGGTAGCCAGCACGCGGATCTTTTCGGCAGCGTCATCATTCTTTTGGGCGCGAGCAGCGATAGGCTCCAGCCGTTCCAGCGCCGTTTTCGGCTGGCCTTGTCCCAATGCCTCGGTAACCGCCTTCCAAAGTGGGTCATCAGAAATCGCAGTTTGTTCTGCTTGTCCAGGTTTCGTCATCCATAGCCATCCGGTGATAAAGGCCAAGATCCAAATGGTTCGCATCATGATGTCCATTACTCCTTTGTCAAACTGAACCGACCAGAAACGGCGACCCGCTCGGCCCAAGACCTATTTTTACAGCAGCGATCAGAAAAAAGCATCCCAATCTGTAGATTAAACGCATCTCCGGCCCAACTAGTTCCGAAAAATGGGCACTGCTGAACGACATTTGGAAAGCAGTCTAATGACCTTCCGTTCGTTCCTGCGGTGATTCGGCGGAATCAAACTTGATCAACAGAACGATAAAGACAGATAACAGAGCCACACCGGCGAAGGCTCCGAAGATGACGTTCAGCGGTACATGGCAATCGCGTAGCGCACCAAAGGCCCAATCTCCAAAACCACCGCACGAAATGCTGACCAAATTCATGACCCCATACCCCGTGGCCCGCCACTCGGGCCGGATGATCTGGCACAGAATCGGCATATTATTGCAGTCGAAAAATCCCCAACCCAAACCAAACAGAATCAATCCCGCAATGGCAATATTCAAGGTGCTTGCGTTGCCCACGCTGAAAAGAGCAGGTAAAAACAGCGACATTCCGATAGCGCTGGTGTAGATTCTGCCTCGTACGGACCGTCGCATCCAGTGATCGGCCAACGTACCACCGATCAGCACTCCTGCTATCGACGCAAGCTGCACGTACAGAATTGCACTGACTCCTGCCTTGCCTTGCCCCAAGTCGAACTTCTCTTTAAGAATGTCAGGCATCCAGTCTCGCACCACCCAGCCCGCGATAGCCGGCAACGTGAAGTAAAGTACCAACAGCACAAAGTTTCGATTGCCCAGCAGCCCGCGTAGAACACCCTGAGGAGCGGTCCCTGCCGGGTTGGCATCATAGGCAATTTGAGGTTTAACCGGATCTCGCAGCATCGCCAACATTGGCAGAGCGTAGATGACACCAATCATACCACATGTCGTAAAGGCCCAACGCCAACCGTAGTCAGGCGAATCGGCGACATAACCAGCAAATCCACCCAGTATCTGCCCTGCGTAAATCCCAGTTTGATGTATGCCCACGGCGCGGGACCGCGAAAAACCTTGATGGTATTCCGCAATCAAAGCTAATGCAGTTGGGATGTAGAACGCTTCGCTGACACCCATCAGCCCGCGAGCCAAGATCAGTTCGTTAAAAGTAGTTACGTGTCCCGTCCACCAAGTCACGGCAGACCAAACCAAAAGACTCAATCCGATCACCCAGCGTTTGCTCATGCGATCAGCCACCAGGCCACCTAATGGGCTCAGCAGTGCATAGGTCCATTTAAAGCAGGCTAGCACCATGCCCCAGTCCGCCTTGTTAGCAATACTGGGGATATCTCCAACCATCGACGATTTCATCGTCGCCAGCATCTGGCGGTCCAGATAGTTCAGCAGCGCCACGGGCACCAGCAACACGACGATCAACCAAGCGTACTGGAAAATCGTATGCGAGCCGGACGAGGCCGATAAATCGTGTTGACCTTGATTGGAGGAACTCAACAACTTGCTCCCTGTGCAAACCTTGTTGCTTGTCTGAAGGCTGCATTGATAGGTGATCTAGTCAAGAAAATCAAGTAGTCCGACTACCTAAGTCATGTTCGGGCGTGTCAAGCTGGTTCGGATTCTCAGCATTAGATATAATGCGTCTGCGGCTATGAATATCGGACCTGTTTTCGACTGGAGAGCGATGATGGTTGTTTCTAAATGTAAAAATTGGTTTCTGGCTGTGTTATGTCAGTTGTGCCTGTGTGCCCCATTGTGGGCGGTTGACAATCAGTGGCCTGGATTTCGTGGTCCTGGATCACGTGGTATCGCAGAAGACCCAACGTTGCCCGATCGCTGGTCGACTACCGAAAATGTGGCTTGGAAACGAGATATCGCAGGACGAGGTTGGTCGTCGCCCGTAGTTTGGGGGCAAAAGATCTTCTTGACAACTGTGATCAATACGGGCGAAACCGAAGAGGCCAAAAAGGGCTTGTACTTTGGCGGCGAGCGACTGAAGCCACCCGAGTCGGTTCACCAGTGGAAAGTGATATGCTTGGCCCTTGATTCAGGAGAAGTGTTGTGGGAACAGCAGGTTCACGAAGGTGTTCCTGCTTCATCAATGCACATTAAGAATAGTTTTGCTTCCGAAACGGCAGTGACCGATGGTGATCGAGTCTATTTTTGCTTCGGCAATTTGGGTATTTACTGCTTTGATCTGGAAGGTAATGAACTATGGCGCCGAGATCTGAAGGCGTATAAGACTCGATTCGGTTGGGGGCCGGCTGCATCGCCAGTGCTGCACGATGGACGACTGTATTTGTGCAACGACAACGACGAAGAATCTTATCTGCTGGCTCTGGATGCTAAGAATGGGACAGAGATCTGGCGTAAGCCACGAGACGAAAAAAGCAACTGGTCAAGTCCTTTTGTCTGGCAGAACGATCAGCGCACCGAAATTGTAACCGCAGGCACCGGCCAGGTGCGCTCTTACGACCTGCAGGGCAATGTTTTGTGGACACTTGAGGGAATGTCCAGCATCACGATAGCTACTCCTTATGCAGTCAATGACCTGTTGTATATCAGTTCAGGATATGTGATGGACAAGAGTAAGCCAATCTATGCGATTCGACCCGGTGCCTCAGGTGATATCACTGTAGAAGCAGACCAATCGAGCAATCAGTACGTCGCTTGGGTGCAGCGCAAGGCGGCACCCTACAACCCCAGTACTCTGGTCTACGACGGGCGGTTGTACGTGTTGCATGACCAGGGGTTCATGGCGGGTTACGATGCGGCGACCGGACAGGAACTCTATGGCAAGCAGCGATTACCCAACGGCCGCTCATTCACTTCGTCGCCTTGGGCCTATAACGGTAGAGTGTTTTGCTTGAATGAAGACGGAGTTACCTTTGTTGTAAAGGCCGGTGACCAGTTCGAGTTGCTGCACACAAATACATTGGCCGAAGACGACATGGGAATGGCAACACCAGCGATTGTAGGAGATCGTCTGCTGATTCGCACTGCTGCGAGGATGTACTGCATTAGGCAGTCCGGTCCATAGGGACGGATTTTTAGAAACTTTTTGCTAACCGCCGGTGTTTCAAAAACCACAAAACGTGAATCGACGGCATTTTTGTGTTCGTACTCGGAACTTCCGGGAAATCCAATCAGAAGCTACGACGACGCATGAGGCTCAGGACAATGCTGCTAGCCAAAACCATCAGCAACGAGCTAGGTTCTGGAACACCGTTGATCATCACATCATCGATAGTCAACTCTGTCGTGGGGCCTCGGCCCCACGATGTTAGGTCGAAATGACCGTAATTGATGAACTTAACCGTGACGTCTTGACTTGTATTGAGCGGCACGAATTCAAAGTCGTATCGTTTAGAACCTGCGATGGGGGAATCTGGTGCACTGGGAACCGTCAAAAACATCACCGGATCACCCGGTAAGACATTGGTTATTTGTAAACCGAAAATGCCCATGAAGATTCCCAGTGGGTCCGACGTTTGTTGAACAAATTCACCGGAAGCCCAAAAACTAAAGCAGTATTTGGGCGCTGGATTGGATGCAGTCGGAATCTGCTGCCATAGCTCCACAGGTGTAGTAAAACTTGGCGGCTGAATGAACGTTGGAGTCCCTGGAAAGGTGACTCGACCATCTGAGTGGAAACTAGGTGGCAGGTTAGTAGTCACATGCGCTCCATTGCCAAAATACATCGCGTATTTACCATCAGGAAGTGGATCTGAATCGCGCAGCCTGTAAGGCGGTCCAGCCGCATCATTGCCCCACACCGCGTATGAATTCGCGTTGCCTGAAGTGCTCCAGCCGGGCGGCACGCCAAACGGTGAAAGTGTGGTGCCAGATGCCCAAAACACCTGATTGGCAACGCCATCGCCGGTAGGACCATTGGCTCCAACTGATTCAAAACTGCCATTGGTTACAAGATTGCCCACATGAGAGCAGTTACCTGGGGACGTTAACAAGATCAACGAGCCCCGAGCAATCGATGACTGATTGCAGACAACTAAAATCGAAATGGCAAACACGACCAGCAGACGATTCATAGCTATTCTCCTTCACGCGGGAACAAACCTTATTGTTCATCTAACACCAAATGGAAAGCCTTCTTACCGCTACGATAAGTCCTAAACCCACGTCGGTCGAGGGTGCAAACGGAATAAATTCGCAAACGATTGGAAAAAAAGACCAGGCTTGCGTCTGCAAAGTCCATGGGTTTGTCTGCGTATGTGCTCATAAGCTTGGTGGCTTGGGCCAACTGTTTCAAACCGCAACAATCGTGAATTTACGTCTGAGAAACGGCCAAAATTTCACCTACAACTCTGCATCGCATCGCACGCTAGGGGGCCAGTTGCAAGCAGACCGCCGCTTTCGCGTTTCTCATGAACAAGCGATTACCGACAACAATGGGGTGGTTCCAAGTTTTTCCGTCAAGCACCGGCAGTTTTTGCAGGACCTCCAGCTTTTCAGGTTGGGCTTTAAGCAACACAAGTTCCCCTTTCTCGCTGGCAACCAGTATCGTACCAGAATTCTTCAGTAGAACGGCTTGCCCAAATCCGTACCGCCCGCCATGCCAGAGTCGCTGACCGGTTTTGGCATCGATACACCCGAAGATGTTTTGATTGAAACCAAAGATCAGGTCGCCATGAACCAGGGAATCGTTAAACGAAGGACGAAGCTGAGTTGTAGTCCAGGTCTCGCTGATGTTCCACTTGTCGTCTTCTCGTTGGACCTGCAAGCAACACAGTCCGACACCGTCTCCCAGCGAGACCAACAAGCGAGATTGGTCTAAGGCTTGAGGGTCCACCATCTTCATACTGTTGCTCCACTGGCTGGGCTTGTAGTTCCAGATCGGTGAACCGGATTTTGGCTCCAACGCATGGACTCCTTGATTATCACAGAAGACCAGGCTATCGACATCGGCCAACTTGATTAGTCGCGCGGTGGTGTAGTTTTCACTTTCCCCGGCTGCAGAAAATGTCCACACAGTTTGACCAGTTTGGCTGTCCAGGGCCAATAATCCATTGTCTCCTGAACCGCCAGCAAAAATGATCACCAAATTGTCTAAGACCAGCGGCGAACCTGAAAAAGCCCATTGAGGCACTTTAGCGGAAACATCTTTTTCCAGGTTGCGCTGCCAAATCACAGTCCCAGTATTCTCATCCAGGCAAGTCAACAACGCGCGCGTTCCCATCGTGTAGACTCGGCCAATGGCCACTGTCGGCGTGCCGCGCGGGCCAGCCCCCGAGACGACTTCTTCAAACCGAACCGGATCGCTGTGACTCCATAGCAATCGCCCATCCTCTGCCGCGTAACAGCTTGTATGTTCCATTTCGCCTCGTTGCTCTTGTGTAAACAAGCGACCTTCGTGATAGGCAAACGACGACCAGCCGGGGCCAATATCAATTCGCCATAGTTCTTTAGGTGGGGAACTTTGCCAGTCACGATCAGACAATAGATCATCGACGCTACCATTGCCTTGTGGTCCTCGAAACGAGAGCCAATTTTGACCTTGAGCCCAATCGGGATTAGCGATACTTGATGCGGTGGTATCCAGTAGAGTTTGCAATTCGGGCAAAGTTTGTTCGTGAACAGGGGCCAGCCGCCAAGTGAGTTCTGGATAGTAGTCGCCATCAAAACCATCGTTGCGAATCGCTGGAAAGAGGCTCCACACAATTGCCATCAGTCCCGCCGCCCAGCCTACGCGTCGCGGACTTCGGGCTTTGAAGCTTAACGCTACGACCACTGCCACGACGGCTAGCGGCAGACCGTAGATTATCAACGTCGAACGCGTCGCCATGCCGGGCAGCGTCAATAGCGCGCTAATTCCAGGCAACACGACAGCCGCCAGCGCCAACAATCCTTTCTCACGACCGCTCAACCGACTGCCAAACAACACCCACAGCGAAAACAGAAGACCACCAAGCAATGGACCGCCCAACATCAGCATAAATCGCGGTCCATTAGCGATCGATGGCGTAACTGATAGGCCTATGCAAAGTAGCATGGCAGCGCATATCAACCAAGCCGGCCACACACGTAAACTTGTTGGTGACTCAGTCGAGACCGAAACGTTTTTCATGATGATTCTTTCGTAGAAGGCATGGGAGTTGCTGTATTGGTTAGTCTGTGTAATCTCGCTCGGTCAGCACATTCAATTTCAAGTACAATCTCGTGAAATCCACATTGAAACGCAGAGGCGCGGAGAGGCCGACAAAAAACTCTGCTCTCTCCGCGCCTCTGCGTTTCATATCGAGATTTGAGCGATTTCCTGTGATCCACGGTCTTGCCAATAGCGGTCATTTAACACTTCTTAACACACTACATATTCTTATCGGCGAAATCTAAATAGTGCTGCCAATCGGTAGGGGTAAGAGCATGTTCTCCGGTGCGGTAGTGGTATCCAATAGGTCCAAGTTGTAAAGGCTGATCAAGCGGCGGCATTTCTGGGTTGGCATGGTCGCCGCCCAGGCCATGAGTTCCCAGCAAACGATAAACCGGATCGGCATGCACACAGGACAGGTATTCTCCTCGCGGATCGGCCCATCGATCTTCACTGGCGCTTGCGACATAGACGCCTCTGGGAGCCATCAGCGCAATCAACTGGTGGTGATCCACTGGTAGATCGGATTCATTCTCGCTGTAATTGCGGTGGTTCAGGCAGAACCAATGAGGAAAAGCGCGGTTGATGCGTCCCACCGTTTCACCAAAGGCTCGGCGACTCAGGGCCGCTCCGCCGCATCCCGAATTGTTGCTGATGACCAGTTTGAAGCGTTCGTCTTGGGCTCCGGCCCACAGGGCAGTTTTGCCTAGTCGCGAATGGCCGATCACTGCCACTCGACCACCATCAACCAGTGGGTCGCTTTGCAAATAGTCCAGAGCGCGGCTCAAGCCATAGGCCCAAGCGGCAATCGATCCCCACCGTTCTTCGGCCGGTTGGCTGGCAGCCCACTGGGCAAACAGTGGATGAATTCCATTCTGAAAACCGTCGTCGAAATCGGGGTCGATGTCGCCATAATAAATGGTCGCCAGCCCGTAGCCTCGCTGGACAATCATCTCGGCGGGCCAGTCGGGCATGTCGATGCCGCGTCCTAGCTCGGTGGCGCGATTATCTACGACGCTACCGTTGTCACGATTGCGCATCCAATTGGTTGAAATGCGAATGGTTGGATCTTTCTCGAGAGTATGATTGCCTTGAAAATTTAATCCTAGGTAAGTTGGAACCTGGGTTTTGCCTTGGGGAGTGTAGACCAGCATCGACATGGTCAGCTCAAGCCCTTCGTGGCGAAGTGTTAAATCGATTTCGCGTCGCATCGCCTTGCCGGATAGGGCTTGATCGTTGGTAGCGACAATCTTTGCTATGACAGGAATTGGCTGTGGGCTGCGCCCGTACACATGTTTCTTGAACAGTTCGACTATCTCCTTTCTCCGGCTGGGCCACTCCTTGGCATCGACAATCTTTTTTCCGGATTGGTCGACCAGCGGATCAGGCAGAGAGTAATGGGGAACACGCGATTCGTCGTAATTGGGAACAAATATTTGAGCGGCAAGAGGTCCGGCCAACATGAACGCGGTTAAATTGGCTACTAGAAGCAGGAAGGTGCCAGATTCGAACGGCTGAAGCGTTCTCGAAACGTGCATGGCGGTAAGTTTCAAAACCTGTAAATAAGACTCCGCCAAGTTGATCATGGCAAATTTTGACGATGCTTCGCTCATCGAATCCCCTCGCTAACGCATGACTGAACCCGGTCGATATGATAACATATTTCTGCTCATCCGGTCGACCAGACCCTTTTTTGTTCCAGGACTACTCAGTTTGTCAAACGATTCGGTCCCACCTTCTCTCTTAGCTTACAAACAGCGGAACCTTAGATAATGCACCCTTTGTATCCCCATCTACTGTCGCCTCTTGACCTTGGCTTTACGACTTTGAAGAATCGAGTGCTGATGGGTTCGATGCATACCGGCTTGGAAGAAAAATCGGACGGCTTTGAGCGGATGGCCGCTTTTTTTGGTGAGCGAGCGCGCGGTGGGGTCGGCTTGATCGTCACTGGTGGGATCGCACCAAATCGAGCGGGGTGGGGAGCGCCGTTTGCCGGGAAGCTGAGCAATCGACGCGAGATGCGGCATCATCAAGCCATCCCCACGGCGGTGCATGCTGAGGGTGGCAAAATCTGTCTGCAAATTCTTCATGCAGGGCGATACGGATATCACCCATTAGCGGTCGCACCCTCACGCATCAAGTCTCCCATTTCTCCATTCACACCTTGGGCGCTGACCGGATGGGGTGTTCGGCGAACGATCGCCGCATTTGCTCGCACTGCCAGTCTAGCCCAGGAGGCCGGATATGATGGCGTCGAAATCATGGGCAGTGAAGGCTACTTGATCAACCAGTTCATCGCCTCTCGCACTAACAAACGCCGCGATCAGTGGGGAGGTAGCTACGAAAATCGTATTCGCTTTCCCATTGAGATTGTCCGCGCGGTTCGTCAGTCGGTAGGGGCCAACTTCATTATCATCTATCGACTTTCCATGTTGGACTTGGTCGATGAAGGCAGTTCGTGGCAGGAAGTCGAGCAGTTGGCCAAAGCGATCGAGCAGGCCGGAGCGACGATCATCAACACGGGTATCGGTTGGCACGAGGCTCGAGTGCCGACGATTGCTACGATGGTTCCTCGCGGCGGTTTCTCGTGGGTTACCCAACGCTTGATGGGCAAAGTCCAGATTCCGCTGATAACGACCAATCGTATTAACACTCCGGAGAAGGCCGAAGAAATTTTGGCCGCTGGTCATGCTAACATGGTCTCGATGGCTCGACCTTTTCTGGCAGACGCAGACTTTGTTCGCAAAGCCGAGCAGCAACGGGCCGATGAGATCAACACCTGCATCGCCTGCAACCAGGCCTGTCTGGATCACATCTTCCAGCGCAAAATCGCTAGTTGCCTTGTGAACCCAAGAGCCTGTCACGAAACCGAACTGAACTACATCTCTGCCACTCGACCACAGAAATTGGCCGTGGTGGGTGCTGGCCCGGCTGGACTGGCGTTTGCCTGTATCGCGGCCAGTCGCAGACATGAAGTCCATCTGTTCGAAGCGGATGCAGAAATCGGTGGACAGTTCAATTTGGCCAAACGCATACCAGGCAAAGAGGAATTTCACGAGACGCTGCGATATTATCGGAGACAGATCGACTTGACTGGAGTTCAATTGCATTTGAGTACTCGCGCTACCGAGTCGCTGTTGGCAGAAGGTGGCTTTCAACAAGTGGTGATTGCTACAGGTGTGTCCCCGAGGCAATTGGCGATTCCAGGCAGTGAACATCGCAAAGTGTTGAGCTATATCGACGTTCTGCGCCACAATAAACCGGTCGGGCATCGAGTGGCCATAGTAGGAGCAGGTGGCATCGGATTTGACGTGGCAACTTACCTAGTTCAATCAGGCACACCGACCAGCTTAGATATCCCTGCCTTCATGTCCGAGTGGGGAGTCGATATGAACTACTCCAAACCAGGTGCCTTGATGCGGCCAGAGTCGCATCCGCCGACACGAAAAATTTATCTCTGTCAGCGATCCAGCGGTAAGCTCGGCGAGCGACTTGCCAAGACAACCGGTTGGATACATCGTAGCGGGCTGAAGAAACACGGAGTCGAAATGCTCTCCGATGTGCAGTATCAGCAAATCGATGATGCAGGACTGCATATCACTGTCGCCGGACGTCAGCGCTTGCTAGAAGTAGATCACGTCATTATCTGTGCCGGCCAAGAGCCTCTGCGAGATCTAATTGATCCGCTCCAGAAACGCGGCTTGAAAGTTCACTTGATTGGTGGAGCCCACGAAGCTAGCGAGCTGGACGCCAAACGCGCCATCGAACAGGCGTCTCGTCTAGCCGCTGCAGTTTGAGTAAATTAAAAAAAGCGGTGGATTGTGGACCTGTTGAACGAAGCGCTGGGAATGAATGATCCGCAAAATCCCGCCGCAAGTCCACTTCTAAGCGATCCAACCAAGAAGCTCTCTCGCTGCATCAACACCAGCATGACATCAGAGGCGATTCTGGAGCGACTACAGACCATGAGTGAACTCAGCCGGTTTTGTTTCCAATTGGGACAAGCCCGACGAATCGGAAAAGTGAGTGATTTGCTCGACAACCACTCTATAAGGACGAACCTACATCGTATTCCAGCTCAGGCTCCTGAACACACTCAGCAGTGAACTCGATTCGCTCGTAAATTTCTTGCATCGATAAAGAACAACCTAAAAACGGAAGATCGATCGTAGCATCAGTGCCTTGGACGGTTCCGCGAAGAAAGCCTCCTCGAGTTCGCCGCATCACGATGGCTATGGGTTGGTGTTGCTCGAGTACGATGTAACACTCCAACGATGCAATACTCAAGTAAGCAGTCATCTTTTCATCGAGATCGATTTGTCGAGTCGACGGAGAAAGGACTTCGATCACCAGAACTGGATGATCTTGAAATACCGCTGTGGGTTCGTTCGAATCACAGACTACTTGAAGGTCGGGATAATAAAACCTGGTTCCTCCCTGGTAATGAACTCGCAGTTTCAGATCCGAATCATAGGGTTGGCATGTCTGCCCTTTGAGCAATTGAATCAATTGGCCTAAACAGTTCACTTTGAGTCGATTATGCCGGATGGTTGCTCCCGACATGGCACGAATCCATCCGTCAATATATTCGCTTTTGGTGCGAGCCTGTTCTTCGAGCGACAGATATTGGTCCACACTGACGAATTCCAAGCGTTCGGCACTACTCATCATTTTTCTCCCTTCGGCCCATTGTCCGACCTGCCCGTGGTAATCAAGCGCGAGGGCGAAGGTCAGCACCTGCGGATCTCTTGGTGACTATGCGATTATAGCTTCCTCCACGACTTGCCTCAAGAATCTCCGCTGGCCCCGCGATGCTTGCCTCAACCTACTTTGTCAAATACAATCTATTTGTCCGACATGATTCGATTGATGCACTTCAACCAGAGGTTGTAACTTGAGTAATTCGCTATCGATCAATAGTGGTCCGCAGGTGTCGGGATGGGAGCGAGTGGCCATGGCTATTGAGAAGATTTGGGCACGCTTATTAAAGATTACCTCGGTACTTAACGAAGCTGGTATCCCCTATGCCGTGATTGGTGGCAACGCGGTGGCTGAGTGGGTGGGACGAGTCGACGAGGGCGCTGTCCGGTTTACCAAAGATGTCGATATACTGCTGCGTCGCGACGACATGCAGCGAGTGATCGACGTAGCACAACGAGCCGGTTTTTATTATGCCGAAACGTTAGGCGTGCCAATGTTTATGGATGGACCCGATGCGCTGCCGAGTTCTGCGGTTCATGTTATTTTTGCCGAGGAACGAGTCCGGGGTGATGACTTAGCTGCCGCGCCCAGCGTGGACGACGTTGACCAAGGCGAGAAATTTCGCGTGTTGTCTCTCGAAAGATTGGTGCAGATGAAGCTGACATCGTATCGAGACAAAGATAAAACTCATTTGCGCGATATGCTGGGCGTAGGATTGATCGATGCAAGCTGGCCAGGGAGATTTCCTGAGGCACTTGCCGCGCGGCTGCAGTATTTGATCGACAATCCCGAGTGATGTCTGTTTTGTAGGGTGGGACCAGCGGAGCCGATGCACTATGTTGGCGGATTGCTTTGATGTGACGGTCCTGCATCACACGAGAACCAGAATTCAGAACAGTTCGGCTCCGCGCCGGCCCCCCATGAACAGCTCGTAGCCACAGAGTCCACAGAGAGCACTTAGGCGAACACCCGGCAACCGCTCTGTGTTTCTATGCTTTTCTCTTCAGCAAGGTGGGCCGGCGGAGAGCGGGATAGCTGGTTGTGTTGAAATAGGTTTGGTTCGGTTCCAACAGTATTGATTGGCCCCGCGACCCTGTCCCAGCGTACGACTATGAGCTAGGCAACAGTTGGTCGGTGGATTGATAGACTCGCTGACGGGCAGAGGAGAGCCAAGCGGCCAGGTCGGGAAGTGGAGGTAGGCCGACGCGGCGCATGACTCCAGCGACGCGATATTGTAAGCCGCTGTCGGTGACGTAGTCGGCTAAGAATCGCTCTTGCGCAAAGCGATGTATTAAAGTGACCAGGCGGTCTTCCGCTGTACGCAGGATGCGATTGGCGGAAGACTGAACGCGGTGAACATTTAGCTGATCGAGCAGTTGGTAGTAGCGATCCAGCAGCTTGGGATTGCGCTGGATCAATGCGGCGTCCAGTAGTAGCTCGACTAAGATATGGCCTAGAAAACCGGCTTGATGTCCACCGCCGGGAGGCAGTTGCTGGCGAAGTTCCACGGCGAACTGTGCACTCAGTTCAACAAATGCGATTTGCGCATGAAACCAGAGATCGTCGTCATGATGCTGAACGACCCCGGCGGCCAGTTCTGCAACGTCGGGGTCGCTGTCGGCCAGCAACGGCTGTGCCAGTTGTCTGCGCGGCTTGTTCTTTCGATCGACCACATTCATCCAATCAGGCAGCGCAGTGCCCGCGACGAATTGCGGCCGATCAAGAAAGCGGTAGGCATGCGCCAGATAGTTCACTAGACGTTTTTCCAGGCTCTCTGAGCTGCGCTGGCTAGCACGGCATCACAAACTTTTTGTGTTTCCAACGCGTCACGGAAAGTGGGATGCGCTGGTTTGCCGGTATCCAGACCAATCAAGAAGTCGGCCACTTGGTGAGTGAAGGAATGCTCGTAGCCGATCTGCAAGCCGGGTACCCACCAGTTGCCCATGTAGGGCTGGTCACCATCGGTCACATGCACACTGCGCCAGCCACGAACAATCGATTCATCGCTGTAGTCAAAGTACTGCAAGCGATGGAGATCATGCAAGTCCCAGCGCAAGCTAGCGTGTTCGCCGTTAACCTCCAACGTGTACAGAGCCTTGTGGCCGCGTGCATAGCGCGTCGACTCGAACAGCCCCAGCGAACCGTTGGCAAAGTGACACAAAAATGCGCAGGCATCATCAATGCCCACAGGTTGTTTCTTGCCAGTCTCGGCATGCACTCGTTCTTTGACAAACGTTTCGGTCATGGCAGAGACGTCAGTTATCGAACCATTGAGCCAAATTGCAGTGTCGATGCAGTGCGCGAGCAGGTCACCGGTCACACCACTACCGGCAGCTTCAGCGTCCAGTCGCCATGTAGCCGTGCCACCTTGAGGTACGTCGGCGTTGATTGTCCAGTCTTGTAGGAAGTTGGCTCGATAGTGGAAGATTTTGCCAAGCTTGCCAGAGTCGATGATTTGTTTGGCCAAGGTCACGGCGGGAACGCGTCGGTAGTTGTACCAAACCATGTTCGGCACGCCGGCCGCTTCGACCGCGCGGCACATCTCTTCACCTTCAGCCGCATTCATCGACAACGGCTTTTCGCACAGGATCATCTTGCCTGCCTTGGCAGCGGCAACGGCGATCTCTTTGTGCAAATTGTTAGGCGTGCAGATGTCCACTGCGTCGATGTCACTGCGCTCGATCAGCTTGCGCCAGTCGGTCTCGATTGAACGGTAGCCCCAGTTGTCGGCAAAAGACTTGACTTTTTCAGCGTTGCGAGCACAGATGGCTTGCAGTACAGGGCGATGATTGCTACTGAAAAATTTTGCGGCTTGCAAGTAGGCATTCGAGTGAGTCTTGCCCATGAAGCCATAACCGATCATGCCGATGCGGACTTCTTTCATGTGAGTTCAACCTGTTTGAAGTTGTAGCTACCTTCGCCAGAAGGTGGAGCTTGAGAATTGAAATATGAAATATGAAATATGAAATTTAAGATTTCACATTTCATATTCAAGATTTGAAATTTGAACACCACTGGTGGGCCGGCGCGGGGCCGAACCAATCTTGGTCACGGTCTTAATGGCAGTTTGCAGCTATCCTTTGGTAAGTTTCACATGTCACCACGGCCCCACTTGTCCCACCCTACGAAGCTTCTGCAGGGTCAACCACGTTCAGGCGAGCGTAGTTGCGTAGATAAATGCGGTTAGCTCCAGCCGTGGGCGGCGCGAACTTTCAGCATGACATCCAATATGGTGTTCCAGGTTGAGGCAGTCTCCAGTGTGGTATTGGGGAACATGCAGCCGTCCCAGCATATATGCTTGATTCCGCGCTGCTGCGCGTCCTTAAGCCAGTAACCGGCGCAGCGAACAATGTCCAGTTTTCCATTGGGATCATCGGCCGGGCAGTGCTTGCCGGTCTTATCATGCGAGCCAGCCCCATGCACCTGGCCATCGTTCTGGGCGACGTGGAAGTCAATGGTCCATGGTCGCAGCTTGTCGGTCATCTGTTCGTATGCTGCATAGAACTGGTCAGTTGTATAACCTTCTTTCAATAGAGCGCACTCGGGCGCGTTGTAGCCCATCAGGTACAAGTAGGTGTGCGCCAAGTCCGCTTGGAAGCCCAGAGTTTCGGGCATGCCGACCTCTTCAAGCAGATTTAGCATGTCGCGCCAACTGTGCATCCCGGCCCAGCAGATCTCACCTTCAGCCGCTAACCGTTCACCGTGATCGGCGGCAATCAGAGCGGCTTGGCGGAAGGTCTGCGCGATGGTCGTCGTATTGGCCTTGGCATCAGCTCGCCATTTTTCCACTCCGAACTCAGCCGAATCGATTCGGATGACACCGTATTTGCGGACACCGTGTTCGTTGAATACTTTGGCAATACGGCAAGCGGTGCGAACGGCATCCAGAAATTTTTCGCGAGCGGCAGCATCGCCCATAGCCGAGTCGCCCACGGTGCCTGGCCACACTGGAGCGACCAACGAGCCAACAGCAAAGCCTTTGGATTGAATCAAGTCGGCGATCTTGCGAAGTTCAGTATCCGAGGCATTGGGATCGGTGTGTGGATGAAAAAGAAAGTAGTCGATGCCATCAAATTTTTGGCCGTTGACATTAGCGGCTGCGGTCAAGTCCAACATGCGTTCCAGGCTAATAGGCGGCTCTTGGCCAGGGTCCATGCCTTTGCCGACCAGTCCCGGCCACATGGCGTTGTGAAGTTTAGGCGATGCAAAGCTCATCGAAATCGGCTCCCATGGGGCACGAGGTGGATTAATGTAGAACGATTGCCCTCAATCGTTCAGGCTAGTGACAGGGAATGAACTACTGTGTTTTGAGCAATTGTTGACAAATTGAACTACTGCGTGAGAGCAATTGAGGACAATTGCTCGACATTGATTGGGTTGTTCTACGTTTGGTTTTGCCAAGCACCATTAGCAGGTAGGTCGTTGTGAGTGTCGGGGCCAAAGTAGCGCAAGCCGACCAGCGGTTCGCTGCCTGTATTCTCAATTTCCACGCCACCGGTAGCCGCTTCGTAGCTGATGAAGACTTCGTCTTCGGTGTTTTCTCCAAAATTGATCATGGCTGGAGTCTGCAGTGCTAACTTGCCCATGCGACCTTTGCCTTGCACAGTGATCCAACCGCTGGCACCTGGGTCTTTCAAGGTACACTTGGCACCTGGCAGGACAGTCAATTCTTTGGCGCTGAACAGTTGTCGACCTTCGATCGTACCATAGACAATCCATTTGTCAGTGAACCCTGATCCGCTCCGCTGAGCGTCGACGATGGGTTCGATGTAGTTGCTGTCCTTGAAATGGGTGTCGACGTTTTTATCCCAATCCAATTGACCGATAATAAAATCTAGGTCCTGGTGTTTATCGGCTGGCATATCTTTGACCAAAAGTGACCAGGGGACGTACCTGCCTTCGACAATCGACTGGAACATACCGAAGACGTCGGAACCCCACTGAGGTTCGTAGGTGCAAAGCGAACCAGGCGCGTGAAGCACTCCCGGAGGAATCAGCCAGCCCGTACCGCGTTTCAGTCGGTAAGCACGAGACAGATCCAGTATTCCATTGTCGCCTTTGTTCCAATTCTCGAGGCACTTGCGCAGTTGATCTTTGCTGGTGCCAGGTTCTAGCCCCATGAAGGTGTAGCAAAAATTGTTGTCGACATTGTTATACTGAGGTGGAAAATAGTAGCTTTCGGGCTTGCCTTCTTGGCCCACCAGTGCAGCGTCCTCGAAGGACTGGTGCATGTGATGAGGAATAGGCCCCATGTTGTCGAAGAACTTGGAATAGACCGGCCAACGACTGTATTTCGAGAAGGTCGACTTGCCCACGATGCGATCACCAGCCTCGGCCACCGCGTCGCGCAACAAAAATTTCTTACCTTCAAACAGACAGAAGCTCAGCCCCTCGTGCCAGACTCGCCCTTCGTTCGCCGCCTGCGTAGTGCTGCCAAACCAGCGCTCGTCGATACCGCCGCGATTGGCTCCGAAGGCGTACAGATCGGCAGGATTGAGTTTAATGCGACGACCTGGATGTAAAAAGCTGCGTGGAACCCAAGTAGGGGTCAATCGTAACAACCCTTGGCCAGCATCCAGAGCTGCGCTGAGAATTTTCGATACGTTGTCAGATTGGACTAGGCCAGCGTCAAGTTTAGCGGTTGTCATGTTCAAATGATTCGTCAAAGAATGGGTAGTTCTTGCCCCGAATTGGCTGTACAGTGTTTTATTCCCAACCGCCATTCGTTACAAGTAAGGGACCGTATTTTTCAGGCCCGTGCCATTTCATTGCTCTAGAAACAAACCTTTGGCCAATCATGCCCATTAAAATTCCAGTGGTCGACTGCGAAAATCCAGAGAATCTGCCAGAGAAGCTGCCTGTCCAGGTGGGGGATTTTCGTGTGGGCAGATTTCGGCTATTCGGGGGCATTCGGTCAGGTTGCGAGCTGTTTGTCGCGGACAGCGATCAGGCTAGAGCGGTCATTTGCCCTACTCGCGGAATGAGCCTTTGGAGAGCCAGGTTGGGCGGAATCGATTGCCAATGGCGGTCGCCGGTGCAAGGTCCCATCCATCCCGCTTGGGTACCTGTGGACGATCCCAGCGGAATCGGTTGGTTGGATGGCTTCGACGAATTGCTTGTCCGATGTGGACTACGATCCTTTGGGGCTCCAGACTTTGATGATCGCGGTCGCCTGTTGTATCCGCTACACGGTCGCATTGGTAACCTGCCTGCCGACAATATTCAAGTCGAGGTAGACGAACAGACCGGCAGCTTGGTGATTTCAGGAGACGTTTATGAAACTCGATTTCTGGTCTACAACCTGAAATTGCAAGCCGAGTATCGTTTGACTTTGGGGCAGCCAATCATCGCGTTAAAGGATCGCGTGACCAACCTGGCTGGTGTTCCGGCCAGCATGCAAATGCTTTACCACATCAACTTTGGACAACCGGTGCTGAGCGGCGGAGCAAAACTGCACTTAGCGGCGCCGCAGATCGTAGCTCGGGACGTTCGGGCTCGAGCAGATATCGAAACTTGGGCGACCTATTTGCCTCCCACGAGCGGCTATGCAGAACAGGTCTATTTCTCGCAGCCGCCATCCGACACCCAGGGATGGGCGCATACTTTGCTTACCGATGGACAATCCAGTCGTGGCGTGGCCGTGCGATTTAAGTCCGATAGCTTGCCCTGTTTTACGCAGTGGAAGAATACGGCTTCAGAAGCAGATGGCTATGTGACCGGATTGGAACCTGGCACCGGGTTTCCCAACCCGCGATCGTTTGAACAGAAGCAAGGCCGGGTCGTGGAGTTGCAGGCTGGGGAATGTCGCGATTTCGAGATCGAGATCGAAGGTGTCAGCCAGGCTAGCCGCATTGCTCAGCAGATATCGGCGATTCAAAGACTTCAGGGAGATCACCCGCCCAGACTGCTGCCTAGCCGTCCCGATTGGTGTGGCTAGACAGTTGCTTGTGCGTGGCTAAATCGATTATCGGCTCAGGCTCAAGCCAACCAATACGTTGTGGGAATCGTAGCCGAAGGTTCCGACTTCGTCGTCACTAATCTCTTCGACCAAGTGAGTTTTGCTGGTACCAAAGTATCGATATTCGCTCAGTAGGCTCAAACGGCAGGTCAACTGAGTCTTCGCTCCAAGGATGCCCTGATAGGCAAAGACCGTCTCGTCGATCGTGTAGCTGGTCGAAGGTGAAGCCAATTCGGCATCCAAATAGGCTGCACCACATCCCGCTCCGATATAAGGAGTCACGTAACGCCAGCCGAATCCCCGGAAATCATGTAGCAAATTTCCCATGGAAGAAAAGCCACTACAATCGAAGCTTGGCACGTGAATTAGCCATTGAAATAGTTCAAGTGTCCCAATAAACTTACCACCACAACTGAAGTCGGACTATCCAAAAGAGGGGTGCTGGCCCTTGGTCGATCCAGCAAAGTTGATGACAAGAAAATTACGGCAAGTGCGTTTGGTTGCCTTTGGCTGCCCCTGCAGTCGGTTTTCAAACTTAAGCGACTCGCTCAGTAGATAAATACGTCCTGCATCGCTCGGGACTAGACGATAATACAATTCATTAGCGGCTAGTTAGCCAACACAGTATTTAGGAATAGTTTATATGACACTCGATAAGAGCCTGAAAGTTGCCGGTGGTTCGATCAAGAGCCGCAATGTGATGACGCGCGTTGAGCGGATCAAGAGATTGAAGGAATTAGAGCGCTGGAAGGAAGGCGATCCGGTATTGGGAATTCCCAAGACTCGCGTGGTCAAGATCTCGATGAAGAAAAAGAAGAAGGTCAAGGGACCGGAAGAAGATACAAAAAAGAAGAAGAAGTAGTCGGTCTTTTTGGATCGTCGCTGCTTGGACAGGTTCCCTTCTATGGCGTTATTGGGACGCTGAGCGCAGCGGCATGAGCTGTGGCGAAGGCGGCTTGAAAGTTATAGCCGCCGATTGGCCCATCGATATCCAGAATTTCGCCTGCTAGAAAGAGCCCGGGAGCTAGTTTGCTTTCCAGAGTTTGACAATGCACTTGGTCTGTATTGACTCCACCGGTAGTCACTTCAGCCTTGGCGTAACCGCGAGTGCCATCGACGGGGACAGACAACCCTTTCAGATCGTCGATCAGGCGCTGTCGCGGTTTCTTGGGTAGCTCGGCCAGGTTGGTCGAATCGTCAATGGCAGCGTTCTGCATAAACAGTGCAACCATTTTTTTGGGCAGCCAATCTGCCAGGATGCTGGCCACTCTTTTCTTTCCCTGCTTGCTGGCGTCGAAGCTACTTTGAAGCTGATCGATACTCAAGTCAGGTACCAGATCCAGCCTTAGGCATGGCGCTGGAATCGCTGGATTGGTGGCTCGAAGCTCCATCTGCCCATGTACATAACGTGACACATTCATCGGGGCTGGGCCAGAGCAGCCGAAATGTGTCCAGAGAAAGGCCGAGCGATTGATCAACCGGGGATCCTTTTCAACTTTGGCGCTAGAGCCTAAGTCCAGTCGTACGCGAACATCAGGCAGAGTGATGCCCGTCAGCTCGTGAACCCACCCAGCGGGGCTGGTCAAAGGTGCCAGAGCAGGGTAGGTCGGCACGATGGTGTGTCCCTGTTGCTGAGCCCACCGGTAGCCATCGCCCGTGGTCCCACAACCGGGGTAGGATAAGCCGCCGGTACACAGAAGCACACTTCGACAAGGCAAAACGCGGTCCTGAGTAATCACTTCCCAGCGAGTGGCTTGCTGATCCAATTGTCGCAAGTCAACGACACTCACACCCGACATCATTCGGACGCCATGGGTTTCAAGCTGTGTCAGCAAAGCGTCGCGCACGTCGATAGCTCGGTCGCTTACCGGGAAGACCTTGCCCGTAGATTCGACCTTGGTGGCAAGTCCCAAACTGTTCAGTCGCTTCACAATGGCCGCGGGTGGCAATTGATAGATGGCATGTTTTAGAAAGCGACCTTGCTTGCCAAAGGCGGTGATGATGTCGTCAGATCCACAATTCTGAGTGATATTGCATCGAGTGCCGCCGGACATCAAAATTTTTACGCCGGGCTTACGGTTTTTCTCCAGCACCAGCACCTTCAAGCCGCGATTGCCAGCGATGCCCGCAGCCCACAAACCGGCCGCTCCGCCACCTAGGATGATCAGGTCGTGCATGGAGAATACTGTTGGCTACAGAGTGCGTTAAGAATTTCCGGAGTGCTGATTCTGCTTGATCCAGTTTTCCAGTTCCTCCCAGTCCACCGGAGGCAGCTTGGAAAGGTCAGGTCGCAATCGAACTGCGTCATGAATGTAGACATGTTGAATTTCGTGCTGTGTTTTGGTCGTATTCCAGTGCAATAGAACTCGCACGCACATCGGTAGCGAACCCGGGACGTGGATTTCATAACCGCACAGCAGGGGAACCTCCAACCAACCGAATTGTCGGGCTGCCAAAGCGGGGAATTCTGCATCCAGATCCCGAGTCACCGTGAAAATGGCGCTGGCGATGTCGGTCGAATCGATCCCGTTTCTCCGGATCATCAGAGCTAGCATCTGTCGAGTCGCTTGAAGGATCTCGTCGCGTGAATTGGATTGGACTGTGGTGGCGCCTCGTACGCCGCGACACACTGTGCTCATGATCAATGCACCTGAAAGAATCGAAAAAATGCTTAAAATGTGGAAGATCGAACCGTAGTGGAATTCGCCAGAATTCCTTGCCAGCCCTCGCAGACAAACCAGACCGTAGTATAGTTGGCAATAGCCGAACGACCTACAGTACCAGACGCCTGGAAGAACCATAAAATAGTGACAACTAGAGGAATTATGTCCGAAGATACCACCACAGACCACGAAAGTTCAGCACTGGACCCTCGTGAATTTGCCATCCTGATTGTCGACAACGACAAAGCGCATGCTCGCGCGATGACTGAAAGTCTTGAACGAGTGGGATATCGGTGCACCGTGGCCACCAGCGGCCCCGAGGGAATCCAGCAGTTGGATCACGGAAGTTTTCAAGTAGTAATCACCGACTTGGTGATGAACGACGCGGATGGCATGCAGGTGCTGCAAAAGGCCAAGCGTTCTCTGCCCGACTGTGAAGTCGTGTTGGTCACAGGTCACGCCAGCGTGCCGACGGCCGTCGAAGCGATGCAGGAAGGTGCTTTTAACTTCTTAGAAAAACCGATCACTCCCAATCGCCTGCGCGCGGTCACCGCCAAGGCCGTTGAAGCCGTCAAACTGAAACAGACCAATGCCGAGTTACGGCAGCGGCTGGATGAGAAATTTGGTTTCGAAGGGATTATCTTCTCCAGCCCCAAAATGACCGAGGTGATCGACCGAATCAAGCGGATCGCTCCAACGGATGCCACGGTTTTAATCACCGGTGAAAGTGGGACCGGCAAGGAGATGATTGCGCAGGCCATTCATCAAAACAGCCCTCGCAAGAATAAACGGCTAAAAGCATTAAACGTTCGCGCTGTTTCTGAGACGCTGGTCGAAAGCGAACTGTTTGGCCACGTCAAAGGTGCTTTCACCGACGCGGCTAGCGACCGGGCAGGGGCGTTTGAATACACCGATGGCGGGACTTTGTTCTTGGACGAAGTTGGCGATATGCCGATGAGCACTCAGATCAAGCTGCTGCGAGTCCTGGAAGAACATCGCATTACTCGAGTGGGTGATAACAAATCGATCAAGGTCAACGTGCGATTGATCAGTGCTACCAATCGCCCACTGGAAGACATGGTAGCTCAGGGCACTTTTCGAAACGACTTGTATTACCGCCTGAATATCGTAACCGTCCATCTACCGCCACTTCGCGAGCGACGCGAGGATGTAGTGCCGCTGATGGATCATTTTCGCAAAATTTTTCTCAAGCGCCACGGTAAGAACTCGGCAAATTTTTCGCCTTTAGTCACTCGACGGTTTTTTGACTACGATTGGCCTGGCAATATTCGCCAACTACGAAATTTTGTGGAAACAATGGTGGTGCTGGATACCGATGGAGCGCTGGACGTAAACGATTTGCCGCCAGAATTGGGCCAGCCCGAAGACCTGCAGTTCACTCCCACGCAAGTACCTCAGACCGTTACCCCCGTTGCTTCTGCTCAGGATTCCGCGATGATCGGTAGAACGATGGAAGAGATCGAGCGCTGGGCCATCGAAGAGACGCTCAAGCTGACAGGTGGCAACCGAAAACGAGCCTCCGAGATACTAAAAATCGGCGAGCGCACCCTCTATCGCAAGTTGGACAACCAGCAGTTGGAGTGAGGCAGTAGGCAATGAGCAATATGAAATATGAATTATGAAATATGAAATTTTTCAAACTTCAAACTTCCCCCTTCAAACTTCAACCTTCCTCGTTCCCTCATGCCCACTATTCAAAAATTACCACCCGGTTTAGTCAACAAAATTGCTGCTGGCGAGGTCATTGAACGACCGGCCAGTGTCGTCAAGGAGTTGCTAGAAAACAGCATCGACGCGGGCGCTAACAGCGTCGAGCTGACCATTGAGGGCGGTGGCATGGAGCTGATTCGGCTGAGCGATAACGGTTGCGGCATCGAACCGGAGCAGATACCGCTGGCGCTGGCCAGTCATGCGACAAGCAAACTACGAACGGCCGACGATCTGTTTGACGTTCACACCTTGGGTTTTCGCGGCGAAGCTTTGGCGTCAATTGCCGAAGTGAGTCACCTGTTGTTACGATCTCGCACGGCAGATAGCCAGGCCGGTTGTGAAGTTCAGGTTCGAGGCGGAGTCGCTGAAGCACCGCAGCCAGCGGGTTGTCCCGTCGGAACAACGATCGAAGTGCGCCACCTCTTCTTTAATACCCCTGTGCGGCGCAAGTTCTTGCGGTCGGCACAAACAGAGGCCAACCACATTGTCGAAGCTTTCACTCGCATCGCTTTGGCCTTTCCGAACGTGCATGCAAAGCTTCTAACGGGCTCACGAGTGACGATGGAACTGCCGCCCACCGATTCGTGGAAGCAGCGGATTGGTGCATTCTTCGGAGGAGAAATCGCAGATAGTTTGATGACGGTTGAAAGCCAGCAGGATCAAGTTCGATTGTCTGGTTACGTGGCCGATCCATCAGTCAGTCGCAGCAATAACCGCATGCAGTATCTGTTTCTCAACGGGCGTTTTATTCGCGACCGCACTCTCCAGCATGCGCTCAGCGAGGCCTATCGTGGACTGCTGATGACGGGGCGATTTCCAGTCTGTTTTCTGAAGCTGGATATGCCTGCCGACATGGTGGATGTCAATGTTCATCCAACCAAGATGGAGGTCCGATTCTTGGAAGGCGGCAAGCTCTACAGTCAGCTCTTGCAAGCACTTCGCCATCAGTTCTTGACCACCGATCTGACGGCTCGTGCCAAACCCAATCCTGGCCCGCTGCCCGCAGGGCTGCGCGATGTGCAGCCCAGTGTAGCGCTGGGCATGTCGCCGCAACCCGCTGCACAAAACGACGCTCGTTGGCAAGATCACAGCGATCGTATGAGCAGCGTAGCTGGGCGAACGGGCATGTTAGACTTGCAGCCATCGGTACCCTCATTCCGGCCTTTTCCCACAACGGGTACTTTGTCAATCAATCGAAATGTCTCTACAGGCGGACTGAACAGCCTGCCTTCGATACCAAGCGACCTACCGACCGCGACCGCGCAACCCGCATCGCACATGGAATTGCCACCAGTCGCAACGCCTTGGCAGCCGGATCTGGAACCTGATGCTCCTCCGGCAAACGACGAACTGGCAACCAAGCAAGATTTTATCCAGCACGGTCCGCACTCAGCGTTCGGGCAGCCGGTATCTGCCGGACCAGGCATGACGGGAATTCAGATTCACAATCGTTATCTAGTCACACAGGACGATCAAGGCTTGGTGGTGGTCGATCAGCACGCGCTCCATGAACGCATCCTGTACGAGCAGCTCAGGCAGCGAGTCGAAAATCAGAATCTGGAAAGCCAGCGGTTATTGATGCCCGAGCCCATCGACTTGACGCCGGCCGAAGCGGCAGCGGCCATCGAAAGCCGCGACATCCTTGCCAAAATAGGAATTGAAGTGGAAGCATTTGGCGGAGACACGGTGCTGATGACCAGCTATCCAGCAATGTTAGCCAACATGCGACCCGCCGAAGTGCTTCGCCAGGTACTCGAGCCGCTCATGTCCGGCGGCCAGCAACCCAGCGCGCGCGAAGTGCTGGATGAACTACTGCACATGTTAGCCTGCAAAGCCGCCATCAAAGCCGGAGACCGCTTGTCGGCAGACGAGATCACCACATTGCTGGAGCAGCGTTATCATTTTCAAGACACACACCACTGTCCTCACGGCCGCCCCACCGCGCTCTTCTTCACTCGCGACCAGCTCGACAAAATGTTCAAGCGCACGTGAAGTCGAGTCTGTCCGACGGAGCGGCAAGCGACAAGGTTGCGGATCGCTCCGACGATCCGTTTTGCATCCTGGCGAAAAGACCTGTTCCCTTTTACGCGAGCGACTCAAATCCCCGCGTGCGATTGTGGCTAACTTTGATCCTGTCTTCCGCGATGGCTGTAATGCATTTGGGTAGCAGTTGACATTCAAGCTGGAAGACTCGGGCAGCTAGTGTTTCGGCCGAGTCGTTATCCAGGACTGGGCAGGCGCGCTGAGCGATGATAGGGCCGTGGTCGTACTGATTATCGACGAAGTGTACGGTGCAGCCGCTGACTTTCGCTCCAAAATCAAGGACCGCTTGATGGACTCGGTGGCCATAAAATCCTAAGCCACAAAAGGCGGGAATGAGCGAAGGGTGAATGTTGATGACGCGATGCTGGTAATCCTGTGGAATCAGTAGGTGTTCCAGATAGCCGCCCATGATGACAATATCCGCTTGTTGCTTGCGACAGTAGTCAAACACAGAATCGCGATGAGCTTCAGGCGACGAGAAATCGCGACGCCGCAGCACTTGGTGATCGATTTGTCTCTGCTGAGCGTACTTGAGCCCTTTGGCTTGATGGTTGCTGCTGACTACGCCCACAAACCGGACAGGTAGTTGCCCGTTGTCGTGGTAAGTCAAAAGATTGTTCAGCGTGGTACCGCCACCAGATATCAACACAACGATGGAAAGCGGCTTCATCTTATGTCTTTGCTACTTGAATTCCAATGACGATTCCGTGGTCTCCCAAACTGTGAGTCTGTTGGGAAATTTGATTGTCGGGCTGCTGCAACTTCAAGCGAAGGGTCAGTGTTTCGCTAGTGACATACTCCTGGTTAGCTTGAATCGCCGACATGAGTTCTGTAGAAGCAGAGTTCAGGTAAAGTTCAATACGGGCATCACGCGGCAGATCCAGTGTCTTGCGAAATTCTTGTACCAGCCGCACGACATCCCGCGCATAGCCTTCGGCGATCAATTCCGGAGTCAATTCCGTGGATAGCACGACCACACACTGTCTGCCCTGAGCCGCCGTCCAACCATCTTTGGCTTGCAGTCGCACTTCAACATCCTGGCTATCCAGTTGAATATTTTTTCCTTGGATGGCGAACTGAATCGACTGCTGCTGATTCATTTCCGCAAGCAATGCTGCTCCGTCGGCCTGTTCCAGATGCTTTTTGACAAGTGGCATCAATTTGCCTACCTTGGGGCCCAGTTGTTTGAAATTAGGTACGACTTTGTACTGAATGTACTGGCTGTTGCCGGTGTTGTAGTGGATTTGCTTGACGTTTAATTCCGCTTTGACGATCTCGTCATGTTGCACCAGCCAGTCGATCGCTCCGTCGCTGGTCAAGCTGACTTGCACACTTGCCAGCGGCTGGCGAACTTTAAGCTTGGCATCCATTCGAGCGCTGCGACCCAGAGAAGCGATCTCGCGCAGCAGCGACATTCTTTCGGACAATTGCTGGTCGCAGTCTTGGCTGTTGGCTGTTGGGTAATCGCACAGGTGAACGCTTTCACGGACTCGGCCTGCAACCGGAGCGGTCAATGCTTGCCACATCGATTCGGCTAAGAAGGGAACAAAAGGAGCGATTAGCTTAGAAAGCTGAATCAGCACTTCGTAGAGTGTCCAATAGGCGTCGGCTTTGTCAGCAGACTGCGCAGCCAGCGCTTCGCCCCAATAGCGATTGCGGCCACGGCGCAGATACCAGTTGCTGAGTGCATCAACAAAGGCATTGATCCGTTGGCAGGCAGAGTAGCTATCGTAGGTGTCCATGCGGGTCACGACTTCGGCGATGGCGCTGCTTAGTTCACTGAGAATCCAACGATCCAGTTCGCTACGCTGGTTTGTCGGGCGGTAGCTGCTGCATCCGGCAAGTTCGTCAGGAGTCAATTGATCCAGAGCGGAACTAATTTCTGCAGGTCCAGAAAACTTATCCAGTTCCGCGTACATCGTGAAAAAGCTGAGGACGTTCCAGATGCGCAACAAAAATTCTGGGATGCTGTCGCGAATGGCTCGTTCGCTGTAGATGATAGAACTCCACGGCGGCTGGTTCGCGTAGAAATACCATCGCAGCGCGTCGGCACCATAGGTGTCAAAAATCTCCGTAGGACTGCGATAATTCCGCAATTGCTTCGACATCTTGCCGATGCGTGATACAAAATTGCCATCACCGAATTCTTGTCGAGCTTCCTCCTCGGTCAAGCAGGCTGCACCGCTCTTAGTGCGTTTTCCATCTTTGCTTTCGTACCATTCTGCCAGCATCAGGCCTAGAACAATGCAGTTTTTAAAGGGATGCGGGAAATCGATCGGCTTACTGGTGCTAGTCGTTTGAGTGGATCCGCCAAAGAGCATCGTGCTGATGGCCAGTTGACTGTAGAACCAGCCGCGAGTTTGATCGATGGCCTCGCTGATGAAATCGGCCGGGAATGCTTGCTCAAATTGTTGCTGGCCTTGATGTGGATAACCCCACTGAGCAAACGGCATGGCACCCGAGTCGTACCAGCAGTCGATCACCTCGGGGACACGCCGCATACAGGCGCCCGCAGCAAAAGGCGAATCGTAAGTGATGGCGTCGATGTAAGGCTTGTGAACTTTCAAATCGTCGACTAACTCTGGGTTAGCTTTCTTGGCATTCTCCCAAACCTCCATACCCGTCGCACCCGGCTTTGCGATCAATTTCGCATAACTGTCGATCGCTTCACGCTCGTGCGTTTTTTCACATTCCCAAATCGGTAGCGGTGTGCCCCAATAACGCTCGCGCGATAGAGCCCAATCGACGTTGCTCTGCAAGAAATTGCCAAAGCGACCGTCACGGATGTTCTCCGGCAGCCATCCGATTTGAGCGTTGTTGGCCAGCATGGCATCGCGGAACCCAGTTGTGCGAATGAACCAACTTTCACGCGGAAACTGAATCAGCGGGTCTTGTTCGGCTCGCCAACAGAACGGGTAGTCGTGCAGATACTGATCCAACAGCAGCAGTCGTCCCCGTTCTTTCAATTCACGCGAGATGGCTTTGTCAGCATCTTTTACCCATACGCCCTTCTGAGGAGGGTAATCTTCGGTGAATTTGCCATCGGGGCCAACCGCGCACAGCAATGCTGGCTGAGCGCTATCCTTTCCATAGCGAGCCTTTTGAGCTATCAGTAAATCGTAGTCGACTTCACCAAACGCCGGAGCGATATGAACCAGGCCGGTTCCACTGTCCAGGGTTACAAAGTCGCCAGCGACCACGTGCCAGTACAGATGTGATGACTGGCCATCGGTTAGCGTTCCTTTGGCATTGGCTAACTGGTTGTAATAATTGTCAGTGGGCGGCACATAGCGCATGCCGACCAGTTCGCTGCCCTTAAGAGTACGCTCGACAGTCCAATTGCGTTTCAATTTTTCAGTGAGTGAGGCTTGCAGTTGTTCTGCAACGATGAATTTCTGACCGCTATCGGCATCCAAACAGACCACGTAATCCAATTCCGCATGCACAGCAGCGTACATGTTGCTGGGCAGGGTCCAGGGAGTCGTCGTCCAAACGACTAGCGAAGTATCAGGCAGATCGACTAAAGGAAAGGTGACAAAAACGCTGGGGTCGGCTACTTGTCGATAGCCTTGACCAACTTCGCCGCTGGAAAGGGCGGTGCCGCCTTGAGCCCACCACCATACGATCTTGTGTCCGCGGTAGAGCAGGCCGCGATCGTATAAATTTTTCAATGACCACCACACGCTTTCCACGTAGCTTTGATGGTAGGTCACATAGGCCTGGCTCAAGTCGATCCAGAAACCGATTCGCTGGGTCAGTCGCTCCCACTCCTGCATGTATCGCCAAACGCTCTGTTGGCATTTGTGAATAAAGGGCTCGATACCATACGCTTCGATTTCGTCCTTGCCATGGATGGCAAGCTGCTTGCAAACTTCGACCTCGACCGGCAATCCATGAGTGTCCCAGCCGGCCTTTCGTTCGCAACGATAGCCACGCATGGTCCGATAGCGGGGAAAAAGGTCCTTGATGGCGCGTGTCAGGCAGTGGCCTGGGTGAGGCATCCCGTTGGCCGTGGGGGGGCCTTCGTAAAAGACGAAAGGTTTGGCCGTAGCTCGCTGCTGAAGGCTCTTGGCGTAAATGTCCTGCTTTTGCCAAAAGTTCAGAATAGCTTCTTCTTGTTTGGGAAAGCGAACGTTGGTGTCGACGGCTTTGAACATGGATGATCGATACGGATGTCTGATTGAAGTCAAATTTCTGGAGGCCCAGATTTTCACCGCTGGGCTAAATTCGTCCAAGGGTACTTAACGGTTATTGTGCCGGCGTCCCACTCTACAAATTGCGAGAACGGCTAGGCGAGGGGCAACTGTGAACTTATCCGTAGCCACCGTCGCCAGACGGTGGAGCCCCACAGAACCACCGTCTGGCGACGGTAGCTACATTTCTGCCATTGGCCTTACGAAATCGGTCACGGATTAGATCGGGTGGCCTAGTCGAAGGCCAATTCCGGCCATGTCACGTAGCGGTGCCATTCTCGTGTCGACGTAGACGGAACAGGTCGAGCACTTTTTTGCAAAAAAAACGCATCAGCGTACATGTAGGCATAGGCCGGGACCGTTTGACCGGTGTCAAATTGAGTAACCCACAGAACAACGCGTTCATACTCATTGGCCTGTCCAGGCTGATCGGTACACTCGATTTCGTCCAATACGGCTAGTACTTGAGCCATTTCGGGTTCCCGATAGACCCAGAGCTGGCCCATAATACGATCCTGGCCGGGCAACAGGGCTGGGTAGGGGCCAAGATCAAATAGCTGACCAAATGTCCAGGCGCTATGGACTCCAAGAGGCGGAAGTGGCCAACACTTTTCACGACATTGACCGCGTTTTAGAGTACCGTAGACAAATATTGCACTTAGCGAATTCATGAAAACCTATACTTGAGATCGATCCGACTTTCGTTAAGACTGTAAGCCACTTCGGCCTAACTTGCCTGATTATAGACACGGCACTCCAACTATGAGGACCTTTCCTAATGAATCCTTACAGCGCGTATTGCGACGAATATTATGCGAACATGTACCTACATACGGAGATGAAGCTCCCCCAAAACAGGGAGTCGGTGCTGTCGTTTTTCGAGCATGTGCGGCGTAGATACCCCGAAATGGCTAGTTTTTCGGCTCGTCCACGCAGTGAGTTTTCGCTGGAGACCGAAAAGGTGGATGGGCAATTCCGTTGGGTGACACTGGAGCCACGCCGTTTGTGCAGCGGTGCGCTGAATCCACTGTCTTTAGATTCGGCTATCCAGCAACATAAGACCGTGCTGGAGATCGTGCCCTACGAGCTGTCTGTCGGGCATCTGGACTGCGAATCGCTGAATTTTACGATGGGGTTTGATTTTCAGTATCGCGGCAATCACAGCCAGTTGTTGGTCGAAGCTTTGGGAATGGTTCCGGCCTTTGATCGCCTGATGGATGCGATTCCTGGGCCTTTATTAGCGTACGAGCCGCTGCTGCAGTTCGCGCTGGATGACCAGTGCAAGACCCAGTGCCGAATTTCATTGGAGGCTCGATCGACCGCCTATCAGGCTCGTACGGGGGAATTCGGCGAGGAGCCGCTGAGTGTTTACCTGACGGTGCGGCGTTATGCAAGTTTGTCCAAAGAAGAGCAGTTCAGTGCCGAACTGGAGCGATTGGCCGAGACTGCGGATCGGTTGGTCGGTCACTACCTAGTTGAAAACGTGCTACAGCCGCTGCAACGAGCCATAGCGATGAAGTAAAAAACGCTAATTGCTCTCAAATTGAGGAGTATTTGAATGTCTCGAGGTGAACACATCTATGTGGACGGGTGGTGTGCAGGTATTCCGTTCCAGCACCATGGAATCGACATGGGGGACGGCACGGTCGTTCATCTGGCTCCTGAAGCGGGAGCACGAGTGACGCTGCGTGACTCGTCCGGTCGCTTCGCAGTGCGTCGTGTTTCGATGGACGAATTTGCAGCCGGTCAAACGATTCGAGTTGTTCGGCATGCGGACGGATTGCCTTCCGATCAGGTGGTTTCGCGCGCACTGGCGATGGTGGGCCAGACCGGTTATAGCCTATTGGGAGGCAACTGTGAGCATTTTGCTAGTTCATGTGCGACTGGTCAGGCGGTCAGCAGGCAGATTGATATAGCTTCGGCAGCGGTAGTGACTGCGACTTCGGCTGCTACCAAGGTGGTTTGGTCGGTAGCCGCTCGAACGGGGCTGAGGGCTGCTGTTCGTGGAGCCGTTAAAGTACATCCAGCAGGTTTGCTGGCCGATGGAGTGGAGGCCTTGATGTTGGCTGCTGGCTGTCATCGAGGGCTGACAGCAGATCGTTCTAAGAGGCTAGCTCGAGTCAGCGGGAATCTGACGGCGGTTGGCGTTGGTGCCGTGCTGGGTGGACCCGTGGGGGCTGCGGCCGCCTTGGCTGTTCATCAAAGCTCCACCGCTGTTGCCGATGGCGTCTGTCAAACGTTGCATCGTCTTCTGAAATAGCCCAGCAGCGGGCTGAGTGAATGGTACCTGTGGTATTGGACTCGTCGAAGGCCCCCGCATCGGATAAAATCCCTGCCATTCCAGCCGTAATTGCGGTAGTGTACCAGGGTGGGCTGGGAACCGGGTGCTAACGCACTCCGGCTGATGATGGAAACCGGGTGGTAAGGCACTGCGGCTGGTCATTGTTATCGAAATGGCGACTAATTCACAGTCTGCTTGGGGGTTGATCCGTTCCAGGGGCTGCTGACCAATGATGGGGTGATGCAACAAGATGTCGGAACTGCACGAATCGCGATTGGCTAAGCTGAGCCGAATAGAGGCTGCTGGGGTAGACCCCTGGGGACATTATTTCCCAGATCGAAGTTGGAACCGCGATGTTCGTAACCGGGCCGGTGAGGTCCAGTATCAATTGTCAGACGGCGGCATCTTGAAGTTGCCCGACCTAGAACAGCGTGATGCAGATGGCAACCTACTGGTCGACTATCGCCAGTGGAAACAACAGGCCGGCCAAGGCGAGGAAACTGGTCCGACGGTTCGCGTGGCTGGACGCATTATTCTGCTTCGCGGCCAGGGTAAGCTCAAGTTCATCACGCTACGCGACTGGACCGGAGATATCCAGATTCTGATTGGCAAGGGGCAGGTGGGTGACGCCGCCTTTGAGATGACCGCAAACTATGACCTGGGTGATTGGATTGGCGTGGAAGGACGTTTGGGAAGGACCAATACGGGGGAGCTGACTGTGTTCGCATCCTCCTTGCATTATATGTGCAAGACATTGGAACCACCACCCGAGAAGTACGCTGGCTTGCAGGATGTGGAACAGCGTCAGCGCCAGCGCTATTTGGATCTAACCTACAACGAAGGATCGCTGGGCACCTTTCTGGCTCGCACTAAGATCATTCACTCGATTCGTCAGACATTGGCAAATCGAGGATACTGCGAGATCGAAGGTCCGACGCTGCACACCATTGCCGGTGGCGCAGCGGCAAGGCCCTTTTTGACTCATCACAACACGCTGGACATGCCGCTAGTTCTTCGCATCGCTTTGGAGCTGCACTTGAAGCGTCTGTTGGTTGGTGGCATGGAGCGAGTTTATGAACTGGGGCGTGTCTATCGAAACGAAGGGATCAGCCCCAAGCATAATCCGGAATTCACCATGTTGGAGGCCTACGAGGCTTTTGCCAACTATGAAGTTATGATGGATTTGACCGAGCAGATCATCGTAAGCGCGTTGCAGGCGACGGGCCAAGGCAATGTGGTGCAATGGCACGGCAAGACCATCGATTTTACTCCACCATTTGCCAGACGTCGTTATGACGAACTGTTTCTAGAAGCGACCGGCGTGCAGGCGCACGACCAGGATGCCATCCGACAATATGCGATTAAGATTGGTTTGGAAGTTCAAGGCAAGCATCCTGATGTGATCAAGAGCGAGGTGTTTGAGGAGAAAGTAGAGGACAGTTTGGTGGGTCCGGTCTTCGTGATTGATTACCCGGCCAGTATCTGTCCACTAACCAAGCGCAAGACCAGCAATCCACAGGTGGCTGAACGCTTTGAACTGTTTATTCATGGTATGGAGGTTGCCAACGCTTATACCGAACTCAATGATCCATTGCTGCAGGAGGAGCTATTCAGCAAGCAGCTTGAAGGCCAGGCCGCTGAAGATTCCATGGCGACGATGGATCATGATTTTGTTTTGGCGCTCCGCAATGGCATGCCACCGGCCGGTGGATTGGGAATTGGCATCGACCGGTTGGTGATGCTGCTGACCAATTCTCGCAGTATTCGCGATGTCATTTTGTTTCCACTGCTGCGCAATCAAGATGCACCCGTCGGATCGGCTTCTTCTACTCGTGATTCGGAAGCCAACGAACCATGAGCGGCACAGAAAATAGCGGATCGGCAAATGATGCTGCAACCGCCGTTCAGGTTGGTGTCATCATGGGCAGTCGCTCCGATTGGGAGACCATGCGAGCCGCGACTGAGATTTTATCCGAACTACAGATCGCTTTTGAATGTCGAGTGGTGTCGGCGCATCGTACTCCAGCGCTAATGTATGAGTACGCACAGCAGGCCGAGCGGCGCGGATTGAAAGTAATCATCGCCGGTGCTGGTGGTGCGGCACACTTGCCCGGTATGGTCGCCTCGTGCACACTCCTGCCAGTCATAGGTGTTCCCGTTCAGAGTCGCGCCTTGCAGGGACTGGATTCTTTGCTGTCCATTGCCCAAATGCCAGGCGGTGTACCGGTCGCCACGGTAGCCATAGGCAGCTCAGGAGCCAAAAACGCAGGTCTGTTGGCCACGCGAGTTTTGGCGTTGGGAGATGTTCAGTTGCGCCAGCGTCTCAAGGTTTGGATCGAAAAACAAACTCAATCTGTTCTTCAAGACGCTCCTTTGGAATAGCCCGTTCAGTGCAGTAGGGCCCATTGGTGGGCTCGCTTCGAGCACCTTAGGTAAATCGATTTGGAGTTTTGCTGCGCTAGACGCTATAATTCAGGTCAGTGAGCAAAAAGATAAGCAGAGTTCCAAAGGATTTTTCGGAGGGGTCAATCGATGTCTGTCGCTCTCAAAGGTCTTACGCTGGCGGAATACGAGAAGCTTGAGCTACAAACCGGCATTAAGCATCAGTATCTTCGTGGTGAAGTGTTTGCGATGGTCGGTGGAACACCGCGCCATGCTCAAATCGCGGGTAACATAATACGCGAAGGAGGCAATGGACTGAAAGGGCGACCATGTGTCGTCTATACGGCTGACCTGCGTGTAAAAATTGAATCCACCGGTTTGTACACCTATCCCGACGCGTCCATTGTATGTGGTCCCTTGGAACTGGATGCCGACTTGCATAACACGGTGCTCAATCCTACAGTGATCTTCGAGATCTTGTCGGAATCAACGGAAAAGTACGATCGCGGACGCAAGTCCATCCATTATCGCCAGATCGACTCGTTGCAGGAATTGGTGTTGATTTCTCAAGACCGTGCATTGGTGGAGTGTTACAGCCGGCAGGATGAGTCGCGTTGGATGTTGGTTACTCTGTCTCGCCTGGAGCAAGAGTTGAATCTAACTTCCGTCGGTATCTCCATTCCTCTGGCGGAGATTTATCGCAACGTTGTTTTTGACCCGCCCGAGCAGATTCAGACGCCGCAGTCCGAGCCCAGTTGATCTTGGCAAGTACGAACCGAGGAAGCCATTTCGGCCCTCTGGGACAAATTTGGCGAGCAAGTTAAAATTCCTATTTTCGTACTGCGGTGAAAAAAGTAGGATCTGTCTTGTCAGTTTCAACCAGTCCAGAGCCAAATTCGACTAAGTCAATTCCCATAGCTCCGTGTCTCCCTGGCAGTTGGTTGGGTGTCATGGGAGGTGGACAGTTGGGGCGTATGTTCACTCAGGCCGCGCAGCGACTCGGGTATCGCGTTGCGGTCTTTGAATCGGAATCCAACAGCCCTGCCGCACAGGTCGCTGACAGGTGCTTCTGTCCAGCTGACTTGCCCGATCAGTCGCCCGAATCGCTGGTCAGTCAAATGGCTCAGTTGTGCGATGTGATCACCATCGAGTTCGAAAATATTCCCGCGTCGCTAGTGCAATTGGCTGCTGAGCATACATACACTCATCCCGGCGCGGACTTCTTGCAAATTTGCCAGGACCGAAAGCTGGAAAAGCAATCGTTAACCGATATCGGCTGCCCCACGACGCCGTTTGTGGCCGTTACCACGCAGCAGCAAGCCGCCGCTGCTGCCGATCGATTGCGTTGGCCTATGGTACTCAAGACAGCTCGTAGCGGGTATGACGGCAAGGGGCAATGTTTGGTGCGCTCTATGGCCGACTTGCCGGAAGCCTGGCAGCGACTGGACTGCGATCATTTGGTGGCCGAGCAGTGGATTGATTTTGTAGCTGAGGTTTCGATGATCACCGGCCGCAACGCGGCTGGGCAAGTGGTCAGTTATCCATTGCTGGAAAATCAACATGCTCACCACATCCTGGACGTTACAAGTTGTCCGGTGCGGCCTGAGCTATTGAATTTTCAGGAGCAAGCCAAGGCAATCAGTTTGCGAGTAGCCGAAGCGTTTTCGGTGGTTGGGCTGTTCTGCATCGAGTTCTTTGTCACAAGCGACGGACGATTGATCATCAACGAAATGGCTCCCAGGCCGCACAATTCGGGGCACCTGACCATCGAAGCCTTTGACATCAGCCAGTTTGAAATGCAGGTCCGAGCGATTTGCAATCTGCCGCTTCGCCAGCCGCAACAGATCAGCCCTGCCGCCATGGCCAATCTCTTGGGGGATGTCTGGTCGCAGGGCGTGCCCAACTGGGCGGCCGCTTTGGAGTGTCCCCAGACCTATCTGCATCTGTATGGCAAAATCGACCCGCGCCCCGGCCGCAAGATGGGCCATTTGACAGTCCTGGACGCAACCCAGGCAGTCCGGTTAGTTCAACAAGCCCGTACATCGCTAGTTGCTAAATGATCAAGCGACTAAATTGAACAGCACTGCCTTTCCGATTCAATGCCCACAAGCCCACAAGCTTACTGAGCGATTCTCGCTCGGAAGCCTGGGCGTTTCTTCTTCTGAGAGCTACGTCGACAGCGATGGTCCTAGATGTGAGAGTCTTATGACTCATGGGTGCCTATCGCTGCTTCTTTTGATCTTGTTTGCAGTATCAGCACGTGGTGTTGATCTTCATCCTAAGCCGCGGGAGTGGTTATGCGTCGCTGTGGCATCGCAAGGTTTTGTGGCAACTTCTTGTGGTGCGCATTTGGCAATTGAATGCCCCAGGAAGTTTCCTAGTGTGTCTTCAAGTCTAAATAGTGGAGACGAGCTTCTAGCTTGTCCAAGGCATTTAGTTGATCATTTCGCAACCTGGAAGGTCGCGACCACAATGCACGAACCCCAAGAATTAGCTTTGAAGAAGCACTAGTTTCAATCGGCAGCACTCGCTACCTTTACTCGTCGGACGATTCCGTTGCGGCATCTGGGTCGTCGAATGACGAATTATCCTCATCCTTCGGAACCAAATTGGAAGTGGTAGTAGATTCTGGCGCGATCCCTGTAGCGCTCGACTGGATCTCTAATACCTCAACTTCCACATCTTCCTTGGGTACTTTGACGATAGCCGACAGAGTGTCTTCTTCGTCCAGCTTCATGATCCGCACACCTTGTGTATTTCGACCGATGATGTTGATGTCACTAGCAGCGATTCGCTGAATCTTGCCGCGAGCGGTCATCATCAACAACTCGTCATCGTCAGTCACGGGCACAATTCCAACGACCGGACCGTTGCGTTGACTGGTCTTAATATCCATCAGTCCTCCGCCACCACGTCGCTGTGTGCGATAGGACTGGCTGGAATTGGGCTCTTCTGCTCCCTCAGGTTCGACTGTCTCCTCGACATCAGGCACAGCACCCAAATTTTCAGGTGAATCACCATTGGGGAGTTCGGCATCGGGATCGCCTCCAGCAAGCTTTTCACCTTGCCCAAACCAGGTGCGTTTTCCGTAGCCGTTTTGGCAAACCGTTAGCAGCGTGGCATTGGGGTCCGCTACGACCATACCAACCACACTGTCCGACTTTCGCAAGCGAATGCCTTTAACTCCTGAGGTATTGCGTCCCATAGCGCGCGCATCCGATTCGGCAAAACGTATCGCCTTGCCCTGGGCTGTTGCCAGCACGATCTGATCGTCGGGGCCAACCACGACTACGTCCATCAATTCGTCATCTTCGCGCAATTTGATTGCGATAATACCGCCTCGCTTCGGGCGGCTGTAAGCATCCAGCGCCGTCTTTTTGACCAGGCCCTGTTTAGTGGCCATCATCAAGAAGTGGCCAGGCAGGTTGAAGTCTCGTACCGCCACGCACTCTGCAATCTTTTCACCTTCAGCAAGATTCAGAAGGTTCACAACAGCCCGGCCTCGGCTTTCGCGACTCAGCAAGGGAATATCGTAGACCTTCTGCCAGTACACGTAACCTCGCGTTGTGAAGAACAGCAGATAGGCATGGGTGCTGGCGACAAACAGGTGCTCAATTGGATCTTCATCGTCCGTCTTGGCACCGGTGATGCCTTTGCCGCCGCGACGCTGTGCGCGATAGGTCGTGGCCGGAATTCGCTTGATGTAGCCGTTGTGACTGATGGAAACCACCATCGTTTCTTCGGTAATCAAGTCTTCCAAATTGTAATTGCCGATCTCTTCGCCGCTGATTTCGGTGCGTCTGGCATCGCCAAAACGCTGAGCCAATTCTTCCGTTTCTTGCTTGATGATGGAATAGATGTTTGCGTCGTCTGACAAGATGGTCAGGTAGCCGTCAATTTCTTCCAGCAACTTCTGATGTTCTTCGACCAGTTTGTCCTGCTCTAGATTGACCAATTGTCCTAGTCGCATCGCCAAGATGGCATCGGTTTGAACGCTGGTTAGCGAGTAAGTCGAGGCAGGGCCGCGATCTTCGACAAACTGAGCAAACCCCTTGTCTCCCAAAGCGCGCTGCATCATCGATGCGGGCACTTCCACGCCCATTAGTCGTTCTTTGGCTTCCGCCTGAGTGCGGCTGGAGCGAATGATCTGAATGATTTGGTCGATATCAGCCAGTGCCAGTAGCAAGCCTTCGACCGTGTGCTTGCGCTTGCGAGCCCGCGCTAGCAGGAACTGAGTTCGCCGACGGATCACAACGACTCGATGCCGCACAAACTCCTGCAGCATCTCCTTGATATTCAGTTCACGTGGCTTGCCATCGACCAGAGCCAGGAAAATCAACGAGAATGAATCTTGCAAAGGTGAAAACTGATACAACTGATTCAGTACCACATCGGCGTCGTGACCTTGCTTGACATCGACTACCAGTCGCACTGGTTCCTTTAGATCGCTTTCGTCGCGAATGCCAGAAATGCCTTTGATTTTGCCCGAACTGACCAGTTCCGCGATCCGCTCGACCACTCGATCGCGGAATTGTTGAAACGGAATTTCGTTGATGATGATCCGCGAGCGATTTTTGACCGCTTCGATCTTGGTGCGGGCTCGCACGACGATCGTGCTTCGGCCGCTGCGATATCCCTGACGAATCCCGTACCGACCACAAATGATTCCGCCGGTGGGAAAGTCGGGGCCGGGAATGATCTCCATCAATTCATCCAGCGTGATATCGGGATCGTCGATCAAGGCGACGACGCCGGCGCATACCTCGCGCAAGTTGTGCGGCGGAATGCTAGTAGCCATGCCCACGGCGATGCCGGTGGCACCGTTGACCAGTAGATTGGGAAAACGGCTAGGCAAGACCACCGGTTCCGTGCGCGCCTCGTCGTAGGTTGGCACGAAGTCGACCGTATCCAGCTTCAGATCGTCCAGCATCATGGCAGCGGCTGAACTCAGACGGGCTTCGGTGTATCGCATGGCCGCAGGAGGTAGGCCGGCGATGGAACCAAAATTGCCCTGTTTGTCGATCAACACCTGACGCATATTCCATTCCTGCGCCATGCGGACCAGCGTCGGGTAGATGACCGCTTCACCGTGAGGGTGGTAGTTACCGCTGGTGTCCCCAGAGATCTTTGCGCACTTGACGCGCTTAGAGCCCGGCCCCAGATTCAAATCGTTCATGGCCACCAGAATGCGCCGTTGGGAAGGCTTCAGGCCATCCCGAGCGTCGGGCAGGGCGCGACTGACAATCACGCTCATCGCGTAAGTCAGATAGCTGTCGCGTAGTTCACTTTCGATCGGTTGATCGATTAAGATAGTGCCACTGTTTTCACCTGCAGGCACAAGACCCTCGGGCTCGCCAGCACCGCCGTCGGTTGAGTCGTTATCTTCGTAGTCGGAATCGTCTGGTGGTAAATTGGACAAAGCTACAGCCTTCTCAGTGTGTCAGCCCACCCTGTTTGCGAGCTGAAACAGAGCATTGGTGGCCAGTATTTGATTAGAAGGCAGAATATACCAGATCGACCCGTTTCCCACAACGGGCTAACCACTCTGAGTCGGCTTTGTAAGCCCTTGGCAGGCAATGACTTGCGACTTGACTTGAATCGGATTGTGGCAACTCTTTTCAGGTTGGCAAGTACATGTCCAGTAGAACCGCGTTGGGTTCTAACTTAGCCGTACAGTGACGCAGTGCAGCGGGCAACAGGATGCTCTGACCCACCTTCAGTTCCTCCCGAAATTGCTCGCCCTCCAGAATCACTCCACCGCCGGGTGCGGTCAGAAAGTGGAAGCTGTTGTCATCGCCAAGAAGGATCGAATCTGCTTCACTTATTCGGTCCAAAAGAAATTTATCGCAAGTAACCAAGTTCTGGCGCCCCGACTGACTGGTAGGTTTTACAGTTTGAATCCGCGCTGGGCCCGATTCAAAATCGATCACGTCGAGCGCCTGCTGGATGTGTAGAGGTCTTGGCTTTCCGTCAGGGCCGGTACGATTCCAATCAAACAGGCGAAACGTGGTGTTTGAAGCTTGCTGAATCTCAGCTACCAGCAAGCCTGCCCCCAGCGCATGAACGGTGCCTGCGGGAATGAACACACAGTCGCCCGGTTCAGGTTGTACCTGATGTAAACATTCCTGAACAATGCCTGCCGCGATGGCTTGTTGCAGTTGGGTGGAAGTCACACCGGCTTTCAGTCCAGCGTACAAGACGGCACCGGGTTGACGCTGGACGATGTACCATGCCTCGGTCTTGCCAAGATCGCTAGGTACCATTTTGCGAGCATAGTCGTCGTTGGGATGTACTTGGATGCTCAGCACATTTTGGCAGTCCAAGTACTTTAAGAGCAAGGGTAGATTGTTCAGCCCTGGCCCTAACAGCCACTCAGGCGCTTGGGATGCAATCTGTCGTAACGTCTTGCCATCTAGTGGCCCGCCTGCCACTACGCTTTGATGCTCACTGTGGTCGATGATCTCCCAACTCTCCGCCCAAACACCCTCGCTTGGAATGGTTTTATTCAGTCGCGAGGCCAATTGCCGACCACCCCAAAGATAGCTCCTAAAGTGGGGTTGGCATCTGAGCGGATAGGCCGGTTGCGACATGATGGATGGTTCCCAGTTGCGAGGAAAATGGTGCTGAAGTGAGGGTTTTCATCACAAAATGTACCACTGCTTCACTACAGCATAAAGGCTATTCCAGTTATAGTGGGAAGCCGATGGCCGGTTCCGAATCTGGCAAACAGCATAGATTACGAGGAAATAGACGATGTTCAAGAAGCAGGCAGCCGACGATCTCTTTGAAAAGAGTTCGATGACCTTCGGTGAGCACCTGGAAGAGCTGCGGCGCGCACTTGCAAAAGCGGCGATTTGGCTGGGTATCGGCATGATTTTAGGGTTGATGGTGGCCGATCGCATTGTGAAGTACATTGAAACACCCCTCAAGTCGGCCATTCAGGAGTATTACATCGAACGTGCCAAGAATGAATATGCGGCTGCAAATGGCGAGCAGCCCTCCGATGAATTGGCGCTTTGGATTCGCAGTGAGCAAATGATGCCTAAGCGGGTTTTTATCGATCCCGCCATGTTTCATCCGGTCGGCACTGGTCAACCGCTTGAAACTGAGGCTCAGAGCAATGGTTCGTCGTCAGAAATCAACGGGCCAAAGAACAATCCCTGGCGGCAAATCGACACCAAGCAATTGGATCAATTGCGACCGGTCATTCTTTGGGAAGAGACGCCGAATAAATTGGTGACTTTGACGTTGATGGAGCCGTTCACGATGTGGCTGAAGGCCGGACTAGTCGCTGGAGTGGTCATAGGCGCTCCCGGCATTTTTTGGCACATCTGGCAGTTTTTTGCAGCCGGTTTGTATCCGCACGAACGACGGTATGTTTACTGGTATCTGCCCTTGAGCTTGCTGCTGTTCTTTGGAGGCGTGGCACTGGCTTTTTACATCGTGTTTCAACTGATCATCAGTTTCTTGATTGGCTACACAACCAGTCTGGATGTCGAGTTCACGCCGCGATTGAATGATTACATGTCGTTTGCCTTATTCTTGCCGCTTGGATTTGGCCTTGCATTCCAGTTGCCGCTGGTCATGTTGGGATTGCATCGATTTGGAGTCATTTCCGTCGACACGTTTACCTCGCAGTGGCGCATTGCGGTCCTGATCATTTCGTTTTTGGCGATGATTCTCACACCAGCCGACCCCTATAGCATGGTTGGTTTGGGAGCACCACTGATCGTACTCTACTTCTTCGGTATTCTGTTGTGTCGTTACATGCCTCAAGGCGCAGGAATCGGCGCACCGGCCATCGATCCGCAATAGGTTGAATGCTGGTCGTGCTCGGATATTCCTGGAGTTCCGATTACGAGCACGAGCACCGCCGAGACCTGAGCACGAGCACGAAAATGCCGTTGATTCACGCTTTATGGCTCTGGAAACACTGGTGATCGCCGAGAACTGTCCAAATTTTGCGCAAAATGGGTTCAGCCTGTGCCGGCCCACCAATCGCGATCGGCTATCCCCTACACTTGATTTCCTTGCTCAGCCAATCATATCGCGGCGGCTCGCATTTCCTGGATATAGTAGGCTCGCAGCCGCTGCGCAATAGGGCCGGGTCGTCCCGTACCAATGGGTTGTCCGTCGATTTCAACGACCGGCACCACTAGTGCTGAAGCCGATGTCACAAAGGCTTCGTTTGCCGATTGAGCTTCGGCAATTGAGAATGGTCGCAACTGAACCTCCAGCTCTTGTGACTCAGCGAACTGCAAAATGGCAGCTCGCGTTATGCCGCTCAGCAAAGCATGACTAACTGGGCGAGTCACCAAGCTATGGTCCAAGATGATGTAGGTATTGTTCGAAGTTCCTTCGGTGACCATTTCGTCCTCGACAAACCAGGCATCATCGGCCCCTGCTTGAAGTGCCATCATCTTTCCCATACACGGATAGAGCAACTGGGTGGTCTTGATGTCCCGTCGTTTCCATCGTAGGTCGGGAACCGAGATGACTCGCCAGCCGGATGCAAAGGCGGATTCGCTAGCCAGATCGGGCTTGGACTGTGTAAAGCCAATGACCGTTGGGCGCGTTTCATTTGGAAAACGGAAGTCGCGGTCGCCAGGATTGCCACGCGTGACTTGAATGTAGACGATGCCAGCTTGTAAATCATTGAGCCGCACTAGCTCTCGGTGAAGATCCAGCCACTGATTTTGATTCAAAGGGTTTTGCATATCCAACTGACCAAGCGATCGTTCCAGTCGTTGAGTATGACCGTGAAAGTCAACCAGCTTGCCATCGATTACCGCGGTAACTTCGTAGACACCATCGGCCATTAGAAAGCCTCGGTCAAAAACTGAAACGACAGCGCGATCCTCAGCTACAAAATCGCCGTTAACATACACGGTGCGGTTCATGTCAATACTTCAAATAGTGGTCGATAAAGCCGTATTTCAGCGCTAGACATCAAATCCGCGTCTTTTAAGTAGATCGATAGGACTTTCGCAATCACGATTATCCTGTTGGGTCGGAAAAAGCAAAGCTAGAATGCCGCCTGCGACAGCCCCGAAAAGATGCCCGTCCCAAGAAATGGCTTGGCTGATTGGCAGCACCCCCCACAACAAGGTGCCACCGTATAAAAATCCTACCAGCAAAGCGATCACTAGCGAAACGGGGTGCTTTTCGCGAAACCCTACTACAATCAGATAGGCGATCAGCCCGTAAATCAATCCGCTGGCTCCAACATGAACGGCCAAGTGATCGCCGCTGCCATTGCGACCAAATAGCCACAGTAACAATCCGCTCAAAAGTCCGATTTCGGCAATTCGAAGCCATGGCTGCATGCGTGAATTGACAAATAGGAATAGCAAAATTGCCAGCGGTATGGTGTTGCTGATCAAATGTCCCAGGCTGCCATGAATAAATGGCGAAAGCGGAATCCCCAGCAGTCCAATAAGTCGGCGAGGGATGATACCCCAGTTGGAAAACTGAAGTGGCAGGATCAAGTCGATGAAATAAATCGCCCACAAACTGGCGATAAAAAGTCCAATTCCCTGCACAGATTTTTGTATCGAACTTGTTATCATATTATCCTTCAGTTGCCTTGTTTTGTGCGAGGATTTGGCCTTGGGCTGGCCCTACCAAGGGGGTAAACCGTCGCCGCTGAACCATTTCTTCAAAGTGCCATGCCTAGACTGGCTCTTAAGTTTTTACATTCTACGGTAGAAGATTCAAAGATGTACTCGAAAATCTGGTTTCCTGAATTCTTGGTCAATATCCTGATAGGTTTACTTATCGCAGGATTATCCGATTCCTGTTGCCGGGCACAATCGCCAACTGCACAACTGTCGTTTCAAGTGGCAACTGGGTTAAAGATTCAGCCTGTAGCTACTGATCCACTGGTCAAATGGCCAACCGTTGTTGATTGGGACGATCAAGGAAACTTGCTGGTAGTTGAGTCGGCTGGAGTGGCCAAGCCGATCCAGCAGCACAACCAGCAGTTGTTACATCGTATCGTACGCTTGGTGGACGAAGATGGTGATGGAGTGATGGACCAACGAATGGTCGTAGCAGATCAATTGCCGTTTATGGAGGGCGTGCTGTGTTTGGGTAACGACTTGCTGGTGGCGGCACCTCCCTACATTTGGAAGCTGATGGATCATGACGGCGACGGCAAGTATGAAAATCGTGAAATTTGGTTCGATGGCCAGACGATCACTGGCTGTGCTAATGATCTGCATGGTCCCTTTCTGGGACGCGATGGCTGGGTCTATTGGTGCAAAGGGGCGTTTGCCGAACAGACACATCCGTTGACCAACGGTCAGACGCTAAAAGACAAAGCTGCACATATCTTTCGGCGTCATCGCTCGGGCGGTCCGATCGAACCGGTGATGAGCGGCGGAATGGACAATCCGGTCGAGATGGCGGTGCTGCCAAACGGGGAGCGATTCTTCAGCAGCACCTTCCTGTTGCATCCGGGTGATGGGCGTCGTGACGGCATTGTGCATGCGATTTACGGAGGTGCCTACGGGAAAGATCATGCTGCATTGGATGGTGTTGTGCGTACCGGAGCGTTGATGCCGGTAATGACACACCTGGGACCGGCCGCACCCAGCGGGTTGATTGCGCTGGAGTCGACCATGCTGCTGGATCAGCAGGAGCCGACGCTGGTTGCTGCACTTTTCAACCTACAAAAGGTCGTGGCATTGCCGCTACAGGCTGACGGCTCTACCTATCAATCACAACCAAAAGATCTGGTCGTTGGAAGCCGCATCGATTTTCATCCGACAGACATTATCGAAGATTCTGACGGCAGTTTATTGATAGTGGATACCGGAGGATGGTACGATCTGTGTTGTCCCTCTTCCCGCGTCGATCAGCAGACCGCTTCCGGAGGTATTTATCGATTGACCACCGAAGCCGCAAAACCTCAGGAGAATTCACGAAAAGTAGTGATCGCTTGGGATAACTTAACGGCCAATCAAACAGTTGAACTGCTGGACGCAGCTCAGCCCTGGATCGCTAGAACTGCGCTGCTGCGCATCGCGGACTCTAAGGACTCAGCAATGGTTGAGGCTCTCAATCAGCGATTGGTGGATTCAAAACTGTCGATTCGATCCCGACAAAATGCATTGTGGGCTTTGGGTGCGATTGGTTCTGAGGAAGCGTTACAGCATATTATCAACCAATTGCTAACCAACGACATTCGAGATTTGAAGGTCAAGCCTTTACAGCATATCTCATCGCACCTGCTATCGCTGCACCGCTATCAGGCCGCTGGACCTGTGATGGAAGCCATCTTGATTCTGGCATGCAGTCGCCAGCCAGCGGAAGTCGACTTGGCACGAGTCACGATTGAGTCGTTGGGGCGCTTAGGAGGTGCGGATACCGCATCACTGATATTGGAGCTTTGCGGAGTATTGCCGCTGGATCGTACTCTGGATCACAGCGTTCGTTATGCGCTGTATGAAATCGCCCAGCCAGATAGCGTTTCAAAATTTTTAACAGCTCCCAAAGCGGTGCAAAAGGATATTGCGTTGGGGACGCTGGGATTACTGCAGGCAAAGCAGTACCTGACCGCAGATCACTTAGTGACCCTGGCCGGTGATCCCGAGTTGGTGGGTACTGCGGCCGAGCTGTTAGGTCGCCAGCCCCATTTGGCAACCGAGGCATTGTCGATTGCCGGGTCAGAGTGGTTAGAAACGAAGGACCATCAACCTCCAGGTCAGCTTTTCAAAACCCTGTCGCGGTCCTGGCGTGATCAGCCCGAGATGCAGAAGTGGATCGGCACCCATTTCAAGGTCCCATCCAACGACATTGGTTGGATGTGGCTCGAGACCGCGATGCAAGCAATGGTTGGATCTACCGTGCCAGCAACTTGGTATTCCTGGATTGTTGATAGCTTAAAGGCCAACCCAACTCGGATGGCAAAGATTTTGGAAAGCGTTGGATTGGACAGTGAAAATCAGACCGAGCTGGTCGACCAGATTACGAAGTTTATCTCGGCCACCGACGATTCTCAGGTCAGGCAGCAACTGCTGCTGGCATTGCCCGCGCGCTATGCGATTCAAGATGATACGCTGGCCAATCAATGCCTGGATGCGATACTAGCCGATCCTGCCGACACAACTGCCTGGAAAAGTCTTCAGCGACTCAGACTTTCGATTTTGGCAGTCGAGCAGTTGATTGAGCGACTGGACCGATTTTCGACGACACAATTGTCTCAGGCCATTACTCTGGTGGCCTCGGCTGGTCACGACGAACTGGATGCTCGCATGCTTACGAAATTAGCGGAATTGCCTGCCGCCAAAGGGTTGCCCTTGGGCAGCTTGAATAATTATTACCGTGATCGCAGTAAGTCGCTCCGGCAGCATGCTCAAGAGGTCAGTCAGCAGCTTGATCGAACCGATGCGGACACTCAGCAACAGGTTCAGAAGATATTGAGTGAATTACCCAGTGGCGATCCTGTTCGAGGTTTGACTCTATTTCACTCAGCTAAAGCTGGTTGTGGAGCTTGCCATCAAATGGGGTATGTCGGAGGCAAAATTGGCCCGGAGTTGTCTAGCATAGGCCGCAGTCGAACGCGCGAAGCACTGGTAGAAGCCGTACTATTTCCCAGTCGGCGTATCGAGCAAGGGTATCAGTCCACCAGTGTGCTGACCACGGATGGGCGGCTACTGAACGGTATCGTACGAGGCAAGTCGCCAGAGGGAAATTTGGAATTGCAAATATCCGCAGATCAAATTCAAGCCATCGCGGCGGATGAAATCGAGCAGCAGAAGCCTAGCGAAGTTTCGATCATGCCCGGCGGGCTGAAAGAGTTGCTGACGCCTCAGGAATTGGCCGATCTAATAAGCCTCCTAGAAGCTGCTCAGTAGAAGCTAAAAAAGTTGTAACCGTTCAATCAGGTTTGTAGGGTGGGACAAGCGGGGCTGGTGCAAATTGATGTTCAACTTGGCACTTTGTCGATTTTGAATAAGCCCTTTTTCCTTAGAAACCCTTTGCCCCGCGCCGGCCCACCACATGGTGTGAACGGTTATCATTTTAGTCGCCGCCCCCCATGTCACGATTGAGTGCTTCGACAATCAGATTCAGTTCAGCCGATTCGTGCTTCTTGAAATGCGAGTGAAACGCGACAAACTGGTCCGCAGCCTGATCTAGTCGATGCGGTTTGGTTGTAGTCGCTTTGTCAGTTGCTTCCGATATGCGCTGAGCGGTCAAGTAGAGTTCCCCATGCTGGCTGCGCAGTTTCACAGCTTGATCATGCAATCGCGGAGCATCCTCGACGGCATGTTCAAAGTAACCATACGCTTCCTCCAACGAGAAGTGTAGTGCGAGCTGGTCCACTAACTGCTCGATCAAATCAGCGAAGTGTCGACCGTGATGTGGTAGTGTCTCTCGGTTGCCAACTAGATGTTCCAGCTCAGACAACAATTTATGTAGAGACTCGTGATCATCCTTGATCTCGCGGAAGAATGGTGCGTTGATGGTCAATCGTTTAGAAGATTCGCCCGTCATGGGATCGCTCCTTGCTAGAAGAGAATAGGGCTACTCTGACGAAGAAATATCAGACTAACACTTCTCTAACGCAAATGCAACCAGATCAGCCACGCGCCGGTGTAGTCCCTAAACGGTTACCAAAAACGAAGTCATTGGATTTCGTCAAGTAAATTTAGCAAAAGCGAAAGTGGATTGGATTTGGGTTAATCGGTTTTGGCTAGATCCCAGGCTTCTAGCCAACGCGAACTCTCCAGCTTGAGTCCGAAGTCTTCAGTCAGCCGCTGCTCCAGATCGGGCAAGTGGGCTGCTCCGTAGAATATGCCTATCTTGCGGTGTCCGGCTGCAATTTGCTTTTGTAGACCCCGTAGTGCTTCCGCGTTTCGATCGACTACCAGCAGTTGGTTTTATGGTCAACCATTTCATGGGTAGAGCTTCCGTGTGGCGGTTTGTAGGTCGGAAAAGAACTGTCTTAACGCATTAATTCGTTTTGTTTGACCGAATCTTGGCTTGAGGGTCAAAAATGATCCAGTCCCGAAAAATCGACACACGGATCGCGCCAGGCAGCGTTAGTCCACCGCGTCTAGAGGACACAATAGCTTGGCCAGGAGCGGTTCCTGGCGTTGCAAAGGGCTCCAGCCAAAGTTCCTGGATTTTGGTCCAATGCGACCGTGACATGCCTTGAAGCGACCAGCCGCGACGGTGCCAAGCTTGCTGAAGTGACTGCAAGACGACGGGCCAAGCGACTGACAATCGGCTGGCTTGGGGGATCACGATATACTGGTCGGCGCCCTTGCCAATCTCGCGAACTAGAAACGAATCATGCTCAGCAGCATCTTGCGCAAGCTTCCAGTACTGATCGGCGATCGCCTGTTCCACGGCAACCGTCTGTTCGACAATTTGTGAAAAGGATAAAAGACGTCGATCGACCTCCGAGCCGTAGTGTTGCCTGAGCGATGGTAAGATAGATTGTCGCAAAAAATTGCGCGAGTATTCTTGATTTTCGTTACTGCTATCAACGCAATAGGATTGCTTGAGACTTTGCAGATAATTCAAAACGTCTTCGCGAAAGCAGGTCAACAACGGCTTGACTAAAAGCAGGTGGTCATCCAGAGGGCGAACGAAGGTTGGCGAACAAGCTCCGGCTAGTCCGGTGCCGCGACATAGATTGTGCAGCAGAGTCTCCACGCGATCTGAAGCCGTGTGAGCTGTGACGATATAGCGTGCTCCCAACTCGCGAGCCTTCTGAGCCAAGAACTGATAGCGCACTTGCCTGGCCGTTTCTTCGCTACGTGAATGTTTGGCATCCGCCGGTGCCCAATCGCTCCAGTGGCCTACGAGGCAGTGCAGCCTGAGCGCCTGGCACAATTGACTGACAAACTGCTGGTCGTCGTCACTGTCTTGGCCACGCCAGCCATGATTAAAGTGAGCTACGTGGATCAAGCCATGATCTTGGGCTAATCCGTGCAGGGCTCGAAGCAATCCCACGCTGTCGGCTCCTCCACTAACAGCCACAAGTATCCGCTGCTGACACCACTCTTCAACCTGCCAGAGTTGATGAAGTGATTCAGGTAAATTCGAGTAGGGGTCAACCATTGGTGAAGAACCATGAACGTTAGGCAAATGCCGCTGCGACTCAGCAAGCGCTCAGGACGTGCGCCTGCGGGTTCGAAGGTACAATTCCAATAGTGCGGCGGTTAGCGAACTTCGCTCGGTTTGCCGATAGATGGAATCAGCCGGAAGTTCCGCCATCAAACGTCGATGAGCGGTTCCCAAATTGTGATAGGGCAAGCTAGGAAACAGATGGTGCAGAGCGTGGTAGCGAATGCCAATCGGCCCCCACAGTTCAGTGATCCATGGACGGTTCGGGTAATTCAAGCTGTCCAACAGCTGCTCCTCAAAAGTCATCTGGCCGCCTTCTGCTACCCAGCGGTGGGCTCCAAGGGTGCGCAGATTATTCAGGGCAACCAGAGCGACGGCCATAGCGTAGGCATAGTAAGGTACCGCATGCAGAGCCGGTACGCTCAACCACATGCCAAGGCAAAACCAACACCATCCGCAGCACATTGTTTCCTGCCAGCGCATGACGCGCGTTGCGTTGCGGCCATAGTCACCGCGAAGGTAGAAGATATCGATGATCATACTGCTGGCTCGTTGCTCCATCCAATTGCGAAAACCGGGCAGCAACCAGGCCAGCGGCGTCATCACTGCAAATCGTACTATGGCAGCCAGCGGAACAACGATCGACGCACCGACAAACAGCAGCAGGTTGGCGGGATGTCGATGGCTCAAGTCGATGTATTCGCCATCTTTCTTGGTTCCGTAGTGCTTGCGTCGATGATGTTCGACATGAGGGTAGTATAAAAACGATGGAATTAACATTGGGATTCCGCACAGCGCGTTCCACGCCAGCCGAAAAGCGGCAAAGCCGCGCGTTGGCAAGTGAACCAGTTCGTGGATAAACAATACTGATCGAAGATACAGTACGGCAGCCACCACAAACAATAGGCAGCGCACCGTCCACAATCCGGTCGAGTGCTGCAGCCATGCGATGGGCAGCAGGTGACAGAATACCAACAATCCGAAGAAAGCATGGCCAGCCAGGATGCTGCCAAGAAAATCCGACCAGTAAACCAAAGGCTTAGGCGTCGAGAGATCTTTTACAAGACCTCGTGCTTGGCGAATCGAAAAGCTGGATGTGGGCGTGTCCATGATGTCACGACGAAAGCGCAGTTGTAAAAATAGTTAGTTTCGGAATGCCCGGTATCCAGTCCCAATCGGCACTCCAAGGCCGCTTCTCGCTGAAAAATGATCAAATTCATCCATTGCCACTAGGCCCCGGGGCCGATTGTCGCACTCAGTTAGTCTACTCAGCAAGACTCGCACAGTCAGCTACTATCGATATAAAAGAGATAATAGTTAGAGAATTTTCCACCGGGAACAATTCAGACTGATTAGGAAATATTGATGAAAAATGTGGCTATCGTTGGTGGAGGGATCTCAGGCATTACCGCCGCCCTGGAACTTTCACAGCAGCCAGGAGTGGCGGTTCGTCTTTTTGATTCGGCAGAACGATTGGGCGGCGTGCTGGAGACGGTGCGCACCGATCGCTACTTGATCGAACGTAGCGCCGATAATTTTGCCACCCTAATTCCCGATGCCCGCCTTTTGTCGGAGCGCTATGGACTGCTACCACAATTGATTCATCCCAACACGCAGGGTAGGCAGGCGTTTGTCTACCTTAACGGTCGCATCCATCCCATTCCGGCAGGCTTCAGTTTGATGCAGCCGACTCGAATCGGATCGATCATTACCACTCGGCTTTTGACATGGCCCGGCAAGTTGCGATTATTGGGCGAGTATTGGGTCTCGCCACGCCCCACGGTGCCTGATGGCCAGCCGGACGACGAATCGCTCGAGTCGTTCGCGGTGCGACGTTTAGGGCGCGAGGTCTTTGATCGGCTGGTTGAGCCGATCGTGGGTGGTATTTTTACTGCCGATCCCAAGACTCTAAGCATGGCCGCAACGTTGCCTCAATTTTTGAATATGGAACGAACCAGCGGGGGGTTGATTCGTGGTTATTTGCGGTCCAAGCGAGAAGATGCGGCCGCTGCAGCGCGACGCGCTTCGGGGGCACGATACGAGCAGTTCATGGCACCACGCGACGGCATGAGCGCCTGGATCGACGGTCTGGCTAGGCATTTGCCAGCCAACAGCGTCAGTTTGAATTGTCGGGTCGTTGGATTGGCACTCGAGCGGCAAGCTGGTGATTCCAGTTGGATGGTCACTACCGACCGAGGCAGTCGTCAACCTTTTGACGGCGTGATCTTGGCCACTCCGGCGTCGGTCACAGCAAAGCTGCTTCAAAGCGTCGCTCCAGACGCTGCTGCGATGGTCTCGGAAATTCCTTATGCTTCAAGCGCAGTTGTAGCGATGATAGTCAATCGCGCCGATATCGGCGCTAGAATGGATGGTTTCGGAGTAGTCGTGCCCAGCAACCAGGGTCGAGCAGCCCTGGCTATCAGCTACTCGAGCAACAAGTACCCAGGTCGCACGCCGGAAGGTGAGGTTCTGCTGCGAGTCTTCCTTGGTGGTGCGCTACGTCCGGACGTTGTCGACTGGTCCGACACGGATTTGCAGCGAACAGCGGTTAACGATGTGCGTGATATTCTAGCTTGGAAAGGAAGTCAGCCGAATTGGCAAGCCGTCATTAAATGGAAAAACGCTATGCCGCAATACTTGGTGGGGCATGTCGCCAAAATTCAGCGTCTACGAGAACAACTGGATGGCCTGCCCAGCCTGCAGCTTTGTGGAGCAGCCTACGAAGGAGTCGGGATTCCTCAGTGCGTCCGCAGCGCGCGACAAGCTGCGGAAAGGCTGCTCCACTGTTTGGATTTGGGCTAATCGTAATCGTTACTCAGGTGAAATGAAAACTCGTAGCGATTTTAACTTGCTAGAATGAGTCTGCAAAATGGCAACTAACTGACCAGAACCGTCCAATGCCACGATGGGGTCGGTGGTCGGTTCGTCCGGCGGTTGCTCACTGGGTGAGTCGATGGGAATGCCGTGCTGTAATTGTCGGATCTGGCCTGCACTTAAAGACAGTCTAGGTAGCCCATCCAGCAATCCCAAGGCTGGTTGCAGGTACTGGCAGACCGATTCGCGGTTTTTCAGTTGCTCTAACGTTACGCAGTCCGACAACCGGTACGGGCCGATCTGAGTGCGAACCAGGCGCGACATGACCGCATCAGAATTTAGCTTGCGAGCAATGTCAACGCCCAAGCAGCGAACGTAGGTCCCGCTGCTGCATTGCAGCCTGAGCGTTACCAGAGGGTATTCAAGCCGCAGTGTCTCCAAAGATAAGATCTCGACATCGCGACTGGCTAATTGAAAGTCAATGCCTTGCCGAGCCAATTGGTAGGCCCGCTGTCCTTGCACTTTCAAGGCTGAGTAGTTGGGAGGGCGCTGCTGGATGGTGCCTCGCCAGTTTTCCAGCTCTAGGTCCCATGTCGCTAGGTCAATGATCGGTGCGGTGGGAAGTTCAGATACGACGCCATCGGTGTCCAGGGTGTTGCTGGATACTCCCAGTTGAAAATCGGCCTCGTATGATTTGGTCAGTCGATGCGAAAACTCGACCAGTCGCGTTGCGCTGCCGATAGCCAAAAGCAATACGCCGGTCGCCAAGGGGTCCAGTGTCCCCGTATGGCCGACCTTGCAGGGGCGAATCAGTCGCTGAACATGGTTCACACAATCGCGACTGGTCTGGCCGGCCGGCTTATCGACGGCCAAAACGCCAAACAGATGTTCCACCAAGGTCAATGGCTCACCAGTTCCAGAGGCTTTCCGGTGGTCCAGCTTCGGAAATCATCGGGATCACGATGGACGCGATGGTACAGAGTGTCGCGTTCTACCGGCTCGCGACCCGTTTCGCGGATCAGTTCTTGCATCCTCTGCACCGAGAGAATTTCCGGAGTCGTTGCGCCAGCATCGTGGTAAATCAATTCGTGCCGAACCGTTCCGTCGATGTCATCGGCCCCGTAGTGCAGCGCAATTTGGGCGGTTTCGATGCCCAGCATGATCCAGTATGCCTTGATGTGAGGGATGTTGTCCAGCATCAGACGCGACACGGCGATGTTTCGCAAGTCCACCAATGCGGATGTCTTGGCAAGATCCGAAAGCTCGGTGTTGTCTGGGTGGAAAGCCAACGGAATGAAGGTTTGAAAACCACCTGTTTCGTCCTGCAGTTCTCGAAGTCTCAGCAGGTGGTCAACTCGGTGATGCGACTTTTCGATGTGGCCGTAGAGCATCGTGCAGTTAGAACGTATGCCTAACTGATGCGCCGTACGGTGGACTTCAAACCACTTGTGCGAATCGGCTTTGTGCTCGCACAATTGATCTCGGACCTCCGAATGAAAGATCTCTGCACCGCCTCCAGGCAGGCTGCCCAATCCGGCTTCTCGCAAATCCTGAAGGATGTCCCGGACGCCGCGCTTGGTTAAAAACTCAAACCATCCTACTTCGACCGGTGTCCAAGCCTTCAGGTGAATCGACGGGAATTCTTGATGCAACTGAGAGATAATACCGCGATACCAATCGTAGCCCATCTTGTGATGCAAGCCTCCGACGATGTGCATTTCCGTGCATCCGTTTTCAAAAGCTTCTTGGCCCCGCGCATGGATCTGTTCGGGGTTCATCACATAGCCTTTGGGATCGCGCAGGTCGCTACGAAACGCACAGAATCGGCAACGGTAGATGCAAACGTTGGTGGGGTTCAGGTGCGTGTTGATATTGTAGTAGGCAACGTTACCATGCATCCGCTCACGGACATAATTCGCCAGTTCGGCAATTTCAGGTAATGGCAGAGCGGGGTCGTAAAGAGTAAGTCCATCGTCAAAATCCAGCCGTTGGCCTGTGGTGACCTTTTTTTCAATGGCTTGAAAGCGTTGGCGAACCGATGTTTGCGAGGTCATTTTACGAATCTATTCTTGTTTTCATGTGAGGACGAAGGGTTAGTGAGGTCATTTTGCCTGCCCACTGGTCCTTGTTGCCTGTCAATTGAATCAGCCGGAGTGCGTTTAATCCATCAGCCGGAGTGCGTTAGCACCCGGTTAAGTTACCTTCATCGTAGCTGCGTTCGCTAGAACGCGGAACGCCACTCGGAATCTCCCACGTTCTGGTGAACGTAGCTACCTAAGATGCTTAACCGCGTTGGGGGCCAGACCGTTATCAGTATACTCAATCCAGCACGACCGTTTAACCGCAAACGGGACTTGGATTTCACCGCAAGAAGCCGCTTTTTTGGCTAATCGTCTTAGGATGGAAAGTGTTCGCTCAGCCAGCGCCAAGTGTCCCCGAGAGTCTCCGTACTGGGGCGGCAGCGGTAATCTAGTTCTCTGGCTGCCTTTGCGGAACTGTAGAAATTGTTGAGTTGTCCTAACGCAATGGCGGCTCCATTGACGGATCGTTCCCGGATGGGCAGCAGGCGATTGGCGGCATCAAAAAACCAACCGGCCACCGTAATAGCGCGATAGGGCCAGAAGACTCGTCTGGGGCGTCCCACAGTTTCCAAGATATTGGCCCACAGTTGCCGATAGGTGATATTCTCGCCTGCCAAAATGTAGGACTGGCCACTCTGGCCTTGAACCACGGCGTTGACGATAGCCGAGGCTACGTCACGGGCATCACACAGACTGCAGCCGCCGCGCGTCGCAAATGGGATCAGTGCTCGGCTGACCCCTAGCATTACTCGGCCGCTAGATGGCTTCCAGTCGTAGGGCCCCAACATGAAACCAGGATTGACGATCACCGCATTTAACTGCTGCTGATCCATGGCGCATCGCACCACGTCCTCGGCTTCTCGCTTGCTGACCACGTAGCTACAGGGGATTTTGGGTACGCCGGACTCGCACAGTTCGTCGATGGGGTCCTCGATCGATCGAGCGGCGGGAAGCGTGTCCACTGTAGACACATGAATCAATTTAGCAGCATTGACCAGACAGGCTTCTACGATTCGCCGAGTGCCTTCGACATTGACTTGCCTGGATTCCTCCAGTTGAGTCCAGCCTAGATGAATCATGGCTGCACAGTGAATAACGGCTTGGCAACCCTGGACGGCTCGCGTCAGTGCGTCACCGTTTTCGAGCGTCCCTTGGATGATTTGGATGTCCAGTCCTTCGATGGCTCGTCGCGGAGTGCCTGGCCGCCAAAGTGCGCGCACGGGAATGTTGCGAGCCAGCAACTCACGAACGACACAGTTGCCCAGCAGTCCAGATGCTCCAGTAACAAAGATCACTTGGATGCCATTCCACTTCGGGGCTATGAGAACGTGTGAAGTATTATCGAATGACGGGTCGCTGATAGACCTCAGCAGGCTGTTCAGTGACCGGAATGGAGACAACCGCATTGGCACCGCGAGGCGTGGCGGCCACTCGCAGTACATCGCGAGAATATTGGTGGCAGTTGATGCAAGTTGTCAGCGTGTGCATGTAAGTGTAGGCTGCACCGTCCAAATTCTGCTGGTCAGCCATGTCCGTCAGTTTGATAGCCGCTCGCTGCAATTCATTGCGGTAGTGGGTATAAACCTGATCTTCACGAGGTCGCCAAATGCTGGATTCACAAATGTTCTTAAGGTCTTCGGCGCCTTTGCGAATCATCTCGAAATGGCCGGCGGTGAGTCCTTCCACGATCCGCTGCGATGCGCTTAGCTTAGCCTGCATGGCAATATTCAAATTGGCAGGCTCCCGCGTGGTCAACGTCGGCTGCTGAGCGACAGCCCAGCCGCAGAAGGCTAGCAAAAGCCCGCCGACAATCACAATGCGATGATTGGTTCTCATTTTATTTTACCTCAACTGAAAAGGTTTCATAATCAGTATCGGCAAAACAATGTGTTGTTGTGCAGTCAACTGCGGAAAGGTAGTGTGCGAGACTGAGATGGTATCTAAAAACACCGTTGGAAACAGGGAGAACGGAAGCTCGCATATGCCATTGGTTGCGCAGGGGACGTTGGATCACGTAGTGGTCCAGGATTATGCAGATTCAATGTCCAGCATTGCCTTTTGGTACTCTTTTTCAGCTAAGCGATCTTCTAGGAACTGGTAGCTGAGTACATAGCTGGCTACTCGCCTAAGGTCTTTCTGCGTGCTGTTTGCACGATAGAGCAGGCGGCGTACATCGCTGTTGTCGCGGAGATCGGCCATTTTTACTTGCCGGGCCAACGCGTTGGGTTTCAAGCGGCAGACATAATCAGCGTAACTGAGGCCTGACGTTCGTGTCAGCAGCCCAATGGCCTGGACGACCTGCTGGCAGAATCCCAGTTCTCGCAGTTGTTCCAGTGTGACCGGAGTGTCTTCAATTAAATCGTGCAAGATGGCGACTTGTTGGAGGTATGGATCTGTGAAGTTCATCATCACGCGCAGGCAGTGCAAAATGTAGGGTTGCCCGTCTTCATCTTTTACTCCTTGAAAAGATTGCACGGCTAACAACAGGGCCTGATCAATGCTGGCATGAACTGACATGATTGCTGGGTCTCGCAGGGGGCATCGCAGTAGGCGACGGATTGGTTACAATCCATAGGTTATTGGTCCATGGTCACGATGTAAATAGTCACAGTTGATCGTTCGCAATGAAACGGGGTGACTCAAGTAACAGCGTCCGCCATCGTCCGGTTTCATGATTGTTTTGAATAGGAACCTTGATGACCTCCAGTTCTTCTAGTTTGTCTCGCCCTTCCCATCAGCGTCGCATCTTGGTGACTGCCGCATTACCTTACGCCAATGGTCCTATTCATCTAGGGCATCTGGTCGAATATATCCAGACGGACATTTGGGTGCGATTCCAAAAGCTAGTGGGCAACCACTGTATCTTCATTTGTGCCGACGATACACATGGTACCGCCGTGATGATCCGCGCACGCAGAGAGGGCAGAAGCGAAACGGAACTGATCGATCAAATGCAGGCGGCTCATCAACGTGACTTTGATGGCTTTCAGATTCGCTTTGATCATTACGGTAGCACCAATTCGGATGAGAATCGTCAGTTGTGCGGTACGTTTTGGAGTGCGCTCAGGCAAGCCGGCATGATCGTGGAAAGGGACGTCAGTCAACTGTACGATCCTGTGGCCGCGACGTTTCTAGCCGATCGATTCGTCAAAGGTACCTGTCCCAAGTGCCAGGCCACTAATCAATACGGTGATAGCTGTGATAAGTGTGGAGCGACCTATTCTCCGGCAGATCTGATTGATCCAGTGAGCACTCTTTCCGGTGCCAAGCCAGAGCTGCGAACGGCCAGCCATTTGTTTGTAGAGCTTGAGCAGTTGCATGATTTTCTGGAACGGTGGACGCAGAGCGGTCAGAGTTTGCAGCCAGAGGTGGCCAACTATTTGAAGGGTCACTTTCTGCATCAACCGCTTAGAGATTGGGATATTTCGCGACCTGCACCCTATTTCGGTTTTGAAATCCCCGATTCTCCTGGCAACTACTGGTATGTGTGGTTCGATGCACCAATCGGTTATATCGCTAGCACTTGGGCTTGGTGCAAAATCCACGGTGAAGATCTGAAAGAGTGGTGGCAAAATCCAGAGACTGAAATTCATCACTTTATCGGCAAGGACATCACCTATTTTCACACGCTGTTCTGGCCTGGCATGCTGAAGACCGCTGGCTACTCGTTGCCAAGCAAGGTTCACATTCACGGATTTCTGACCGTGGATGGAGAAAAGATGAGCAAGAGTAAAGGGACCTTCATCAAAGCGGAAACCTATTTGAAACATCTGGACCCGGCTTTTCTGCGATATTATTTCGCTAGCAAGCTGGGGTCGCGATTGGATGATTTGGATCTGAATTTGGATGACTTAGCTAATAAAGTCAACTCCGATCTAGTAGGTAAAGTTGTCAATCTGGCCAGTCGCACAGCTAAGTTTGTGAGCCAATCCGGACTATCCGAGAGCTATCCCGATGACGGAGGTTTATTTGCCGAAGCGGCTGCTGCCGGTGCCGAGATAGCGGAAGCCTACGAGGCTCGTGATTACGGCAAAGCGATGCGGTTGATCATCGAACTGGCTGATCGAGCCAATCCCTACGTCGAAAATGCACAGCCCTGGGTACTAGCCAAGAACCCGGAAAATGCGCGACAATTGCAGGACGTTTGCACGATCGGGCTGAATTTGTTTCGGCAGTTGGCCATCTACCTGTCGCCGGTGTTGCCTAGGCTAGCCCAGCAATGCGGCCAGTTGCTGAATGATCCGATCACCAATTGGGCTCAAAGTCAAACGCCGTTAACAGGCAATTCTGTAAATAAATTTCAACACATGTTGGTTCGAGTGAATCCTAAGGACGTACAAGCCATGATTGATGAGAGTAAAGAATCAGAAGTTTCAACCGAAGCTCAGCCTGCCGCAGCTACTTGGCAAGATTCGGCAGAACCGCTTACCAACGAACCATTGGCGGCAGAATGTACGATCGATGATTTTGTCAAAGTAGACCTTCGCGTCGCACGAATCGTAGTAGCAGAGCAGGTGCCGGAAGCGCGAAAACTTCTCAGGTTGACACTCAGTCTGGGTGGCGATGTTCGTAAGAATGTATTTGCCGGCATCAAGTCGGCCTACGAACCCGAGCAATTGATTGGTCGATTGGTGATTTGTGTCGCCAATTTGAAACCACGTCAGATGAAGTTTGGACTCAGCGAAGGCATGGTCGCTGCGGCCGGAGCAGGCGGCGATGAAGTTTACTTGCTCTCCCCCGATTCCGGTGCTCAGCCCGGCCAGCGCGTACATTAAATCTCCGTACTTCAACCGGGAATCGTCATAGCAAGAATTTGCAACCACTGATCAAGCTACGAACAAAAGCATCAAAGCTTCAGTAATCCGTGCTTATCCGTGGCTGAAGAATTTGATCTTTGCCTGACCTCAGAGGTATAAGGTCGCAGAAGCAAAGCCATCTACTGAGGTGGCACGGGAGTTAGTGGTGATTCGGCGAGTTCTTTTAAGTCTAGCTTGACGGCCACGGGCTGTTCGCCAGAAGGTAGTCGGTACGTGTTGGATACGTGCATCAGGCCGGATGCTGGCGATAAGACTACATTCTGCAACGGCGACTCCTTGGCGGCTAGTTCAGGCAACCACCCAATCGCCGACTCGGCGTCCAGCGAACCCAACTTACTGGTTAATGCTTTTGGCAGTTCGGCTATTTGATTCAAACATGGTGTAACAACACAATCTTTGACAGTGTCCCCCAGGCGTGGATGGCCGTTTGCAGCGTCCACGACTTTCGTTATTTCTGCGCTGGATAGCAGGGCGCTGGCCAAATTGGCTTTGCCATCTGAAATCAGAAAAACACCTTGACCACTTCTGGGGCTTTGCTGGACAAGCTGCACCGCGCTCTCTAGCGAATCGCACTTTTCCAAAGCCATGCGAGCCAAAATCGACATGGGAATTCCTGTGGCTTGCCCGGTATGGTAGTCTGACGTCTTGCTGATTGCGATCTGAGACTGGTTCATGCCAGTGACACAGCCTGTGAAGCCGGCGTAGCCTACACTGGCAACGGGAGTCTTACCTTCAACCGAGATGATGAAACTTACAGTCACGTCAAGCAAGGCCATGTTGGCTAGGCCTTCCAGCATGCCGGCATGCAGCAACTGCCCGTCGGAAGTTGCAGAATTGAAAGCTGCGAATCCGCCGCTGTGAATCTGCTCCAAGCACAGGTTCAGCCAGTGGATGACTTGGGCCGGTTGTCCAATAGACTGGGCCAACTGGCGCTGTTCTTCGATGTACTCAGGTGGAATATGGGCCTCCAGTTCTTTGAATCGCTTCTCCAATTCGTTGGGAAACCACTTTCCTGTGGCCACTGTCTGCAGCAAGCCATAGACATGGATTACCGAATCGATGGTTCTGCCAGTTTCGTACTGAAGCACTTTCCCGTGCGCTTGGCCAATCTGCTGGTGAGTTCCACGTAGCAGGACAACTCGATGTCCTTCGATATTTCGCGATTCACCATTTTCAGCCTGAATTTGAGCAGCGCCTGCAACCGTAAGTGATTCACCTGGCATCAAGATCTCAGTCGCTCGACGAACCGCTCTAGCGATGGTTTGTTCCAGTTGTTGGCGATCTACATTTTCGATGCGGTAGTCGGGCCACTGGTCGTGAGGAAGCAGTGGTTCTTTTAGTTCTGACACGCCGGCTCGGACCTTCATGCCGCTAAGACTGGTTTGGATTTGGTCTGGTTGAGGCGATCGTATCTCCATGCCGCCAATCGAAAGAATGCCGGTTGTCGGGTCTACTTTAGCGCCCATGGAAGTCTTGGCCAAGTTCAAAACATGCGCCGGCTCAAACGCAAAAAGCAGCGGAGCGATCTGACCTTGAGCACTTTCGCTACTGATCAATCGGGCTGCCAAAGAATTGGGGTCTAAGTTATCACCAGTTGTCAAATCGATTTCTCCAGTGGCCACAAATGCAACTTGATGATTGGGCAGGGCCAACGCGATGCCGTTAGACCGCCGACGCAGTTGAAGCGAATACTGCTGGTGAGTCAAACGAATGTCATAATCGGTTCCATCTTTCAGTACGTCCAGCATGAATTTCTGATTCACGTTGCCGATGGTGCCTTCAGCCACAATTCGAGTATGAAAAGTTTCTGACCGCCCACCAGCCGCCTTCAAAAGCGTCACCATGGCTTTTTCGACTTGCGTATCTTGCGCATGACTCGAAGGGCAGATTAACAAAAATTGGAAGGCTAAGGCACACCTAGCCAATAAGAAACAAGAACTGCGAATGAAGTTGAGAATCGTTAGTCGGGTCGAATCGAAATGAGATGACATGTTCAAGATTTTTGTGATAGATGTAGAATTGGAATTGATGCAGCTTCAGGGCTGCTGGTTGCTAGACACGACCATCATAACTACATGAACCGCCCAGCGGGATAGTTACGTCAAAATTTTCTTGGAGCCGTTCGCAAATAAACTTCCGAACTTGCCATCAAGCGGAGTGCGTTAGCAACTGGTTTTTTTTTGCGGCAACCGGACGCAAGCACGCTTGCGGCTGATTTGGCAACTTATTTGCGAACGGTTACCTAGTAGTAGTTTCTGGAAGTTCGACGCACGCGAGTCGCATGGTCGGCGTGATCTGTAATGTCGCTGACCGCTCCGCCGATCCGTGACTTTTTCCGCATCTGCCCCTGAGCCTGGCGACAACGGCAACCGAATGGCTTGTATAATGAGCCTCACTTTGGCCTAGCAGTCGTCCGTCCACTTGACTTGGTCTGTGGGTTAGCTTGGTCTCGTCCGCAGATGCCAAGTTCAATTCGTCGTACTCCCTTTCGGCCATAATTCCCTCCTTTAATTCATCGCGTGAGCCTTACAGTTGTCGCAGTCAGCTTGCACCTTAGTCTACCGCGTTTTGTTGGATTTATCGGACCATCGTCTGCAGGTGCTACGCCAGCTATTGACCCCTGAAGAGCGAGCGCGGGCGGATCGGTATTTGGTGCCGCACGCGACTAGCCATTACATTGGTTGTCGCGCCGCCTTGCGATGGCTGCTTGCCCAGACAATGGACAGTGCGCTTGACCGGGTTGTCATTAAAACGGAGCGCTGGGGCAAGCCTTACCTAATCGCAAGTATTCAGGCAGACGAACGCACTTCCAACAAATCTGAGGTGGTACCACCGCTATACTTCAACGTTTCTCACTCGGGACAACTGGGACTGATCGCTTTGTCACCGGGCATCGTGGGCGTTGACATCGAGCACCTCAAGCCACGGATTCATGCGAGGTCCTTGGTCGCGCAGGTCCTGAGCACAGCAGAGCAGCAGGCATGGAGCCAACTGCCAGCGCATCGACAAGTGGAACAGATATTGAGATTGTGGGTCTGCAAGGAGTCGTTGCTGAAAGCGATGGGGCTGGGAATTGCGGAATGTTTGAAGATGGTCAGTTTCAAATTGCCCATCGAAGATCAGGCACAGATCGCGGTCAGCCAAATCGAACCTGCCATCCAACTGCATTTGGAAGAAGCTGATAATTGTCATCGGCATCTTTGGACCAGCCCACATTCCTGGCGGATTCATCGATTGCCGGTAGATCAAGACTACTTTGCTGTGGTAGCGACCCAGTCCAATCAGTTGACGGTGTCGACAGTTGATTTCCAATGGCCTGAAGAGTTCAGTTAAGTAGGCTGCACTGCAAACCATAAAGCATGTTGCTTAGCATCAACTGCCCGAGGCTCCTAGTCCGTGACGGGTGTGGTACGAGACCTTGCAGTCTGGCAAAGCGGAAAGGAATTGCTTGCCATAAGATTTTGTGACTACACGTGGGTCCAGGATAACCACAATCCCACGATCTTGAGCCGTTCGGATCAGGCGGCCAAATCCTTGTCGCAATTTGATGACTGCTTCGGGAATCTGGTAATCACGAAACGGGTTGCCGCCAGCTTGACGAATAGCATCCAGTCGCGCTTGAAGCAGCGGATGATCGGGCATGCTAAATGGCAACTTCGTAATGATCACGTTACCCAAGGTGTCGCCGGGTACATCAACTCCTTGCCAGAAGCTGTCCGTGCCAAACAGGGCACCGCGTGGGTTCGCCTTAAATTTTTCCAGCAGTTGTCCGCGCGGCAAGCCATCGGCTTGGCTGTACAGAGTAAGTTGATGCTGCGCAAACCAAGGCTGCATTTTACTGGCCGTCGAGCGTAGCATGCCATAGCTGGTAAACAGTACAAACGCATGTCCCCCGGTACGTAGCAAGTATCGCTGAATCATCTCTGGAAGCGAGTTTGTGAAGTCCTGTGCGGCGCTGGAGGGATCTGGAAGATCGGTCACGATGATCAGCTCAGCTTGCCGTTTGTAATCAAAAGGGCTGCCTAGTTGTAACGTGGGACTGCCGGTCGCTCCCACGCGAGACTGAAAAAATTCAAATCCACCGGAGCGACCTGTGGAAATTGTGGCGCTGGTCATGATGACACTGGGTACCTGTTGCAACAACAGTTCTCGCATGTAGTTGGAGATGTCGACTGGGGCCGCTTGTAAGTCGATGCGAGGTCCCATGCGACTGGTGCTGCGCTGCACCCAGTAGACCAACTCCTTGACCGACTGGTTGAGCCATGATCGAAGATTGGTAGCTAGACTGGTTAGCCGCTCGGCAGCCGATGAAATGTCTTTGTAGGTAGGCGCGTTGGGGCTTTGATCAGCCAGTTGATTCAGCTTTCCAGCGATAGACAGGAATTGATCGCTGAGCGAATCGCTGACGATTTTCTGAGATGTTACCCGAGTGGTTTCGCGACCGCTGGAACCCAACCAATTGTCGATGTCGAAAATGAACTGATCGACCATCAAGTGTGCTTTGGTTACCGCTTCGCACATTCGATGCAGGTCCATGGCTGCAAATAGCCCTTTGCCAGTCATCGGATTAAACAGCTTGTTCAAGGTGTATCGCAGTTGACCACTGGTAATTCGAATGCCAAGATGTTCGCTGGCGACCGATTCAATGGTGTGGCATTCGTCCAGGATCACCGCACTATAAGGCGGAAGTAGGCCAAACCCGGATGACTCTCGCAGTACTAGGTCGGTGAAAAACAGCGCGTGATTGACCACAAGAATCTGAGCGTTAAATATTCGGCGACGAGCCAAGTAATAAAAGCAACTGTCGTAGGTCTTGCACTTGCGACCCATGCAGTTGCTCGTGTCGCTGGACAGTTCGTCCCACAGGGAAGGGCTGGGGCGAAACGGCAGGCTACTTAGAGACCCATCGTTTGTCTGAGCGATCCATTGTTTGATTTGTCGCAGTTGTGATTGATCGCCCTCGTCCAACAAACTAACCGCTCGAGTGCCTGCCAATTCGTAACGTCGTCTGCTCAGGTAGTTGCTGCGGCCTTTGACCAGAACGCTGCTGAATTCGCGAGGGATCACACTATTGAGTAACGGCAGATCTTTGTCGATCAATTGTTCCTGAAGGCTGATCGTATGGGTACTGATGACCACACGCCGCACCTTGGCATCCTGGTCCTGGTCTTCGTCTGACTTAGTCGATGTGGGTTTTTCCTTTTGATCGGAGGTTGCGTGTAATATGGCAGGCACCAGATAGGCAAAGCTTTTTCCTATGCCGGTACCAGCTTCCGCGATCAGATGTCCGCCATGTTGAAGCGAATGATAGATTGCGCCGGCAAGCTGCAACTGTTGCTGGCGAACTTCGTAGTTCTTCAAACGTCGGGCGATGAGACCTTCCGGGCCTAGGATTTGATTGACATCAAGTAACACAGATAGCCGATGCAACGTTAGGGAGTGATGTTAGGTGCGCTGGACTACGGTTCCGCTAACACGTCTGACCAGTCGCCTCATTTCCAGAACGCTCAGCGTACTCAATACTCGAGGAACGGGAAGTCCGCTGGAGACGATCACGGTATCAATCGATGTAGGTTCCGTAGCTATCGCCTGCAAGACCGCTGTTTCCTGTTCGTTCAGCGTTAATTCGCCTGGATGTCTGACGGTTTGCTCCTGCGAGACTTGCACTTGGTCGACCAGTGGCCCCAGAGCTTCCAAAACATCTTCAGGGTCTTGAATCAAGATGGCTCCATCGCGAATCAAGCGGTGGCAGCCTCGTGCGTTAGGCGATGACACCAGTCCGGGCATGGCAAAGACGTCTCGCCCCTGTTCGCCGGCCGTACGAGCGGTGATCAGAGCGCCGGATCGCTCTGCCGCTTCAATTACAATGGTTGCCAAACACAGGCCACTGATTAGACGATTGCGGCGAGGAAACATGCCACGCATCGGCTTACTGCCCGGCGGCATCTCACTGATCAGCGCGCCATGTTCGGCGATTTGATTGGCAAGTTCGGCGTGCTGAGGCGGAAAAATGTCCAGAACGCCGCTACTTAGCACAGCAATTGTTCGTCCTGAAGCTTCAACCGCAGCCTGATGAGCGGCTCCGTCAATTCCGCGCGCCAGTCCGCTAACGATGGTCAATCCGGCTTGCGCCAAACCGCGAGAGAATCTGGCCGCCTGAGCGCGACCGTATTGCGAAGCGGTACGAGTGCCCACGATGGCGACGCTAAGCGAATCGGTGGTTTTCAACTGGCCACGTACAAATAGCAGATTGGGCGGATCTGGAATTTCGTTCAACAGCCTAGGAAAGTCGTCGCTGTCGGGCAACAGGGTCTGTATTCCATTTTCTCGGCAGATTTCATAAGTCTGATCGGCAAACGCACGAGCCTCCAGGCTGCGCAAATTGCGTGAAAGAACCAATCCAACACCGGGTACTTCGCTCAGCTCCACCGGACTGGCTGTCAGAACAGCGGCCGCAGAGCCGAAATGATCCAGGAGCCTGCGAAGCAAAGTTGACCCCACGCCGTTGGTCAACGCCAAGTGTAAGTAATCGATCAGGATTTCGCGGTCCATT
>JBIIJD010000112.1:0-10288 GCA_044234105.1 Aureliella sp. | reverse complement strand
GCGCGGTAGCGTTTCATCCGCCCAGCCCACAATTGACATCGAGAATCAGACATGGCAACCTCCAGGGTTTCGAGAAAACCTCTGAGGATACCAGCAACCAACTTCATGCCCCCGCCGAACGCTTACGGCCATGCTGCCGGCGATGAACTTTGCTGTGCGGCTCGATTGACCCGCAGCAATTTCACTCGAACCGCTGAGCACATCTACCCGATTCACCAAGCCACAGGCAGATAGCCCTGCATTGAGTTCAGCGGCTAGTGCGGTTTGATTTCGCTTTGTGCGAGCGACCCAAAGGGTGATTCTTTGGAGAACAGTTGGTCAGTTGCCATTTGTCGCAGTGCTCAAGTACAAACTGTCTACGCAGAAAATTTTGATGGCAGAACCAATATTCCTCACACCCTGCCGAATCAGAGTATTGCTGGCGACTGGGGGATGGATTGCTGGGAGCCTGAAAAGCTTGTCTATCCGATTTGACTAGAAAATTGGATTGTGGGTAAGCTACTCTAAAGTCGCTGTTCGGTGTTATCATGACTTCAATGCTGCTACAATGGTCGTCCGCTCGTCAAGCTCGGGCTCACTTTAATCAGGTTCTTGGGCTCGGAGCTTTGAAGCTTCTAGTACTTGACGATCTTGTCCCTTAGATGAATTCAAAACATGTCTAGAATTATTTCCTTTACCATTCTGATCGCTATTACACTGTTGATCGGTCTGCTGTTTTACAAAGTTTTAGTGGGTTTCTTCATTCCTCTGTTTCTGGCGGTGGTCTTGGTTGTTGTATTCCAGCCGCTCCATCGCTGGGTACTCAGCAAAATCCCTGACCGATCCAGTTTGGCCGCTGGCATCACCACTTTTCTGATCCTCGCGCTGTTGCTGATGCCCATCGGTTTGGTAGGGATCATGGCTGGCGTCCAGGGACTGCAATTCACCGAACAAAACAACGTCAGTTCGATCGGATTGCAGATCAGCAAGCTGAATCGCTCTCTGGGACTAGACATGCCTCATTGGGGCAATTTGCTGCGCGCAGCGGGTACTAATGTCGACCAAGTGATTCACGAAGCGGGAAACACAAACGTTGTTCAGCGTGACGCCAATCTGACAGAACTGGCTGGCAAGGCCAAGCGATCGCTGGTCGAATTTCAAGGCGACTATGAACAAGATGGACTGCCAGATCAGGTCAAAAAAATTAACGAATTGATTTACCTGGCCGATCAGTTGTCTAAACCTGACAAGCTACAGGAGGATTTGACTGTCACGGAATTAGCCTTGACGCTCAAATCGCAATTCGGTGCTCTCAAGACGGAACTGCATGGCGGTACGTTGCGCAGCGTATTGCGGGAAGTTGCCAATCCGACTCGCGAGGATGTCGAGACCATGCGAGATAAGGCCATGGAGTATTTGCGACCACGACTGCTATCGATGACACAGGCAACTGGGCGGATCGCGTTTCAGTTGATTTTTGGTCTGCTGATTCTGACCTTGGCGGTCTATTTCTTTTTGATTGACGGACCAGGGATGATTCATTCGATCATGTTGTTGCTGCCGATGGATGACGCCTACGAGCGAGAACTACTGAACGACTTCACCAAGACCAGCCGCGCAATCGTTGTTGCCATGCTTGCGGCGGCTGTGGTTCAGGGATTAACTGCTGGAGTGGGCTATGCGGTAGCGGGCGTGGACTATCTTGTGCTGCTGATCATGCTGACGTCACTTGCCGCACTTATTCCTTTTGTGGGGCCAATGGTAGTGTGGGTTCCAGTCTGCATTTTTTTGGCATTGATCGAACAGCGCTGGATGGCCGCTGGCCTGCTGGCTGCTTGGGGATTATTGGTTGTGGGCACCATTGACAATCTGGTCAAAGCCTTGGTGCTACACGGAAACTCCCAATTGCATCCCATGTTGGCCTTGCTGAGCATTCTGGGCGGCATTCAGGCGCTGGGAGCCATTGGTATCGTGATCGGACCGATGGCCGTCAGTTTACTGCAAACGCTGCTGGGCATCGTTAGGCGTGAACTGAACGATTTTGACACACAAGGTTTGGGAGCAATCCTGTCCAAACATAAGCCAACGCCGGCAGTCGACACACCGTCCGGTAGATCGACACCAACGGAATCAAGTGAAACAGGCAACGCATCGTCAATCACCCCTTCTGTCAGCCAAGCTGGCACCAAGCCCTCTACGAATGCTCCCTCGGCTTAATACCACACATACACCTTGTCCCTAAAACGTTAAATCGCCTGTTTACGACTAACCGTCGCATCGAAGCAAGAGAACTAGGCAAGGCAATTCTATAGAACTACGGCGTGCAGGGGCCGCAGTGTAATTTTCGTTTGCGTATCTTCGCGTCAAACCAACACCAAGCTTTTCCGTATCAAGCAATTAGTCCATTGATTGCGTGCTACTTGTCCACGTGCAGGATACGCTGAATCATACGAGGAATGTAGGTTTTGTAGCGTTGATGCAACCCGCCAGACATTTCAGGTAGACCATCCAGCGACAAACCAATCTGTTGTTTGTCAGGCTGGCACCATTCTAAGCTATTGAGTGCCATCAAAGCGGCGAAGTAACCTTCGCTTCTAGCATCTGCCATTTTCAGCAGTGCGTCGATAGCTGGCTGTCGATCGACACCGCTCCCAAATCGAGCCAGCGTTTCATTAGCCAAACATCGCACATAGGGTGATGGATCGTTTGACATCCGACGAGCCATGCCAACACACGTCGTGCGATTCTTGTCCAATTGGGCACGCAGCAACAATCCACTGGCTAGCCAAAATCGGCAAGCTGAATCAGGCGACTGGTGATAATGGAACAGCTCATTCAAATCCCCATCCACGGACATTGAAGCCCGCTCAGCCGCATCAAGAATATCTTTGACTGGGAACATCTGATCATTCTGCGTGATGTCATAAGGTGCCGCCTCTCCCGCTCGATTCCACACCTCTCCTTCTGGCAACAGCCCCAGATCGGCTGACTGAATCATCCAGCCATTTAGTTCAGATCGCAGACGCTGTTTCGTGGCTGAATGTTCTGCCAGGTCAGCCAGATTATGGATTTGTTCTGGATCCACCTCCAGATCGTAAAGCTCTTCGGCAGGTTTTGCTGTCCAGAACGCGCTTTGAGTATCGTTCAGTTCTCCTTCGTCAAACAACCGCTTCCAGACTACCGTAGTCGGAGTTTGAAACATGTATTCCAGATATGTGCCCTGAGGTCGTTGAGGCATATAATTGCGAATGTAAGTGTACCGTGTGTCTCTGACAGCGCGTGACATGTCATAACGCTCGTCCATGCGATCACGCAGCGCAAACATGTACTCTGGCGCTTCGGTAACGAACTTGCCTAAGAACGCCCTGCCCTGCAGGTTGTCAGGCGGTCGCACTCCAAGCAGACTCAGCAGCGTGGGAACCAGATCCACGAAACTCACCAATCTTTGGCTGGTTGTTCCAACCACATAGTCGCCACCTATCCAAGACTTTAGGCTCTCTGGAACGTGTACGATCATTGGAACTCGCAAACCACTCTCGTATAGCCAGCGCTTGCTGCGAGGCATGCCACTGCCATGATCCCCAAAGTAGAATACGATGGTATTTTCGTCCAAACCATCGCTTTTCAACTGCTGTAAGATTGCGCCCACTTCCTGATCCATCTCAGTGATCTTGTCGTAATACTGGGCCCAGTCTTGCCGGACCTCGGGAGTATCGGGGTGGTAGGCCGGTATGAAAACCTTCGCCGGATCATGGATAGCATGATGAGGCCTAGCTCGTATTTGACTTTCATGAGTCGTATTGATATTGAAGACCGCGAAGAATGGCTGGCCAGAGGCTCGGCCACGCCAATGGGCCTGCTTACTACTTTCGTTCCACAGCGACTTATCTTCGACTAGAAAGTTGTAATCCGTCTTCGAGTTATTCGAACAGTAATAGCCCTGTTCGCGGAGCAATTGAGGAAGCAGTTTGATCGAGCTAGGAAGCTTAACCGCGCTGCGCATGTGCTGCGCCCCGAGCGATGTTGGATACATTCCTGTAACAATAGTGGTTCGCGCCGGAGCGCACACCGGCGCGTTCGACCAGGCGTTCAAGTACATCATTCCTTTGGCCGCTAACGAATCCAAGTGTGGAGTTATCGCAAACGGATCGCCGTAGCAACCGAGTTGCTGGCCATTGTCTTCCGAAGTGATCCACAAGACGTTGGGACGCAATTGCTCGGATGCCGTTTGAGCTTTCAGCGATCTGGTTCCCAACTCAGATGTCAAGCCAAAAACCAACAAGCTCCCAATCAAGAATCGTGCATGCATACAAGATCTATTTCATGAATTCAAAGAGCTATGGCAGGCGAATAAAAAGGCCACAGGCAAGTGTGATTGGCAAGATACGATCTTTCGATCTTTTGCCATGAGCGTTGACCTCGATTCACTAAAGCCTGGGCCTACCAATATCGCTTAGAGAGTATACTCGAGAAGTGAAAAAACTAAATTCGTTCTCAATATCTCGATCCTTCCTCGCCTCCATTCTGATTTCAGGGCTGTTGGCGGACTGGCTAGACAAGAAGATCGGCATCAAATGCCCCGTGTGGCCATTTGTTGATCGCAGGAATACACATGGGAACCCTACCGAATCAGGGTGAACCAGAAGACAAGCACGTCCAACCTCTGCTGTGCCACCATTTACTAAACCGCCCAACACCCAAAGGGCCGCACGCGTTTCAAACAGGCTCACTCGTTCGACAAGTTCGTATCAATCATTGGTTCGTTCCTGACAACTTTCCTCTTCCAGACTGAAGCCAACCATGATTCACCGAGGCAAAACAGGTCGAGTAAAAGCGGGTGGAGGTGGTAGCTGGAGAGAAACTTCAACTGCCGAAATGGCTTGATAATACTGCCCTAATAGTCCGAATACCGATTGGAATTCAGGGCGGTTGGCCAAAGACTGCCATTGGGGACTCTCATCGACCACACGGTAGTGAACAAGTGCAGCTTGCAATGCTTCCGACGTGGGGTGCTGCTGTCCCGTGAAAATATCATTAGGTAGACTTAGATAGTCCCGCCAGGGCTCATCCAGGATTTGAAAGAGTTTAGGTGCGACCTGTTGAAGTTGACTGCGGAAGAGATCCGATTCGTTCAGTTCGTGTTGCTGACTAACGTTTGACACCGGAAGACCGTGGACAGGGATGGGGCTTCCAACATAGGCTGCAATGAGTTGAGTCAAATGTTGGGCCGAAAGTGGGAGGCTAGTCGGTTGTCCTGGAATAGCCGGCCGATAGTAGTTGCTGGTGGCTACTTGATCCACACTTAAGACGGAACCATCAATGGCAACGCCTGCAAACAATCCGCGACTGCGCGAATAGGTATAGATTTCAGCTTGCAGTTTTCCATCCGTAGCTACCGATCCCTGACGTCCTATCGGACCTGCTGCCGCTGCCGCGTCCGCTCCAATAGCCAGTTTGCCAGACAAGACTCCCTGAACACTCTTGGGAGTCTTAAATACCAGGATAATGTCAGATGATTGAACTCCAACTTGCCAACCTATGTTCCCGCCAGTCATTGTAATAAAAACTGGAGCATCCCAAACTCCGTTCTCTCCACGGATAAACAAAACCCCCCGACCGCGTCTAGCACCAATGATGAAGCCACCCTTGATAACATTAGGGAAAATGGCCACCCCATGCGAGTTGGAAAGCATTGCCTGGGGTATGCGGTTGAGTGGAGTTCCCATAGTCTCATTCAATACGGTTGCCGCTGCTTTAATCGTCTGCTCTTCTGATATCTGAGCGATCAAATCCTGTTGCACTCCGCCCAAAAGGGTTAGAGTCAAGATGATCCATTTACCTTCAATCCGGTGCATGTTCTTGAATTCCTATCAAAATGAGCTGATACCAAACCCTCATCACAAGAGTTTCTCAACAACTGAGCCGCTCGAAGTCTAGAGAATTTCGCGTCGATCTACAACAGACGTTTTTCGACGCAAACAATAACGGTCCGGCCTAACAGGGCAACAACTTCAGAGCAGCCCCAGAAAGACTTAAATGGATAAGTAGACTTACTTCTGACTGCGCAGAATCAAACCACCCATCTTCGCCAATCACCCCGCTTTACCACTGGAATTGTGCCAACCACAAGAGTTCAGTGTCCCCGGTCCACACCTGATGTCCCCGGTCCACACCTGATGCCCCTCTCATACCTGCTGTGACCGCAGGGTGTCATGATAGAAGAAGTAGAAGCGACCCGGTGAGGACTAAGTCAATACGGTATCGCTGGTTTGTTGCCGGGCCGTTCATGGGGAGGTCATAGCCCTGAAGTTGCTAGCCGACGATGGTTTGCCAGGCCCGGGATGCAAGAGGTGAAGAGGAACGGATCGGCGGAGCGATCCGCGACATTATGTATCCCATCCCATTTGCTCGAAGAAATCGTCAACTGCGTCCAAGTAGGTCGGTGAGTTGTAGCTTGGCGAGCTGCGATTCACGGTGGCCCACTGAAGGTCGTTGACATCGCTCTTCAGATGCACTAGCGAGTTGCCAGCGCTATCCTTGATCATCGAATACTCTCGGCGACTCAGTTGTGCGGTTCGGACTTGTCGATCGGCACCTACTGTTGTAAACAGCAGACTGTCGCCCTGGAACACAGCTTCCGTAAACACGGCACCTTGGTATCCGTCCAGCATCATGCTCCACTGTAAGCTGTTGTCAGCGGCGATCGCGACGAATGCTCCTGGCATGAAGCGATTAGCGTCCTGGTAGTTGAAGTTAGAAACCAGTTGGCTGACCCACTGTACATACTGCGACGAGTAGCCAAGCAGCGCGTGATTGCGTGTCACATTCGCGCCACCCGGTTCACTGATACTGACACTCTTGGGAGACGGTGAATTGAGCGTACCATTGAGGAACGGTGGTGCTTGAAAGCTGATTTGATAACTGCCTGGTCCCAAGTCGGCAAATTGATAACTGCCATCGGCTGCTGTTTCCACTGATCTGGCTGCAACCGTTTGACCCAGCGAATTGCCCGTCAAGGTCACCGTGATGCCTCCCAAAAATCGCTCTTTGGTGTCGATCGCGCCGTCACGGTCTTCATCAACCCACACCTTGCCGCCAATCGTGCTAGGCTGGAACTCTTCGACGTTGACCGAAACTTGCCCTTCCGCCGTGTCGACTCCACCATTGGCTGTTCCACCGTTATCCCGCAAAGTATAACGGAACGATGCGTTGCCAATGAAGTCATTGGCCGGTGTAAAAGTGACTATGCCAGTCGACGAATTGAGCGACACGGTGCCTCCTGTCGCGGAACCAACCGAGGCGATCGACAGTGTTTGCGAAGATTCATTGGCTGGGCCCTTTGAGTCATTGCTCAGCAAGGTCGCTACAGGTATTTGCACCGAACCGTTCTTGAAGGCTCTCACTGTATTAGCACCAGCTTGTGGCGCATCATTGACAGGTGTCACGTTAATGGTCACAGTCGCCGTAGACGACTTTTCGGGGAACCCGTTATCCCTGGCGGTGTACGAGAACAGGAATTGTCCATTGAAGTTTTCGGCAGGCGTGTAAACAACATTGCCACCTTGAATTTGAACCGAACCGCCACCACTAGTGATTGCATTGACCGCTGTTACCGTCAGAGTTTGGCTAGCCTCGCCGGGGCCTGGTGAATCGTCGGCTAGTAACGTGGAAAGTGCAATCGTCTTGGCAACGTCTTCGAGCGTGCTTTCGGTATTATTCTGTAGCACCGGAGGATCGTTGAACTCGGTTACATTGACGGTCACCGTCGCGGGATTGGCAGCTGACAGTGCTGGCGTTCCGTTATCGGTGGCGTTGTAAGTGAACAGGAATTGTCCCGAAAAACCTTGAGTCGGCGTATAAATGACGTTAGTGCCCTCGATTCGTACGGTACCACCCGTCGCAGAAACTGCGCTGACCGAGGTGATCGTCAGACTCTGAGCGGATTCGTTCGGACCAGGCGAGTCGTTTGTCAGTAGACTGCTAAAAGTAATCGTCCGGGCTACATTCTCTTCGGCTGTAACAGGGTCGTTTACTAGCGTAGGCGCATCGTTCACGTTGTTGACCGTGACGACCACCGTGCCAGTCGAGCTGGCTCCTTGCGGAACATTGGTGTCGTTCATCGCGTAGGTAAAGGTGTCTGTGCCGAAGAAATTGGCGTTCGGAGCATAAACCAGACGATCATCAGAAGTGTCGCTGGGAGTACCGTTATCGTTACGAGTGACGGTGCCGTTAGCTGGCTGAGCAAAACTGACCAGCAGCTTGGATCGCCCTGTATTGGCCAAGTCGTTTGCCAACACATCGATCGAGTTGTTGGTGCTTTCTTCATTCACCGTGGCCGTGTCGCGGCGAGCGCGTGGCAAAGTGGCTGGTTCCACGGTTACCGTGACTGTAGCGGTGGCTGTCAGGGCTGGAGTACCGCTATCGCGCACCGTGTAGGTGAATGACTCGGTGCCAATGAAACCGGCTGCCGGAGTGTAGTTGAGCGATTGTCCACCAGAAACAATACTTACAGTGCCGCCATTTGAGGTGGTACCCACGGAAATGATCGTCAGGTTCTGACCTGACTCGTTGGCCGGTCCAGGGGAGTCGTTGGACAACACGCTCAGCGTATTGTCAGTGCTGTCTTCCACCACGTTCGGATTATCATTGGCGGCCACCGGCGGATCGTTCACTGCGGTCACGTTGATCGTGATGGTCCCAGTAGCTACCAGACCTGCGGTGTCACGAATCGTGTAGGTCAGCCGATCGGTACCATTAAATTGCGCTGGCGGGGTATACTGATTGCCTACCAGAGAACCTTGAGTTGTTCCTGGTATCGTCTGAATGCCGGTTACTTCCAAGGTGCGCGGCGGAGTGGCCGGAGATGTGTCGTTGCTGAGCAATGTCGTGTTGGCGATAGCTAGCGCGGTGTCCTCGTTGGTGGTAAGCGTATCAGCATTGGCAACTGGGGTCGTTGGATCGTTGATGATCGTAATGCTGAAAGCCTGGCCAAAATCGATGTTCTCATTTGGAATCGCCGTGTTTTTCTCTGGATTCAACACATTGATCGACCTATCCGATTCGACACCATTGCCGTTAAACGTCATGGTGCCTGGGCTTTTCGCTACAAATCGCATCGAAAAGACGGGCCTTCTTTCACTTGGGTTAGGAAAGCTGGCTTCAGTTCTCAGTGCTCCCACTTCATTGAAAAACTCAGTTGCAGTATTGCCGGCTCCCAACGGTTTAATCCCGAGTCCGAAATAGCTAGTGTTCAGAAGATAACCGTCTTCAAAGGCTCCTACTGGATGCTGGTAGTCCGCAAACGCCAATGAATTAACACCAATATCAATTGCTGCACCAAGAACACCACCCCCTGGCGCGGTAGGAAATGGATCCCTGACATCTTGGACGAACACATTGACTTGAAACGTTTGCCCTACCGCAACTTGCGTTATTGGACTACCCGCTAGTGCGTTGCTAGGCTCGATCACATTGGTGATGGAGTAGCTGTATCGCATCAGCGTGGTGCCTTCGCCTTCACCATTCAACCGATTGATAACGCGCAGAGCGTCCAGGGCTGTTACTCGACCGTCATTATTCACATCCAAGTAGCTGTTGTTGGACTGGCTGAAAGTGGTCAATTCACCTTCGCCGCCGGCACTACGTGCATTCAGGTGATTGACGACCATCAGTGCATCCAGCGCGCTGACTCGAAAGTCCAGATTGGTGTCTTCGGCGATCAACGCATTGTGTACCGGAGTAGGAGCGACTGTCAGCAGTTGACGGGCCTCCAACGCTTCCAACCGCAGACTGCGCAGTCGGTTGGCTCGCGATCGTGAGTACACTTTGTCTCGCTGAATGTTGGATCCAATTCGATTTTTCATTGAGTGTGCCTAAAGACTGATGAGGGTTTTGTTGACCGGCTGAAAAGGACAGATCCTTAGATTAGTTAAAAAGTCCGATTTTTCAACAAAGACAAAATGAGATGATTAGCGAATATAGGCATCGCAGGAAGATTTGCCACGATTATTTGATACTGCCAGCCTAAACGAAACCACCTGCACCAGCCTTGGATTCACAAAACTCAGAAAAGTTCCCAAAGTTCGCACCCCCAATCTGGAGGGTACAGATAGTACTGAGTACTGAGTACTGGGGGGCTCGCTGGCGGCTCTGATTACGTTGCTGATGTGCCGGTTTTTCTCAGCAATTAACCGGCTTTTCTCAGCAATTCAGATGGGAAATGGCCAGAAGATCAAGCCACTGGGGATCAGCCAGAGACTCTTCCAAGGCTCCTTCCAGAGCTAGGTCAGCAGATACTTGTGGAATCAGC
>JBIIJD010000008.1:0-109331 GCA_044234105.1 Aureliella sp. | reverse complement strand
CGTCTGGCAAAAGTTGCTTGGCCATAGCGTCCTCCATGACGTCGGGGTACAAAAATAAACATTTCTGCTCCAATGATTACCAAATCCAGTTCGCTGTGAAAATAGGTTTTGTTAGAGTGTCTAAGTACTATTTCTCTAGTTCAACCGTCCAGTAGGCTTCGCTGATGAATTTGCTCCATGTTTCAACTCGCTCCAAACGATCCGTATAAAACGGCTTCCAGTCAGGGCGGATCGGATGCTTGCGCAAGCGCATGTTAGCCTGCTGCGGAGTGCGATTGGCTTTGCGTGAATTGCAATCCAGACAGGCCAACACGCAGTTTGTCCAGCTCGACTGGCCTCCCTGCGAACGCGGCACAACATGATCGATCGACAAATCCTCGCTGCCTGGCTGTTTGCCACAGTACTGACACGTGTACTTGTCTCGCTTAAATACGTTGCGCCGGCTAAAGGTCACCGTCAACTTTGGCACGGCGTCGAATCGAATCAAGGAAACGATTTCCGGAATCCGAATTCGCTGTTTGACAGTCTGCAAAAAAGGCTCATCGCGATCAGGCACCATCCTGGTCCAGTCGCTCCAGTCATACAACTGGTAGTCAACTGGATCGACGATTTTTGCCGATTGATTCCAAAGCATAATCAGCGCACGAGCCACAGTCGCAACGTTGACTGGCTGCCAATTGCGATTCAGAACCAGCGTTGGACGCTGGAGATTCGCTGGTAGGTGGTACGACTTCGAGCAAGCTGACAACACATTCATAACTGACACCCTGTGGTAACCCTTATTAACCAGAATTCCGACCAGGCCGCTGCACCGCCACCAACATCAATCGTGATTTTGACCATTGTGTAGACAAATCACTTCCAGGGCAAGTTCGCAGGAACCGCTTAGGAACCGTTCACAAGTAAACTTCCGAACTTACCATCAGACGGGTGCTAAAGCACTCCGGCTTATCAGGCAATAATCTCAGTCAATACCTTGCCATGTACATCGGTCAGGCGATGATCGCGTCCGCCAAAACGAAATGTCAGCCGCTCGTGATCAATTCCTAGCTGATGCAGTATTGTGGCATGCAAATCGTGAATCTCAACCGGTTGGCTGACCACCTTGTAGCCGAATTCATCGGTTTCTCCAAAAGTGCAGCCTCCCCGGATTCCACCACCTGCCATCCAAATCGAGAAGGCATACGGGTTGTGATCACGACCATCAGAACCTTGCGCAAATGGAGTTCTGCCAAACTCGCCGCCCCAAACTACCAGCGTTTCATCCAGCAAGCCTCGCTGCTCCAAATCGGCAAGCAGTGCAGCAATCGGCTGATCGACGCTAAGCGCATTGTCGGTATGCCCCTGTTTTAACTTGGAATGTTGATCCCATCGATCATGGGTGGTGGCCGGACAGGTTAGCTCCACAAAGCGAACGCCGCGTTCTACTAATCGGCGCGCTAGTAAACACTGACGAGCGTAAATAGCTGTGGGCCGGTTAGGATGATCCACGCCGTAGGCTGCCAAAGTGTTTGCACTTTCGTCATCCAAGTTCGAAGCCGCCGGAACCGAAGTCTGCATGCGATATGCCAATTCATAGTTACGTATCGCGCTGGCAACTGGATCGGCCTGCGCACTGGCCGACAGAAACCCCGAATCTAAATCGCGAAGCAATTCTCGGCGCATGGCAATCTGAAGCTTTGTCCGCTGTACTCCCTTCAAATTTGCGATCGCTGGTCCCGTTGGCGATAACATCGATCCTTGATAGGCAGCAGGTAAAAAGCCGCTTGCAAAATTATCCAAGCCGCCCGGTGGAGTTAAGCCACCATTGATCACAACAAATCCTGGCAACTCTTGAGACTGGCTACCAAGTCCGTAGACTACCCAGGCGCCCATGCTGGGTCGCCCGACGATTCCCAAGCCCGTATGCAAAAAATAGTTGGCGCTAGTATGCTCGGAAAATTGGCTGTTCATCGATCGCACTACACACATCTTATCTGCGTGTTTGGCAATCTGTGGAAACAAATCGCTGATCCACAACCCGCTCTGTCCGTATTGATTGAACTTCCACGGTGACGCGAGCGTCGAACCATTATTGTCAAACTGGGTCGGTTCCATCTGCATTGGAAATGGTTGCCCGTTCAGCTTTTCCAACTGTGGCTTGGGATCAAGCGTATCCATTTGACCGGGCCCGCCATCCATGTACAAAAAAATCACTCGGCTTGCACGCGGGCGATGATGGTACCGCTCTATGGCACCTCCAGCGCGATCGGGGCGATCAAGCTCATCAGCCCAACCCGGTTGCTGATGATGCAGCGCGGCTAGCGATAACGCGCCAAAACCAAGACTCCATCGCTTCAAGAAATGGCGACGATCCGGCATGTTCCCAGAGCGACAATCAGGCTGCTGACCGCCACACCGATCAATGCAACCTGAACGTCGAGCCGTCGTGGAGACCACTGATTCACCTGCTAAGACTAGGGATTCCTGGATGAAATGGACATGCCGGCACTTGGGACCTGTCAGTCCCCTAATTTTACTAGTTTAGTTTCAAAATTGGGAAAAGGTAAGCAGTCTGGGCGTTTCCCAACTTGCCAAATGATGGTGTCTGTGACCAAAATAGGATATTACAGCGTGATAACCCACCCCCGAACACATCGCGCTTGACCCACCTGATACATCCCACCTCCTGCCAACTCGACTTCAACAAGGCGCTATCATGCTGACCATTTATGGCAAAGCGGGTCGATACTGTGATGGTCTATCGCGGCGTAGTTTTCTGACCATCGGCGGACTGACACTCGGTGCATTTGGCTTTCGCAATCTCAGCTTGGCGGAGGTACTGCGGGCGGAATCAACAATTCCATCGGGTAAACGTCTAGGGCACAAAGCGGTTATCAACATCTTCTTGGCAGGCGGCCCACCACATCAAGATACTTGGGATCTCAAGACCCAGGCCCCCAGTGAAATTCGCGGCGAGTTCCAGCCGATCGCTACCAATGTCCCCGGAATTCAGATCTGTGAAGTCTTTCCGCAACTGGCCAAAGTCATGGATAGATCGACGATCATTCGATCGATAGTTGGCTTGAAAGATAGGCATGATTCTTTTCAGTGCATGAGCGGATGGCTGAGCAATGATCTTCAGATCCTTGGTGGGCGTCCCAGTATCGGAGCGGCATTGACCAGACTGAAGGGTCCGGTTGATCCTGCGATACCAGCCTTCATCGGCTTGGCGGCTAAGACTCAGCATGTACCTTGGTCCAACCCAGGGATTCCAGGTTTCTTGGGTCCCAGCTACTCAGCCTTTCAGCCGGATGGACCTGGCATGGACAATATGAAAATTGGTGACATCACGCTGGAGCGTCTCAAGGATCGGCGCCACCTGCTGAACAGCTTGGACAAAATGCGACGCGACATTGATCGCAGTGGCGCTGTGGAAGCCATGGATACTTTTGGTCAGCATGCTTTGGACGTGCTGACCAGCAGCAAACTGCTAGACGCGCTGGATCTATCCCAAGAAGACCCCAAGACGATAGCGCGCTATGGTGACGGCAAACCCTATCGATATCAGTACGACGGTGCGCCCACTTGTAATGATCATTTATTGTTGGCACGACGATTGGTTGAAGCGGGTGCTCGCTGCGTCACACTTAGTTACGGTCGATGGGACAGTCACGGACAGAACTTCGATTTGGTACGCGACCATGGACCCAAGTTAGACCAATGCCTTAGCGCTTTGATTGAAGACTTAGACCAGCGCGGCTTACTGCCCGATGTAACCGTTATTGCATGGGGAGAATTCGGCCGAACCCCTAAGATCAATCCTCAGGCTGGACGGGATCACTGGGCACCTGTCAGTTGCGCTTGGATCGCCGGTGGCGGTACTCAATGCGGTCAAGTGATAGGCGCTACCAACCGCCTGGGTGAATATGCTTCGCAGCGTCCTGTGGATGTGCAGGAAGTTATAGCTACGCTTTATCACAATCTAGGTATCGATATCGCAGCGACAACGCTATTGGACCCCACTGGACGCCCTCAGTATCTGGTTGAAGCCAACCCGATTGCAGAGTTAATTTGAACGACCACTTCGGAAAACTGAACCATGCAATTTTGCTACTGGATGAGACGCCTTGTTGTACTCTTGGCATTAGGCCTGAGCGTTTTCGGCCACTTCGCTAACGCTGCTGGCCTGGAGGTGTCTCTGCCCACAGGTCATTCTGCAATTCGCCTGGACGGAGTCGACGCGCGTTGGCAGCTTGTGGTCACGCAGATCGATGCATCGGGCAAGACGATCGATGTCACTCGAACAGCTTCGTACGACATTCAGCCACCCATTGCCCAAATCGACTCAACGGGTTACCTGCAACCCAGCGCTAATGGACAAGCGACCCTGACGGTCCATTACGAATCAAGCAATTGCCAAGTGCCGCTTGAGATTACCGGCCAAGGGGTTGCTCAGGATGTCGATTTTCATAACCAAGTGGTCCCGATATTCACGAAACATGGTTGCAACGGCGGCGGTTGTCATGGCAAGGCGTCCGGGCAGGCAGGCTTCAAACTGTCACTGCTGGGATTTGAATCCCCCGAGGACTACGAACATCTAGTCATCGAATCTCGCGGCAGGCGACTGTTTCCTGCAGATCCTGACAAAAGTTTATTGCTACAGAAGGCTATCAATGCGGCTCCACATGGCGGAGGCAAACGGCTGGAACTGGATTCTCACGAGTACCGTATTTTGCATCGCTGGATCGCCGCTGGTATGCCGTATAGCGAAGCGCCTGCGAGAACCGTTCAAAAGATTTCGGTGTACCCTGAAGCTAGGCAATTGGAACGCCGGGGAACACAGCAACTGGCCGTGTTGGCAACTTACAGCGATGGCAGTACTGGAGACATCACTGCCACAGTTCAGTTTGAATCCAACAATACCGATTTGGCCACCGTCGATCAGCGGGGTTGGGTTGAACTGAAAGATCAATCCGGCGATGTGGCCGTGATGGCACGATACCAGGGTCAAGTAGCCGTGTTTCGCGCCAGCGTTCCACTGGGCATCGACGTACAGCAATTCCCACCCACTCGCAACGTCGTGGATCAGGCTGTCTTTGCCAAATTGAAAACACTAGGCATACCACCCAGTCCGATCAGCGACGACTCAAGCTTTATTCGACGAGTCACTTTAGACCTTTGTGGACGCTTGCCTCATCCAGAAGAAACTTTGAGCTATCTTCAGTCGACCGATGCAGACAAAGCGGACGTGCTGGTAGACCGTTTATTAGCCAGCGAAGACTATGCCGATTTCTTTGCTCGCAAGTGGGCGTTAATTCTTCGCAATCGTCGCACTGACGAAGGAGAGCAATTCGCATCGTTTGCATTTCATGGCTGGCTGAAAGACAGCTTTCACCAGAATCTACCATACGATCGGATGGTCACACAGTTACTGACGGCTTCAGGTAGCGTTGAAACCAATCCGGCTCTCACTTGGTGGCGAGAAGTGGCAGAGACTGACGCTCGCACCGAAGACATTGCCCAGTTATTCTTGGGGCAGCGACTGCAGTGTGCTCGCTGTCATCACCATCCGTTCGAGAAATGGAGTCAAGCAGATTACTACCGCATGGCCGCTTTTTTTTCAAAGGTAGCGCGGAAAGAGGGATCAACGCCTGACAATCCCGTCTTTGTCTCGCGTGTTGGCGGCGCCAGCGCGACACACCCCAGGACGGGACAAGCGCTCTCGCCATCGGGACTAGATACTACGCCTCCGCAGCTACAACCAACCGACGATCCTCGGCAGGCTTTGGCTAGTTGGATGACCGATCCGAACAATCCCTTCTTTGCCCGCAGCTTGGTGAATCGATATTGGAAGCATCTCATGGGCCGTGGGCTGGTTGAACCGGAAGATGACATGCGAGTCACCAATCCACCGACCAATTCGGAATTGCTTGACGGTTTGGCCCAGCACTTCGTTCAGAGCGGTTACGACCTGAAGAACTTGCTAAGAACGATTTGCACCTCCAGCGCCTACCGATTAAGCAGCGATGCCAACCAGCACAATTTGGGGGACACTACAGGCTACTCGCGATACTATCCGAAGAGGCTGCAAGCAGAAGTCCTGCTGGACGCTATCGATCAAGTCATGATGACTCATACAGCCTTTGCTCCGCTGCCAACGGGAACCCGAGCTGTACAATTGCCAGACACAGGATTCAGTTCTTACTTCTTGGATGTATTTGGGCGTCCTGCTGGCACGACCGCTTGTGAGTGCGAACGAACAGGAGAAGCTTCGCTGGCTCAGAGCCTGCATCTGCTTAACTCGAAAGAAATCCAGTCCAAACTTACTCAGGATGCAGGTCGGTCCGCCAGCATGCAAGCCAGTTCACAACCTTTGGCCGAACTGGTCGACGAACTTTACATGGCGGCTCTCAGCCGACCTGCAACGACTGCCGAGCAGAAGACGGTGGCTGATTATTTAGCCGCTCGTGAGAACTCCCGCCGACAAGCCTTTGAAGATGTGATTTGGGCAGTTATCAATAGTAAAGAATTTTTGTTCAACCATTAGATCGTTGCCTAATCAGCGGCAAGCGCGTTAGCGTCCGGTTGCCGCACAAACCGGGTGCTAACGCACTCCGGTTGATCACGCTGCGCGGTCCCGCCTTTTAAGTTGTCGCTATGAACTACCTGCCTTCGATGGAAAATTGCATCGTTCGACCAGCCATCATCAAGTACGGCTGTCAACTGATGTTCCTGTTGTGTTTTGCTGACTGGAATATGAGTACCAGCCTTGTCTACGCTCAACTTCCGACAGCCGAGCTACACACGCTGTCGCGCTCGGTGGTGCAGTTGGGCTCCAAGTTTGATCTTAGCCTGCAAGGTAGTCGGCTGCAGGAAGCTGATCAACTGTTGATAAGTGACTTGATGGGCAACCCCATCGATGCTCAGGTAACCGCTCGAATGGCGCCATCCGCTCCGCTTCGAGACTGGCAAACGGCTACGGGTACTTTCGATGTCCTGCTGGGACCAACCACGCAAGCAGGCATGGTGGAAGTGCGTTGTCGCGGACGGTTTGGACTGGGCAACCCCCGTCGCCTGTTGCTTACCGACTTGCCGGTGATTCAACCAGCGACTGGCCACAACAATCTGAATACGGCACTGGCTGTCGCGTCTGAGCAGTTGATCCACGACCGCACCCTTGCGCAAGGCTCGAACTTCTATCGCTTGACGGTTCAGCCAGGCCAGGTGCTGCGATGTGTTGTCTACAGTCAGCAGCTCTGGTCGGCTGCCAATCTGCGACTTCGCCTGCGTAATGGACAAGGCCAGTTGTTGGTCACGTCACAATCGATGGGAGCGTGGCCCGCAGAAATTCAGTGGCCTCACGCAGGCACTGAAGTTCAGGATTACGTCCTAGAAATCAATGAACTACTGGCTCGCGGCGGTGCGGTGTTTGATTACGTGATGGAGCCCCGGATTGATTCTCTACCTGTGCCTGATACGAATCAAGTTAGTCTACCCAAAATGTACCTGGACACTCTACTGCGTCCTAGCCTCGATGCGATCCCAAACACAGCAGCATGGTTATCACCCGTGGGTTCAGCTAGCTTGCCCGGCAACGCAAGTGACTACACAGCCATACCCGCCCAGCCGATTACGCAATTCCCGGTGCGACTGCAAGGTTCATTGCCCGAGTCAAGTCGCATCGATTTTGAAGCCCAAGCCGGTCAGACCCTGACCTTTGATGTCGCCTCGGCCAAACTTGAGCAATTGACCGACCCAGCGCTAGTCATTTATAAACTGCCCAGCGATCCAGCCAGCGATGCCACTGGACTGGCTCCTATCGTCGACCAAGATGACCGACCATTTCTGGGTACTCCGGCGGTGCGACTGCGACAGATCGATCCTCAGTTAACATGGTCCGCGCCTGAGACCGGTAGATATCGGTTGCAGTTGTTAGACAATCAGTCGGGTGTCAGACCAAACGATGCTCGCGGATTCCTGTTGGAAATCCGACCTGCAAGTCCAAGCTTTTCGCTGGTTGCTCACTGGGCCTTTCCCACCAACAATGTTGCTCTATCCAAACCCTTGGGTTGCCAAATTCAGCGACTGGGAACTCAGCAGATCCATGTGACCGCTGTTCGAAACGACGGTTTTTCAGAACCGATTGAATTGAGCGTTGAAGGATTGCCACCGGGGACACTCTGCGCTAGTTCACGGATTCCTGCGGGAGCCTCCGAAGCGGTTCTGAATATTCAAGCCACAGCCGATGTCACCGACGGGCACTCTGCGATCCAAGTTGTAGGCACGGCTCGTATTGCCGATCAAGATCACCAAGCGCGTGCTGTATCTGCAGTTGTTACTGCTGCCGCTTCGCCCGTATACAACACGATCACCAGCGCGAGAACTGGAAAGTTAGAATTGGCAGTTCAAAGCCTAGATTTAGCCCCTGTACAGGTTCAAGCCGGAAATGCAGCCGTGATCGAGGCAAAACCCAACACAAAAATCCAGTTGCCCATTCAACTGCTTCGTCAGCCGGGCAGCGCTGCCGAATGCACACTTCGTCCCCAAAGCTTGCCAGCCAAAGTAACGTTGGGCGAAGTTAAGGTGCCGGGCGACCAGACACAGGTAAGCCCGGAACTGAGTGTGGCCGGAGATGCCGCCCTAGGCGAGTACACGTTTTGGCTGCAATGTGAAACCAAAGTTCAGTGGCAGGCCAATCCTCAGGCCTTGTCGCGTGAAGAGGCTTATCTTGCCAAGTTAAAAGCAGCAGCCGAATCTGCGCAGCCTGAAAGCAACATCACCCCAGAACAACTGCAGACCGCTATTGCCGAAGCGACTGCCAGAATTGAACAGCTCAAGCCACAGGTCGCTCCGACCGAATACACGCTGTGGGTTCCTTCCAATTCCATCCGAATCCGCATCACTCCTCCCTGATTTTGGCCTGAACGACCGGATGAGACTCTGTCGGATCGTTTCTTTTTGATTTTGGCAATTAAACTAGACAGATCGCTCGTCTGGCCCCAAAATCGCCCAAGAAAACCAACCATTTTGTTCAACTCAAGTGACACCATGACACGACCCTGCAATATCTTCTCGTTCGGCTGGATCGGTATCCTGTCCGTGATCAACTTCTGCACACTAGTTGCCATCGTGTCTGCAGATCAGACGCCAGAGACTCACGCATCTAAGATCGACTTTGGTCGCGATCTAGCTCCTGTCTTTGCGAAGAACTGCTTGGCATGCCACAACGAAAAGAAGCCTGAAGGGGGTTTGAATCTAGAAACCTACGGTTCGCTGATCAAGGGTGGCGATAGCGGCTCGGCGATGGAAGCCGGAAACCCACAGTCCGGTCAGTTGCTGGCCCGAGTCGTAGACAATGACGCCCCCATGCCGCCCGATGACAATTCGGTGGGTGCCAAGCGGTTGACCGAGGCCGAAGTGAACTTGATCCGCGACTGGATTGCCGCAGGAGCCCCAGAACCTGATCCATCGGCAACCGCCACTCAACTGCGATGGCAAGCACTTCCTGCTTCTGTGCAACCCATCTATGCGCTAGCCGCTTCGCCCGACGGAAATTATTTGGCGATGGGACGCGGCAACCTAGCGTTTGTACTCAGTAGTCCAAGCACGACCTCAGAAGAGCAGGCATTTCCTTTGGTCGATCCTCAAGTTGGTCAGATTCTTCAACAATCGCACGCTCAACCCGGCGTCTCGGCATCGGTCACCGCAGCCGCTCACCTGGATATCGTGCAGTCCATCGCGTTTAGTCCGGACTCACAGATGATTGCTACTGGCGGATATCGATCGGTAAAAATATGGCAACGTCAAACGTCGCCCGTCGATTCTCTGGATATTGGTCTGGAGCAATCGGATGGCAGTTCGTTGTCAGCTCTTTCTAAAGACGGCGCTCGACTGGCGCTGGCCGATCAAAATCGCATCGAGATTGTCGACTTACGATCGGCTCAGTCGCATCGGTTTCTGAAGACTCACGCGCAGGCGATCACCGCGCTAGTTTGGCTGGAAGACTCGCAGTCGCTGCTGACTTGTGATATGGCAGGAACGTTTGCGGCAACTCAAATGGATTCCATGCAGTTCCGAACCCTCACGTCGCCATCGCCACTTAGCGTTCGGCAAATGCTCAGCATGGGCAGTGGTCGCCTGCTGGCGATAGATAACCAGAATCGTTTGGTCGAACTGACGGTGGACTTAACTGCAGGCAACTTGGCTTGGACGGTACTTCCCAACCATCAGCAAGTGATCACCATGGCAACGAATGGTCCCGGCGATGGCCCTGTCGCACTGGCAATGGAAAATGGAGTGTGCCGCTTGGTTAGTCGACACGATCTGGCCACGATTCGGGAAATTTCTACATCTGGCCCGATCACTTGTCTGGCGTTAAGCCCCAACGGACAGTGGCTAGCCACATCCAATGGAGTCGATGCAGCGCAGCTCTGGAAGGCGGAAGACGGAACTCTAGTCGCCCGATTGGACCAAGACTATCTGCACAGTCAGAAAACCAAGGAATCCGAGCGCAGTGTAGCCAGGCAAAAAGCCATGCTGGACCGAATGTCCGCTTCGCTAGCTGAACTACAAAAGGCGGCCGAAGCTGAAACAGCAGCCCGAGACAAAGTGCAGGAGGCTCGTAACAAGGCGGCTGAGGAACTCACAGCTAAAGAAGCCGCAATTACAACCGCCACTCAAGCTGTGACCGAAGCGCAAGCCGCCAAGGCACAGGCCGAAGCAGCGCTGGCCGAAGCCATGAAGCTGGTCGAAACCAGAAAAGCCGAATTGGAGGCCAAGGAAAAAGCGGTAAGTGAAGCCGCCAATCAAAAAAATACCGCTATGGAAGAACTGGCCAAGCGTGATCAGGCGCTGGCTACTGCCAAGGACGCTACCCAGCGAGCACTTGCCCGAGTGCCCGAAATGCAGCAAAAGATCGCGAGCGAAACGACCAAGTTCGAAGCGCTCAATCAAGAAGCTCAAACATTGCCTCAACAACCGCATGCCAAGCATCAAGCCGTCCGAATCGAATTCTCGGTGGACAATTCTCGGGCGGTGGTGGCAGATCGATCTGGATATCTTCACCTTTTTTCGACTCGCGATGGATCACCTGAAGCCAAGCTGAATGCTGATTCGGCTGTGGCCCTGATGTCGATTGACAACTCAGGGAATCTGACCACCTTGACGACCCGTGGATTCATTCAAACCTGGGATCTGCAGTTGCCCTGGGCGCTGAAGACGACGATTGGCTCGTTCGACAACAGCCCACTAAGCGATCGAATTACCGCATTGTCATTTAGTCCTGATGGGACTCGACTGGCGATCGGCAGCGGCCCAGCCAGCCGCTTTGGCGAGATCAAAATTATGGAGGTGGCGGATGGGCAAGTGACAGCAGATTTTGGTCATGTGCATAGCGATTCCGTATTGGCACTGCGATTCTCGCCTGATGGTCGGCTGCTAGCCAGTGCCGGAGCAGACAAGTTATGTCGCCTACTGGATGCTCAGACCGGTCAAGTGGTTTCCTCGCTGGAGGGACACACACACCACGTGTTGACCATAGCCTGGAAAGACGACGGTGCCACGCTGGCAACAGGCAGTGCTGATAATAGCGTCAAGGTCTGGAATGTCGAAGCGGGCACTCAGATTCGTACCATTGCTGGTTTCAAAAAGGAGATTACCGGCCTAACGTTTGTAGGACAAACCGATGGCCTGATAGCCGTGGATGCTACCGGAACAGCCCAGTTGATCGAAGCCACTTCCGGCAAGCAGATACGAACCTTCGCAGGGGCCGCTGGAGCCCTAACCGCAGTAGACGTCAGCAGCGACGGAAAATACCTTTTCGCAGGCGGTCAATCCGGCAAGAACTGGATCTGGCAGGTCGAAGACGCCAAGCTGCTCAAGCAGTGACTCGATTGCGCGGCCGGGATTGTTTCCAGGGGGATCTCGTGGGTGGGTCGAGCGGCTAAGATGATTGTTTAGATTTGATTTTTGTTAATGCCGCTTAGCTCGATGCGGAATCTGCTTGCTGATGTTGGTTCCTCTTCAAACTCTACTAGACTCGATTAGTTGAACTATCTTGAAACCCACAAATCGCGATTACTCTAAGCCCGAACCAATGGAGCTTCCTTGTGAGTTTCCAGGTGCTATTTGGTACTGCGAAGAAGAACTGGATGCAGTCACTCGCGTCATTCGCAATCGGTCTCCGTTTCGCTACTATGGCCCTAACTGCTCAGGAGAAGTGGCCCAGTTGGAGCAGGAATTCGCTCGATTTCTCGCTAGCCAGCCGGGACAGGCTTGGCCCGAGCAGAGTCCGCTGCATGTGACTGCTGTCAATTCGGGTACCGGCGCGCTGGAAATTGCGCTGGACGCGCTGGGAGTAGGAGCAGGCGACGAAGTTCTGGTCCAGGGCTTCATGTGGATCTCTAGCATCTCTGCGATTGTTCGCAATCGAGCCATCCCGGTTCTGGTGGATTCGGATGACACTCTGAACATGGACCCCGCCAGCATTTTGGATCGAGTTACTGACCGAACCAAAGTGATCATGCCGGTCCCCATGTTAGGCGGCTGCGCACGGATCGGTGCCATCATAGAGCAGGTGCGATCGATCAATCAACATCGCATGGCAAAAGGACTGCCTCCGATACGAGTCCTTGAAGACTGCGCGCAGTCGATGGGTGCTCATGCCAGCGGCGTGCCGGGGTCCGTTGAGCCTCTGGCCCCCAGGGGCATTCATCGCGTTGGCACTTTTGGTGACGTGGGCATCTTCAGCCTGCAAATCAATAAGAACATCACGGCTGGTGAAGGTGGACTAATTGTTTCGCGAGATCCTCAGTTGGCTCGTCGCATCGATGCGCTGCACAATACGGGCTATGCACGCGATTCACAACAGCCCATCAATTGGTACGGCGACGTGCCACTGGGCTGGGGACACGGTCGGCGTTTGGGAGAAATGCAAGGGGCGGTGGCTCGGGTTCAGTTGCGGCGTCTTGATAACATCCTGAAGAATATGCGGGCTAGTCATGATCGGTTGGAGTCGTTCATCGCAGGTTTGGGGCTGAGCACTCGACGAAGGGCAGATGCTTCTTGCCCAGGCGACACGGGCTATTATTGCCAGTTTCACTTGCCGTCCGATGGTCTGAGCCTGCAGCAAAAAATTGACCGTGGACGTGCTGTGGCCGCAGCGCTGAAGCCCTATCATCTTCGTCCCTGGTTCATGCACGATTTTGAAGTCCACGTCTATTACAACATACCTCCGCTTGTCGAAAAATGGCCGCTCAATCAAGGCGGGCCCTGGGATGGGGGCAAGCCAGATCATGCGCACCTGTATGAGTACTCAAGGGGGGTCTTGCCGCATCTGGACGATTTGCTGGTGACCACCATAGGTATCAATGTCCCCAGTGCGCTGACACCTGAAATGGAAGCCTATTATCAGTCGGTACTCGCCTACGTCCAATGTACGGTTATCGATGAACCTACCTAACTGGAAACTACCACGCGGGGTCTGTCGTGGAACCTGGGACTATCTGCAGTCCAAGTCGATAGCAAACGATTACGATCGCGACATTGCTGATAGCGCCATCATTCGACTGGACCAGCAGTTCCTACTCGATTACTTGCCTGCTATCGACAGCAACGCTGCGCCTCCGCTTGTGGCTGATCTGGCCTGTGGCACGGGACGCATTTCGAGGCTCCTGTCACCTAAAGGGTATCGATTGCTGAATGTCGACCTGAGCCCCGCCATGCTGGAACAGCTCAAGCAGCAGTGCCAGCATCCGGAACAGAACGAATGTGTGCTGGCCAATCTGGTCGAATTTGACTTCATTCAAAGCCAGTCGCTGTCCATGGCAACATGTCTATTCAGTAGCATCGGCATGATCCGAGGACGTGAGAATCGATTGTTATTCTTACGAGGTGTGCGTCGGGCACTCAAGGCCGGGGCTCCACTGATCTTGCATGTTCATAATCGCTACCACAGTCTATGGCACCCCTCAGGACCATCTTGGTTGGCAACAACTTGGCTAAAGAGCAGGTGGAGTCGTCAGTGGGAGTATGGCGATCGAGTTTACGTTTACCTGGGGCTACCCAGCATGTTCCTGCACATCTATAGTCAAAGAGAATTGAAACAGGATTTGGCGGCAGCAGGTTTTAACCACATCGAATTACACGCCATCAACGTTCCCGGTGATGCGATTTTGCCAAAAGGTTTCTTCACCTCATTGGTCGCCGGTGGATTTTTTGCAGTGGCCCGTTGGCACTAAGTGCCTATGCCGGAATCCACTCCAATCAAAATGACAAATCAAAAATCATCAATAACAAATAGTAAATTTCTCGACATTCCTCGCTAATCGCCGTTGTTTCGAAAGCCTTAAAACGCGACACAACTTCATTTCCGCGCTTGTGCTCGCGCTCCTGCTCGTAATCGTACTCGTAATCGGAACTTCTGGGTTATCCGAGCACGAGTAGCAACGGTCTTTAGTTTTGATTGATTTTAGTCCAAAAAAGATTTTGGACAGTCGCGTAAACAAAGGCGATTTCGACGGTTGAAGCATTAAGCTGCTTCAACAGCAGGATGGGATTTTCTAAGGCATTGCGATAAAAAGTCATCGTTGACTCGACCTGGTAAAATTGATGTAATTACTGCGCAGGGCGAAACGGACCAAGGCTCTGCGGGGACGCTGGCCTTGGAAGGGATAACCCTGTCGATGAGAAGTCATCGGAGTACGTCAGCTTAGTCTGACTGGCTCAATTTGCATTCCATAACTGATTCGTCTTGAGGCAATAGTTCAGGGTGGTGATGAACTTTCTCATGCAAGCCACGATGGCCTGAGCATCATTCTTAATGCGCTGGCTCTTTCCAGAATCTGGAAAATACAAATCCAGATGCTTGCTGGCAACATCCACACCAACATAAACGGTTACTTCCTGAATACTCATTTTATCCCTTCCTAGTAATATTCGCACTCGGCGGACAGAGCCGCTGTTGCCCGCAACGGTTCGGGTTCAAAACAAGAACACACTACGATCCAGCTACTCGACAGTCTTTTGAGCTACGAGCAAACGATCTGTAGTGCGTTCAGCACGTACCACGCTTCAAAAAAAGCTTAAGCGTACTGTTCATCTGATGGAAGATATCGGAAGATACTACGAGTACCATTGCATTGAGCACGAGCACGATCATGTTCACAACGTTACGTGCGATCAGCGAGAAGTGTCGAGCAACCCTTTTTCTTGCGTGCTTCGTTGCGTTCAGCTAAGGAACGTGTCTACACTAAAATGGACTGGGTTCGAGAGTCGTTTGGCCGTCTCCTGCGCATCCAATGCCCAAAGCGGGCTGATTTCAACGGAAACCCCCTGCTCTATCGTTGATCCTGCTGATTGTATCCACTGATGAAATTGATTCAGCATCGCTTGTTGGCAGGTCTTGGGTGTGTCCAGATTGGCTTGATTTGAGTTCTTCACCGGTGCAAACACACACGTGGGGTCACCTTCGACTACCATGGCGCGCTGGGCAATAGGTAGCAGATCGAAGATGAATCGCTCGTACTTGATAGCGTTCGCTTGCTGAGGCTCGACGCATTGTCCTGTGGAATCCAAGTAAGGAACTTTCTTGAGCGCTCGATGAAAAGGCAATCCCACTTGCGAATCGACCACAGACTGCAAGAACTGACGATCAAAAACGTGAATGGCGATGTTGCCTGCCCATAGCTTCAGCGAACCATCTGGATTGCACTGCTCAGCTACACGGTCTGGCAAATCACTGTACTCGATAATCTGAACCTGACCGTCTATGGCGACAACATTTCCGACCTTCTCTTGAGCGAAACGTTTCTTGACCACTTGAGTTGTCATTTGGCTGGCTGTGGCTATGTGATAACCAATCAGCTCGGGGTCACACAGTGGTGCCAGAGGATTGTCGACTTGTGCGTAGTAAAGATATTCCACGCCGCGACCAGCAGCCTGCTGTAGACAGCCCGATCGCTCCAGCGCGGATACTAGGCCACCATGACCGTCTGGGCTGAGGGCTAGCGAGTTTTTTGTCGCTAGCAGAGCTTGGCCAGTAGCCGCGTCGACAGCAGGCATCGTCCCTTGGCAGAAGATGCTTAGTTGATTTTCAGCCAAGCCGCACCTGTGCTCGTGTTCAAAGTACTGCCGAGTCTCATGGTCGGTGGCTGGGCTGGTCATCACCAACAGTGGAATCTCTACTCGATAACGCCGTGTAATGGCACGCAGTCGATCACAGTGCATTTGGAATAGGCTGCGACCGCTCACCGGTCCGATGGAGAACATCCCTTTGGGTTGATCGAATCCTAGGCGTGTTCCTTGCCCCCCGGCTACCAAGATCACCGCTACTTTACCATCGCGGATCGCTTGCTGGCCCAACTGAGTTGCTGTTTGTCGCGAGACTTGAGGGCTAACATCATCCAACTTGATGGCCGGTGGCGGTTCCGCTTGGTTTGCTAACTGGTTCCAGTCCGTGTTCTGGTCACTGGCTTTGGCCAAAGCGGTCAGTTGTTGCCAATCGACTTGCTCAATCTGCCGGTACAATTGATCCAACTCCGTAGCGGACAGTTGGTCGGCGAACTGAAGCAGTTGAGCTTGTCCGTACTTTTTCAGCTTTGAAATCAACGAAGTTTCCATCTCATCTGACCTACCGGAAAGTAAACTGTTCCCTATTGGTTGACTGTATCGACTGCCGACACTGGAAATGACACATGCGAGATCGTCAAGTTGGCCCAATCCGTTGGTATCGAATTCCGATTGTATCAACTTCCCAGAACTTCCCACCTATCATCGTCCAGCCAATAATCCAATCGTTCCAAATTCCAGAACTCGGCTGGTCGCTCAAGTTGACTCAATAGGTTCTCGGCCAATTGCGACAATTCATCGGTAAACACGATCGCGGCACCTGCTGGCGGAGAGCGTGGAACCAGCAGTTTGGCCATAGCTTGCAGCAATGGATCCATCGAGTGATGCGCCGAACAACTGACAGAGGGTAAAAACGCAGGCGCCACCTGAAGTGGAATGTCGCGTAGATCTGATTTATTGTAAACCACTAAGCATTTGCCGGTCGTATTCTGGGAAACCAGAGACTTTGCGATACTTGCATGCTGCGGCGTCCAACCAACTGTAGAGTCAACTACCAGAACCACCAAGTCTGCCAGATCAAGCTGCGACTGCGCGCGCCGCACACCCTCTTGCTCGATCGGATCCTGTGTGCTGCGTATTCCCGCAGTGTCGACCAAACATACCGGCCAGCCTGCAACCAGCGTTTCGACTTCGATCCAATCCCGTGTTGTCCCAGCTTGTTGATGAACCAGCGCCTGCTGATTACCGGCCAGAGCGTTCAACAGGCTACTTTTTCCCACGTTGGGCGGACCTGCAAGTGCTACACGCCATGGCTTGACCAAGTGTGTCCCCAGCAATCCCCAGCTTAAAAGCTGCTGCAGTAAATTTTTCGCTTCTGAAGCTTGCCCTTTCATCAAATATTGCCGAACGTTTCGCAGGGAGATGGACAGAGCGCCTGCACATTGATCCAGCAAGATGCCAGCGCAACGATCCGACTTAGCTTGAATCAAGCATTGCTCGGCCAATTGGCTCAACCTGTCATGACTAGCTCCGGCAGCTTGCCGCACGATGCCTTGCCACAATTGTGGTTCTACAATTTGACAGCCTGCATGGACCAGAGCTTCCAAAATCGCTTGACTGACGGCCACTCCACCATGGCAATGGATTTCAACGGTCGTCGGATTCACTGCGCACACAACCACCTCCTCAGCCACTTGGCCTGATAGCAGCGGCCAACGAGCCCAATCAATGCGACCGATTTGAGGCTCTTTAGTTCTCTTGACGCCACGAAGCAACGACCAAACAAGCGGAATTGCATGGGGACCGTGAACTCCAATCGAAGCAATGGCCGATGGTAGTGGAGCAGTTAGACGAGAAACGACTGTCATTGTCTTGCACTGGAATGTGGGTTCCAAGGAAACGATTAACGGCTGGATTGAAGCTTGGCTAGTCGGTCCTTGGCCTGCTGGACAATCGGGGCTACCTGAGTGTTCCCTGAATATAACTCGACGATGGACTCCCATGTCATTTTAGCTGCAGGTAATTGCGCCTTCTGGTAAGCTTGATCCGCTTGAGCCATCTTTTTATTTAGAAGAGCAGGCAATGTGTCGACGCCTCCCTCGCTTCGAATTCTTTCGATGGCTTCGTCGGCCAGAAAGATGACCGGTCGAGCATCCTCTTGATCGCCAAACAGATGTCGAATGGCTCGATACTTCTCTAAAGCCGTCACGGTGTCGCCGAATTGTTCGTAGCTTTTGGCATCCACCAGTTGAATCTGAGCCTGAGACCACTGATCCTTGCGGCCCAGGCGAATATCACGTTCCAACCGGCGCTGGGCTTCACGCGCGTTGACCCAAAGCAGTTTCTCGTCGGCCCATTCTTGATATTTTCCATCAGGAAATCGTTCGATCAATGGTTGTAGATAACTGTCTCTGGCTTCATTCCAATCCACCCATTGCTGACTGTTTAGTAGTTTTTCAGCACGCTGCTTTAAGTTTCCTTCACTCAGTGGAAGCAAAAACCAGGTGACGACGCTGGCAGCCAGAATCAGTCCTGACAGCAAGACCCAAGGGCTTTCCCAGAACGAACCTTCTCGCTGGGCACGTTCTGTCTTGTGTTTGATTCCCAAGACTTTTTCGGCTTCACTGCGGTCCAAATTCATATCCAACGCGCTAAATCCGGCCGCAGCATGCTGTAAAACTCCTACGCCTTCGCTCTGCCGTCGTTGAGCTTCCCTAAGGGCCGATAGAAAGGCCACCAGACTAAATGGACGCTGTGCAGGTGACTTGGATAGCAGTTGTTGGACGATCGCGTTCAACCAGACAGGACAATCCAGCACTTCTGCGGCCACGCTTGGCACCTGACCAGCTTCAATCATCTTTTGCAAGGATGTTGCGTCGGACGCTTGATAGGGAGGGTGGCCGGCCATCATCGTAAACATGATCGCTCCTAGCGAGTACATGTCGGATTTTTCGCTAGGCGATTGTCCGGCCAGCACCTCGGGAGCGCTCATCTGTAACTGCTCGACTGTCGGTGGGGAACTGAGCATCACTGCGATCTGATCTCGCCGCCAATCGGCAATTTTGGGTTGTGCATCATCCGCGATCAACAATTTGCTGGGTTGCAATCGACCGTGGCTCCACTGAAACTCCTCTTGAGAATACCGCAAAGCCTCACCAAGTTTCTGAGCGTACTCCAAAGTCTGCTCCCATGGCAACCGTCCGCGCCGCTCCAGAATTCGATCCAGTGACTGCCCGTCAATCAGCTCGTAAGCCAAGAACGCTTTCCGCTGATCAAAGCCGCCGCCGTAACATCGAACGATTCCCGGATGCCGCAACAGCTTCATCTCTTCCAGTTGATTCACAAACACCTGTCGGCTCTCCGGAGTCATACCCAGCGGAGTGGGAAACACGCGCAGAGCGGCTAATTTTTTTTGCTCGACGTGTACACCGCGAAACATTTGGCCTGCCGCATTCGGCGGAGCCAGTGGAGATTCTAGGGCAAAGGGACCAATTTTGGATTTGGCCATACGTGACAGACTTCAGCGTTTCAAAGAATGGATTTCTCGGTGACCAGCGACAAACGACAGTATAACATCAGTCGCCCTGGAGCGTTATGCGGTCCACCTACTCCCCTGGCCGGAAACTGTGCTTGGCCGCCTGTAAAAAGTCAACGGGGAGCAAAAAGCTCCCCGCCTATGAGTTTCGTAATAGCGAGTCGGGCTGAAAGCCTGAGAACTATCGATACACTTTTTAACACCAGCTTAAAATGGTTTAGGCAGCGTTCAGACTACGACTTTGCCCAGCCCACGAAATCCAGTTGACAACCTCGTCAAGATCGGGTGCTGGGCTGCCACGCAAAACACGTTGACCTTCTGAAGATTGCGCGTAGGCCAAAACTTGTGATAGCAGCTTCTCCGGATTCATCGCCGTTAATGATTCGGGCGTGGTCAGTCCACATGCCACTAACATCTGGGCATCGTGCCCCCGTAGGTTGGGAATACGACAGACCAAACGCGATTGATCTTGCCAGGAACGCACGGTGGCCCCCGTCACTCGCTGGAGTCCAAGTCGAGATGCCAGTGAATCTGGGCCAGACTTCAAGAGCTGCTCGACCGAGTTTACTCCTTCGGCATGCAGTCGCTCGGCCATGCGATTACCGATCGATGGTGCATCAACTACAGGGCTGCTCAGTTCCAAGTAATAACGCATTTTGGAACGCTCTTGCCTGCCGGAGGCCAGTCGCGCTGGCCGATCTGATCGCTGAGGGTTGCGCTGATGTGATGCGCTGTGATCTCGATCGGAGCGCTCAGAGCGCGAGTCCGATGGGTGGCGGCCGCTGGTCGCGCGACTTCTCGGTCTTGTACCTTGCTGTCGGTAATGTGGTTGATCATCGTACTCGGGCGTCCGTTCATGGTCGGGCGATACAGTCGTTTCTGAAGAAAGTTGGCTGAAAACGTGTGGGCGGTCGGCACGCACGTTGCGGCCCGTTGTTCGATTGCGATTGTGACTCGTTGCCCCACGCCTTGCCGCTGCGATCCAGTTGTTGATGCGAGACAATTCAAAGCTGGTTCCGCTAGTGACAATCTTTCGACCAACGTCGGTTGTCAGAAATCTTTCGACTCGATCAACCAGTTTGGTTGGATGCATTTGAGACAACATTGTCGAGTTGCGAATGCCGGCACCCACTAGAACTCGAGCATCAAACGGACGCAGATTTCGTACACAGCACAACAGTTCGGCAACTGCTTGCCAATTGCTGACGTTCACTTCGCTGACTTGTGGCAACATGAGTTGCTCTGCTAACCAATCCGCTTGAGCGCTCAGCAAATCGGCGATGCGATGAACCCCCAATGAGCGACATCGCTGTGTAATTGTTGGATTCAGCGTTGGATGGTCTTCGATTGGTGAATGTTCATATAAATAGAAGCCACTTGCATCGCGATCAAGACCTAAAGCCGGAACGTCCCACATATCCGCTTCGTGTGCATTGGCAAATCCAGAAAGCACCTGATTGATATCGATGGCTTCTCGGACAGGCAGTTGCTGCGATTGCAAGGTGTGAACACGACCGCGATGTTGCCGTACCAGATCGACTACCCGCTGATCATCGGTCAATATCAGGATCTGTTGTCGCTGTGCGACGCGAGCCAGATACTCAACGGCAGCACGCTGTAGATCTGGTTGTGTTCCATCCAGCGATTGATCCAGCCAGACAGGGATGGTATCTCCTCGCACGGCTAGAGCTTGTGCAATGGCCAGGCGCTGAGCCACACGGACAATGGCGTCAGGCACAGGGTATTGTCCAGCATACGCGGAATGGTTTGCAACTTGTGGGTAAGCCACCCCATTGCGGTACGGTAATACTTCGCGGCCATGCTGATGGTACGATTGATGATGTAGCGTACCGCTTAGTCCAACGATGTGACGGTTGACCGCCTGCCGATAATCGCTAACACTAACTGGGTCGCTTGGAGTCAAGGCAAGCTGGCGACGCACTTCGTCAAGTTCAGCCTGCCAGCGATCACGATTTTCCCAGTCTGACATAGCCAGTTGCAACACGTCCAATTCGCGCAGCATTTCGGCTTCCAACGTTTGGTGGTTTTGTTGTTCAGGTGTCGACTGAACCGGCAGTCGGTTTCGTTCCGCTTCGCGAAGTTGACGGCGGCACTCCTCCGCTCGCATCGAGGCTTCTTTACGCTGCGATTCCAAACGAGCCAATGTATCCAGCAATTGCATGCGAGATTGTGGTCGCTCGAGGTTTCGAGGTTGGTTGTCAACTTCATCCTTCAGCAGCCAGTCGTAAAGGTACTGGTGATCGTTGCACTGGCACCACTGGCCAAAGGCCAGCGATAGTTGATCGCTGGTCAGATTATATCGATCAGCGATTTTTCGCAGCAGAATTCCGCGTTCTGCAATCAGTAGCTGTACCGACTGCAGCAATTCAGTCTCACAGCGACGCAATTGTTGCACTTGATGTTTCAGAGCCTGTGCGGTTGTGTTGGATTCGTGTCGTGACAAATGATGGCAGATTTCTTGAAGATCTCGTTGCATCGATCGCAACATTTCAGGCAATCGACCTGGATCATAAACCGCAGTCGGCAACGCTTCGTAACGAATATGCGTCTGTCCCAGGCTGTCGCGATGCACTTGTGGACCGCTGGTCGAAACGTGAGCGGATGCGGTTTGGGGCAACGATGGATTGCTGCCATACTGCTGCACCAATTGATCCAACTGCTTGCGAGCGTTGTGAATTTGAGCTTCCAATGATCGCATGGGCGCTCGTGGATCAGCATGCAGCGATCCGGAAATTTGTGAACCAACCTGAAGATCCAATTCCGCATCTGTTTCATCGTGATCCAAGCTCTCACGATGGGACTTGATATCCCGCAAGGTTTGTCGCCAACGATTCAGACGATCTTCCAGTTGCTGTAACTGAGTTCGATAACTTGATTCCACTTTTGAAGTCTGTTGTTCGATTTCGCTCAGCTTCAATTGAGCTTTGATCTCTGCCAACTGGCGATCGTACTGTTCGATTTCTGCGACTGCTCCACGCAGATCAGCTTCAATTGCCGCATAACGACTAACCAGCCGGTCGCGATCCATCTCAATCAGTTCGGCAGGGGAATTGGCAGATTGTTGCCGCAGTACGTTCAGTCGATACTCGATGTCACGGCGCCGCGATAACAATTCGTCTCGGCTGTCGGGCAGATGGCTTGTGCTGCTAAGTCTTGAGACCAGTTCAGATTCGCGGGACACCCACTGATCGCGAGCGTTGGCGTGAAGCGACTGAGGTGCTGGCGATTCAAGCCCCAGTCGCACCGCAGCTTCGTCCAAATTAGCCTGAGTGTCTTGGGCTTGACTGGCACTGGCCAACAAGTCGATGGCTTGCCGCTGGCGTGTGGTCAAGGCGACATCGGCCAAGTGACCATTGCCTGAATGGAGCATCTGTTGAGCTAGAACGCGGCCATCTTGATCCTGAGTCAATCGAACCAGTCGCCCTTGATTTCGCAGGTCGACTCGACCTGGTAAAATATGCTGGCGACCAATTGGATTCAACTGGTTGTCGGCTAGAACTTGTCTTAGCCAATAAGTCAATCGTGTCTTGCCACTGCCTGGAGGGCCTGAAATTACGTTGAGACCAGAAAACAGGGGACCGACGGTTTGACGTTGATTGGTCTCTGGTAGATCCACTTCCATGTGTTCGATTTGCATGAAGGCTCCTCCTTGTGCCTGAGTAAAATTGTTCTTGGCCGAAGTCCGCCGCGATACACTTTGGCTGTCGCATCGGTTAGCCACGATGCGCCCACGACTCAATCATTGACACAGGGGCGCTTTGGGGTCAGTTGGTAAGAGTAACACATTGCGGCGTTTAGCCCCAATAGCAGTTGTCAAAAAACAACTGCAATCACGACTAGGGCGAATGCTAGCCATAGGAGACTCGCAGGTAGATTCTGTGCGGCTTTCTGATGGCCGATTGCCCTGGCTATTGGCGGCTGGGTTCTCTATAAGCCAATGACCGAAAAATGGCAGGTTTCTCTGAAATAAAACGTGGATTCGAATCGTTGGAGGTTCGGAGCATTAGTATCCTTTTGCAAAAGGCGCATTGGTGGTTGGCAGACTAAGCCATCACTTACTTGGTTACGCAGCGCTAAAAACTACCTTCGGGTGGTGGCGTACAACGTGCGCGCTGGTGTTGTGGCTGACTGCAGGTTGGCTGGGCAGTGATCTGTGCCTAGCACAAATTACGCTGCCTCAAATTGATGCCAGTTACGAGATCCATGTTCGGGCTGATGAGATCGCAAAAGAGCGGCGCGGCAGTTACGATGTCCTGGCCTTCAGTGGACGGTGTCAGTTGACTCAGGGGGCTCTAATTGCTGAAGCCAAAGAGATCATCCTGTGGATTGAACGCAGTTTACCCGACGAACCGAATCAGCCTGGCAAGATCATCTGCTACTGCTCGGGCGATGTGCAATTGAACTGGAATGAACAGCAGTCCATGCGAGATCAAAACTGGATGGGAAGGCTGTACAGCCTTTACCCGGTTCGGTACGAAGCACAGCGCGAGGTACGTCGCTTTGACATTCCGGATCTGGATTGGAGTCGCGAGCCCTCTGGCATGGGTGCTATTCAATTAGCTCAGTTCGCTCAGTCGTCCAGCGGTACATCGGTGGTGCCAGCAAATGTCCCTCAGTTGCTCAACGCACCCGCGTCGCCATCAAAGGCTCAAGGAAATTCCAATGGAGTGCTGCCTGCGCCAACCAGAATTGTGCCCACGCCTGGCGCTACCACATGGGAAAACAATCAACTTGGATCAACCAGTGGTCGCAGCGATCTTCCCAGTGTGGGTTTGGTGATCCCCGAGGATGGAAGCTCACCCTATCCGGCCGCCAACCCTTTGCCTTCGCGGGATGATCTGGCACCCGCCTTTCCCTCCGCACCAACTCAAGTGGTTCGGCAAGTTCCAGCCCCCAATCCGCTGGGCGTCAAGAGCGTTCAGTTTTTCCAGCGCAACGCCAATTCTCGTATCGAGTTTCGACCCGATCCGAATACCGGTGAACACATCGCTGAGATCCGTGGTGGTTTTAAGTTGGTGGTCACCGGTATTCAGTTGACTCAACCCGATGGCTCAATCATGGACTTTGGTACGATCTCACTGGAAGCCGACAACGCCGTCGTATGGCTGCACAGCCAAGGCCCCATCGGAGATCTGTTTCAGAACATGACCAGCACTCCCGATCGACCTATCGAGCTGTACTTGGATGGCAACATTGTCTTCAACCAAGGCAATCGAATGATCTATGCCGATCGTATGTACTACAACATATCAAGCGAATACGGCATGGTGCTCTCGGCTGAGATGTTGACGCCGGTTCCCCAGTATCAAGGCTTGTTGCGACTGAAGGCCGATGTCTTACAGCAGCAAGATGGTCGCAATTTCCGAGCCTTTGGAGCTGCAGTCACCAGCAGTCGTTTAGGCTTACCACGATATTGGCTTCAGTCCCGTGAAGTCGCATTCCGTGACGATCGACAAGTCGGAAACCTGTCTGTGCTGTCGACCAGCGAGGCTCAGCGACCGACCGATATGCGAGTGAACTCACGCAGCAATTTTGTTTACCTTTCCGGATTGCCTGTGCTGTTCTGGCCATCATTCAGTTCCAATCTGTCCGAGCCCAGTTTCTACCTGACTGGTGCCAAGGTGAATAACGATAAGATTTTCGGGTCACAAGTCTATCTGGATTGGGATGTCTATCAGTTGCTAGGAATTTCTGGACTGCCAGGAACTCGAGCCAGACTTTCGACAAATTTTTTGTCCGAGCGAGGCTTTTCGCTTGGCGGGCGATTTGAATACGATCGGCCCACTTGGTTGTTCGGTGCGCCTGGAGTGGGCTTTACAGACGCTTGGTTTATCGATGACCGAGGTCAGGATTTTCTGGGTCGGGATCGCACCAGCTTGACTCCAGAGGAGACATTGCGAGGTCGTATTTTTTCGCGACATCGAGTCTATTTTTCTCCTAACGTGGAATTGATTGGAGAGTCGGGTTGGATCTCCGATCGAAATTTCCTGGAACAGTACTTTGAAAGTGAATGGGACCAAGAAACCGATCTGGATACCGCTTTGCGTTTGCGTCGCTACAACGGCAATCGAATGTTCGAGGTGTTTGGTCAAGGACAAGTCAACGACTTTTTCACAGAGACTGAATGGCTGCCGCGACTGAATCATTTCTGGTTAGGGCAAGATCTTTTCGGTCAGCGAGTCACGTGGAATGCACATACCAACGTGGGTTACGCTCACCAGCGCGTTGCAACGACTCCGCTGGATCCAGTGGACGCTGCCAAGTTTGCTCCTTTAGCTTGGGAAAGTGATAGTGAAGGCTTGCGAGCGATGACTCGTCACGAACTAAGCTTGCCACTTTCGTTAGGCTCCTTGAACTTAGTTCCCTACATCTCAGGAGAAGCAGGCTTTTGGAATGAGAACATTGCCCAGCAGGAAGTCACTCGACTATCGGGCCAGGGCGGCATTCGCACCGCCTTGCCGTTTTGGACCGTCAGTCAAAACGTCGAGAATCGGTTGTTGGATCTACGTGGATTAGCTCACAAAGTGACTTTGAAATCGGACTTGTTCTTTGCAGATACCAATCAAGACCTGAGCCAGTTTCCGCTTTATGACCCACTGGACGATAATGCGCAAGAGCATTTTCGGCGACGTTTTATCTTTGATACCTTTGGTGGGGCGTTGCCTGACCGATTTGATGAACGCAGCTTCGCGGTACGGTCCGGCATGCAGCGCTGGGTCACGGCTGGCAGTGGTGAAATCATGGACAACACGCAACAAATGCGATTTGGAATCGACCAGCGCTGGCAAACCAAACGCGGCTTGCCTGGACGCGAGCGCATTGTTGATGTCTTCGCCCTGGATTTTGGATTAACCTACTTTCCGCGGCCTGAACGAGACAACTTTAATGAAGACGTAGGCGGATTGAACTACGACATGCGATATCATGTTGGCGACCGATTGACGTTACTGTCAGATGGCTATGCTGATGTCTTTACCGATGGACTAAAAACCATATCTCTAGGTGCCAATATCAGTCGTCCTGGTCGTGGTGATGGATACATTGGTATTCTGTCGATCGAAGGACCAATTAGTGCAAGCATTTTGAACGGATACGTCAACTATCGTTTGAACGAAAAATGGATCGTTTCCTCCGGAGCAGCCTACGATTTCGCGCAGACCGGTTCGATTGGCCAATCGCTAGCACTGACTCGAGTGGGCGAAACAGCTTTGATTCGCGTAGGCATGAACGTCGACACGGGACGCGACAATGTGTCGATCAATTTCAATATCGAACCACGCTTCTTGCCCACGCGTCGACTTGGCCAACTGGGTGGGCAGTTGATTCCACCAGCAGGTCTTTTTGGAGTCGAATAGGTCGCCTCGCGGGGATGTGGCAGAAGCCAGCCTTGGATTCTAGCGCAAATGGCCTATCGATTCTGGACGGGATTTGCTACGACAGCAGTTAAGACTGTCGATAGACGCATGCAGGCGCGCATCGATCCTGTTTGAAACTGGCATAAAAAGACTTGGCTGGACTGGCCATTTTGCCCCATCACTCATATTGCCGACATGGATGTCGACCAATGAAAAGAACTACGACACGATTAGCGACTACCGCAGCCGTATTGATCATGTCAGCATTCGCCATCGTGCTGGCACATCATGACGCTAGGAAACGCGACAGCAACCAACAACCCGCTTCTTTGATCAGTTCTAATGCGGCCACAACGACCCCTTTGGAAATGTCTGAAGGTTGGACTGCTTACAGTATGGTAGTGCGGGGCAACAACGATGGTAACCTGACAGCATTGAACGAAGACGGTCTGGAAAACAATCCTTTGCGCGAAGTGCCGACTCAGTTGCCCAGCGATCCTTTGGCCGAGTACGAAAAAAGCTACGATCATCAGATTGATTCCGATCATCAGATTGATTCCGATCATGCCATTAGCGATCAACCTGGTCAGTGGAATGCCGATGTGGTGTCAGTTGCCGGTCAGCAGGAAACACCGGCCGGTCAGCCCGTAGCAAAACTAAATAGTCCACTGCCAGCGCCTTCGACAAACAGTTCGTCCTTGTTGCCATTGCCAAAATTTCCTGAGGGTTCACCCAGCACATCGCCCGCTGGACCTGCTAGCGGCATGCCAGATTTGTCCAGCGGTCAGCCCTTGGCCAATTCAGGCAGCCCGTCGTTTCCTCCAGCCAATTCCGCATTGCTTAATCCTACCAATCCAGGTGTACCGGTTTCACCACCACCTGCCAGTTCGGTTCGCGCCGGTTCGTTGCCGACAACCGATTTGTCTAGCAGCAGTTCGCCTCCAGCATGGATGTCCAACAACCCCAGTCAGCCAGTCGCTGGAAGCAATCAATCGGCAGTCGCGGTAGGCCAACCATCATTTCCTACATCGTTACCTTCATCCAACGGGTTTCAGCAGCCTCCGGCTCCAAGCGGTTCGGCAGTTCCATCTTTGCAGGCTGCTACTGGATCAATCGAAGGCAGGCCGCTGAGCGCTTCAAGTGCTTTTGATGGCGGGACGACTCAGTTGCCCTCTGGCGGCAGAGCTTCTTTAGTTAGCAACCAACCCGGCAGCCGCTTCCTTGATGGCTCACAGAATCCTGTCGTACAGATTCACAAGCGAGCACCTGATGAGATTCAAGTTGGCAAACGAGCAACTTTTGTGATTACGGTGCGAAACGCAGGCAACGCGGTAGCGCATGAAGTCATCGTTGTGGATCGCGTGCCACGCGGAGCCAAGTTTGCAGAATCCAGTCCAAGCGCCAATCCAACTCCCGACGGCACTCTAACTTGGAATCTTGGTGAACTAGCGGCCGGCGACGAACGAACTATCAGCCTGCAGATAGTTCCCGAAGTGGAAGGTGAAGTTGGCAGCGTGGCCTCCGTTCATTTCGCCGCACAAGCTTCCGTAAGAACGGTGGCTACATCTCCGCGAATCGAGCTACAAATCGATTCGATTGGACCTGTTACCATTGGTCAATCACAGCAGATGGCGGTCAGCATCAAGAACGGGGGGACAGGGGTGTCCAAAGGAATTCGTTTGGAGGCGGACATTCCTGCTCAGTTGCGTCACGAAAGTGGAGAACCACAATTGGAGGCCTACATCGGCGACCTACGACCCAACGAATCCAGACGACTGACGCTGAATCTTGCGGCAGTCCAACCAGGTCAGGCTCAAAGCCTGCTGCGAGCCGTCAATGATGATGGTATTTTGGCCGAGCAGAACGTGCAGATCGATGTCCGATCGCCTCAACTGGCAGCGACAATTGTGGGTCCAGCACTGCGATATCTTGAACGACAAGCTACCTATCAAGTAAAAGTCACCAACTCGGGAACCGCGATGGCCCGCAATTTGGACTTCGTAATTCATCTGCCAGTCGGGCTAAAATATGTAGGAACCGATATCCAACAGGCTTCTTACGATCCACAAAACCATTCAGTCACGCTAGGGTTGGCTGAACTGGATTCAGGCCAATCCGCTCCTTTCTCGGTATCGGTACTGCCCGTTCAACTGGGACCACAAGTCATTCGCGTGAACGCCTCGGGTGATCTGAATATTGCTGCCGAAGCCAAAGCCCAGGTTACCGTGGCAGGTCTTGCCGAATTGGCCTTTACCATTGGTCAGGACAACGGCACCGTCGAAGTCGGTGCCAACACAACCTATTCGGTGCAGGTAACTAATGTTGGTAACCAGCCCGACAAGAGCGTTCAGTTGCAAGTTCAACTGCCCGAGGGAGCTAATCTATTGCAAGTGGATGCGCCGGTCGACTACCGAGTCGAACCTGGCCGGATCATCTTTGCTCCGGTAGCCGAAATGCGCAATCGAGACGTCAAGACCTACCGCTTCCAGATCCAGCATCAACGAGCGGGCAATCAGGTCATTCGGTCCCAATTAACCAGCGAGAACTGGCCAGTAGCTGTGGTCAAAGAAGAAGGCACCTTGGTTTACAACGATCAGAACTAACTCAAGTTTGCCGATTCAGGTTATTGCCTAGTGAAAAGTCCATTACTGCCGGTTGCCTGTCAGGCGTCGCATGAGGTCGGATGCGTTGCCTTCCATTCCGAATAGCTTCATCATTTCCTGAGCGATATGATTACGCGCCTCGGGATCGAGTTTGGCCAAAAACCACTCGCGCATGAAAGTATCACGCAATCCTAACTGCATCTTTCGTTGACCATCTGGATCGTCAACTACAAACTGAAAAATGGCAAAACACATTTCATCGGTACTGCCATTACCAAATAGCACTCGTTTAGGTGGTGATGTAGGATTGAATGGATTGTCAGCCGAATTGTCGTACGACGCATAAACATCCAGCTTGGTACCTTCTGGCAATCGCAAGGGTTTCTTATACAGATAGTTGTCTTGCCAGTAGAAATTCCAATCCTTGATCCAAACCAACTCTTTTTGCTTTCCGTCGGGAAGGGTCGCCGTGACACGCATTTCTTTTCCCAAAAGGTGCAAATGCGGTAAGACGGATACCAACGTGACATCTGTTGGTAAGGTGACGCTGGACACCAATTCGTGCGACGCTTTTCCAGCAGGTATGTCTACGATCAGCGACCCCAAGATCAGCGGCATTCGAGCCACGCGCCTTGTGGGCGGCTTGTCCGAAAAGTAGAAACCCACCGTGGACTGATCGGTCTCTTGCTTGCCTGTCGGATGGATGTGAAGCTGCATGATCAAATCAGCCCCGGCTGGCACATCCATCGCCATGCCTTCTGGGAAAAATCGAGGTGTCATGCCTGGAGTCCAAACGCCAACGATGCCTGCTGTGGGAACACCAATCGATCCAAAAGTAACGTAACCAGGTTCTGGGGTCTCCTCATCTTTGGCTCGACCACGTCCCGAGGTATCCAAGAACAATACCGCATGGTGAACTACCGCAGCATTTCCAGGTCTGAATTCAAAGCCAACCAAGTTCTTGTCCTCGAGCAATTCCATTGGAATTACAAAATGCTGAAAGATATCGGGTCCATCGGCGGGAATGGTAAACGCTGATGGTGCCGTCAGAACCAGATCTGGTTGTCCCATTCTCCAACCAGACGGGAAATTGGGCTCGGGAGGCATATCAGCGGAATCGCCCTCGGGAGTTGACGTTTCGGCCCATTTCTTCAAAACCGAAATCGCGAAGTCGGATAAACGTCTCTCGCCCAAGAACTCTTCGTGTCCCACTTCGGCTCGCCATGGCGGCATCAATCCGGAAGTCGTAATCTCAGTCAACCACTCAGCTCGCTTCTGAGCATCTTCGTAAGTCAGCAAAGAGATAGGGGCAACTTCACCCTGCCGATGGCACTCGGTACAGTGACTATAAAGGATAGGTGCAACGTCACGAGTGAACGTTACGTTGCTTGGTGCCTGAGTAGAGATGGGCCCGAGTCGACATCCAATGGGTTGTGTCTTAGCTTGATCAATCGGCTTGTCCGTAGCCGCAGCCAAGGCGGCATCGCGCAGATCAAACTGAGTCGCTTCTTGCCGACGCTTGTCCACCGAAGCATACAAGTCGTCGATGCGCCCACGATAGACTACTTTTCCATCGCTGTTTAGCACAAATGACTCAGGTACGTGAGTTGGCTGAAAATGTGAAGCCAGTTCGCCAGACCCGTCAAACAAAATTGGGAACGAAGTTTTGAACTCGGAAGCAAACTGCACTGCCGCATTGCGCGTCTGGCTGGGATCATAAATAACTCCATACAGCTTGATGCCGTTTTGGCCAAGTTGCTCGGACAGTCGATTCAAGCTAGGGATATACTGTCGCGAAATGGGACATTCGCTTGTCATGAATACCAGCGCTGTTGACTTTATTTCTGGTTCAGCGGCCAATCGGTGAACCAGCCCGTTCAGATCTACAGCCGTCAGAAACCTCACGGACGAATTGCCTTTGGCCAAAAGCTGATGGCAGGGCAGAAACAGAATTGTGACAAGCCCCCAAAGAAGTGCAGCCGAACGCACTCGTACAAGCTTGGTACGATAGTACTGACAGATATTGAATGTAAACTGATGGAACATGCCGCCCTCTTTTTTAGAACCATTGACTGCTAAGAGTTTTTTGGTGACTCACTTGGAACCGATTTATTGTAAGCAGAACGAAAGCTGGTTGAAAGTCAACGGTTGTCTTTGACCTGAGAAAATTACAATATCGAATTGCTAAGTCTTTCTCGTGATCATTGAACGTAAATATGCAAGCAATTTGTAGTGTGGGACAAGCGGTGTGAACGGTTACGATTTTACTAAGTTCGATATTTATGATGAACTAGACGAGGACTTTTTCGTGAGTTTTCACCTATCAATCGCGTACCGGTCGTTACAGATACTTGCCTTATGTTTATGGTTCGCAAATGCGACTCAGGCCGACGAGGGTATGTTTCCGGTCAGTGAGCTGCAAAGCTTGGATCTGAAATCCAGGGGAATTGATCTGGCCGCTGACGAGCTGTTTCATGCTGAGAAGACTAGCTTGGTGGACGGAATTTGCCGAGTCAATGGTTGCACCGGTTCGTTTATTTCTCCGGAAGGATTGATCATCACGAATCACCACTGCGCCTATGAAGCCATTCAGCAAGCCAGCCTTCAGGGTGATGACTTGTTGGCAAGTGGTTTCCAGGCCAATCATCGGCAGCAAGAAATACCTGCACCGGGTTATGTGGTGCGAATCACTGAATCGTACAGGGATGTTTCTCAGGAAGTCTTATCGGTCGTTCGGCCAGGAATGGATTTTTTGGCTCGAACCGAGGCCATACGCCAACAAAGTCGCCATTTGGAGAAGCTGGCCGAACAGCAACATGCGGGACTACGAGCCGAAGTGGCGGAGATGTTCACGGGTAAGACGTATGGACTGTTTCTTTATACCTACTTGCGTGATGTGCGATTGGTTTTTGCTCCACCGTCGTCGATCGGCACTTTTGGTGGAGAAATCGACAATTGGCAGTGGCCTCGACACACCGGCGACTTTGCATTGATGCGAGCCTACGCAGCACCGGACGGCAGCTCCCGAGAATTTCATCCAGACAATACTCCCTTCCGACCCAAGCGGTTTATCCAAGTCAATTCACAAGGCGTCAATGCGGATGACGTCGTCTTCTTGTTGGGATACCCTGGCCGAACGGTACGACATCGAACCGCCAGCTTTATCCGGTACGAACAAGAATCTCGATTGCCTTTGACCGTCGAACTTTACGGCTGGCAAATCGAACAAATGTCGCTTGCCGGCAAACAAAATCGGGCGGTTGAGCTAAAGATGCTTGGGCGGCTCAAGTCGTTGGCCAACGTGGAAAAGCGCAGTCGCGGCCAATTGCTAGGCTTAAGCCGTGTAGGAATTCTGCTAGCTAGGCAAGCCGAAGAACGGCAACTACAAGCCTTTATCGAAGAAAATGTGGATCGACGCCAGAAATTCGGCCATGTCTTGGGCAATCTGGAATCGCTTTATCAGGAAATGCAGCAACAAGCAATGGTGGATCTGATCATGGAACAATTGCGGGCTGCGCCACGTCTGGCCGCAGCCGCCTGGTTCTTGATCGATGCCGCCAATGAACGAGCCAAACCAGAAGCCGTGCGTGAGCCTCCGTACATCGACAAGAACTATGATCAGACGTTACAACTCGTCCGGAACGGATTAAAAGACTTTCACGCTCCGACCGAAAAAGTGCTTTTGCGTGGGCTGTTTCAGCGATTAGTCGATGCTCAAATGGCCCCTGTTTCCCGCGAAGCCTGGATTCCCTTGGCACTTGAGCCGAGCTGGATCGATATCGATCGAGTTGACTCTTTAGTTGATCAAAGCCAATTGGGACAAGAAAATTTTTTGGATCAGTGTTTGCCACTGGACCCTAAGTCCTTGATGCAGCACTCTGATCCGATGATCCGATGGATGCACCAACTGTATCCCACCTACATCGCTATGCGTGAAGCCCACAAGCGACGTGAGGGGCAATTGAACGAACTATACGGACTGTTTCTAAGCGTCAAACAAGAGTACTTAAAATCGAGTTTCATACCTGATGCCAATGGAACGCTGCGACTGACTTGTGGGCGCGTGCGAGGTTACTCACCAGCGGATGGTATTTTCAAGACCCCTCAGTCAACGTTTCGAGGTGTTGCGGAAAAAACGTCGGGAGTCGAACCATTTCAGACTCCCAGCCGCGTCATGGAAGCTTGGCGTGATAAGCGTTTCGGGCGCTATGCTCATCCCAAACTAAAAGATATCCCCGTCTGCATGCTGTACGATACCGATACCACAGGCGGCAACTCGGGCAGCCCGGTACTCAATAGCAAAGGGGAACTGGTGGGCGTCAATTTTGATCGATGTTACGAAGCTACGATCAATGACTTTGCTTGGAACGCAGAATACAGCCGATCCATTGGCGTCGATATCCGTTATGTTTTATGGCTGATTGACACAGTCTACGGAGTACAGCATCTGGCCAGCGAAATGACTCAGCAATAGGGTTACTCGATCGATTCGACGCGACCACGCAGATCTTTGATAGCGACATGCGGCAACGAGCTACCCAGCGCGGCCAAAATCTGACGGCGTCGCAAATGTAGTTCTTGTAAGGCGGAACTGTTCTGAGTGAAGATCAACAAGACGCCACGGCTGATGTTGCCTGGGCGAGTTACACTGGCCAGTTCGGGTCCAGCCGCCTGCTTCCAGGCTTCCGATAAATCTTGAGCTGCCTGCGTTTGAGTAAGCCCGTAGCGGTTTAGCAATTGTCGCACCGGGCGGCCGATAGGAGCAGCCTGGATTCGGCTGGGCTGTTGTTTGATTTGCCCCAGAACCCAATCCTCTTCGTCAGACGGTGCCTTTTTCTTCATGTCGATGATTCCCATCCGATCCTGCAACAGATGCGGTTCAATACGAAAATTTGCTTCGGTGCATTTTCTGCCATCTTCGGATTCATTGCAAGGCTTGGACGTGGTATCGTCCGCTTTAAAGGCTGAACGTTGGCTAGATGCCAAAGCAATCGCCTTGTGATAGAATCACGAGCAAATCTGTGGCGATCGAGTCCGATAAGCGTTCGCAGATTGGAAGCCACTGCGTCTTAAAAACAGTCCCTAACCTGTGACGTGAACACTTACGACACTTTCATGAACCTCAACTAGATGTCCGCACAAAGCACCAATTCGTCCACGCTACGAGATCAACTAGCTAGCATTCTGCCGTCTGATCGGATCCAGGATGATCTTTGTGCGCTGGCCGCATTTCAAAGCGACGGCCTGACGGCATTTGCTGTGAAGCCACGAGCTGTCGTGGTACCTCAGACAGCCGACGAAGTCGTGCGAGTTGTCCGGTGGTGTTACGAAAATCGAGTGCCCATGGTTCCACGCGGAAGTGGTACCAGTTTGTCAGGTGGCTCATTGCCGCATGCTGACGGAGTGGTAATTGCGCTGAATCGCCTGAATCGCATTTTGGAAATCGATTTGGAAAATCGCTGGGCGGTAGTTCAACCCGGCGTGATCAATTCTAAACTGACCGCAGCCGTTGAGCAGGCAGGACTGTACTATGCTCCAGATCCCAGTAGTCAGCAGGTCTGCACCATCGGAGGCAATGTTGCTTTCAACTCGGGTGGCGCTCACTGTTTGAAATACGGCATGACCAGCAATCATATTCTGGCCATGAAGGTGGTACTGGGCGATGGTCAAGTGGTTCAAGTTGGCCAGTCAGGCGGCGAGTCGCTGGGCCCAGACCTGGTTGGCTTGATGGTAGGTGGCGAAGGGCTCCTAGGTATCGTTATCGAGATCACCGTTAGGTTGCTTCCCAAACCAGAGAGCTTTCACACCGTGCTGGCCGGTTATCAAACGCTTCAACAGGCGGGCCAGGCGGTTGCCCAAATTATCGGAAGTGGTTTGCTGCCGGCCGCGATCGAAATCATGGACCGGCTGAGCATGCGAGCGGCGACAGCAGCCGTGGGTGCTAAGTACCCCAAGGATGTCGAGGCGGTTTTGATCGTAGAGCTGGATGGAAGTGCCGATTCGGTGGCTGCCGAACGATTGATACTGGATCAATTGCTGGCCGATAGCGGATCTACAGAAATCCAAGTTGCCCGTTCGGCGCAGGAGCGAGCTACGATTTGGAAAGGACGCAAAAGCGTGTTTTCCGCAGTGGGACGCTTGAGCCCGGACTTTATCGTGCAGGACGGAGTTGTTCCGCGAAGCCAGTTGGGATACGCGCTTAGCCAAATTCAGCAACTGGCGCGCGAGGCGGGAATCGAGGTGGCTAACGTATTCCATGCGGGAGATGGCAATCTGCATCCGTTGATCCTGTTTGATGGCAGTCAACCTGGTCAGTTGCATGCCGCTGAAGAACTGGCCGCCAAGATCGTGCAGCTTTGTGTTCAGCTTGGTGGCTCGATCACCGGTGAACATGGAGTAGGCATGGAAAAACGGCAATTTCTACCAGATATGTTCTCTGCAGAATCCATTGAATACATGCGACGATTGCGTTTGGCATGCGACCCACACGAAATCGCAAATCCTGGTAAAATGTTCCCCGCTGCCGAGGCTGCCTCGTTGGGTATGTATGGCATGCACCCGCTGGAGAAGGCAGGGATTGCCAGTCGAATGTGACGGCAACTGGCCTGGACAGAATATTGAACAATAGGAGTAGAATCAAGATGCAAGACGCCAATTCAACTTTGGAACATGTCACACTGCGAGCACTCAAGCGACTCAAAGCGCTGAATCAGCCGATGAAGGTAGGCGATTCGACCGGAGTCAAGCTGTCCAGCCGAGACTTGCTGATTCGATCTCTTGCGCTCAGGCGCTATCTTCTGCGTGAAGTGCTGTCTGATGACGAAAAGCGGGTGGGAGTGTTCTTGCCTCCAACGGTTCCCGGCATTGCCACCAACTTGGCGCTCAGTCTGGCTGGCCGAGTCACTGTGAACCTGAACTACACAGCTAGTTCAGCTCAGTTGAAGCAGTGCTGCGAGCTGGCGGGATTGAAACATGTGATCACTAGCCGCAAGTTCATCGAAAAAGTTGGATTGGACGTGGGTGTTCCGCAAGTATTCCTAGAGGACGTCCGCGATCGAATCACATTAGGCGATAAATTGTCCGCGCTGCTAAATGTTCGACTTCGGTCAGCCCATTCACTCCATCGAGCGCTGGGGCTATCGGGATTAAGAGCCAGCGACCCGCTAACAATCCTGTTTACTTCAGGTTCGACAGGTTTTCCCAAGGGGGTGGTGCTGTCCAGCGGCAACGTATCCAGCAACATCGACGGAATCAATGAATTGGTACATCTATCCGAACGTGATGTGGTGATGGGCATCCTGCCTTTGTTCCATTCTTTTGGATACACGGTCACTTTGTGGACGCCACTTTGTCTGGATTGTGCCTGCGCATACCATTTTAGCCCGTTGGAAGCCAGACCCATTGGTAAGTTGGCGCATGACTTCAAAGCTACTATTTTGATAGCCACCCCCACTTTCTTGCGCTCTTACATTCGGCGTGTGGAACCTGAGCAGTTCAAAACGCTGGAAGTAGTCATCGTGGGGGCTGAGAAGATGCCGATCGACGTGGCCGAGGAATTCGAGAAGCGGTTTGGCGTTCGTCCCGTTGAGGGCTACGGCACTACGGAACTCAGTCCGGTAGTGAGCGTTAATGTGCCCAAGTCACGAGCAACCTCCAATCGACCAAGGCTGCGCGAAGGCAGTGTAGGAATTCCATACAGTCAAGTAGAAGCTCGCGTTGTATCAGTCGATACCGATCAACCGCTTGCTACAGGCGAGTCTGGGCTGTTGGAAATTCGAGGCCCCAACGTCATGCAGGGCTACCTGGATCGTCCCGATTTGACGGCCGAGGTCATGCACGACCAGTGGTATCGAACCGGTGATATGGCCAAGATCGACAAAGACGGCTTCATTCACATCACGGGTCGCCTGAGTCGCTTCTCCAAGATCGGCGGTGAAATGGTGCCACACGTCTTGATTGAACAGACGATCAGCGACATCGTTGGACTGGACGACGAAGGCCTGCAGCGAGTGGCCGTTGCTTCGGTGCCAGACCCCAAGCGAGGCGAACGCATTGTGGTTTTGCACACGGCCGGGCTTGGGATGAAACCTGGACAGATTGTTGAGAAGTTATCGGACAAAGGGCTTCCCAATATCTATTTGCCCAGCGAAGACAGTTTTGCAGAAGTAGAGGCGATCCCCATGCTGGGCACTGGAAAGCTTGACCTGAAAGCCCTACAGCAGGCGGCTAAAGATCTGTTCGCCGGCGCAGCCAAGTGAATCCTCGAAGCGGTCTCGTAACACAACATATCCGGATTACCGGGGCGTTGATTGGACCCATCCAGCGCCGACGGTGCGTTACGAGGTCCCAACAAACGAATGGCTGATATATCAGTCTTCGGTCATCGACTTTCGTAGCGTCCAATCTCCGGGCGTCGCGGACCTCTGCACGGCACCCTACACCCATGACAACTTCACTTAGCTGAAATGTTGCGAAACGTCATACCCTACGTCATCCGATTGCGATTACGAGCGTTTCCAAGCTCTGAAAAAATAGCCCACATCAAGAGCGCGTTCGTGTGCATCGAACAGGCAGTTTCTGCCAGCCCGATGCTGCCAACGCCCTTCGGTCGGCAAATGGTCAGCAAGCGCTTGTTCGCCTGGAATAGCGCTGTGACCGGTCCACAGTAGATAGGGATGTGGGCTTGGGCTGAGCAAGTCAAGGCAGCCGTCCAATAGCTCCTGCCATCGCTGCTGAAGCTTCCAAGACTTACCGTTTGCATCATGTCCATAGCTTGGCGGGTCCAAGACAATCAGGTCGTAACGCTTGCCACGTCGCAACTCGCGATTTACAAACTTGAAGGCGTCTTCAACAATCCAGCGCACCGGGTGATTGGTCAGCCCTGAAAGCTCTGCGTTGCGTCTGGCCCATGTGACTGCGGGTTGAGAGGCATCGACATGAACGACCGTTGCACCAGCAGCGGCCATGGCTAGGGTCGACCCGCCGGTATAAGCAAACAGGTTCAGCGCTCGTGGCTGTGCCGTCGGGAATTGTCGCACCGCCTGCATCAACCAGCACCAGTTAATGGCTTGCTCGGGGAATAACCCAACGTGGCCAAACGGAGCCAACTTCAGTTGGAAACGCAATTGGTTTACATCCGCTGCGTCAGACAAAGGAAAGTCGACCGTCCAGGGTTCCGAGTCGATCGCAGCTTCCGGCCAACGCACAGCGACGCTGCTCCATGCTTGCAGGCTGGCTGGTTGGGCATGTTCGGCCGCTGGGGAAGGTCGATCCAACACCAGTGCGCCAAATCGTTCCAACTTTCTTCCGCTTCCAAAATCCAACAACTGATAGCTGTCGTTGGGCCAAATGTGCGACTGGCTGCTTGCCGATTGCGTCATGGCTGCATTCTCAGCTCAACTTCTGACGGTCGACTTGGTTGGCTTGCCAGGCCACCGCAGTGATCGTTCTGGTCAATTCCAACGGGTCGGCAGTATCTGCCAAAAGATTGCCTCGAATCACCAGCACGTCAGCCCCGTCTGCGCGGATCACAGCAAACGCACCATGGATGATCTGAGCATTATGGCGCAGCAGCGCCAGTGCGTTGGACGCATCAAGTTCACCACATGTTGCCCAAATACTTACAATCCGATGCCCTGCTTCATCAGTCCCCGAGAAGTCGACGTGGACATCTTGCTTGGTCAATGGACCTAAGGTCAGTGTGATCTTCCATTGTTGAGCATCCTCTGTAATTGCCCAGGCGGTTTGACCAGAGGCGTTTCGAATCATTTCCTGAATATCAGCGGTGGACTGAGAAGCCTTGGACGATCTGCTGGAAGCCCCTGATGACGATGGATTAGCGTCTGAGCCCGGCGTTTTTTTGGCTTGATTGATGGTGTAGGAGTGCAGGTCGCGAGCCGCCGGCAAGCTGGATCGAGCGTCAATAGCTTTTTGCACCTCTTCGGGAGGCGAGACGTTGTTGATGATCAGGTCGGTCAGTTCCAAACCTAGCTTCTTGAATTGTTGGCCGATCTTGACGCGAGCTGCGGCTGCCAATTCGTCGAATTTAGAAGCCATTTGCGCAAGCCCAAGGTTGGTCGACGCCAACAGATCGCTTAGTCCCGAAACCACGATGTCTCGTAAGTATTCTGTGATTTGCTGAGTGGTCACTTTGCCTTGACTGCCGACAATTTCGTTGATCAGCAGCGAAGCTTCTGTGACTCGAAACGAGTATTTGCCAAAACCGCGCAAGCGCACGGCACCGAATTCTGGATCTTGGATCGTGATGGGTTGCCGTGTCCCCCAACCTTGATCGATGAAGCGTTGCTTGCCAACAAAGTAGACACATGACTGAAAGGGCGCGCGATCCCAGGGCACCGTCAGCAAGCGACTCAGCAGCGGCAAACTGGACATCGACAGCGTGTGCCGTCCCGGGCCAAACACATCCATGGCTCGTCCATCGCGAAAAAAGACCGCTTCTTGGTTTTGTTGCACGATCAACTGAGCCCCCAGTTGAATGGCTGCCGTGCCATTTGAGGGAACTCGCGAGACAACCGTATTGCCTGTAGGATCAACAAAATCGATTACTTCGAGTCGAAACATGATGGTACCTGAGTGGTGGATAGAGCGGATCTTTTGTTCTTATGGAGTCATGCTTTTGCCAGACTCGCTTGAGCATCAATATCAGATCGGTTTTTCCTGCTGCAATAATAAAGCGCGGCGATCGATGCGCTGATGCAACAACTGAATGTTTTCTACAAGCTGCTGGGATGACTGCGGTAGTTGCGGAATTAGGGTGCCGATCAGGTCGACCACAGAGACCAAGCTTTCGTCCTGCTGGCCAAGTTCCTTGAGTAGATGCTGATCGACCGAACGAGAATCGAACCAGCTAGCGTAGCCTTCGACGGCGGCTGCCACACGCGAACGAGCGCGATCTAGGTCGCTGTGATAGCTTTCGATTTGCATGATCGTGTCGAAGTCACCCGTCGATACAGCTCGCAAGCCCAGGCTGTCCAACTGCGATTTACATTCGTCGATCCGTTGGACGACCCACTGTCGAGTCAATCGGTCGTCGTTGCGTCTGGATTCAATCGCCTGATAGGAACTGTAGCCTGACAAGAACGATTTTAAGCCGGTCGTATTTCGCGCATTCACAGTGGGAATTCCAGTCAAAAAGCACTCAATGACACCAGGCTGCTGAGAAACGCTCGTCCTTCATCTTGCTAGCGACAGTGTCTGCTCAATCACGCAATCTTACCAAAACAGGGGGGGATTGGCAGGCGTCCAGCGATATTGTGGTTCGACCATTTCATCAAAGTCGGGATTTAAACAGGCAAAGAGGGTGTCAATGTTTGTCCAACTCTCATAAATCGAAACTTTGAGGCTATCGGTTGGTATTTCTGTCCGAGAAAGAGATTCTCGTTGATAGTTTTGCACTATCCATAGCCTAAAAATTTCGGCGGATGATCGATCAAAAGGCTTTACTATACCTGCGACCCGGTTAGCATAGTGGGGATCATTACCCCGCTTGGGCTGTTTCTGCGTTGGCTTTGCGTTGATTGCAATTTTGGCCTGCGGTCCCACCTTCCCTAACTCGCCCTGCTTACGCGCCGTGTTTGGCGCGGGTACCCGTACGTTCTTTAGGAATAAACCATGAGTAAAAATTCGCGTCGACAGTTCATCCAATCCAGCTCGGCAGTTATCGGTGCTGGTTACTTTGCCACAGCTGGCTCCCGAGTCGCGCTGAGTAATTCAGCCAACGAGAAGCTAAATGTTGCTAGTATCGGTGTGGGTGGAAAAGGTGGCAGCGATTCAAGCAATGCCGCTCAATTTGGAAACGTGATCGCTATCTGTGATGTCGATCGCAAGACGCTAGAGAGCAAGGGGCAATCGGAAGGTTTTACTGGTGCTGAGCGATACACGGATTACCGTGAGTTGTTTGCCAAGCACGGAAAGAACATCGACATTGTTACTGTCAGTACTCCCGACCACATGCATGCCCCTATTACGTTGGAGGCCATGCGTCTGGGCATCAGTTGTTACACTCAAAAGCCGCTGACGCGAACCATTTATGAAGCTCGCCTGCTGGCTCAAGTTGCCAAGGAAACCGGCGTTTGCACTCAGATGGGTAATCAGGGTACAGCACTGGATAGTTCGCGCGAGGCGATTGCACAGATTAAATCGGGCGTGCTGGGCGACTTGCAAGAAGTGTATGCATGGTCGAATCGTCCTGTTTGGGCTCAAGGGCCTAACCGACGGATGACGTTGCAGAAGTTTACGGATCAGGCCAAAGCGGATGATGCTGCTACGGCTGAAGAAGCGATTGCTGCCAAGAAAGAAGAAATTGCAAGTGCTTTGGAGCGACTTGACTGGGAGAGCTGGATTGGCGTGTCCCCCTATCGCGAATTCTGGCCGGGACTGTACCACAGTTTCCAGCATCGCGGCTGGTGGGACTTTGGAACCGGAGCATTGGGCGACATGGCTTGCCATCAGTTGACGGTGCCTTTTGCTTCGTGCGGATTGCGTGATCCTATCTCCGTGGTCGCCAAGACAACAGGTCATGATTTTGACAGTTTCCCAGCTAGTTCGATCATCAAATTCGAATTCCCAGAAACCGCCGAGCGGCCTGCGATTCCGTTCTGGTGGTATGATCGCAAGGGCAATAAGCCGCCGGCTGAGGTGTTTGAAAAGTGGGGTATTAACAAAGTATCAGACAGTGGAGTGCTTGTAGTGGGCACGAAGGGTGCGTTCTACAGCACCGATGACTACTGTGCCAGGTACGTCCTGAAGGGCGTCGAGAAGGTTGATGTGGATTACCAGAAGGCTGAAAACAAAGGCAGCAATGACGTGAACAACATGTACGAACTGTTCCGAGCCAAGGCGGCGGGCGACCCGTCGATCTGCCATTCGAACTTTATCGATCGCGCTGGCCCACTGACCGAGACGATTCTGCTTGGGAATCTGGCCGTTTGGGCTGCCGCTAAGGGTGGAGCTGACGGCGAAATGGGTCAGTGGGGCGAAAAAGTTGAATGGGATGCTAAGAATTTGAAGGTTACCAATTTGGCCGCCTTGAAGACGCCCGGGGTAGCCGATTTGATCAAGCCGGTTTACCGCCAAGGCTATCGCTTGGACTAAGCTGAACTTTGTTTCAGCGTAGCTTCGCGTTTGAAAGCTGACAGTGTAAAATCTCAGGGGATACGGCCCATCCGTATCCCCTTTTTGGTTTGTGCCTGTTACAGAGCCAATTAGTTATTAGCAATTAAGGTTTAGGAAACTCATGCAGAGATCAATCTATCGTGTCGCCAAGTTGCCCATCATCTTGCTGGCCAGCGCGCTTGCGTCCGGCTGTCGCCAGTCCAACGATTCGACCCCTTCGGTGGATTCCAAGACTGCCACGTCCGATACGTCATCTGCTGGTGATCGCTTAGATGCTAATACAGCTCCAGAAGATGGTTTGTCGGCGCAAGCTTCGGCTGTTAAGAAGCGAATGGCTGAACTGGGCGCTGATGCCAAGACTACGGTCCAGTCCGGCAAGCTGACTGAGATCGTCATTCTGGACGGGTCCAATCTAACCGCTGCCGACATTAGTCAAATTGGCCAGGTTGCCGAACTGAAGAAGCTTCACATCCTGAACTGCCGAGTACTTAACGATGACATGGCCGCAAGCTTGTCGGATCTCAATCAGCTTTCCAGTTTAGCGTTGACCAACACGGTGATTGGTGACAAAACCGTTGAACTAATTGCCAAGTCGTTTCCACAATTGACGGAACTCGATCTTTCCTCCAACACAAACCTAACTCAGTCGGCCATGAAGTCGATCGAAGAACTCAAAGGATTGAAGGTTCTTTCGCTAGTGCAAAATCGTTTTAACGACCTAAGCACACGAAGGCTGAAAGCTCTGCAAGAGCTAACGTCGGTCGACCTGCGCGGCAACATGGAGGCTGGCAACATGACGCTGGGCGTGCTCAGTCAACTTCCTAAGCTGACCAGCCTGAAGCATCGCAGCACAGCCGTGACCGACGATGGGATCGAAAAGCTGTCCGAGAACATCTCGCTTCAAAATCTGCTGATACAGGATTTTATGATCACCAGCCTGTCCGGGCAGCATTTGGCCAAACTGACAAACCTTCGGCAATTGGAAATTTTTAGATGCCAAGGAATCGCAGGAGATGGAGTTTCTGCGCTGCAGGGGCTTGGACTGGAGCGATTGACTTTGCGCGACTTGCCAGCCGTGGATGATTCCGGGATGCAGTTGTTTGCGAACCTGCCTAAGCTAAAAAGATTGTACCTTCACGAATTAGAGGCCGTGACCGACGAAGGATTGAAAAACCTGGGCAGCCTAACGGCGCTTGAAGTGCTGGACATCTGGAGCGTTCCTCAGTTGTCTGACAGCACCATGGAAGTCATCGCTGGACTTCCTAATTTGAAGGAGCTATCCATTCGGTCAACAGGAATCACCGACGCAGCCGTCGATGCCATTTTGAAGCTAAATAACCTAAAAGTGCTGACATTGAAGGAAAACGGCCAGGTTTCTGCTGAAGCTGTCAGTAAGCTAAGCACTCGCAAGTGGGACAAGCTGGACACTGGCAATTAGCCGCAATTGCAGTTACAATTTTTATGAACAAGTAGCCTTTATTTACAAACAGGGTGTAAGACAACATGAACGTACAACGACGCATCTTTGTTCAATCAGCCGCAGTAGCCGGAACGGTGGGTATGACGACCCAGTCAATCGTAGCAGAAGACAAAGCTCCATTTTTTCAGATTTCATTGGCTCAGTGGTCATTGCACCGTCAGTTTTTTGGTCATAAGGGCTTTACGAAGTTAGACCCGGCAGATTTTGCTTCTATCGCAAAGAACGATTTTGGAATTGATGCCGTCGAATACGTCAACCAGTTCTATAAGGATGTGGTCAGAAATCACGACTACCTTGTCGATCTGAAAAAGCGAGGGCAGGACGCGGGCGTCAAGGCGCTTTTGATCATGTGTGACGGCGAGGGGAACCTGGGCGATCCAGATGCCAAGCGCAGAATCACTGCGGTGCGTAATCATGTGAAATGGCTTGAATGGGCGCGGGAACTGGGGTGTCACTCCATTCGCGTCAACGCAGCATCGGATGCAAAGCTGAGCTTTGCCGAGCAGCAGAAACTGGCTGCTGATGGCCTACGGCGTTTGTGTGAGATTGGGGACACCTACGATTTGAACGTGATCGTCGAAAACCACGGGGGCTTGTCCAGTCACGGCGGTTGGCTGCGCGGTGTGATGGAAATGGTCGATCATCCGCGAGTTGGTACTTTGCCTGACTTCGGAAACTTCCGCGTCAAAAGCGGTGCCGATGGCTTGGAGTATGATCGATATTTGGGCACGCACGAACTGATGCCTTTTGCCAAAGGAGTTAGCGCTAAATCACACGAATTTGATGCTGATGGCAACGAAGTGCATACCGATTTCCGTCGCATGCTAAAGATCGTCAAGAACAGTGGATTCCAAGGCTACGTGGGAATCGAGTACGAGGGGGCCAAGGATTCCTACGAAGGCATCCGAGCTACTAAAGCACTGTTAGAAAAAGTGCGAAAGGAATTGGCGTAAGTAAGACGTGCGACCATTGTGACCCAATGTCACGGTTGTTGGCTCTGTACAGAACCACCAAGATCGATCAGTCAACTTGACGGATGGCTTCGAGAGCCGTCTTTAGCTGCTCGCGAGATTGAGGGCCGCCGCCTAGGATCAAATGCGTGATCTTGCCTTTCCGATCGATGATTACGGTTTGAGGTATCGCGCTCACGTCATAAGCGGCAGCTACTTGTCCGTCTAGATCCAACGCCACCAGGCAAGCTAGTCCCAAACGCTCGGCGGTGGATTGCACCCGAGACTTGGCTTCTTGAATGTTGATGGCGACCAGCTCGACTTGATTAGAGCCAAATTCTGCTATGGCCGCGTCTAGTTCCGGCAGCGCCTGCATACAGGGGCCGCACCAACTCGCCCAAAAATCAAGGATAAGGAACTTGCCCTGTTTCTCTTTCATCACAAACTTCTGGTCCGACAACGTAGGTAGTGAGAACTCGGGGGCTAATAGGCCAACCAGCGGATGCTGCTGGCTGATTGAGCCAGGTTCACCATTGCCTGTGGCATCTCGCGGTTGTGTAGCCAATACCAGTGGATATTGGGTACGACCAAGCTGCATCACTCGAGTTCTAACATCGCTTCCAAAGAACATTTGACTTAGCCGATCCAGTTGCACAGAGGTTTCGCCCAGAAGATCGCTTGTGCCATGCAGTACGCCGTACTCGATTTTTTGCGGACGAAGCGTCACGCCGTGCTGCGCTTGGCTGATCGCATGTACCGAAAAGTCTGACATTTCGGTGGCAACATTCAAATTGGCTAATTCTACATTGGTCGATTTCATTTCTTCATCGCTGCCTTCAGTTTGCCAATGTCGCTGATAAAGCCATGCAATTTCAGAAACTTCGGCGATCGAAAATTTCATGAGTTGACCACGCACTTCGATAGTCAACTTTTTTTGAGTCAATTCAACCAATTGGCCTCGTACAACGTCCCCAGAGGTGGCAATTACCAGATGTTTGGGCGGGTCGTTTTTCGACGCACGTGGAACAGTCAACAATCGCTGCCTCTGCGGGTCAGTCCAGTCCAAACCGCGAGAACTATTGCTAAACACCAATCGATCAATTTGTTCGTGGGCTGCAAAGGTTGACTTTGTCTGCTGAGACTGGAAGTGTACTCCGGCTGAATCGATACTACTGACCGTGACCTGAGCCATGTCTCCATTGCGAAAATAGAGTAGGTGAAGCGAAAGGGACGCCTGAGCAGCAGATCCACTTTCGCCAGGTTCTGATCTTACCGGCTGCGGTGCTCTCCCTTCCGGTTGAACATTTCGTGGCAATACCCTTCGCAATCGCACTCGCATTCCAGCATCAGCGTCGACATTCCTTTCGGTGGCTTGTGAATCTGGGGAAGCAGCCGCCTTTGCGACAGGAGCATGAGGACGGATGGTGCCGTTGGCTTTGGTACTAACAGGACTGGATAGACGACTTAAGGCTGGTTGCCAGTGCAGAGCCTGAGTACTGCCAACAGGGGTGTTGTCCAGAAGACTGCCAAAATATTGACTGTCCCCGATCGATATCGCCAGTGTTCCTGCCGGAACTGCTGTCGACTTGGGCTCTTGGGTACTGCCGACCAATTCGGCGATGGCTTCCGTGTTAATCAAAAGTTCTTGCTGCAATGCGGAAGCTTGGAATTTGAGTTGCCCTTGGCTGGCTCCCAACAATCGACCTTTCAACAGCGTGCGATCGGTCAATGTCATTTCAATATCCTGCGACCGCTCCGATTTTGACCGATCGATTTTCGAAGCGGTGTCTGCGGAAGGAGATTGTTTGCCGCCAGACGCTGCATCGTCCGTATCAGCATTCGCTGCGCTGGACGGCTTGCTGGCTGCCACGAAGCCGCTCAGCAACTGATCTCTGGCAATTTGCCGCGGTCCATCCTTAGTCTGTAAAATCCACTGGTTAGACTGAGCATCAAAACCGACAATTCCAGCCTCTAGCGATTGCCCGTTGGCCAAAACCACCTGCCCCGAGTTGGGACGTGACGAAGGCAAGGTGCCATCCCAAGATCGGATTTCAAACCTCTCTACGCTCAGCTGTTGACCATAGTTGGCAATCACTATGGAAGAGCGCGATGGCTGCGATTTTTCGCTTAATCGATCAAGCTCGACAACTTTTCCACCTCGCGTACGCGCAGCCACTTTACCGGCGGGCTGGTCGATCCAAATAGTCAGGTCGACTGAGCTATCCGAGTTCAATTGATCCAGCGTCGCAATGTCAGCCTTGTCGGCCGATTCACGGACAAGCACTAACGTATTGGACCAGGTCTCTATCGAAGCGAAAGCTGTTTGTTGACCAAGCCCATTTGCCTGTGCATCCTGATTGTTACGGAGTCCTACAAATCCTACTTGAGGTTGTGGAATACGGTCGTGACGGCCTGCGGTTGCCAACAACAGCGAAAATTGTGGCAAGTCTCCCCAGCGAAGCGACATACTTAGTTCGAATCGATCTGGCAGGTCGACGCGCCCTTCGATTTTGGCTGCTAAGGTCTTGGTGGACAAACCACTTCTATCAATAACCCACTGTTTGCCACTGCCTTGCTGATGCCATGACGGCACATCAAACCCGCTAGACAACAACGCGCTGCTGCCTGCGACACGAGAAATACTACGAACCCAAGTCCGCTCAAGGCTCAGTTCACCCAGTGTCGGCGAAAGTATTTGTATGCGTTGTTCGTTCGCTTCTAGCAGTTGTCCTGCCAGTAGATTGTCGCCGTATAGCTCGAAGACCCAAAGCTGATCGCTTGGGCGTTGATTCCGCTGGTCGTTCGCTTCAACAACTCTGTGCATGGAGGCGATCGAATGGCTGTCAAACAGGAATGGTTGTTCGAAACCCTCGTTTTGCCATGCCAAAACATCGGCATCTTGATGCGGCAAGGGGCTCCCCAGTCCAATGCTACCGTCCCGCAGCCTTAGTATAAAATCAAACTGCTGACCGTATGCAACACAGCCAAGGCCAATTAGGCAGTTGAAAACCAGTGACATCGAATGCAAAGCCAGTAGAACTCGCCAGCTTCCAACGGGAAACCGACGAACATGAGAACTCTGCCGAATTCCTCTAGGAAAAATCATTACGGTACCATCCCTCGCCTGACACACTGGCTCTCATGGTCGGATTGTCGATTGGTGTCTACCACTTGAAACTTCCTACGAACCCTTGGGCATGTTTCCGCAGGCGATTAAAGGTTTTCATTTGATCTTCATTGAGAATTTCAGACACTTTGTCTCGAGGTAATTTGGCAAAGACGACCAACCCGGAAAGCTGCGCCATGCCAAGTTGAACCTTGCGGGGTAACATCGACTGATCAACCAGTTCGACGATCGCCGTACGCTGGCTGCTTGTTAACGGCAAGATGCTTTCCAATTCGAACAACGTCAGCTTAAACGTAGCGGTCAAGAATTCCACCTCGCTCTTTCGGAGGTGATCGTGATAAATGCGAGCTTGCTCTGGCTGGAGGACGGTCAGCATGGATTTTTCGAAAAGCGAGCCTTGACCATGCAGCCCCAATTCGACCTTCTGCCGAGCAGGCATTATCAAGTCCCAAATATCATTCCATCGTTCAGGCTGAATATTGTTCATGTCAACATCCTTTGTCTGCTCGGCGATGCGTGTGATTTCTTGCATCAGTCTGGCCACATCTCCCTCGCAAGCTAACTTCAACAAGGACAATTGCTGAGCGTCCATTTCGACGATACTGCCCAAAGTCGCAAGCGTCGCTCCTGTGGAAGCCGACAAATCTGTGCAAAACTGATCAAAGGTTTTTCCCTGATAGATGTATGACTGCAGCAACTGACTATCCTGAGCCCTGGCGAAACGATCTGCACAATTCAGATGCAGCGTCGCGCAAAACAGCAGACTGAACAACACCGATCCAGCGCTTTGCAGCCTGCAAATCGGGATGCTTTGAACCAAACTCAGTCTGGACCACCTCACTGCTGGGCTCCCAAATCTTCTAAGTTGTTGAGTCCAATGCTGTTGGCAAAATTATAAGTATTATGCTGAAAATTGATCTGACGGATTTTCTCGTAGGCTTTTCGTTGCTCGGGTGTAAGTACCTGTGCCACCGCACGCTTGGGCAAAGCTGGCAAGGTCTTCGGGTTGTGAATGTATGCGATCCAGCTTAAGTTCTTCCGATAGTACTTTTCGATAATTGATTGCAATTGCTCAGCTTGTTGATCTGTCACATTGATTTGCTTGCGAATTAGCGCAAGAAAGAACTGAGCTGATGCTTGACGATGGAATTGCAGCTTGGCTTCCTGTTCTGCCTGGTAGACCGTTATCTGCTCCTGGGTCAAGACCTTGGCCAGCGCTTGATCAAGTTGCTTGTCAACCAGTTCCGCCACCGAATCGCTGGGGCCATCCTGCCTCTGCTGCAAATTAATCAGCCACTGGGTGAACGCTTCTTTGTCGTCTTTGATGCCTCGAGCCCGCCGAGCAGGAGTGTCCTGACGCCTTATTTCATGAATCGACTTCCATGCCTGAGCGTATACCCACTGCTGGTCGAATTGCTTGAGTGATTGAGTTTGTGTTTCGGCAAGGTTGCCTGTTAATTGAACAAGCAGCAATTTGGCAGCGACTGTTCGCTGAGTGCCTTCGATAAGCGGCTTCACGATTTCCACTACGTTAGGATCTGCTTCCAACAGCACAGGAATGACATTGACTGCCGCGTCAACAGTCTGGTCAACGGCCTGCGGTCCAGCGGCCAAGTCTTCGGCAAACGTTCGAATGCTGGCATGCAGCAAGCAGCCAAGTAAGAGCGATTGAGCTGTCATGATCTTCAATTGTTTCATGGCGACTGCTCCAACCGCTCGAAGTACTGGTCCAATCCACCGCGATATTCTTCCGGAAGCGTACGTCCCGTTTCGCCTGTTGCCTGACTAACCGGACGCGACTGTCGATGTTCGTGAGGATTGAAGCCGGTGCCAATTAGCGCCAAAGCGGAATCTTGCGTACTGCCGGTACCTCCGCCACCAGGATCGGCTCCTCCGCCGCCACCAACAGCTTTAGGATTGATACTCTTGCTGCGCAGTAAAAGTTCAATGGCTTCAGTTTCAGCAGCGATCGCTTCAGATCCGATATTTCCATTAGATAGCAGATCGCTAGCCTGAGTCATTGCGGAACTGACGGCGGCCAGCAACTGAATCTCCTTCCCGAAACGCTGCTGTCCCTCAGGTAAATCCGAGATGGCCGTAGAAAGATCGTCTGTTCGCTGTCGCAGTTGATCCTGCACCATGGAAAGTTGCTTGGACTGAGCTTGGTGCTGATCCTGAGTTACAGAAGTCATTGCTTGCTGGGCAACGCGTGTATCCTCGCGCAGGTTGACTTCACTCTCTAAGATTCTCAGCGCCTCAAGCACCAGCGATGGAGGCAGCGAGTCAGAAGTTTTGCAGCCGGGACACTGTCCACTGCAAGCCGGGTCGGCCAAGTCGTCGGCCCAACGATCCATCGAATCGGCCCAGTATTCGGCTTGGGAGATGGACAGTCCTTGTTTCTTAGGGATTGTTTCGCCCAGGTCTGTCAGAGAATCCAATACACCCAAGGATCGCATGTCATCCAATACCAATTTAAACTGATTCATGCGCCGACGTTCAAAGTAGGCCTGCATATCATCCATGATGTAGGCCACTTTCTTGCGACTGCTCTGCTGGGCGCTGGCCAACTGTTCCAGCGACTGTCGCTCCATCGGAGTTGCCTTGCCCGCCGAGCCAAAAACTGCAGGTAAGTGCGAAGTGAGCTTTTCGGCAACTTGAATCTGTTCGCGAGAAGCCGCCTTCAGGCGTTTGACCAGAGTGGATCCTTCTAGGTTGGCCAGCACCTCATTTAACTGCCCAGCCACGCGTTCGAATTCTGCCAACAAATCGGCTTGCTGCTCAATTGCCTGATCCACCGGCTGTTCAGACGAGTCTTCTTGAGGCGATTTGTCAGGTGGCGGGGCCGATGGACCACTGCTGGCAACGGTCGTTCGCGGCAAACTAAATCGTCCACCGCTAGACGATTTTTTCGCTGGTGTCGAAGCGCTTGCGTCGGGCGCTGCGGGCCCCGCCAACGATGACTCTGCATCGCTTAGCGAGGGAACCTTTGGGGCTGACGAATTCGAACTCTCAGTTTGCGAAGGCTCTGAATTGTCTGGCTTGGACAGCAAAGTAGATGATCGAATGACACCCGCACTGGGACGCGAACTTGAAGTCTGTTGCAAGCTTGATCGCAATGGTTGCTCCGAGGCTTGGCTGAGCATTTCAGCAACAGACGGCATCCGCTGCCCACTGATGTCATTTAGAATCTGCAGCATCTCGGCCCAGCGATGCAGGTAGCCCACTCCAATTTCCGAATTGCGCGCGGCCGAGCGAAGAAGCTGCTGGCCGACTCGAGTCACATCGGCCAAGCGACGCGAGTTGACTTGCTCGAGAGCGGCCTGCCGGTTCAATTGATCACGCAGCGCTGAATGCTGCCGATCGTCGGGCAATTCGGCCACTAAACTTTGCAAGCGCCGATTCTCTTCGTACAATTGCAATTCTTTGTCTCGCACGTCGGTGGCGCTTCGATGCCACTTGCTCATCTGCTGCATGATCCAAGCGGCGTGTTGCTGAGCATCTAAGACGTAGACCAGATGAGCCGAACCCATTACGGGTTGTCTGCCCGGCAGGTAATCCTCTACCCAACATCGCAATTCGATAGGCTGAGCCTGAATACCCATTGCAGCCGCACAGAAAGTTGCGGCTACGGATTGGCTACTGAGTTCCGGTGCGCCGGTGAATAGAACCTTCTTGCCTGAAGCAACCGTAACCGTTGCGTCTTGTTCGATGCCTTGCCACGAAATGCCCACCTGTTTGATTCCATAGTCATCGGCTGCCATGATCTGAAAGTTCAGTTGTTCGCTTTCCAGCACCACTAGTTGACGCGGCAACTCCTGAACGACAACGCTGGGAGCTTCGTCAACAACAGGCTGAACGTCAATACGAAAGGGCTCGAGTGGCTGCAAGCCGTAATGATCTGTCCATGTCATCTCAAGCTGTCTAACATCTTGCCCGACCAAAATCTCCTGGGACTTGAATCGACGATCATCGTGTGAAACGGGAAGACCATTGACTTGAGCCTTCTGAAGTGAACGCGAAATTTCTGCATTGATTTCAAGAGTGCTTCCTTGCAGGGCGGCCAATTTGCCGCTGCGTACATCCGCCTGTAGCACCTGGCTGTGTTGCAGGTAGTCTGGCATTCGAATCGTGGCTATCGAGCTGACCACTTGAGGGCGACGTTGCGGATCGATGGTCAAGTCCTGGTAGTAATCGCCTACTTTCAGACGTGCCTTTTTCCCTTCGGTTTGTGGTGGCACTTCAATGCGATAGTGGCGATCTTCAAGAGTCGCTACCAGAGGTTCCTGGTTGGCCATCAACAGCCGAGCCATACCCGGAAGCGACTGGCTGTGTGGTGTAAGCTGGACCGGTATTGAAATCGCTTCACCATGCGGCACAACATAGTTGGCTGCAAGCGGATCTACTTGAGCAAAGGTGAAACGCGGCGTATCGTGCCACGGAACCATTAGCCGAACAACCGCGTTTTGAAATGCGGCTGCGGACCATATCCAGCACATCAGAAGCGCGATCCAGGAAACGGAAAGAGCCATGACCAGCCAGCGAAGCGTTGTTTGAGGAACCGCAGAAAGCAGGTCTCGCTGCGCTACGAGGCCAGCAACTTGTCCAATAGCGGCAGCGCATAACGCGCTGGACCGAGATTGTTCGGACTTGTCATCCGCTAGCTCGATGGCACTTAACAACTGATCACCAATCGCCGGATCACGACGTCGCAGTAGTCGTGCCAATTGATCGGGTCTGCGTTGCTGCCAAATCCAGCGATATACGGCCCAAGGCAGCGACAAACCAATCAGACAGGTTATCGATAAAATCGCCGCACGCCCTTGCCAGTGGGTGTCCGTCCACCGATCAGCCAGATAGACGACTAACAAGGCAATCGACATTGCCAGAGCGACAATCAGCATCGCTTCGGCAGACTTGGTAAACCAAACTCGATGTCGGAACAGCCTTAATTGCCGAGTTAGAGAATTTGGGAATTCAATCGCGGGCCGACCGTGATGATCCAGTGTGGCGGGCTGAGCGGCTACGGAAGTTGGATTGCCCCAGTTCATCGTTGGCACCTTGTAAAGTGACGAATCGGCGGATCGCTTTTGGCGCTAGCTAGCCCTCTTGGCCACAGGCAGACCGATTCCTATTCTACCCCAGGACTGCGGCAAAGTGCAGCAAGTTCAGCCACGATTTATGTCTCGTCCGTCTCAGAGACGGCAAATCGCATCCCGACGAAGACTGCCAGTAGATTCAGGTAGAAACGTTCGGAAGGGTTTTAGAAGGGATTTATCTGTACTGCTGGAGAGATCTATGGCTGAACGGCAACTTGAGCGGACTCGGTTTGAACTGCCGATGGAATGACCGGCGACTGCTTAGTATCGGTTGTGGAAACCGCTGTGTGCCCCACACTGGCTGCGTGGGAGGCTGTGGAGTGGATGGTAGGTCCGTCTGTTACTTGGTCTTGTGTGGCTTGATTCGAATGATCCTGTGTCGCAGCGGTCAACCGGCTCGCAGGCTGCCAAAGAGCAAGGTAATCCTGCCCAGATACCAAATGATTGGTTTGACGCAGTTGCTGACCAGCTCGGTACCAGCCCGCCAAATGTCCAGTGATCAGACTACCGTAGTAGATCGGTCCGCTGGCGGCTGGAAAAAAGGTGCCTGCCGCGCTGCCCACATAGGTACCATAAGCCGGGTATAGGATTCGCGATGCCTCCGCGCGCTCCTGTGCAGAACCGTAACTATCTAAGTAGGCAACCACATCGCCAGTAGCAACGGATTCGTGATATAGTGGTACGACCGGCAAACCGTAGACAAAGGCATACGTGCCCTTCCATTTTCGTCTAGCAAAGTCTTTGGCATGACCACCTTCATGAAGTCCAATTGCCGGCACGTCGGAGTAGATGTGAATAGTGTCGGTGTACGGATTGTAGTGATCTCCGCCAAACAGGCGGCCCGGAATGACAGTTTCGCCCAGAACGCTCAGGGCACCAATCGTCAGTCGCCAAGGCGCGCCCACCGAGTCGTTGCGAACCAGACGTTTCCAATCTTCGATCGGGTCGTATTGATTTAGTCGCACTCGTACAGTCGATAGCCCGTTGCGATCCACGTATTGGGCAATACTCTGCTCAGTCGCCTGACCGATTCGGTGATTATCAACGCGACGATCCCACAACAGAATTTTGCTAGGAATACCAACAACCCACCCGACGGCGTCGATGACAGGACGCTTCTTTCCGCGCTGAATCTGAGGCTCTTGATCCAGCGTACGAGTTGGCTCGTAGATACGTTGTGCGGCGATTGGGCGTGAGGCTAATGGAGCGCAACCGGCGCTCGCGCATAGCCATAAAACCAGACTGATCCAAAGCCAGTTCAGCGGAATTACGTCGCTTGGAGCTTGATTAGCGGAGTGCCGCATGAAAGCTTGACCTGAGGCTAACTGACCGAGTGATTTCCGTAGTCCCGCCAAGTTGCGTAAAATTTCGCCGCTGTCTTTCGCTATCGTCGCGAATTAAGCGGCACTGCGTCCCAAGAGATCGCGGTAGGCGACAAGTACTTCATACAGATCACGTGGAATTTGCACCACATCGTCTGAAAAGTCACGTAGCCAAGCTTTGTTAGCATTCGCGGCATGCATTAGCAAAGGGGCCATATCCCCCAGGCTTACATGTACTTGTTCCGCTTGGACTCGGTCGGAATGATAAGAATGGGCGATGGGAGCTTGGTTCATTTTAATGCTTTCAAAACTAAAGAAGATCGTACGTAAACAACCGTTCGGACGAGACGACCCAGTCGCAAACTGAGCAGACCCCTTCGTTAGCTCCCCTGCTAAGATGTATCGGTTGCGGTAGATTTGCGGCTTGAGTCGTTCTGTTAATCTCTTGCCGGAATATTTTTTTGCAGGTATTGGTTAGGTCGGGTTTCCATCGCCTTTGTAGGGCTGAAAACAGCTAGATAAGTCTCTATTCCCGTCAGTCATCCAAGAAATGAGCCTGGAAACGCTCGGATTGACTGTAAAAAGGCCCTTAGTAGGTTGACAATGATGGCTGCCTCTTTTAGATTCCGCTATTCAATGGAGAGGTACCGCCACAAATTGAATGGAACTGACTCGGTGTGGCGCTTGTCTTAAGGGGAACTGCCCCTGCCGTAGTCAATTCAGGTGAGGTCTAGCTGAGGCTGCTTCCGAGCAGTAGCGACAGCGGACCAGTGTTAATCAGTAGAGTCCAGGTTGCATGATTGATCTTAGCGGAATCGCCCGCCATCTCCGTCTGAATGCTGATCAAATTCGCGTTGCTGCAGACTTGTTAGAACAAGGCTATTGCCCCACCTTTATCGCGAGATATCGCGGTGATGAAACTGGGCAATTGCCTGAGAACGCGTTGTGGCGATTGAAGTTTGAATTAGATCGTCGCCAGAGAATCCAGGCAGCGCGAGAGCGCGCCATTCGCCATCTTCCCAAAGATGCGATGCTGGACCAGGAAGCTGAAAATTCGCTTTCGCACGCGCATACCTCAGCCGCCATGGAATCCGCGCTGAAGTGTTTTCGTGCTCGCAGAGCGCTAGAGCACTCTCAGGAGCGTGACGGTGCTGCTGGCAAATTGCTTGAGGCCATGGTCACCTACTCGGGGGCTGCCGTTGACAACCCAATCGAATGGGCAGCCCGGCAATTGTCATTGGATGCGGCGGGTGGCGAAGCTGCGTTATCTCAGGCTGCTAGGCTGATTGCAGCTTTGATCCAGGGCGACACCGCACTGAACGAAAAGCTACGGCAGACCATTCACCGCCGAGCGATGCTGCGAGTGGGCGAATATGTGGCTCCTACGGCGGCGAGCCCAGGGAGTTTGCTATCCCCACAAGCCGACGATGCTTCAGAGACGTCTTTGGCCACAGATCAGATGGACGACGATCACGACATCAATGATGTACACGCTAGTGGTACAGACGACGGCGATGCACTCGACCAGTCCGGCAGCGATCACGACTATCATGATTCACCGACAGAAGAGACTTTAGAACACGATGATGCCCTGAGTTCTGAGGGAAGCGATTCGGCAGATGATTCGTCCGAAACAGACTCGGGCAACAGCGACGATTTGACCGTTGATGGCAAAGATAACCCAAAGACAGCCAAGCTGGGTTCGACTGGTAACAATAGAAAGTCCGGTCCGGCCAAGCCTTTTGCCAAATTGACTCCACGCCAGCGACGACGACGTTGGCTGGCTGCGATGCTGGCCCCTCTCCGATCGCTCAATAAACCGCTTGGCAAGCTGAGCCATTATCAATTCTTGATGCTCGCGCGAGGCGTTCGATCTCAGTTGGTTTCCCTGACGTTGGAGTATGATCCGAATCTGCTAGTGGATGTGGCTCGCAATTCGTTTACCGATGCAAAGCATCCCTGGGCTACCTGGATCAGCGGTGCCATAGCGCAGTCACTTGAAAATGGTATGCGATCCAAGTTAGAGGCCGATGTCCTGGCCGAATGTGACGAGGTGGCAAGCGAAAGTCTGCTGGAGCATGCGGCTGACGAACTGCGAAATCACTTATTGCGACGGCCTGTTCGCGGTCACACGATTGCTCTGTTGGATACGGTGGGCCCCAAGACCGTAGCGGTCATTATCGTTAGCCCCAGTGGCGATGTCTTGGCCTGCGAAGAGATCGCTTGTGGTGTCCAGCCGGAGATCATTTCCCAAAACGTGGTCAAGCTGGGCGAATTGATTCACTTGTACCGCGTCACTTTAGTGGCCTTGACTAACGGCCCTGCCCGACGGTTTGTGGTTCTGACCCTGCGCGAACTGATGCAGCAGAGCAAAGATAGTGGGCTGCGTTGGACGATGGCCGATCGCAGTGGTGCTGAAGCCTATGCAGGCAGCCGCATCGGCCTTCGCGAATTATCTACGTACAACCGCAGGCAACGAGCGGCAATATGGGCCGCACGCTGTCTGCAAGATCCGCTGGTCGAGCTGTTGAAAGCGGATAGTGGACGTTTGAGACTTGGCAGCTATCAGCGAGAACTGCCACAAGAACCGCTCAGAAAATTGGTTCAGGAAACAATCGTCGACTGCGTTAGCGCCCGAGGTGTCGATGCGCGGAGCGCGAGCGAACGAGAACTACAGTTGGTGCCTGGCGTCGGTCCCGCTCAGGCCAAACAGATCGTCAGCCTATCCGCAAGCGGACAACTGACCAATCGCCAACAACTTCAAACATTGGTGAGCGATTGGTCCGATGTGGATCGGCGACAATCGCTTGGTTGGCTGCGCGTGTTTGGAAGTGACTGTACTTTGGATGCGACACTGGTACATCCTGAAGAATACCACCTGGCTCAGCGATTGCTGTCCAGTACGCCCCTGAGTCAACCTCCAGCCTCTCCTGAAGGTTGGGTTGCGAGAGTCGCACCAAGCAGCGCGAATTTGCTTGAATCGGCTTCTTCATTGCCATCGGCTGCGCTAGACTCTGAACAAGTTACCGCGCAGCCCAGTGAAGTGCCTTCGGAAGCGACTCAGGGCACCGCAGATCAGTCTTTGTCAACCGACCAAGCTTCGACTGATAGCGTGCAAGCGACTGACGCCAACAACGCTGCTAGCGACACATCAGTGTCCCAGGAAACGACCGCAGAAAGCAGCGATCTGGCTGGAGCGGCAATTGAGGCAATTGAATCGGGTAGTTCTGAAAACGCAGAACCGCAAACCGCCGCTGGAGAGACTAAATCCGCTGTACCTGAGTATCCAGAGCAGATATCCAGTGTTCCACAGGCGGAGCTGCCCTTTGACCCTGAAAAACTTGCCAACGGCTGGCAGGTTGGCCGAGCGAAGCTTAAGCGAATTGCCGGTGACCTTATGAATCCCTTTGGGGACCCTCGATTGTCAGGAACCCCTGTTCCGCTACTTAGCCAGATGCCCACACTGGAGTCGTTGCAGCCTGGCACATGCTTGTGGGCTGTGGTGATTGGAGTCGCAGAATTTGGAGCTTTTGTTGAGCTTGCACCCAACTGCACCGGTATGATTCATGTTAGTCGGTTGTCAGAAAACTACGTTGAAGATCCACATCAGTGTGTCCAGGTTGGCGATCTGCTTTTAACCTGGGTTGTCAGGGTGGACGACAAGAAAAATCGCGTCGCGCTGACATGCCTTTCACCTGAACAAACCGCTAGGATTGAAGCGGAGGCCCAGCAGCGGAAAGAACGAGAAGCTGCCGATCGTTCGCAGCGCGGCGGGCGCGGCCCCGCAGGTGGGCGATTCGAGCGCCGTGAGGGACAACCGCAAGGACAGGGTCAATCTCGCGATCCATCGCGCGGCGATGGCTCCCGCAACGAGTCGCATGGACGGGGGCAGGCAAGAAGTGGTTCCGCGCCTCGAGGCGATCTATCATCGGGTCAGCGAGCGCAGGGCGGCAAGACTCCGCGAACCGACCAGCGGACTGGTCGGCAAGACGGCCGGGGGCGCGGCGACCAGCGCGGACGCGGCGACCAGCGCGGACGCGGTGACCAACGCAGCTCGAGGCCTTCCAAGTCGATAGAGTACACTAGCAAGAAACCGGTGGCTCCCATCTCCCAGAAGATGAAGGAAGGCGAAGAGCCGCTGCGCTCGTTTTCCGATCTGCTCCAGTTCTACGAAGCCCAGCGTACCGGACAAGGCGCTGATGCGAACGTCAAATCGAAAGCTCCTGCGGCCGACTCAGTAAGCCCAGCTTCAGAACAGGTGGCGGATCTGGATTTGGCTTCCCAGCAGGCTACAGTACAGCCAGCAGTCCAGATTAAAGAGGTGGCACCAGAAGTCACTTCGGATGCTGACAACGAGGCTACGAGCTCCAGCGAGTGATACCAATGGAACACTCCAAGGTGTGTCAAAATCTGTGAATGATCAGTTAGTCCTTCCGGCAGCGCGAATTTGCCTATCGCGCAGTGCGGCACCCTGATCATTGGCTGGCGCAATTTGCAAGTAGATGCGGGCCGCCCCGCGGCGGTCAGCCTCGCGCAAGAATTCATAAAAGCCGCGCATGTAGTCTGCAATCGAGTAAAAGCTCTGGTACAGAAGACAACGTTCCGTAAGCGGCTGACCGTATGATTCGCTTGGAGATCGAGCGATCCTCAAGTCCGCGCAGGCGCTTTGTGCCAATTGGCCGCCAGGCAAGTCGATGACCTGCTGATGGTAGTTAAATAGGTAAACTGGGGCCACGGGCTGATAATGTGCGTGCCGAAGGCCGGGGCTAGGCAGGGCTTGATCGTCTGCTAGCTCAAGTTGGTTCCATGTCTTAATGTCAGGTACGACCTGTCGCAGTTGTTCCAGCGTGATGGCACCTGCTCGCAACTGAACCGGCTGGCTGCCTGAACAATCCACTACCGTCGATTCAATACCGATCTGACAACTGTCACCCCGCAGGATGTAATCCACCCTGTCCTGCATATCTTCCCAAACAGCCTGCCATGTGGTGCAACTGGGCCGTCCCGACCGATTTGCTGAAGGTGCCGCGATAGGTCGATTGCACCGCTGCAGCAACTCCAAAGCTAGCGGATGATTGGGGATTCGTATGCCAACCGTGTCCAGTCCTGCTGTCACCGCGCTTGCCAGAGAAGTATGTTTAGGAACAACCACTGTCAGCGGACCAGGCGAAAATCTCTCTAGCAAAACTTGGGCCGATTCTGTCACCTTGTCGGTCGCTAGGGATAAATGATCGATGCCGCCCAAGTGAACAATCAGTGGATTATCACTGGGGCGTCCTTTTGCCTTAAAAAGTCGAGCGATAGCCTGCGGATTGGTGGCATCTGCTCCCAGTCCAAAGACGGTTTCAGTTGGAAACGCAACCAACAATCCTGACTGCAGCGCTTGGGCGGCCACACAGGTGTCTTCAATGATTTGAGTATTAAGCAAAGGACTGGGGATACTTCAGTTCAATAAATGTTTGGAACTATGCTAGAATGAACATGGAGGACATTTTGAGCTCGAACCAATATTTGACAAGCCGCTTTGGCGACTGACCAAGGAATCTGACTAAGTGGCTACCCAAAAGAAGATCGCGAAATCATCTGTGGTTCCCATCATTGGGTTGGTAGGTGGTATCGCGTCAGGAAAAAGCTTTGTTGGTCAGATTCTAGTTCAATTAGGGTGCGTCCGGATCGATGCCGACAGAATCGGCCATGAACTGCTGGACAAGCCCATGATCTGCCAATTGCTCAAGCAGAAATTTGGGCCTGAGATCATTGGTCAGGATGGCCGAGTCGATCGGGTGCGATTGGGAAATTTGGTGTTTGGTCCCGATGATCAGGCATTGCAACGGCGAGCAGAACTGGAAAGCATCATGCACCCGGCTATCCGAACATCGGCGGTGCAGATGGTTCACCGATTGCGACATTCTGATCCAGCCCCAACTGCCATTGTGATCGACGCGCCCCTGCTGATCGAGGCTGGCTGGGAACCGATGTGTGATTGGGTCCTCTTTGTAGACACTTCTGAGGAAACACGGCGCAAGCGAGCGAGCCAACGGGGGTGGAGCGAGGAGCACTGGGCGGCTCGTGAGAAGGCCCAGTTATCCATCGACCGAAAAAAGCAGGCAGCCACTCATGTCATTTCTGGCGACAGCTCACCCGAAATCCTGAAACAGCAACTGAGCCAACTGCTCGATACATTGCGATCCTAATCATGCGGCTCAGTCATTCGGAACGGATCCAACGCTTCTTGCAAAGTAGCTTCCGGCAGCAGTTTTTGTTCCTGACAGAGCTGCCGAATCGTCTTTCCAGTAGCAAACGCCTCTTTGGTCAGCTTAGCAGCTTTTTCGTACCCGATTAACGGATTCAAACTTGTAGACATCGAAAGACTTTGTTCAACGGCGGCTTCGCAGGTCTCTGGATTTGGCTCCAGGCCATCCATACAAAATTCTACAAAGGCGTTAACACAGTTACTCATCAACTGAATGCTCTCCAAGGTCGTAAGTCCCATGACCGGCATCATAATATTCAATTGAAAATTTCCTCCGGCAGCACCACTGATGGTAATGGTCTGATCGTTGCCCATGACGCGAGCTGCTACCTGCATCAGGCTTTCACACATAACAGGGTTGACTTTACCCGGCATGATCGAACTGCCTGGAGCGCGTTCCGGCAGGATGACTTCAAAGAAACCACAACGTGGCCCACTGCCTAGCCAGCGAATATTGTTAGCTACATTAAAAAGCGTGCTGGCAATGGTCTTTAGTTCAGCATGACACTGCACCAAACCATCTCGCTGCGCATTGGCTTCGAAGTGATTAGCAGCTTCGACGAAAGGGATACCGGTTTCTTCTGCTACTGCAGCGGCAACTCGACGCCCAAACTCGGGGTGCGTATTGATACCGCTTCCCACAGCCGTTCCGCCGACCGGCAATTCCAATACAGCCTGAAGCGCCAGGCGCGCGCGGTCGATCGACAGCTCCAACTGCCTAGCGAAACCTCCGAATTCCTGCCCCAGTCTTAGAGGTGTTGCATCCATCAAGTGCGTGCGACCGATCTTAATGATCCGATCCCAAGCAGAAGACTTGGCCAACAATTGTCCATGCAAATTTTGCAATGCTGGCAGAAGCGCACAGTGGATCTGGCTAGCCACGGCCACATGGATAGCCGTTGGGAAAGTGTCGTTCGTACTTTGCCCCATATTCACGTGATCGTTGGGGTGAATCGATTTCTCTTTCAAGAAGCGATCACCACCCATTAGTTCAATGGCTCGATTGGCGATGACTTCGTTGACATTCATGTTGCTGGAAGTTCCCGATCCAGTTTGGAAAACATCGATTGGGAATTGGTCCGATAGACCTCCCGCAGCCACCTCTTTCGCGGCACTTAGAAGCGCCTCCACTTGTGGATCGGTCAGTGGATTCTTGCCGCTACCCGTAAGCTTGCCTAAATCACGATTCGCGATAGCACAGGCAAATTTGACCAAACCCATAGCCCTTAGTAGCGCTGGCGGCAACTGAGTACCGGAAATAGGAAAGTTCTCGACGGCCCGTTGGGTTTGTGCCGAGTAATAAGCGCGAGCGGGCACGCATACCTCGCCCATTGAATCTACCTCTACTCGATAATTAGTCATGGAGCGTTTTCCTGTCAAAAATATCAGTGTCTAAAAGGCGTATTTATGTCTGGGCAAAGTAAGCCTCTCATCCTATCCATCTGGCTGGAATTGCCAACGGGACATCGCATCCGTCTCGCTTTACCCTCCTTTTTGCAGAGCGATCGATCGCTGGTAGTCTGCACGGGATGGATCAGCTATAATGCACTCCGTTGATTAACCCCTGCGCTTTACCTGGGTTGACAGCAGCAGGCGTTTTCAGAAGTTCTATTTGCTTCCCGTGGATAGTCGAGCGATAGTGCTCGTCAAGGTGCAGGTGATGGCCGTTCCCATGCAGTTGTCTCGCATAATCATCAGTGAGATCAGCGACAATCAGGTGATCTATCTTCAGGAAATCGAAGGCACCAGGCAGTTTCCCATATTGATCGGCATCTTTGAGGCCACCAGTATCGATCGTCGCATCAAGACCGACTTCAAGCCGTTGCGACCCTTGACACACGACCTGGTGGTGTCGGTTGCCGAAGGATTGGGGGCTCACGTTGAAAGCATCATGATCAGCGAAATGCGCGAGCATACTTATTTCGCAAAACTGCAACTTCGTCGCGGCGAGGAATTGATCGAGATCGATTGTCGCCCCAGCGATGCGCTGGCAGTAGCGGTGACGTTTGATCCTCCGCTGCCAATTTTTGTGGCCGAAGAGGTCTTGGAGCAGGCCGCCTCGGAGGGCACCTAAGTCGGAAATCGTTTTTGTGGCCACAAGAAACTTAATTCAACAAACGTCTCGACCAAGTCGCCTGGGCACACATCCTCAACCACTGGTGCGCAGGCTGCCGTCCAGTTGGACGCCCACCTATTGTTTCCGCCGCATGTCTCGATTGGAAGGATGCGTCTGGCTGGATAGCAGCTTGCAAACGGACGATGGCTTGAGCCGCTATAGTTATATGGCCGCACTCCCTTTCAGCACAGTGCGAATCGACAAGCCTGTCCCTGAAGCTCTTGATACAGTAGCCAAACGATTGGCCGCGTTTCAACAGTCCAAACTGTCTGGCCTACCTCCCATGCAAGGCGGTTGGCTAGGTTGGTTCGGTTACGAGTTGGGGCGATGCTTTGAATCGATTCCAGCGGCGGCAATCAACGACTTCTCTCTGCCGCTGGCCATGCTAGGACTGTATGATGTGGTGCTTAGTTGGGATCACACTACTGGGCAAGGTTATGTGGTTTCACAGGGTTGGCCACAGGTCGAACCGTTGGCTCGCCAAGAGCATGCCTATCGACGGATGTGTCGCATCTTGTCGATATTGGACCAAGAAGAATCAGCAGTTTCTGGACCAAGCGCCACCCAGCGCTTGCGACGCAGCTATACAATTTCGCCTCACCTTTTGGCACCTCAATATCCCACTCGCTGGTCCTCCGATTGGACCAGCAACTTCTCTTCACGGGGATATCGCCAAGCGGTCGACAGATGTGTCCAGTACGTCCACGCTGGAGATATCTTTCAAGTGAACCTTTCGCAGCGGTTACTCCGCAGGTCGATTTGCGAGCCAGAAGAATTAGCGCTGCACCTACACCGCGTTAATCCGGCAACTTTTGCGGGCTATGCCGACTTCGGTCGTGTACAAGTGGTTAGTTCATCTCCTGAGCGGTTTTTGCGAGTCCACGATCAAGTGATTGAGGCGCGACCCATCAAAGGGACTCGGCCAAGAATGAGCGATCCGATGGCTGATGTGGGCATGTCTCAACTATTACTGCAAAGCCAGAAGGATCGCAGCGAAAACGTGATGATTGTCGATTTACTGCGCAACGATCTTTCTCAAGTGGCTCAGTTGGATTCGGTTCAGGTCAAAGCCCTGGCCGCATTGGAGCGTTATCCTTACGTCTGGCATCTGGTCAGCGTTCTGCAGGCCAAGCTCGAAAACAATCGTAGCGTTCAAGACATATTGCATGCCGCCTTTCCCGGAGGTTCGATCACGGGAGCCCCCAAGATTCGCGCTATGGAGATTATCGCCGAGCTGGAGCCAACTGTTCGCGGTCCTTATTGCGGCAGTTTAGGCTACATCAGTTTCGCTGGAGACATCGACTTGAATATCCTGATACGCACGATCACGGTATGTGATGGTTGGTGGCAGGTTCCCGTCGGCGGAGGTATCGTGGCCGATAGCCAGCCGGCACTGGAAGAACAAGAAACCTGGCATAAGGCTCAAGGCATTCTGCGAGCGATCGACACTCTGCCCTTCGGTCGCCGTGTGCCCTAGCAAAAAAACCGGACCAGAAGCAATTTCAGACCGACGGCCCCACCGTGTCAACAGTTATGGGCTTAACATGCGACGAAGTTGATCAAACAAATACCACTCAACAAACGTCAATGCGACGGGCATCAAGAAGAAATATAGCTGACTGACCGACGCCGGTAAACTCTCGGTAAGCGACTGAGGAATTCCAGAATAGATTACGAAGGAAGTCATGGAATTGCAGAACAACAACCCAGCGCTAATTCCTAGAACCCAAATGGTATAAAGCGAAACCATAAACACGCCTCGCCAACTGCCAGCAGCCGATTTATGGTTGAAGTGTGGCATAGCAATCCTAATCGGATGAACAACTTTTAGGCTCAGACATTCGTACTTAGCAAATTCGTATCCGCGCCGGCAATAGGGTGAACAAGACCATTTCCTTAGAGAACCCATAGCCCCGCGCTGGCCCACCATGGGGCGTTAACGGTTACCTTGATATTGAGTGACCGTCGGTTTTTCGTTTACCGGCCCTGATTATACCGGTAGTAAGGCTGGTTCCAAGCAGAATCAGGCCGCAACCAAAGACTATCGCCTGCTTTGGCGACTCATCGAGAAACAGCCAGCCCCAGAGGTTAGCGAAAAGTGGTATTAAGTAGGCAACTGCCATGGCATTGGTTGGTCCTGCGCTTGCCAACAAGCGATAGAAAATGACATACGCAATTCCGGTGCAGCCCACTGCCAACATAATCACACTAAGCCAACTTGCAAAGCTGGGTTGAGCCTCCGGCCAGCTCATAAAAGCTGGTGGGGCTAGTAGCACACTGGCCAGAAAAAGACTGCCGGTAGCAGTTGCCATGGGGGCCACTCCACCTAGGTATACTTTGGTCAAATTTCCTGCCAGTCCATAACACAAAGTAGCCCCCAAACATGCGGTGATCGCCCAAATTACTCGCAAGGTTTCGCTGCCTTCGTTGATGCCTGCACTGTCCCAGGCTAAGTAGACAACGCCTGCAAATCCCAAAATCAATCCAATCAGTTGTGATCCACTTAGCCTATCGCCCAACCAAAGTCGCGCAATGATCGCTCCCCACAATGGCGTTGTGGCGTTAAATACCGATGCCAAGCCAGCCGATATTGTCGATGAGGCATAACTATAGAATAAGAAGGGCAAGGCGGAATTGAACAAACCAACGCATGCGATGGGCAACCACGACCGACGAATATGCTTTAGTTCATTGGCATATATCAATACCAGCACTGGCAGCAGAAAGCAGCAGCCACCGACCACTCGAATAGCCGCAATTGGCATCGTTCCGAACTCACCCACACTTTGGCGCATCAGTGGAAACGAGGCTCCCCAAATAGCGGCCAGAGCCAGCATTCTAAATGTGTCTGCTAGCTTCATCGCATCTCCGATCGGCGTTACCGCTGCAGACGTGACCAAGTTCGATTACAATAATCGTCCAAAGACTTTTTTGTACAGAATTCGAAAACCAAGTCAACTGACAATTAACAACGACCTGAGTATAGGCCAGGAAGGAACCTAATGCGACTGCTGATTGCCTTCACTGCAATTTTGATTTGTGCTGGCACCGTCTGCTGCGCTGATCAGAGACTGAACGTCGTCTTTGTTTTAGCCGATGACCTCGGTTGGGGCGAACTTGGCTGTTATGGTCAGCAGAAGATCCCGACACCAAATATCGATCGATTGGCTGCCGAGGGCATGCGGTTCACTCAGCACTACAGCGGCGCTCCGGTCTGTGCTCCGTCACGCTGCGTTCTGATGACTGGAAAACACTTGGGTCACGCTGAAGTACGAGGAAACCAACAGGCACGAGTCAGGTTTCCCGAGTTCACGGAAGGCCAACATCCCCTAAGCCAGCAGGCTGTCACCATCGCTCAGTTATTTCAACAGGCCGGCTACGCTACAGGGGCTATGGGTAAGTGGGGACTGGGGTCTGTCGGCAGCACCGGAGAGCCGAACCGCAAGGGTTTTGACCTCTTCTTCGGCTATAACTGCCAGGCCGTGGCACATAGTTATTATCCGCCTCACCTGTGGCGCAACGCTCAGAAGATCACAATCAACGCGAAGCCGATTGACGGACACGCTAAGCCAAGAGAGGGCGAACTAAGTGTAGACGACTGGGTTGGCGAGACCTACGCGCCCAAGTTGATGATCGGTGAAGCGGAACGGTTTATCGCTGAGAATGCGGCCGCTCCATTTTTTCTCTATCTGCCGTTCATTGAGCCGCATGTGGCCATGCACCCTCCACGTGAGTCCATAGAAAAATTTCCGCCTGAATGGGACCAGGTAGCCTATCGTGGCGAAAACGGATATTTGTCGCACTCTCGACCTCGCGCTGCTTATGCGGCGATGATCCACGACCTAGATAGCTATGTTGGCCGCGTGATTGCTGCGTTAGAACAAGCTGGAGTAGCAGATCGAACGCTGATCGTCTTCACCAGCGACAATGGAAGCACCCATGAAGGCAAAGGGCAATCGCACTTCCACGCAGGTGGAACGGACGTTCAGTTTTTCAATAGTACCGCAGGCTTGCGTGGCTACAAAGGCAGCGTTTACGAGGGTGGAATTCGAGTGCCCATGATTGCTCGATTGCCGGGCCGTATCACTGGTGGCATGGTGAACAACACGCCTAGCTATTTTGCAGATTGGCTGCCGACCTTGTGCGATGCGGCAGGTTTGGAAAAGCCTTCTGAGCTGGATGGCGACAGCCTTTGGCCGGTACTTACAGGCCAGCAAATTTCATTAGACGCTCGCAAGCCAATGATTTGGGTATTCACTGAATCGCAAGGACAAGTTGCTGTTCGGTTGGGCGATTTTAAGTTGGTTCGTCAGAGGCTAAAAACAAACAGTCCTGGTCCCTGGGAAGTGTATGACATTTCCAAAGATCCAGGAGAGACAACCGATCTGGCCACTGAAATGCAAGCTCTCACGAAGCAAACAGAGGAGCTACTCAGGCGAGAAGTAGCTGACAATACGATATTTCCACTGGAGATCCCCGGCGTGAATGTCGCTTCCCACTAATCGAGCAGAGAACTGCCATTTTTAGAGCGAATTTTTATGAAGCTACGCCTTGCATCTATGGTACTCGTCTTGCTTAACTGCAGTTTCGCGAGCACCGCACAGCCTGAGCGTCCCAACATCCTTTTTATCTTGGTGGACGATCAATCTCCGTTTGACTTGAAGTGTTACAACCCGCAGACGGCATTGGAAACACCAAACATCGATCGACTGGCGCGAGAGGGGATGGTTTTTGACGGGGCTTATCACATGGGTTCATTCAGTGGAGCTGTCTGTACGCCGTCTCGGCACATGATCATGAGCGGCCGCACGCTGTGGCATTTACCGATTGCTCCGCTGGCCTTAAAAAAAGGGCTCTGCCCGCCAGATTTGGAGCAACAAACGATACCCGCCGTCTTTAATCGTGCGGGGTACGCTACCATGCGCACTTGCAAGCAGGGAAACAGCTACGAAGCGGCCAATCAACAATTCTCGGTTCGTCACGACGCAACAAAACGCGGCGGAACACCCGAGTCCGGTAGCGCGTGGCATGGTGATCGAGTCATCCAGTACCTGGATCAGCGGGAATCGTCGAATGATTCAAAACCGTTTTTGATCTACTACGGCTTCTCGCATCCCCATGATGTTCGCGATGGTACGCCGGACTTGCTGACAAAATACGGAGCTGTCAATCATACGGACGAAGACCGTCCGCCACCCGATCATCCAAGGCAACCCAAATTGCCGGCCAACTACTTGCCTGCACACCCCTTCCACCATGGTCATCCCGAGCTGCGCGACGAAGTGGCCGTGAGCGGTGTGTGGCAGAGGCGAGACCAGCAGACGATTCGCAATGAACTCGGCCGACAATTTGCCTGCTGCGAGAATATCGACATCCAAATCGGCCGCGTTCTAGCCAAACTGGAAGTCATGGGGGAACTGGACAACACTTACGTAATCTACACTTCGGATCATGGCATGGCCATCGGACGACACGGCTTACAGGGAAAACAAAATTTGTATGAACACACCTGGCGAGTCCCTTTTATTGTGAAGGGCCCAGGCATTCAGTCCGGCACTCGAGCGCAGGGAAACATCTATCTGCTAGACATCTTGGCTACACTTTGTGACTTGGCTGGTATCTCCGCACCCGCAACCAACGAAGGCACTAGCTTTAAGCCCGTGCTGGTCGGCCAGAAGCAGATCGTTCGCGATGTGCTTTACGGAGTCTACAACGGAGGCACCAAGCCCGGCATGAGGGCCGTCAAGCAAGGCGACTGGAAGCTAATCAAGTACGACGTACTCGATGGCCAGGTGCGAGAGGCTCAGCTATTCCACCTGAAGGACAACCCCGAAGAGTTCATCACCGAGCATCACGACTCCCAAGTAACCTTGCTAACAGGCGCTCGGCCCGCACCACATCAAGTCAACCTTGCGTCCGACCCAAAATACGCCGACAAGCTGGCCGAAATGGAATCGCTCTTATTGGCTGAAATGCGACGGCTGGACGATCCGTGGCGGCTATGGAATCAACCCGCTGAAGAGCTTTCTCCCAGGTGACTATTGTTATGTTAAGACTACTGAAACTGTTTGTCTGCATTCTGTTCTTGGTACAGTATCCGCACTCAGCCTGGGCACAATCCGGTTTTTCGGTTGTGAAGCAGGCGGATCGGCTATTGATTTCGCTCGAAAACAGTGCGGTGGCTGAATTCGTTTTTAACGATCCAAAGATTTTTCGGCCCTACTTCTCGAGTCTATGCTTGCCCAGTGGTTTGCAGGTAACGAGAAATCATCCACCCGTTGAAGGCAAAGACGCGACCGATCACGATGCGATGCATCCCGGCCTGTGGCTAGGTTTTGGTGACATCAACGGTCAGGACTATTGGCGCAACAAGGCGACAATGCGGCATGTGCGTTTCCTAGCGGAACCCGATTGTCAAAACGACAAACTCAGCTTTGCCACCCAGTGTGAATTGCAAACCGCAGAAGGTAAGCCTCAATGTCTCATGACTAATGGGTACACACTGACTTCACGGCCTGAAGGCTGGTTGCTTGTCTGGGAAGCCACGTTTCATGCTGATTTTGAAACTGTAGTGCTGGGCGATCAAGAGGAAATGGGCCTTGGGGCTCGCGTGGCAACTGCGATTACAGAGAAAAATGGTGGTCGAATTGTCAATTCGAACGGTCTACATTCTGCCAAACAGACCTGGGGACAAGCGGCCGACTGGTGCGACTACTCGGGCAAAATCGACGGCAAGCCTGTAGGCATCACGCTAATGGCCAGCAGAAGCAACTTCCGCGAAAGCTGGTGGCACAATCGCGACTACGGAGTGTTTGTTGCCAACCCGTTTGGTCGGAAAGCCATGAATCAAGGTCCGCTCAGCGAAGTAACGATTGATCTAGGCCAATCATTAACGCTCCGTTTTGGTGTGCTAGTGCATGGCCAGCTAGATTCAGACGTCGCAACTATTTCTCAAGCGTTCGACGGGTTTTGCACTCAGTAATAAAACTATTTGGTTATTGAGGAATTCGAGGACAAGCCTGCCGGATTTCCGCTTTCATTTGCCAATTCATACCGTCGATCGGCGAGAAGTGTCAATTTGAGTGGGTCAAGTGTTTCGTTCGTGGATTCGCAAATTCGTGCTCGTAATCGAAAGGAATTTGTCTTGAGCGAACGAATATTTGCACAAGATCGGCTAATCTACTGTTCGAGATCTGCCCAGCGATGGCATGCCTGGAGCATGGCCTCTAGTGCCACCGGATCAGCCAGGCGGTGATCCGATCCTACTTCGATCAGCGCGTCAGAAGTTAAGCCGCTGTTTGTGATTAGCTCCTGAGAGTCGTCAAACGAAATCACTTCATCGTTGCGACTATGAAGAATTAGGCAGTTAGCTTTGACGGTCTTTGCGTATCCCCAATGCTTCCAAGCTGGGCATAGCAGGACCAGTGGAGTCGAACCGCTATTGATGTTCATCGCTACCGCACCGCCGCGCGACGAGCCTACGATTACGGTGGGGCGGTCCTGGTTGTAGGCAGATTGAGCCGTCTTTAATGCCAAATCAAAATCGTCGTCATCCAACGCTGGATTAATCACTTGGCATCCGCGCTCGGCCAGATAACTGGGTTTGACACCTCCTACAACACTTTGCCAACCATGCAAGAACAGGATTTTCATGAGTCCGTGGTTACATCAAAATCAAATAGCGTCAGCTAGATGAACTGGCCCTCAAGGATTTGAACCTTGACTAACTGATCCAGAGTCAGTGGTGCTGCCATTACACTAAGGGCCAAGAACAGCGTTTTTCCAAGTTGTTAAGCGTTTTTCGTCGACTTTAACATGCAGCGATCTGCCGCTTGATACCCATTGGGACATTCGTTCGGACACCCAGGGCGATACCCAATACTGTTGGGAAGTCCAAAGGGACAACCAAGCCCGCGAAAAATCCATGAGCGTCGAGCCGATTACCTACAGTTCCGAGGCAAGAGCTAACAACCAAACCAAATTCTACCTGCCAGCAGCTAGCAAGCAAGTCAGACAAGCCGTATCCAGCGTTGTCACTGACTCAAGTCAGGCAATAGGGCGAGCAGCAGATGAGTTTCTACCAGCCGTAGTGGAACTCGCCAAAGTTCCCATTTCTGCAAGGAATTCTGGCGACTCCCACTGCCGAAAATCGTAACACTTCAGTTAACTGAAGTTGCCCTAGGTGTAGGGTGGCGTGCAGAGGTCCGTGAAGCCAGGAGATTGGACCCTACGAAAGTCGTTGGTCGAAGAGTGATATAACAGCCCTTCGTTTGTTGGGACCTCATATCTGTCACTAGAGAAAATGAAGCAATTGTTAAAGGAAGAATCTACAAATACCCCAGGAGCTGACGGTGAATCTCAATCAATTCGGGCAGAGCTGTTTGAGGTCATCGAGTCGCTGGTGGAAGATGAAATGGAGATGGTTGCAATTGCATTCGATTAGGTATTTCCGACCAAATTCTTACCGGCCGAATTGGGATTGTATTCTTGGCCGACTTGGACTGTAGGGGTTTCGGGTTCTACTGCAGGGTGGTGGCAGAGTTGTTGTGTATTGTGGAGGGCTTTGGCTGTATGACTTGTCGGCCGATCTATGGCTGACCAAATGGTGATCGTACCTTTGCTCGGAGGCTTATGGGAAGAATGGGATTGATGGGAGTTATGAGGGGCGTGGTTAGGGTTTAGCTATCTGGGGTGTGGTTTGGGTTTATTGTTTCGGAAATTGGTTGCGGTAATTCATCCGAGCTTTTATCATTCGCTCACGTAGGCCTCCTTGCTCCAGGAACTCTTTTTCCAGGGTTTTCAACTGTTGGTCCAATAGGTAATTCGTCTGATGAATCAGGCAAATTGCAATATTGGCAATCACTTCGGCCGAACGCGACTCGACGAACTCTCGGTAAAGTTCAAATGTCTGAGGCGTTTTGCGCCCCAGATCGCGGACAAAACGGGCTTCCTTCGAGTCCTTGTCCCAGATCATTAAGTCGCGAACTCGTAGAAAATCTCGGTAGTCAGCTAACAGTTCTTCCAAGCTGGCGCGACCAACGTTGGTTAATTTAATTTCGGTTTCTTTGGAAGTGATTCCCGCTTTGCTGCCTTCCAGAATATTCTGTTTACCCGATCGGGAAGACTGAATCATCTGGTCGATCGTTCGATCTCCTTTGGAAAGAAATTTATTCGCAAAACGAAAGGTGATGTCGTAAACCGCCTCGGCTTTTTGGTAAGACAGCAGAGTTTGGTAATCGCCTCTCGGTGGGATGACTCGTGGGGCGGGTGTTGGTTGAAGAGAGGAATGAGATTGATGGGAAAAATGGGAGTCATGGGAGGAATGAATTGCATTGTTCCCATTCTTCCCATCACTCCCATTCCCACCCTTCTTCCCATCGCTTGATCGCTGGCCAGCCACAACAAACTCCTGATCTTGAAGTCAATCACTTTGTTACTCTAACTTTTCTTCGCCTTTCGATTTCAGCAATTCAGCGACCTCCTTCCGCAACTGATCGACCATTTGCTTCAGCTCGGCCACCTCCTGACTTTGACTGACTTCTTCGGCCGCCTGTTGAGCGCTTTGGGCTGTTGCCTGAGCCTGCTGAGCGTGCTCGCGTGCTTGTTGCAGAGCGGTTTGCACCTGAGCCTTGATCTGATCTCGCAGGCTTTTCACTTGCTGCTGGACCTCGGGATCGGCCGCCAGTTCTTGGGCGATTTCCGCCCCAGACCGCGCGCTATCTAGCCCCTGCTGAAGCGCAGAATCCAAACCTTCTTTTAAGCCCTTTTGCAAACCCTCTTTCAGACCCCGATCCAGCCCTTCTCTTAGCGCTCGACCTAGATCGTTTGGCTGACGTCCATCCAACTGTCTGATCCAAGCTTCCACTTTAGTTAGTCCATCCTGAACCGCTTCTTCGTCCAACAGTCTGCTGATTTCGGGTCGCTGAGACAATTGCCGAAGCCCATCCAGTCCCTGAGGCACCTGTTGGCCAAGCGCTGCTTGTAGCCACTGTGCTAACGCATCAGGCAATTGCTCAAGTTCTTCCTTCGTAATCTTCTGCACCTGATCGCCGCGGTTGATAATAATTTCTGGCTCTTGACCTTCCTTGCGCACCACCGTCACCAGAACGTCTTGCCCGTCGATCTTCGTGCTGAGTTGGATGTTCAGATCACCGCAGGCTATCGCGAACAAATCTCCAGGGATACGAAGAATGGATGGGTCGCCCAGCCTGAGCACTTCCACTTGGCGATCTCCCGAGCCACTTGAGAACAATTGGTCAAAAGGAATCGCTTCATCCAAGTCTTTCAACCACTGAGATTCCAGGTTGACTTCCGCCGGCCGTGGCTCAGGAAGCACTTTCACGACCGACTTACCCGAGCGACGAAGGATCGTCAGTTCAATTTCTTTGTTTGGCTGGGCAGTCTTCATAATATCCATTAGCGATTTAGGATCGTTAACGGCCTGGCTGCCTGCGCTTAACACCACATCGCCCGGTTGCAATCCGGCCTTGGAAGCGGGGCTATCAGGATGAACGTGATCAATCAGCGCCCCTTTCTGCTCGCCCAAGAACGCGGCTAAGTCGCTATCGATCTTCTTCAACGCGATTCCCAACCATGGTCGAGATTCGGATGCCGAAGACTGCCCATCCACCTGAGCCGACCGGTTAGATTGTTCACCCGCTGCCGGCTGCGTCTGGGACTGCCCTGGGCTAGCTTCATCACCTCGAGCGGGTTGGCATAAGAAATGGTTTAGCGAAAGTAGAGCCGCACAAGTTGGTACGTAAATCTTTTTCAACATGGTTTTCTCCTTGGAATAGGCTAGTAGGCGTACACCGTGGGTACAATTTGCAATTGCTGGACCGGCACCAATACCGAAGTTCCATCGCGATAGTCGATTGGAATCAGCGCGTTAGAACTTTCAATTCGGATTCGTCCACTGCGCTCCAATTCCCGCAAATTGCTGGGGATTTGGTCTGCTACTGGCAACCACGATGCAGATGAGTTGCCGAACTGGTTGTGGTTGTTGCGCAAAAAATTTTCCAAATCTGGTCTGTTGCCAGGATTGGACGACCGAGCAGCGGGTGAGGCAGAAGAACCTTGAACTGGTGCTGCGTTGTTGACAAGCAAGTTGTCGGTACTAAGATCCCCTTCGTTCTGAGCGGTCTGAATTTCTGGTGTCCACCAACGGGAACCAGAGACAAGTGAACCGGCCAGCATTGAGCCTGACCAGCCGATTCCAAAGCTCAGCAGCACCATTGCGGCCAGTACTCCCCAGCGCTGAACCATCCGGCCAGCGTCACTGGTTGTCGCACCCATGGTTACCGTTGAAGACGAAGCGGCTCGTAGATCAAAAGTCGAGTGCGCGGTCGAAGCAGATGGAGCAGCGGTCCAATCGACACTGGTATGTGACAATCGCTTCAGGTCCTGTCCTAATGCCTGCTCCTGCAGAAAAGCCAAAGCGCAATCGCGCCACAGCCTTGGATTCGCCTCCAAAGTTAATAGGTACTGCCGGTACTCCTGATCACTGGCGTCGCCACTGACCAACCGGTCGATCCAATCATGATTTGAATTTACTAGGTTCATCATTAAGTTCCGAGTCGCTAAACGATAAGGACTGTCGCAAAAGCGCGCGTGCGCGATGCAGGCGGCTTTGCACAGCGCTGGCTGTCGCGCCGATTTGCTGTGCGATTTCACTGTAAGACAGGCCATCAACATATTTGAACATCAACAACTGGCGATCCAATTCTGGTAGCCGCCCCATGGCTGTACGAACTACCTCTTGCCTTTCGCTGCCCAACAAAAAATCGATCGGACCAGGAGCAGAAGGCTCTCGATGTTGACGCTGGACCGATTGGATCAGCTTACGCCGCCTGCCCGCTTTTCGGCGTAGCAGCATCACTTGCCGCAGAGCCACTCGATACAACCAGGCCCCCACTCGTTCGACCGGCTCCTGCCTTGAAGCTTGATTGGCGACCGCCAAGGCAACCTCCTGCATGACCTCGTCGACCTCGTCCAAATTGCCAAGTCGCGAATGGACCGTCGTGCGCAGCCAACGCTCGTGCTGGCTGAAACCTTGGACAATATCACAATCGGCCGTAGCGGTCATAAGCACTTGAGGGGGCACTTGGGAGTTCTCTATCACGGGAATGGTCCACAGCTCTAGCGGCCAGCCGGATCAGCTACAGTTGCCGACAATTTCGGATTGTTGCTGATTTAATTCAAATTTTAGGCGACCTGAACCAAGAGGTCGACCGACTACCCCTTTCAGGTTGTTTGCACCAGAGTTACCATCAGGATTTCAACCTATCTTACTGCGGCCTGCGGATACCATCCCTTTCGCTTAAAAGTTGTTTGACTTATGAAAATCCAGCGAAATGCCTACGGGCGGACTCCAGATGGCCGGGCGGTCGAACTGTTTTCGCTAACCAATTCGGCCGGTGCAACGCTGAGAGTGACGAATTGGGGGGCGATCATCACTGCCGTCGAAGTCCTGGACCGCTCCGGAAGAGTTGAAAACGTGACTTTGGGATTTCCCAGTTTGGATGGCTACTTGCAACGTCATCCGATGTTTGGATCGACCGTCGGACGATTTTGCAACCGGATCGCAGCCGGGCGATTCGAATTGGATGGCCGTGTTTATCAGTTGGCTATCAACAAAGAACCGAATCACATCCATGGTGGACGGATCGGTTTTGATAAGCAGGTTTGGCAGGCCGAGATGCTGCCTGGAGACCACCAACAGGTTGGCGTCCGCATGACGCTGACCAGCCCCGATGGTCAGGAGGGCTATCCGGGGACAGTGCAGGTTACCACAGACTACTTGTGGAACGAGAAAAGCGAATTGACCTGCCATTACCTAGCGACCACCGACCAACCAACGATCATCAACCTGACCAATCATGCCTACTGGAATTTGGCTGGCTGCGACAGCGGTACCATCCACAATCACATTCTGCGACTGGCCTGTCGTCAGTTCTTGGAACCCGACGCACACCTGATTCCCACGGGCAAAGTACTGAGTGTTTCAGGGTCTACTTTGGACTTTCTGGAACCACGCATCATCGGTAATCGACTGAATGAGCTGACTGCAACCAAGGGTTATGATCACTGCTACGTGATCGACGGACTGGCCGGCCAGTTACGGTCGTTTGCGGAAGTGGCCGAGCCGACTAGTGGGCGAACTTTGGAAGTGCTTACAACGCAGCCTGGAGTCCAGTTCTATACCGGCAACAACCTTGGGCAGCCCTATCCAGCCTACTCGGGCTTTTGTTTGGAGACTCAGCACTATCCTGATTCGCCCAATCATCCTCACTTTCCGTCAACACGACTAGATCCAGGTCAAACCTTTCAGCAGACAACTGTATTTCGTTTTGGTGTGACAGCTTAACAAGACTTGCCAGGAGGCGTGTCCAAAAGATTTTCATCAGGAGACTAAGTGCATGACCGGTTCCACGCAAGGAACAAGATTTCGCGAAGCCGTGGCTCAGGAGCGTCCGCTGCAAATCGTCGGCGCGATCAACGCCTATGCGGCGTTGTTGGCGCAGCGAGTGGGCTTTCGAGCCCTCTATCTGTCGGGTGCTGGAGTCGCCAACGCAAGCTTTGGCATGGCCGACTTGGGGCTGACTTCGTTGACAGAAGTAGCCGAGGAGGTACGCCGCATCACGGCGGTTTGCAGTTTGCCGTTATTGGTGGATATCGACACGGGGTGGGGCAGTGCTCTGGGGATCGAACGCACCATTGCCCAGTTAACCCGCGCTGGTGCAGCCGCCTTGCATCTGGAAGATCAGGTAGCCGAAAAGCGATGTGGGCATCGCCCAGGTAAAGCTCTGGTGCCGGCCCGTGAGATGTGCGACCGAGTATCCGCCGCTGCGCAGGGGAGAATCGATCCTTCGCTGGTGATCATGGCACGTACCGATGCAATTGCTGTCGAGGGATTGGACCAGGCCATTGAACGCTCACTGGGCTATATCGCTGCCGGTGCCGACATGATTTTTGCCGAAGCGATGCGAAGTCCTCAAGAAATGCAGCGTTTTAGCTCGGCGGTCCCCGTACCTGTACTGGCCAATCTGACCGAATTCGGACAAACTCCACTGATGTCCGTCGACGAATTACGAGCCTGTGGTATCGCCATGGCTCTCTATCCGCTTTCGGCTTTTCGTGCCATGAACCTGGCCGCTCAACAGGTCTACGCGGCGATTCGCCGTGACGGCACACAGCAGTCGATGGTTGCTCAGATGCAAACGCGGCAAGAGCTGTATGAAGTACTGGATTACCTTCAAGTAGAACGACGTATTGACCAATTGTTACAAAGAGGAACCTCGAATGAGTGATGTCAAAAACAAAACCGGCGGGCTAGCCGGCGTGGTCGCAGGACAAACTGCGATTTGTACGGTAGGAAAAGAAGGGCATGGCCTGACCTATCGCGGCTATTCGATTGACGATCTGGCTGAGAAGGCCTGTTTTGAAGAGGTGGCCTATCTGCTTCTGCGAGGCAGTCTGCCCAATCGAGAACAACTGAATCAATTTCGATTGGAGATTGCTCAGAAGCGAGACTTGCCAGCGTCCTTGCGAACGATCCTTGAGATTTTACCAGCACACACACATCCCATGGATGTCCTGCGCACCGGCTGTTCGGCACTTGGCTGTTTGGAGCCCGAGCAGGATGCTGCGCAGCAAGGAGATATCGCGCTTCGCCTTTTAGCGACTTTTCCTGGCATGCTGCTGTACTGGCATCGTTTCCATCAAGATGGCACTCGCATCGAAACCGCCAGCAATTCACCATCGATCGCTGAGCATTTCTTGCAGATGCTGCATGGTCGACAACCCGATCCTTTGTGGGTACGAGCGATGGATGTGTCGCTAACGCTATATGCTGAACATGAGTTTAATGCCTCGACCTTTTCAGCACGAGTAACCGTGGCCACTCGTTCGGATTTTTACTCGGCCATCACCAGCGCGATTGGCACGCTGCGTGGACCTCTGCACGGAGGTGCCAATGAAGCTGCGATGGAGTTAATTGAGCGCTATCAGACTCCTGACGATGCACAAGCCGGATTGCTGACTGCATTGGACAGACGCGAACTGATCATGGGGTTCGGACACCGAGTTTATCGAACTTGCGATCCAAGGTCGGATGTCATCAAACGCTGGTCGAAGAAGCTAGCCGATGCAACCGGGGACAGTCGACTGTATCCGGTTTCTGAGAGAATCGAACAGTTGATGTGGGACCGCAAAAAGCTGTTCCCGAATCTGGATTTCTATAGCGCCTCGGCCTATCACTTCATGGGCATTTCCACGCCGCTCTTCACGCCCATTTTTGTATGTTCGCGGATTACCGGATGGGCGGCGCACGTTTTTGAGCAACGAGCGAACAATAAACTAATTCGACCAGGTGCCGACTACACCGGACCTGATAACCTACCTTTTGTACCTCTTGATGGACGTTAGAAAAACAAAATGACTGATAAGCTACTAGAAGATCTAGTCGATTATGCTCTGGGCCAACAACAGTTTAGTGAACTGGCGCGCGAGACTGCGCGATTGTGTTTACTGGACAGCTTAGGATGTGGCCTGCTGGCGCTACAGTATCCGGCTTGCACCAAGTTATTGGGGCCGATGGTTCCCGGACTGGAAATGAACAAGGGTGTTCCCATCCCTGGTACCGCCTATCGACTGGATCCAATTGCTGGCGCTTTTAACATTGGCACGATGGTTCGCTGGCTAGATTACAACGACACTTGGTTGGCAGCCGAGTGGGGGCATCCATCGGACAACCTAGGCGCCATATTGGCTGTGGCCGACTATCGACACCGAGTGCTGGGACGAAACACTTCGGTGGCCGATGTTCTGGACGCGATAATTCGTGCGCATGAGATCCAAGGTGTGCTAGCGCTGAATAATTCCTTTAATCGAGTTGGGCTGGACCACGTACTTTTGGTTCGCATTGCCAGCACGGCTGTTGCCTGCCGATTGCTCGGAGCCACTCGCCAACAATGCTTCAACGCTCTTTCGCATGCCTGGATCGATGGCGGTGCGTTGCGTACCTATCGCCACGCCCCCAACACGGGTTCACGAAAAAGCTGGGCGGCTGGAGATGCCACTTCGCGAGCCGTGCGTTTGGCGTTGATCAGCCTGACGGGTGAAATGGGGTATGCCACCGCCCTTTCGGCACCAAAATGGGGCTTTCAAGACGTGTTGTTCAAATCTCAAGCCATCACGCTCACTCGACCTCTGGAGAGTTACGTGATGGAGAACGTGCTCTTTAAGATTTCATTTCCAGCCGAGTTTCATGCTCAGACGGCGGTGGAAGCGGCCATCCAATTGCATCCGCTGCTGGTCGGGCGCTGGGATCAAATCGAATCGATCCAGGTGGAAACTCAGGAAGCCGGTGTGCGCATCATCGACAAGTCAGGACCGCTGAAAAATCCTGCGGACCGAGACCACTGTCTACAATACATGATTGCCATAGGGCTGCTAAAAGGTAGCCTAACGGCTCAGGATTACGAAGATAGTTCAGCCGCCGATCCGGCAATCGACCGTCTGCGCAGCTTGATGCAGGTTCGAGAGAACACCGATTTCACCAGGGGCTATTTTGATCCTGATCAACGCAGTATTCCCAATGCCATCGAGGTTCGCTTCAAGGATGGTTCGGCCACGCCGCGTGCTGAAGTCCACTTCCCCGTTGGTCACCGCCGTCGGCGACAGGAGGGAATTCCGCTGCTGCTGGAGAAATTCCGTCACAATGCGAGCACTCGATATTCGGCACCGAAGGTCAGTCAACTAGAGACCAGCTTAAAAAGTCTTGACAACCTTCAGGAACTATCGGTTACAGAATTGTTAGACTCTTTAGCTGCAAGTTAGTAGCTGTTCGTATTCAAGTTGCCTAATCAGCCGCAAGCGCGTTAGCGTCCGATTGCCGTCAAAATCGGGTGCTAACGCATTCCGGCTGATGATAAGTTCGGTAGTTTATTTGCGAACGGTTCCTTGGTATCAAGTTTCGTCAGAATCAAGTTTCGTCAGAAAGATGTACTCATGTTTCGTTACTTTCTCCAATGGGCATCTTTATTACAAGCATGTCTTTTTGCGGTGAACATTCAGGCAGGCCAACCGACTAGCTATGTGCGTTTTCAACATGGCGACACGGTTGCTTACGGCTTGCTTCGGGAAGATCAGGTTATCCAGCTTGATGGCGACCTGTTTGGGCAGTGGAGCGAAACTGATCAGCGGTTTGACGTATCACAGGTCAAACTTCTGACCCCCACTCGACCAACCCAGGTTCTGGCCTTGGCTGGCAACTATCGCAGCCATCTGCAATCAGCCGAAATTCCACCAAAATTCCAGATAGTTCAGCCCTTTTTCAAAAGCCCATCCTGTTTGATCGCAGACGGTGAGAGTATCGTTCTACCCAAAGATTCGCAGGACGTGCATTTCGAAGCCGAATTGGTGATCGTGATTGGCAAGACGTGCCGCAAAGTCTCGGAAGATCAAGCCATGGAGTACGTTCTGGGAATCACCGCTGGCAACGATGTTAGCGAACGAATTTGGCAGAACGATCAGCAGCACAAAGATGTACAGTGGTGGCGAGCCAAAGGGGCAGATACCTTTGGCCCGGTGGGTCCCGTGATCGTAAGCGGCATCGATTACGGAAATTTGAAGATTCAGATGAAGGTCAATGGGCAAGTGGTGCAGGAGGATTCAACCGCGTCGTTGATACACGGTATTCCCAAAGCGGTAAGCTACATTAGCCAATACCTGACTTTGCATCCAGGCGATTTGATATTCACCGGCACTCCAGGCGAAACCTCCGCCCTGAAAGCGGGTGACCTATGCGAAGTTGTGCTGGAGGGTGTAGGGACGCTGCGCAATCCTGTGGTGGCCGAATCTGAGGTAGTCGCACTTTCCGAAGGTAGTGCAGAAAAATTTAGGTTCGTTCAAGAAGCAGGAATGGGTTTGGATCTACTGCTGGGCGATCGGCGCGTGTTGCGTTTTGTCAATCTACCGCGTGATGGCTCAAGTCCTGAAGCTCATTATCTATCCTTCAAACCGTTTCACCAGATTTTTGATCCAGCCACGGGGACACAGTTGATTTCAAGTGGGGCTCATCCGAACACCAAAGAGTTTCTTTTCCCGCATCATCGTGGACTCTTTTTTGGGTTCAATCGTATCAAGTATGGTAACAAGTCAGCAGATATATGGCATGGCAAAGATAAGGTTTATAGTTCTTGCCTGGAAGTCACCGAAACAAAAGCGGATGCAGATCTGGCGACTCATACGGCTGACATCGGTTGGTTTGGGTCTGATGGTCAGCAGTTTGCCAGTGAAGCCAGAACGGTAGCCGTTTATCAGCGGTCGGGTGGCACTCAAATCGACTGGTCCACGATACTGACCACTTCACTGGAAAAAGTTCGACTGGACGGGGACCCTCAGCATGCGGGTTTTCATTTCCGGGCTCATCAAGACGTCGCCATGAAGAATTCAAAGCAAACCTATTTTGTGCGACCTGACGGAGTAGGAAAACCAGGGGAAACTCGAAACTGGGATCCTAAGTCCCCAAGCCCTGAAACGGTCAATTTACCCTGGAACGCGATGAGCTTTGTGGTCGCCGAACAGCGTTATACGCTGTTACGGATCAACCATCCTGAGAATCCCCGCGAGACTCGAGGTAGTGAACGCGATTACGGGAGAATGGGAGACTACTTCGAATACGATCTGACGCCTGAAAATCCACTCAGATTGCGATATCGAATTTGGGTTCAGGAGGGCGAAATGACCGTTCAGCAATGCGAGCAGCGAGCCAAGGAGTTTGTTGGAAACTAGCCGCTCAATCATCTTGTTCGCTTTCGTACTGGTTCATTGGCGGACACGAGCAAACCAGATTGCGATCTCCATAAACATGATCGATGCGGCCTACGGGTGCAAGGTATTTTGCTGAGTAGTCGCTGTCGGGATCTGGGCACACGGCTGTTTTCCGACTGTAGGCCAATTCACGTTCACCAACCAGGGACTGAAGCGAATGCGGTGCGTTGCGAAGTGGGTTATTGTCAGCCGGCCAGACGCCATCGCGCACTTGCTCGTACTCCTGATAAATCAGCAGCATCGCGCGAATAAACCGATCTAACTCCGAAAGGGGTTCGCTTTCGGTCGGTTCGATCATCAAAGTTCCAGCAACTGGAAAGGACATCGTTGGTGCATGGAATCCGTAATCGATCAACCGTTTGGCGATGTCATCTACTGAAACCTGCCCCAGTTTGCTCATAGGCCGAGTATCTAAAATACATTCGTGAGCAACTAGCCCGTTGCGACCGCTATACAGCACCGAATACTTTTCGCTCAATCGATCAGCCAGATAGTTTGCGCTTAATATGGCTACTTGGGTGGCGCGGCGCAATCCTTGACTGCCCATCATTCGGATGTACATCCAGGAAATTGGCAAAATGCCAGCACTGCCAAATGAAGCTGCGCTGACTAATCCGCCCTGCCTGCCGTTGGGACGTCCATCGCGAGGCAGGAATGGAGCCAAATGTGACTTGACTGCTACCGGTCCAACTCCAGGCCCGCCGCCTCCATGCGGGATACAAAAAGTCTTGTGAAGATTCAGGTGCGACACGTCGCCTCCAAATTGTCCCGGCTGCGCGATTCCTACTAGGGCGTTTAGGTTGGCACCGTCAATGTAAACTTGACCACCGGCCTGATGAACCCTGCTGCATACCTGTCGCACCTGCTCTTCAAACACTCCGTGTGTGGATGGGTAGGTGATCATGATCGCTGCGATTTTGTCGGCATGGGCAGCGATTTTTTCATCAAGATCGGTCAAGTCGATATTGCCATGCTGGTCACATTGAACCACCATCACCTTTAGATTGCACATTTGTGCGCTGGCTGGATTGGTACCGTGTGCACTACTTGGGATCAGGCATACGTTGCGCTGAAAATCGCCGCGCGACTGATGATAACGCAAAATGGCCATCAACCCTGCGTACTCGCCCTGCGAACCGGCATTGGGTTGCAACGAGACGGCGTCGTAGCCAGTGATCGCGCACAGCCAGGACTCCAACTGGGCAATCATCTTCAAATAGCCCTGACACTGCCTGGCGGGAGCCATTGGATGGATGCTGCTAAATTCCGGCCAGGATATCGGAGTCAACTCAGCCGCTGCATTGAGCTTCATCGTGCATGACCCCAGTGGAATCATCGATCGATCCAGCGCGATGTCTTTGTCAGCCAACCTGCGCAGGTATCGCATCATTTCGGTTTCACTGCGATGCTGAAAAAAGACGGATTGGCTCAGGAAGTTGTCGCTTCGAATCATTTCATTAGCGATCGATGGCCCAGCATCACTGGAAACCTCGGACGCACCAAATATCGACGCAATCGCAGTCAAGTCGGAATCCTCCGTGGTCTCATCCAGCGAAATGCCCACGGTGGCATCGTCGATGGGTCGCAGGTTGTAGCCGGAGCTAACCGCTGCGCTAATTACTGAATTAGTGCGATTGCCGGTCTGGATGGCCAAAGTGTCAAAGAATTGATTATGCCGCAGGCGATAACCGGCATGTTTGATCGAGGCTGCCAGTCGACACGCTTGATGGTTGATTCGCCTAGCCAAAGCGGACAAGCCTTCTGGACCATGGTACATCGCATAAAGCGTCGACATCATGGCGAGCAGGGCTTGGGCGGTACAGATATTGGACGTCGCTTTTTCGCGTCGAATGTGTTGCTCTCGAGTCTGCAAGGCCAAGCGATAAGCCGGTGCTCCATGAACGTCGATCGATTTTCCGACCAGTCGCCCTGGTAGCAATCGCTTGAAGGCGTCTCGCGTGGCAAGAAAAGCTGCGTGAGGACCACCAAAGCCCATGGGAACTCCGAATCTTTGGGCAGATCCAACCACCATGTCGGCACCTAGACTTCCTGGCGGTTTTAATAGTGACAATGCCAGAAGATCTGTGGCCACTACGGTCAAGACGCCGTGCTGATGCGCCTGGTCCAACAGCGCTTGGTAGTCCACAATGGCACCATCCGAGCCTGGGTACTGAATTAGAAGCCCCAGTACTGAACCCCAGTCTGAAACAACTTCGGATTCGTCCCACACAACTACTTCGATGCCCAATGGCACCGCTCGCGTCTGAACGACTTGAATCGTTTGAGGGTGACAGTTGCTTGAAATCAAAAAGCGATGCCCCTTTCCATTGGGGCTGCGCAAGCACAAGGCCATCGCTTCAGCAGCCGCTGTAGCTTCGTCTAGAAGTGATGCTCCGCAAATGTCCATCCCTGTCAGCTCGCAGACCATCGTCTGAAAGTAGAACAGCAGCTCGAGTCGCCCTTGAGAGATCTCGGGCTGATAAGGAGTGTATGCGGTGTACCAAGCCGGATTCTCCAAGACGCTACGCCGAATAACTGCAGGCGTGTTGGTTCCGTAGTATCCGCATCCAATGAAACTGTGCAGCGATTGATTCTGGCTGGCAAGCTGTTTCAGTTCAGCGAGCGCGACCGATTCGTCCACCCCGTCTGGCAAATCTATTGGAGAAGTGTTGATGATAGATGGAGGCACGACAGCCTGAGTTAGTTCATCCAGGTTCGCGTAGCCCAATCGAGCCAACATCTGAGCGATATCTGAATCGCGCGGGCCGATGTGGCGTGAAACAAAAGGCGATTGCGAAACGGATTTTTTGTGGTTGGTGCCAACATTGGTCAGAGACATGCAAACAGTTTCCTTAGCATAAGGGTGCAATCGTGCAGCCCGAGCCAGCGGGGCGTGCTGCCTCGGACTTTTCTGTTTGCCCCTCTGTTCAGGTACCTGAGAGCTGTTAGATCAAAGGCCACACTTGAGAGTGCCGTGCCTATATCAAAAAAGAATCTTGATCCACCAAAATTCAGTCTGACGTGATCTTTTCCCCTTCGGTGGATGTTCGCTTCGGCACGCCAAGTGCGCTAAGCCAAAATCTCTCTCCAGAGACGGCTGAATGAAACCGGCAGTTCAGGGTGCCTGAGCGATTGAGGGCTATTCCTTGCGCCTTCGGCGTTTCGTTTGATCTGCGACGATCTGCGAAAACTCTCCCACCGGTCTCGTATGCCGCAAACACCATTCTAGCAAATTAATTGTCGCGTAGAAGTGCGGCTCAGGTTCTCACATTCTAAATCCCTACGGCCACAGAGCCACTATGGAGCTAGCGTTTCGCCGCCAGCACGGGTTCCCAAAGACCTCCAGACCTCCAGGTCAATCGTATTACTCAACAAAGAAACCGATCCATCTGCTCGCAATCCGTTGACTCCGGCAACATGTCGACTGCGAGCCGTCTTCCATCCAAAAGGGGTATAGATCTTTGGAAATCCCCCGCCCAACGTCACGCCCATACAATCGTGGCTATTGGAATTGGGCGGATAGTAGTGATTAAACAGTCCGTTGCGGTATTCGCCGTTGGCCCACGAGAATCCGCGTGGCTCAGTGTAGTTCCAGGCGATGGCTGAATTACAAGCTCCGTCGCTGAGCGGTGCAAAAAAGACGAAACGATAGCCCACAATCGGTGGTGTGCTTTGATTGCCTGAATCGCCTAAGACGCTCTCAGACAAAATCAATGTATGGGAAGTGCCATCCAAGATATCGGCAAATCGAATCTTCGAATTGACGTAGAAGGTCCCATCTGTGTCTTCCGGAGTACCTCCTTTGACACCAGTCCCAGTTGAAAAAGCGTAATTGGTTGGTCCAAAGTTCTCATGAAGGCGCCTCGCAGCGTCGCTGGGGCACAAAAACGCTGGCACGATCAGGCGAACACCTTCCCTGTTTTCCGGAGTGACTCCAAAACTAGCGTTATAAAGTGGTTTGGTAAGATCCAAGGCGTTAAGAACATTCGAGTTCTCCATGTAGGGAGTCAGCATTGCCAACGCTGACCAGCGATAGAATGTCCATGGAGCGCTGACGTTATTGGGGTTCTGTTTGGAAACGCTGCCCGGCGGAAGCAGATTCAAGGTGGAATGATGATTATGCACCGCGATGCCGATCTGCCGCATGTTGTTGCTACAACTCATTCGCCTAGCAGCTTCGCGAGCTGCCTGCACAGCCGGCAGTAACAGACCGATCAATAGACCGATGATGGCAATCACGACCAGCAACTCCACCAGCGTGAATGCGCCACGAGCAACATGTTGTCCAGCAGACCTAATTATCGGATGCCTCATTCGGCCACCATGCTTAAGCTAGGGGACAATGATGTTGCGAAGTTGGCGAGTTAAATTGGCTCGAACTTCCAAAATATCATTGACCAGAATGACGCCGGTCTTGTCAATGTCCAGGACACTATCAGCGCTAACAGAATAGGTTAGTGAACTGCGGACTTGCAAAATATCAGCTACCAAAACGGTATACAATCCACCGGAAACATTTCCAGTCGTTTCCCCTTTCAGGTGCCCCACGAAATACACCCGCGGCCTCAACAGTCCGGTATTGGCGTTAGCTTTCATCGTGATTCTCAACCAGCGGTTTTCAATTTGATTGTCGGCCCACTCAATGATGATGCGATCGGGCGAGTCGGGCGTGACGTTGACGCTTGCAGGGGCCGGCGCGATCGCCCATCCGGTTGGCGGATTGGCGGTCAAATCAAACGCTCCTTCCGGACTGACTCGAAACTCAAAATCACTAGCGCTCAGGTTTGCAGGCAATCCTAGATCTTGGACATCGAAACCTACTGCGTTGATACCTCGACTCGTATTGATCAGATGGCTGTAAGAAAGGGAAGTAGGCATCGAGGTCTGTTGGTACAGTTCTTTACCGGAGTCGATCGCAGAACCGGGACCAGACCAGCCATCGTGCCGTACAAACGTATCTACAACCACTGCCGGCAGGATCGCTATGCCGCTGAAGGCCATGGAACCCGTAGCAAAAGTTCCTCCCGGCAACAAAGTACCGCTGGAATCAAACTTAAAAAGTCCACCGCGTTCCCCACCAAGATCGTTTGCACTGGATCGTCCCAGTGCGCCCACAAAGATATTTCCGTCACGGTCAATCGCAACACCTGAGGGGCTGGTACCAACTGCGCTTCCCGATCCTGTTCCACTAACCATTGCGTCCGTAACCGTGATCGAACCGATCAGCGATCCCCCCGAATTGAATTTTAAGACACTGTCCGAAAAGCCGATGCCATGTCCTATGTACACATTGTCGGAAGCATCAGCAACGATTTGTGCTGATGCCAACTGAGCGGCTGGGTTAGTAGTGAACTGGGTCACAGTGCTACCGTCATAGCGAAAGACTCCTGTACCAAGCGTTGCGATCAGCAAATCTCCGTTGCCAAGAAATCCCACACCGCTGGTGCCTCCCATCACGGGAACATTGATCAGCGTCGGACTGTTGGTCAAGGTTGGGTTATAGATTCGCACCAAGTTCGACGTAAAGTCAGTGACATACACGTCGCCGTCTTCAGCTACCGCCAATCCGCCCGGCCCAAAGCCCAACATCTGAAACCCTTCGGTAGCTCCCGTAGCTGCATTCAGTATGTAGACTCCACCATGATTCAAAGCACTGATATAAACTTTATTTACTTTCGAACTGTAAGCGATCCCTGATAGGCCAGGGTTGCCCGCCAATTCTGCAAATGTAGTTTGAGCCTGAGTGACTTCGTCGAACCTTTCAATCTTACCTGTGAAGAACCCGATCGCCAAAATGTCTGCCGCTGCTAACTGCGTAAGCATAGCGACAGCGGTTAAACAGAAAAAAGTCTTGCTTAGAAAACACTTCATGATGCTGCGGAATCTCTGGTCGAATAGGTCTAGTAAGGAGACTGAAACAAATTGGTGAATTCAGGCTTGTGAAACCAGCCAACTAAGTTTCGATAGTGAATGCGACTGTCACATTAGTCAATCACCTTGCCATTAGCGGGATCAACTTGAATGCTCAGCGTCTCGTCCTGGTCTACATAAAAGGCAAAACCATTGAACATCTCGTGGATCGTCTGCGGTCCGTATTCAACAGTGTCGTTCGAATCGGGGTTATAGGGGTTGAATGGCGAGTTGTCATAGTGTGCCACCGCGCGAATCTTAGTGCCTTTGGGGAAAACCTTTTTACCGGGAGCCAGTTCATAGCCCAGTTGCCAGTCAAAATTATAGTTGGGAATCTGCAGCAGCGTCTCAGCAGGCTGCCCTTGCTGTTCGGCAATAAAGGTCATATCTCGACCGCGCACGTGCATGTGGGTAAACATACCCAACAGATTTGCGTTGCGTGGCAGCGTGTGACTACCCTCGATACGAAACGCCGGGTCGTTGGGTGAGATCTTCCAACCGCGAGGATCCACGATGAAATGGTACAGCCGCTTGCGGACTTCGCGTCGTGGAAACCGTAACCCTACCTGGATCTGACCCTTTTGCTCCGTACCGATGGTCGTGTAATGAATCTGCAAGCTTAGCGTCGATCCGGGCGGCAGTCGATAAGCGACTCCGTTGTCATAGTTGCCCAGGTCCATGGGCTGGCCACCGGGCACGTAACCGGTGATAAACGTATCGGATCCAGCACCCTCTTTCGACATGTGAAACATATTGCAATGATGGACGACTGCCGCGTTGAGCGGCCTGATCTCGAACGCCTCGACCCAAGTCTCTTCTTTGAAATGATGAGGCAACGAGACATACTTGTAGGGAACAAACCCCGTAGCTGGCACCGTATGCTCCTCCGCCATCGTAAGGATCAAGTCGGGCTCACCAATGCGCCACTGAGTCTTTGGGGCTGAAGGCGGCTCTGGACTGGCAGACAGATCCCCTGCCGGGCAGCCAGCGGCGATCCAGGAGATCAGCATATTTTTCTCGTCACCGGTTAATGACGTATCGTTTTGAAACTGACCATGAGCACGTGATGCATACCAAGGAGGCATCGTTTCTAGTCGGACCACGTCAGCAATCATTTGTGCATTGCTGGCGACATCATCATAAGTCTGAAGCTCAAATGGAGCAGCGGTATCTGCGCGGTGGCAATTAGAACATTTTTGATGTACTAGTTTTGCGATCTGTCCTGACCAAGTAACATCGGGGCCGGCTGCCACTGGTTTAGCCGCTGGCGTGATCCAGCAACCATCCACCTCGGTTTGAGGGACACTGACCGGCAGGTCTCCCAGTACCTCCAAGATGGCTTCTCGCAAATCATGTCTCGACGCTTCCGGCTTCGCGCCTCCAATGCGCAGTTGATCATCGATGCGACCACGATAACGAAGCGAGTTCTTTGAGTCCAGCACGACGACTTCAGGAGATTTTCTAACCCCAAGTGCCTGCGCACATGAGCCATCAATGTCTTTTACAAAATAGAAGGGAACTTGATAGTCGATCGCCTGAGAAGCCATTTGCCGGATAGTGTCACCAGCCCCCACATTGACTGCCACAAAGATAACCCCCTGAGACCGAAACTCGGCATTCAGCTCGGTCAGCCGTGGAAGATACTGGCGGACCAAGGGACAGGTCGTCGTTGTAAACGTCAGGACAACAGCTCGGTAGGAACCAAATTCTCGAAGGTTTCTCTCCAGGCCGCGTATGTCCACAAATTTGAGATCTTCTACCTGCGTTCCAAGGGTAACGATCGCAAGCTGTTGCTTGGTCGATTCAACTCCGCGAACACTTGAACAGAAACAGGTGACCAGGGTCAGAATAGTAGATACTTGTATCCGCATTGTACGCCTCACAATGTTACACAAAGTTAAAGACACTCCCAAAATCCAATCGCCAACAGTATATCAGGATTTTTGTTCTAACTATCAATCCCGCGTCAAGATATCGGCACTTTCCTCGCAACCTGAGTCACTCTCCCCCGAATCGGTGGGGTCGCTAGCCGGAAGTTCCGCAATGCTTCGGCAGGCAGCCAGCGAACAAGCTCAGTATTGCCGACTAAGCGGCTTGGCATTCGGGCAGGCCAGCGCAAATTGAATCACATCGATATGTCCGCTCTGAAAATGGTCGGCACAGCCGGTCAGATATTTCATGTATCGATCGTAAGTGGCTTGGTCTTTGATGGCAATTGCTCGATCTTTGTTTTCCGAAAGCGTCTTAGCCCAAATTGTGAGAGTTCGGACATAGTGCAGACGCAGTGATTGAGTATTCGACACGGTAAAGCCGGCCAGCTGCGCATGATCCATGATGACCTCAGGTTCACACAGTTGCCCGCCAGGAAAAATCTCACGAGCCATGAACTTGGCAAAAAGCACGTTTTCATGAGTCAGCGGAATGCCAAGTTTCTGAAGCGTTGGTGCCTCAAAATGGACGATCGTGTGTAGCAGCATTCGACCATCTTCTGGCAGTAACGAGCGACATTTCTCAAAGAAAGCCGTATAGCGCTCTTTGCGAAACGCTTCAAAGGCTGCAATGCTGATGATGCGATCGACCGGCCCACCGTCATATTCCTCCCAACCCTGCAATCTAATGTCTACTCGGCCCGATCCGTCCGGTAGGCCGCGCATTCGCTGGGTTGCGTAGGCATGTTGATTGCGACTAAGCGTCAAACCGATTACGTCTACACCGTGTTGACTAGCAGCTCGATAGGCGGCTGCTCCCCAGCCACAGCCGATCTCTAGTACTTTTTGCCCTGGTTGCAGATCACATTTGCTTAGCGAGAGATCGATCTTTGCCCACTGTGCTTCTTCCAGCGTCATGTCGTCACGCTCGAAGTAAGCGCAACTATAGGTCATCGAAGGGTCCAAGAACACTTTGAAGAAATCGTTGGACAAGTCGTAATGCGCCTGAACATCGTCATAGAACGGTTTTAGTTCGGAGGTCGGGTTACTCATCGCTTTTCCTTTGCGGAAGGCTAAACAGCAGTATTGTATCCGTTATCGATGATGTTGTCTGCAATATTCATAGACTGCCATCGTCGCAGCGGTCACCACGTTCAGGCTAGCAGGTACTCCATAAACGGGAATTTCCACCACCGCATCCAGTCTATCAAGGATTTCTTGTGACAAACCTTCACGTTCCGAGCCGATAATCAAGGCGGTACGGTAAGGGTAACTATAGTCGTACAGACAATTCGATTCAGTGGTTTGCTCCAGTCCGACACAGCAGTAGCCATCGCTCTTTAATCGATCCAGCACAGGTGGCAAACTGCGATGCGTCAAGATCCGCACGTGTTCGGCGGCGTCACGAGCAATTTCACGATCTACCTTTCCTGTGCCACTGTGGATGATCTGAGTGATCCCTGCGCAGCCCGCCAATCGCACTAGTCTGCTCAAGTTTACATTGCTTCGAAGCGGTGCGGATACCAAAATCAGCTCCCTGGGTTTAGGCAATGGGCAGGGCGGCCTATGGCGAACATGCACAAAACGAGACATGGTGGCAATCCGTTGATGAATGTTCTATTGCGGCAGCTTACCGCTGGCGATTTCTTCTTCCCACTGATCGATCAAAGGCCAATCGATCGCACATGTTCCAAAATCGGCCATGTGCAAGTAACCCTGCAACCGCTCGATCGTCTTGTCCAGCATGGCGTTGTCCTTGCGAAAGATCGGGCCGTGGCTAGGCAAAAGCCACTGCACATCACTGTTTCGAATTCGCTGCAATGAACGAATAAAGGCTGGGATGTCACTGCCATGATGAGCGTCGATCGCTCCCACACAGCCATCGCGATAAATATTGTCGCCGCTAAAAAGCAGATTCCCCATTCGGAAGGCCAATTGGCTGTCGGCGTGTCCAGGAGTCGACCAAACCTCCAATTTCAGTTGCCCCACCTCGATCACCGATCCTTCATCAATCAGCTTGTCGGCAGTTACTAACGGCATTTTCAATCGAATATTTTGAGCCTCAATTTCCGCAAAAGTTTGCAGCTTGTCACCGGTCTCCAGCAAACGTGCCGCTTTGGGATGAGCAGCCAAAGTGGTCTTAAGCATTTGTTTGGCCAATGCAAATCCCTGACCGTGGTCGACGTCGGCATGGGTTGCCACAAGAGCTTTGCAGCGACTGAGCGGGAAATCCAGCTCTCGAATCAATTCGATGATCTCCTGGACTGAATCTTCGTAGCCAATATCTATCAGCAACCACTCGTCACCGTCATACACCAGATAGACGTTGCAGCCAATGATATGTCCGGCTTGGAAATTCAGCTCAATCACGTTGGGAAATAGCGGCTTTCGTTCTAACATCGATAAAGGTTTCAATCAGATTTCAGCGAAGAGATTTGGGAAAACACCAAAAAGATTGAAGATTATTCTAGGGAAAGATCCAATCCAGACAACGTGCAGTAGGCAGCCTTTCCTGGTGAAGGCGGTGCCCGAACAGCATTCTCCAAGCGTCACACTGCTGCATTCACCGTGATTTGTGCTAGAATGCCGACTATTGCTCTAAGAGAACCAACTCAGATCTTTACCATCTGACCTGATTCCATTACCGCCACAAGGTCCCTCAACAATGCGAGACTTATTGACTCGAATCGACCGACGAAGATTTCTGCGAGGTTCCGGACTAGCGTTGGCCTTGCCGCTGTTCGGCTCTCAAAGTACCAAGGCGACAGCGGGCACTAGCGATAGTCTTAGACGATTAGGCTGTTTCTATTTTCCCGACGGCGTTCCCATGCCGCTAGCCAACGATCCAGCCTATCAGGACTGGTCGTGGTTCCCACATGGCAGCGGAAAGGAGTTCACGTTTACCAAGTGTATGGAGACGTTGCAGCCACTGCGCGACGAATTGACAGTACTGTCCGGGTTTTCGCATGTCGCCGGTCGCATTGTGCATGGCCATAACAATGCCGATCAATTCTTGACCGCTGCGGCCACAGGTTCCGGCGATATGGATTACGCCAACACGATTTCTCTGGATCAGGCTTATGCAGCTCAAGTCGGCGATGAAACGCGATTTGCATCGCTGGTGATGTCTACCGATGGCGGAACCGGAACAGCCCGCGGTACTCATACGATTTCGTTTGATCGCAATGGAAAGCCCATCCCGGCCGAGCACCGACCGAAGCAGATTTTCGACATGTTGTTTGTCAAAAGCGATACCGGCTCGGCCAAGCGATTAGCGGTCAGTCGCAGCGCGCTGGACGAGATGCTGATTGATGCCCAGTCACTGCGAAAATCACTTTCCACCGAAGACCGCCGCAGCCTGGACGAATACATGGAGGCAGTTCGTCAGGCCGAAATCAAGGTAGAAAAAGCCAAACGTTGGCTCAATGCACCACTACCCGCAGTGGATGGCAGCGGCCTTAATCTTGAACTGACTACTGACGAACCTCGCGAGTATTTGCAGACGATGTTTGATCTGATCTATCTAGCGTTTCGTACCGATTCAACTCGGGTGGCTACCTATCAAATCGGTCGTGAGAATGGAATTGGTCGCAGTGACCATCTGTCCCGAGCTGTTGGATTTAACTTGGCTCATCAATTGACGCACGAGACAAAGAATCCTGATGGATGGAAGAATCTGGGGATTTATTGTCGGTTCCTGAATGAAGAATTTGGCCGATTTGTTAGCAAACTCAAAGCGACTCCGGAACCGGCAAGTACCGGATCGATGTTGGACAATACATTATTGCTTTACGGATCAGCCTCCAGCGCGTTTCATTTGTCTCGCAATTATCCAATCATTTTGGCTGGAGGCAAGAACATGGGCTTTCAGCATGGGCAGTATATCAATCAAGCGGGGGCAAATTTTCAAGGTGGACCATGGTTAGGGGACCGCGAGCCCTGGCAAGACAAGCCTACTGCTCAAGACCTGCCCCTTTCTAATCTGTTCGTCACGATGCTCCAGCGACTGGGCGTTGAAACACAATCTTTTGGAGACAGCACTGGCCTGGTGGAAAACGTCTAAATGGAACTGACACCAGTAGATTCTACAAGGACATTTCCACGAGTGCTGCCATCGAACGCTACTACCCGACCTGAACTTCTGCATCCAAGCCAGCGGCTTTCAGCATAAAAGTGTGCAAGTCTGTATTCTTGACGAAAGTCGGCAGCATCTCGCTGCCGGGCCCCAACATGGATAGCTCGACATAATCACCCGAATGATCGTCGCCTGCCCAGCCAATGCCGGTATGCTGCTTCTGGATGTTTGCTAGTTTGGCGAAGGGCAATTTGCGTGCATCCTTGCGATCTTCGGCAGACAGTGGAGCGATATGCTCCTGCAGAACCATAGCCTCCTGCTGTGTCAATTCTAAGCCCTGAGCGTATTGAACACGCTGCCGAATTTCATCGGCTTGAACCTGGGCAGGCAGGCCGTCGAAGACCCAAGCGTTCGTATGGCGGACGTCGATCAAACTTTCGAACCTCTTGTTGGCACCTGTAGTTCCCAAAATGCCAGGATTGGCGTTTCCGTGATCCGTTGTAATGATAACCAGGGTTTCCAACGCTTGGTCTGCAAAGGCAACTGCTTCGCGGGCGGCGGCATCAAAGGCAAGTTGTTCGTAGATCAATGCGGTTGTATCGTTGGCGTGTGCTGCCCAGTCTACCTTTCCGCCCTCGATCTGCAGCACAAATCCTTTTGTCTGTTTTGACAGTCGCTCAAGAGCAACTCGCGTCATGGCAGCCAAATCGGGGACAGTTTGCTTCAGAGTGGCATCCTGTTGGTGGTCCAGAGCATAAGGGATTCCTGATTCATAAAAGCTGCCCAGCACCGGCTGTTGATCGGCAGGCAGATTGTTCAGTTCTTGCAAGCTTCTTGGGACATGAAATCCGGCGTCCCGAAACGCCTTAAAAAGATCTTGGCCATCAGCTCGCTTCTCAGCAGCGAAATACTCTTGGCCACCACCCAGCATGCAGTCAAAACGCAACTTCAAATACTCGTTCGCGATTTCTGCCTGATCACCACGACTTGCCTGATTGACACAAAATCCAGCCGGAGTCGCATGCGTAATGGGGACACTGGTCACGCAGCCAACAGCCTTTCCCGAAGCTTTGAATTTCTGAAGAATAGGTCGATAACGTTCACCTTGCGGACCAACATTTAGCGACCCGTTGTTTACGCGTACGCCGCCGCCCCACGACGAACTGGCGGCTGCCGAGTCGGTCACCCAAGAGTTGGCCGAAGCGGTATCCATCAGTGCCCGCCGAACTCTTCCTTGCCGAAACAGATCACCCCAGAAAGTCGTACCGCCATACTTAACTTGCGCATAAAGCTCTGACAACTGAAACGTTCCAGCACTCATTCCGTCGCTGACAAGAAAGATAATGTTCTTGGCGGTCCCAGCACAATTGGAACTGTTCTCTGCCGCCAACGACTGGCAAGCCGTGCTTTGAGAACCGATCATACCCAGCCCTAAAAATCCCATCGAAGTAGTTTGGAAAAAATTTCTGCGTTTCATCGCTTCACCGTCATTGAAATAGTTGTAAACCCGTTCGATCATCGCTTTGACGATACAAAGCGAGGCCGGCATCTTCTATTGATTGCTCGTAGGACACCGATTGATGTTACCACATCAGGCTTGCTACGTGAACCACCGCGATGACAGTGCTACGAAGTCGAGATAGTTAAGATTTGATAAATCTGCTGGACTTTTCGACATCAAACCGCCACAAGAACAAACCGAGTGGGTGTGGGTTCCACCTGATTACTCAAGATGAACGCTTGGCACGCTAGCCTACTTGGTCAGAAGCTGTCGCCGAAGTTGCTCGCAAGCATCGGCTAATTTGGACGCGCCTTGGCGGTAGACGTCACATGCGGGCAGTCCGAAACGCGCTTCGGCTTGCTCCACCTCTTGCTGCGCCTGGTCAGGCTTCAGGCTGCGAGTGTTGATGCCCATCCCAATCACTCGACATGGATAGCGAAGATTGGCCATGGTTTCAAAGGCTGCCAGTTGTCGTTCGATGGCCACGATAGGGACACTGTCTAGCCCTTTGACCTGTTTGCGATTGGCTTCATAACAGAACAGAAGCCCTTGCGGAGCACAACCGTGCAATAGGCCCGCAGTCACTGCCGAGAATGCCGGGTGCGCCAAACTGCCTTGCCCTTCAATCAGCACAAAGTCAGCTCTTTCATGTTGCCCTACCAATTCTTCAACGGCTCCGTTGACGAAGTCGGATACAACACAATCCACCGGAACTCCATTGCCCGAGATCATGATGCCGGTTTGACCCGTGGCTGCAAATTGTGCGTTATGCCCGCGTGTCGACAACTCCTTTTGCACCTCCAACGCGACTACCATCTTGCCCACGCTACAATCATTGCCGACTGAGTGAACGCGAATGTTCTCGCAGGGAAATTCGCGGCATTTGGCAGTCGACTTGTAACGATTGCGGCGCACGTCAACCAATCGGCTTCCATGTTGCTGTGCCAGTTGTACATATTGAGTGTCCTCGACCAGAAAGTCGTGTAGCCCAGACACAATATCCATCTTCATTTCAATCGCTTGACGAATGATCGGACGCCAAGCATCAGGCAGCTTTCCTCCGGCCGTAGCAATACCCATATACAGCGAGTCGCAAGGCGGCACTTGATTGAGACTGCCGATGACGGGTACCCCGTGACCCATCTTAAATAATTGATCGGCAGTCTTACCAGCATGCTCCTGATCCAACACGGCCACCACTTCACTGGGCCGGTATCGCAGAAGACTCATGGCCGTCTTGGCATAGTGTGGCGTCGAGTAGCCATCGGTCATCAGAATGATACGCCGATGATCAGGAAGTTCGGTCCAAGCAGAAGCGGCCATAGCAGTAGTCATGGTTGGTTTCATTCGTAGTGCAAGATAACGTAACAGGCGGTCCTACTGGGCAGTAAGCCCACATGCCTGCGATACTCGTGCTAGGACTTGACTGGCCTGATCTCGGGCGCAACGAGCGCCATCGGCTAATATGTCCTGTACGGTGTCGGGGCGACTAGCCAATTCTTGCCGTCGCGTGCGCGCGGTCGCAAAGTAATTCTCAGCCACTTCAGCTAGTTGCTTTTTAACTTCTCCATATCCAAATCCACCTCGACGGTACATGTCAGCCATCTGAGCAATCTGATCCGGAGAAGCAAACAGTTGATAGAGCTGATACAAGTGATCTGAATCTGGCTCCTTGGGCTGTTCCATAGGGCGGCTGTCCGTCGATATACGCATGATCTTTTTGCGCATGGCCTTGGGCTCTTCGAACAGTTCGATGGTATTGTTGTAGCTTTTGGACATTTTCTCGCCATCTACTCCAGGGACCTTGGCAGCCTGGTTCAGAAGTTTCGCTTCGGGCAACACAAAGGCCTGCCCAAACAGATGATTAAAACTGTTGGCTAAATCGCGACAGACCTCGATGTGTTGCACTTGGTCTTGGCCCACCGGAACCCAGTTTGCATCGTACGCTAGGATGTCTGCAGCCATCAGCACCGGGTAGGTGAACAATCCGGCATCGGCGGTCAACCCGCGTTCCTTTTTGTCCTTGTAGGCGTGGCATCGCTCCAGCAATCCCATGGGTGTGCAGGTCATCAAGATCCATGTGAGCTGCGATACCTCCGGCACATCGGATTGCATAAATAGCACCGCTTTCGCGGGATTAAGCCCTAAGGCCAATAGATCCAAAGCGGCTTCGCGCTTGTAGTGCCTCAAGAGTTCAGGGTCGCGCACGGTGGTCAAGGCGTGTAAATCGGCAATAAAATAGTAGCCTTGATGATCTTCCTGCAATTGAATGTACTGCTGGATCGCTCCAAAGTAGTTGCCCCAGTGAAATCGTCCAGTGGGTTGTATTCCAGATAATACGCGCATGGCTTTCGTGATCAATCTCAGTTAGCAAAACAGGTGACTTGCCTAAAACGTCTTTACCGCCTGGGATGCAGATTGTACTCCCAGTTCCGCCAAAGCTACAGGCAATTGATCCACTAAAAGCTGGCTAACTTGAGGATCATAATAGTTGGCAGTTCCCACTTGAACCGCACTTGCACCGGCGGCCATAAACTCCATGACATCGTCGATCGTCGCGATTCCACCGATGCCAACCACGGGAATTTGGACAGATCGTGCTACCTGGTAAACGCAGCGTAGGGCTACCGGTTTGATCGCCGGGCCGCTCAGTCCGCCCAGTACATTACCAAGGATCGGTCGGCGACGCCGCCAGTCGATCGCCATTCCCAATAGGGTGTTGATACAGCTTATCGCGTCAGCACCACCCGCTTGAGCCGCTCTGGCGACATCGGCAATCCGCGTAACATTAGGCGTTAACTTGGCCAGCAGCGGCAAATTGCAAGCCTGACGCACCGATTCGACAACCTGCTGGCAGGCCAGCGGGTCCGTTCCAAAGTCCACGCCGCCACTGACATTGGGACAGGAAATGTTCAGCTCTAGCGCAGTCGCACCTCCGGCAGCTTCGATACGTCGAGCAAGCTCTACAAATTCATCGCGACTCTTACCTGCGATGCTGACAACAATCGCTGTATCAAGGGTTCGCAAATAGGACAGGTGGTGCTGCGTAAAATAGTCTACGCCATCGTTATCCAGGCCGATTGAGTTCAAAAGCCCGGCGGCCGTTTCAATAGTTCTCCAAGGCGAATTCCCTATACGCGGATTGAGTGTAATGGTTTTCGGCAGGATTCCGCCCAAGGTACTCAGGTCGACCACTCCAGCCATCTCGCGCGCATATCCAAAAGTACCCGAAGCCACCAAAATGGGATTACGCAAATTCAGTCGCCCCAGGCGAATGTTTAAGTCAATTTCTGTGGTGCTTGCAGTCAATGCTCTTTACTCCGTGGCTTTCCAGCCAGATCGGTGACAAGAAATTGGATAACGATTCTAAGCGGAGAGCGTTGTCCCACCCTACAAACTGTGTGAACGATTACTATCGATATTTCCGGGACCGATGCTCTGATCAGCCAGGCAACAATCTCGTATGGATCGCTTTGATGATCGCTTGTGCTACTTGAAGTTTAGTACCGGATACTTGTGCCAGCGTAAGGCTATCTGGCGTCAAGATCTCCACTTCGTTGTCATCCGAGTCGATCGCTGTGGGACTGTTGCTGACCATCAGGTCGCAGCACTTGCGTTGCATTTTCACAATGGCTCGAAAACGCTGATCTTCGGTCTCTAGGGCAAAGCCTACCACCCACTGACCGGCCCGCTTGCGACTGGCTACGGTGGCAACGATGTCAGGTGTCTCGATCAGTTCCAGTTGCAGCGGTCGGCCATCTTTGGTGATTTTCTCTGTGTGAATTTTCTGAGGCATGTAATCGCAGGGTGCCGCAGCCCCAATCAAACCGTCATGCATCGGGAAAAGTTGTTCCGCAGCCTCAAGCATCTGCTGCGTAGTCACCACCTGATGCACGTTTGCCCCCGAAGGGTATTCGATACCGACCGGGCCAGTGATCACCGTCACTTGATGCCCAGCCTGTAGAGCGCTTTCGGCAAGCGCGCTGCCCATTCGCCCGCTGCTGGCATTGGTCAAATATCGCACGGGATCAAGATACTGGCGCGTTGGACCAGAGGTAATCAGAATTCTCGCCATCGCGATTGGCTCTCGTGAGTATACCTGTTCGTTATGATCCCAGCAGTTGCTCGATGGCCTGCAAAATCTGCTCGGGTTCGGCCATACGCCCCAGACCCTGTTGGCGACAACTGAGCCACCCCTGTTCCGGTCCGACAAAGGACACGTTGTCCTGAGTCAACTGAGCTACGTTGCGCTGAACTGCTGCCTTTTCCCACATCTGGCAATTCATTGCGGGAGCCATAAGCACCTTTCCAGCGCAGGATAGGTACAGCGTAGAAACCAGATCGTCCGCCAGTCCGTGCGCACAACTGGCCAGCAACCGAGCTGTGGCAGGGGCAATCAGCATCAGATCCGCATCCTGAGTCAATTCGATATGAGCCCCCAGTGGAAATCTGAGATCATAGGTGTCTACCACCGCCGGATGTCCACACAGAGCGGTGAAAGTGGCTGGCCCAACAAAACGAGTCGCTCCAGTGGTCATCGCTGTGTCTACGTGGTGTCCCCGCTGTACCAGGCGGCTAACCACTGTGGCCACCTTGTACGCCGCGATTCCACCGCCGACTCCCACTACGATGCGCGCCGCCATGCTACAGCTCTAGGTTATCCATATCCAAGTAATCCACGTTGCCTTCGCCACCAACGATAGCTGGTTCACCGGCTTCCGTAAGTGTGATCTTGTCTTGCAAGATCTCCTGCAGAACAATTTCCATCTTGTCGGTTGCGATCGTTTCAACCAACGGACGGCTGCCACGATTGAGTTGTACCAACCGCTTCTGGATCAAAGTGGACAGCTTAAAACGTCCCCCAACTTTGTTGACGATCTCTTCTTCTTTAAGTGCTTCGAGCATAATTGCCCTCCTTATCGTGTTGATGTAACAGTTGACATATTTCGCCTGCCGCTTGTTCGACTTGGCAGTTAATAATTTCGTATCGGTATTTGGCAATGGACTGCATTTCGACGGCGGCTACTTCTAACCGTCGCGAGATAGCCTGCTGGCTATCCGTTGCGCGCCCCCTGAGCCGCTTTTCCAGTTCGTCAAGCGATCCTGGGTGAACAAAAAAACTGATCGCTTCAGGGTACTCGTGCATGACCGCCAGCGCTCCCTGAACATCAATCTCAAGCAAAACCCAACATCCTTCGGTCAATCCGGCGTGAACTGTTTCCCGCAAAGTCCCGTACCAGTCGCCTCGCCCAAATACCTCTTTGCATTCCAAGAACGCATCGGCGGCACGCAAAGTTTGGAACTGGTCATGCGTTACAAACCTGTAGTCGCGACCATCCACTTCGCCAGCCCGAGGCGCTCGAGTGGTCATCGATACGCTCATCTGGATCGGCAGTGGACAGTCGGAAAGCAGCTTACGCAGCACAGTGCTTTTGCCGGCCCCTGACGGTCCCGAAACGATGATCAAACGGCACGTTGCAGGCAATTCCCTCACTCCACGTTTTGTACCAGTTCACGCATTTGTTCCAAGATCGTCTTGACTTCGACCACCTGCTGAGCCACTGCGGCATCGCTAGCCTTGGAGCCAATGGTGTTGGCTTCGCGAAAGATTTCCTGAATTAAAAAGTCTAGTCGACGACCGTGGCTTTCGGAACCGTGAATCAGCGTGTGAAACTGAACAAAATGGCTATTTAGTCGAACAATTTCTTCGCGAATATCGGTTTTGTCGCTCATGAGAGCTACTTCTCGGATCAAATCCTGGTCGCAAACCTGAATCGCAGTCGTTCCACCGACCGATGCGTCAGCGAGTGCGGACGTCACGCGAGCCTTCAGTCGTTGGCGATACTCGACCAAAATCTGAGGGGCACGACCGTCGATTTCGTCGGTTAGCCTACGCAGGTTTTGTAACTGCTGATCCAGTTCACGTGCCATCGATGCCCCTTCGGTGGCCCTGGTATGCTCAACCTGATTCAGAGCCTCATTGACCGCTTGCAGCACTATGGCTTCTAGCTCTGGACTATCGTCGCGCGTGCCATAGGTCTCAGTCAAAACGCCCGGCAGAGCTAGCAATTCGGCCCAAGTCACCTGAGTATCGAAACCGTACTGCTCAGCCAAATTCCGGCACTGCTGCAAATAGCTGTGAACGACAGGAGCTTGAATTTGATACAGGTCTAGTTGCGGCCGGCCCATCCAATTGACGTTCATCTGTACGGAACCACGTCGAATGCGAGACCGGATCAGCGTCTCAATGGCCGGCTCTAGAGAGCCCAGTCCAGATCCTGTCCGCAGATTCAACTTCAGATGCCTATTGTTGACCGTACGTACCTCAACACCAATCGTGCCGCCGCGCGGATGGGCAACGTGACCTTCGCCATGGCCTGTCATGCTTAACAATGGCATATCCGCTTGTGCAAAAGGTAGGTGTGGAACGCGGCCATACGTTTAACTAAGTCAGTTTGGCAGGCTATCCTACTGGGGTGGCGTTGTCGTTTGACCGTCGGCCGGTGCTTCTGGAACGGGTGAAGCTGTGTTGTCGGCCGTCGGTTCTGTAACCGCAGCCGATTCTGTCCCTGATGCAGGTGCAGTACCAGCCGCTGGCGCAGCTTCGGTAGCAGGCGCGGCTTCTGTTGTTGGAGCTATATCAGTTGCCGCCGGAGTGGTTTCCGAAGCGGCTGGCGCGGTCGCTTCCGCTGGCCCGACAGCGTTCGCATTGCCAGCAGCGTCGGTAGTTCCACCAGTGCCTGACGAACCAACGCCCCTTGCTACAGTAGCCTTTGCATCATCGGTCACACCGGTTGAAAAATCTTTGTCTTTCAAAACAAGAATGGCCAAGCAGCACAATAGAATCCAAACGGTGGCTACGCCTACCGTGATGCGAGTAAACAGGTCGCCAGCTTTGGTTCCAAAAGCGCTTTGACCACCAGCTCCGCCCAGTGCTCCAGCAATTCCGCCGCCACGCCCGCGCTGAACAAGTACCAGAAGAATCAAGAAAACGGAAGTCACAAAAATAGTGATTCCAAAGAAATAGTGTGATGCCAATGCAAACAACATGCGTATATTCCTAATGGTTAACTGTAAAAACTGCCCCAGGGCAAATCAAAAAATTTTTCGGGGTCACGACCAACATCTCAAGGGACCGATTGCCCCGCCCTACAACGACAACTGCAACTCACTAATTTCTGCTAGCTTACCCCGGCCGCTTGACCACAACTGGCGCTGCATATCGCACCAAAAGTGCTTGCCTTCAGCGAGGCACCGCCTACCAACGCTCCATCGATGTTTGGTTGGCTCATCAACTCAGCCGCATTCTCTGGCTTGACACTGCCACCATACTGAATCCGAATGGACTGGGCGACCTGGCTTCCAAACAGCTCGGTCAACAACCCGCGAATTTGAGCATGGACCTCTTCCGCCTGCGCTGGAGTTGCTGTCTTACCCGTGCCGATTGCCCAGACCGGTTCGTAGGCAATCACCAGTTGATTACCTTGCTGAGCTGTAAAGCCTGCTAGAGAATCTCGAACCTGAGTTTCAATCACTTGGGCCGTTTGACCAGACTCTCTTTCCGCCAGAGATTCCCCGACACATACGATAGGCGTCAAATGATACTGCAATGCCGCTAGCGTCTTGCGCTGAACGGAAGCGTCGGTGTCGCCAAAAAACTGTCTTCGCTCGCTGTGTCCCAAGATCACGTAGCGACAGCCCAAGTCTCGCAACATGGCTCCGCTGACCTCGCCCGTAAAGGCTCCTTCCGGTTCGTGGTACAGATTTTGGGCTCCTAGTCCAATCGGACTGCCGCGAAGAGCCGCACCGACATCGTGTAAGTAGACGGCAGCGGGACAGACGCCAATTTCAACTTGATCGGTTGGCAAGGACTGATCCAACAACCCACGAACTAACGCCAAGCTGCTTTCTCGCAGCAAATTCATCTTCCAATTGCCTACAATGATTGGCTTTCGCACAACACTTTCCCCTTTTGCTTGCCAGAACCCGCCACCCATGGGTTTGTCGGACAGTCGCAAAGCACGACTCCACTTCAATTGAATTCCGGTTTAGGCGAGTAATGTAGCCGCAAAGTTGGTTTTCGTCGAGGTCCAAATTTATTGAACAGGACTAGGTTTGCGGCGGATTCAGGCAGCGGACAGGCAGCGCGGGCAATCCTCGTAAGACCCCTTCTATTCCGACTTCCGCATTGCAACGGCGATGCGGACCATTATTGGCTATCGCACTGCCACACCCACTTGATTCGGGCTCGGATTTCCGCACTAATCGGCATGGAATCGTGCTTGGTACTACCCTCTGTATCAGCCAAAGTCTCCCCATAAAACGCTAACTACCAGTAGTTTGCCCAAGTTTTCGGATACGTTATAGTACGGATTTTGGTGGACCAATGAGTCGATTTGCCTATCTGAGTATCCTGCCAGTGCTGTTAGTTGCCTGGTGCGACACCGCCTTGGGACAGAGTACTAAATTGCCCGCCCGAGCCAAGCCGCCAAAATTTACGCCTGGGCAGTTTGAAGGGATATTCTTTCCAGAAGTCAGTCAGGCTCTCAAAGGCCCTCGCCCAAAGTCGGATTCGGACCAGCTTTCCAAGAGCCCTTCAATCAACGCAGCCAACCCGGAGCAACCGGCCACCGACACAGCGAACGAGGTGGTGTCTGGAGACCCTAGCGGAAGCAATCAGCGTATCGATTGGAAGTCGCTGATATCCGTCCAGTCGCTTGAAGATCTGATCAAGGAGACTAAGCTGCGTCTGGACAAGATCGTGACTACTCCCACGGCTTTTGCCGGCGGCGGATTTGCCGAAGCTCGAAAAGAGTTCTCACTGTTGGCGGCGCTCTTTACCATCGTCCACCAGTATCCTCAGCCAGTGCGTTGGCAGAAAAGCGCCAAAGCAGCTAGTACTTTGATGAGTCGTGTTGCAGCTAACACCAAAGTGGGTTCGCGACAGGTATTCGAAGAGGCTCGGCTTCGCATGCAGGACTTAGAACAGTTGCTTAGCGGTTCAGCACTTTCGTCTGCGGAGGCTACTGAATCTCAAGCAGGCAACTTGATCGATATCGTGCCTCTGATGCAGCTTGTCGATCGATCCTATTCTCAAGCAATCAAACCGTTCTCGGCCAACGAGTCGGAATTCAAGAAAAACGCTTCCGAACTGCAGACAAACTCACAATTAGTTGCCGTTCTGGCACAACTCGCGCTAGCTAAGGGTATGCCCAATGCGGAAGATGACACCTTTGTTCAATTGGCAAATGAAATGCTTCAGTCTGCTCAGCAGGTCGCTTTTGCGGCTGAATCTCAGCAAGCTCAGTTGGCTCGCACTGCCGCTGGCAAGCTTGGCCAGAGTTGTGTCCAGTGCCACGAGAACTATAGGTAGACACTTGAATTGATCGGTATGAACAGAAAGTGACCTAGTCCATGAGCCAGTCGCTAGTAGCAACCATCGATCACCATCGGCTAACCCGAGCAACCTGGCTCACTGTTTTGCTTGGCTGGAGTGCGGGCTTCTTGGCTGGTCAGGATTTCACGCTTGGTCAATGGAACGTGGGGGTGGCACGAACTGAAATCACGCCGACTGAATCGGTACCGCTTGCTGGTTACGGAGGACCGACACGAATGTCACAGCGAGTGGATCATCCTATTTGGCTGAAAGCAATGGCCTTGCAATATGGCTCGGGTGATATCCACGTGGTGGTTACCGCCGATTTGGTAGGGCTGAGCGAACAGATGGTTCAGAAGATCGCTGGATCAGCCAAAGCCAAGCACGGTCTAGAGCGCCATCGACTGATCCTGAATACATCTCACAACCACAGTTGTCCAGTCACCGCCGACGTGCTTTGGCTCTATTATGAATTGACTCAGGAACAGACACTGGCCCGCGATCGATATACGGACTATGTCTATCAGCAGTATGCCGAAGTGATTGATCGTGCGCTGGCTGATGTCGGTCCTGCAGAACTTCATTTTGGACATGGACTGGCAGGCATAGCAGTCAACCGACGTCGGTCTCGTGGTCCAGACAGCCGAAGCTTGCCCGGTCCCGTCGATCACGATGTGCCAGTCCTGACCGTCAAGTCTGGCGATCAAATCAAAGCCATTGTTTTTGGATATTCATGTCACACAACAGCTTTAGGCGGCCTTAGTGTCAATGGCGACTACGCTGGCTTTGCGCAGATCTCGCTGGAGCAGTCGTATCCGGGAGCGATCTGCCTGTTTGTTCAGAACTGTGGCGGAGATGCCAATCCTCTACCGCGCATCCGTGGCAAAGATCAGGCAGCGATTGACCTCGCAGCCATGTACGGCGAAATCTTGGCTGAAGCGGTCCGGCAAGCCGTTCAGGAAGGTAGTCAGAAAGTTTCCGGCCCACTGCAGTCAGCATTGGAATCGATCGAATTATCACTGCAGCCGGGTCCTTCAATGCCCCAGGTACAAGAACAGCTCCCTCGATTGACCGGCATGCAGCAGCGAGAGTTTCAGCATTTCCTGAATCAATACACAACGCTCGGAAAACTACCCAGCCAAGTCCCTTATCCGATCCAGGTATGGCGATTGGGATCGCAGCTCACTTGGATCGCTCTAACAGGTGAAACGGTGGTCGACTACTCACTGGCGTTCAAAGAGAAATATGGTTGGAGCACGACATGGGTGTGCGGCTACAACAATGACCTGTTGAGCTATGTGCCCAGCCTGCGAGTGCTTCGCGAAGGCGGCTACGAGGGCACTACTGGTATGCAGGAGTATGGTCATCGCGCGCCATACGATGAAACTGTTCAGGAGAGAATCACCAATTGTGTGCAGCGACTAGTCGACAAAATAGAACTCGGGGGTGTTGATTAATGCCCAAGTCAAATTTTGCAGTGCGGCTAGACGTGATGGTTGTGGATCCTTCGGAAAAGTTGCCACGACTCTCTCCATTTCTGCATCGGTCGGCATGCGTGAGTAGAGACTCAGATACAATTCCTCTATCAACTGGGCATTGCTGAACTGGCTGGTTGCCAGCTTGGCCAATTGTCCTTCGTCAGCCGATAGCTTGCTTTCGAGATCCTGCGAGTTCATCAAGTGCAGCATCTGTGGTGTGGTCAGATCGTCGAATCGATCAAAGGGTGGATCTAAATTTGCATCGGGCCTTCCAAAAGTATCCAGGAACGTCGACGGCACGCGGTGAGTCCAAATTTGCATGGTTCTGCTGCCCGTCGGCATGGCGTCTAATTTTTCTGTGGAGCCCAGAGCGGTATTGATTGAATCCAAAAGCGTCTCCGCTCCGATTCGCTGGCGATAATATCTTGAGAAGTTGCGATTGTCGGTACTATTGCGCTCGCCCGGTTGACTGGCGCGGGCAAAGGTTTCCGACATAGCTATTCGACGAATCAGATGCTTCACGTTGAATCCATGCTGCCGAAAATCTTGAGCTAGATAGTCAAGCAGTGCTTCGTTGGAAGCGGGGTTGGTGGCACGGATGTCATCCACCGGTTCAACTATTCCCAAGCCCATCAGTTCTGCCCATACGCGATTGGCCATCACTCGTGGGAAGTACATGTTTTCATCAGCCGTCATCCAAGCAGCAAGTACCTGGCGCGGATCGGAATCTGGCCCCAACTGCAGCGACTCGCCAGTCAGTGTTTTAGGTTGAGCGACCTGCCCCGTCCTTTCGTGGACCAGATTTCCGCTGGGTGCATTAAATATCATCTCCTCTTCGCCAGAGATGGGTGGTGACAACCCTGAACCCTTGCGTCCAATGCGAGAAAAAAAGGCTGCAAAGCCATAAAAATCTTCCTGGCTCCAGACTTCAAACGGGTGATGGTGACACTTGGCACACTCTAGTCGAATTCCCAAGAACAGTTGGCTCATCGATGAAGCGATCTCAACCGTGTCAGGACGGTCTCGATAGACAACCGCTGGACCATCTCGCCACGTACTGCCCTGAGCGGTAACTAACTGAGTCACAAACGCGTCATAGGGCATATTCTCACGGTGAACCTGCCTGAGCCAAGAATCCAGGGTGAAAACAGCCTTCATGCCAACTCGATACGGATTGGGACGCAACAGGTCCGCCCACTTGTTAGCCCAGAAGTCAGCATATTCAGGCTGCTCCAATAAGTGATCTACCAATTTTGCGTGTTTGTCAGGAGAAGTGTCTTCAAGATAGGCTCTGGCTTCTTGAGCAGTGGGCATTCGGCCGATTAACCGCAAGTAAGTGCGGCGAAGCAGTGTTGACTGGCTGGTTGTCGGCGCTGGCCACAAGCCTAACAACTGTAGCTTCTGAATTACCAATTCATCGATATCGTTGCTGCGCGGCAAGCTTTCGTAATCGCTTTGTGCAAGCTGTCCAGGCAGCGGAATGGTCACGTTGCAAACGGAGATATGGTTCATGTAGCGCGACATGATTGCCGTCTCGCCAGGCAAATCACCCGCCTGGACTAGGCCACTCGAATCGACATTGGCCACGTTGCGGTCGTTCGAGTCAAATGCTGCCGCATCGGTCACGTCACGTACCGAACCATCGGAATATTCGGCAAGCACTTGTAAAGGAGCCGCCTGCCCTGGGGACAGACTTTGCCGATCTGGAGACAATCGAACTTGCTCCAATCTGGGCGCGTCACTTGGTGTTCGCGGAGCACCGTCGGCAATCCATCGACGAATCAACTCGTAATACGGGCTGTCCGTTCCAAAACGAGCACCTCCCACGTGAGCATCCTGCCCAGTCGCTTTACGCAGCAACAGACTAGCTTCGGGAGCACTGTGCTGCAATCGCCTGCCGCGAGAATTCAAGACGATGGCTGAATAATCAAAATCGGAGTCAAACCCCAGCAATGAAAGCGCAAAACCGTTTTGGCCTCGTGATTTTCCATGGCATGGTCCAGAATTACATCCAAAACGAGTCAGCAAGGGCTGCACGTCGGCTTCAAACGTAACCATGCCTAGCGACGCCGGTGTTGAAGCGGTCTTGTCGATTTCTGCTGAATGACACCAGCAGGAGCAAATACCAACGTAGAAAATCGCCAGATGCATACAAAGGCGAATCATCAATCCCTTGCGCTCACCAAAGAGGCGCATCGGTCGATCTATTTCGAGTGCTGCATTTAGCATTATGGCAGCGTTGATTGGCGACATACTGTCTACTTTGTTGGGAAGGAACCGCTTGCGGATCTATGCTGGGTCGCTGAGTTCAAAAGTCGCTGAGTTCAAAAACGGGCAGAGTCAATTATAGTTTTTAGAACCGTCCAGTCCACCGTGTTCCCGAATCGCATCGGATTTATAGACACTTTTCAATGATCGCCTTTGAAAAATGTAATGACCAAATGATACGGCATCGGCACAGAGATCATCGTGATGTGAAGCAAATTGTTCGTCATAATTGTTCCAATGGATCGATTGGTCTATGTGGTTCATCATTTACGTTGGCTAACCAATTGGCAAGAAGTTCGTCGGACTAAAAGTAGGGTGACGTGAAGCGGTCGCTGTAACGAATCCATGTAAGTCCTGGGTTTGGGGCCGGAGCCCTTCGAATAAAATCTGGCGACTCAGACCCGTGATCTCGGGTCGCTAGTAACGACCACTGTCACAATCTTCCAACCCCAAACCCAAGGAACAACTAATAATGAAAATTCGCGCCTAGTTCGTCAATCACGGTATTACCATCGATATAGGGGAGAAAGCCTGGAACACCGGGAGAGCTAAAATTGACTCGTATCGCAAGCCACTGGCCCAGTGTAGTGCTGATGAGCTTTGGAAAACAGAACTCGATCTGGAGCTAAATCAACTCGATGCGGTTAGCGAGTAACTTGACTTGGTCACCAAGAAGCTACAAGCCATGGGCAAAGATGATCCACGCATCCAAAGCCGACCGCAAAGTGTCAGAAGATTTATTATTTGTTATTTATAATTTCTGATTTGTCATTTTGATTGGAAATGAGAGTCGCCACCGCGCTAGTTCACTCACGGTTCATGAGTTTTGCCGGCGTGAAGGCGTCTCGGTTCCCAGCTTCTACCAGTGGCGAAAGAAGCTCGCCCACTGTCCCGCTGAGCCTACCTTCATTCCAGTCTCACT